>DATCDQ010000043.1:0-47271 GCA_036510655.1 Microbacteriaceae bacterium | reverse complement strand
TCCCCGTGTTCCGGATTCCCACCTGCTGGATTCCGACCTGCTGAGCGCCGACCTGCTGAGCGCCGACCTGCTGAGCGCCGATCTGCTCGATGACCCGTTCGAGACGCTGCCGCCGGCGGAGGTGGACCCGGGTGTGCGTGTTGATGGGCAGGTCGCCCGGGCACAGTACGCGGTGCGCCAGATCGCCCGGGCCACCGCCGGCCAGTTGGTGGCGATCCACGCCACGATCCGAGAAGCCCGCGACTTCCCGGAAGTCTTCGTCGGCCCACCCGCCGAAAGCGAGAACGCTCGCACGGAGCGGGACCGCCTGGAGTTCGCGGAACGGGCCGCGATCGCCGAACTGGCCACCAGCCTCGGTGTCGGGCCGAACACGGTCCGTAACCGCCTCCACGACGCCGAAACGCTGACATCACGGTTGCCGACCGTGTGGGCCGACTTCGTTCAGGGGGAGATCTCCTACCCGAACGTGCGCGCCATCCTGGACAACAGCACGGCACTGCCCGCGGATGACATGGTCTGGGCCGAATACGGCACCACCCTGGCCGGCCCGGCCCGCACCGTCAATGCGGGCCGGATGCGCCTGCTGGCCCGCAGCCTGGCCGAGAAACTCGCCGCCGAACCATTGGCGGTGCGGCACGCCCGGGCACGGGAGGACCGGCGCATCTGGGTGGAGCCCGGTGCGGACGGGATGGCCTGGCTGGGGATGCTGCAACCGGCCGATGCCGCCTACCGCGCCTACGCCCGCGTGAACGCGACCGCGAAACACCTCGCCGGCCTGCCCGGCGAAACCCGCACCATCAGCCAAATCCGCGCCGACGTCACCGCCGACCTGCTCACCGGAGACGGCACACCCCACGAAGTCAAAGCCACCGTCATGATCACCGTCCCCGTCCTCACCCTCCTCAACCCCAACACCGCCACAACCGACCACACGGAACAGGCCAACCACACGGAGCGGCCCGAGCAAACGGAACAGCTCGGACACACGGAGCAACCCGGCCGGTCGGTCACGCCGCAGCCGTGCCGTCTGAACGGGTACGGTCCCATCGACGCGGACACCGCCCGGCGTCTGGCCGGGAAGGCACCCTCGTTCTACCGCATCCTCACCCACCCGGTGACCAGTGCGATCCTGGACGTGGACCGCACCAGCTACACAGTCCCCGCCGACCTGAAACGGTGGATCCTGGCCACCCACACGTTCTGCTCCTTCCCCGGCTGCAACCGGCTCGCCATCGACTGCGACATCGATCACAGCCTCGACTGGCAATTCCACGGCACCACCACCCTGCAAAACCTGGCACCCGTCTGCCGCGGCGAACACCGACTCAAACACCACAGCCTCTGGAAAATCATCCGCCACCCCGACGGCACCATCCAATGGGAAAGCCCCCGAGGACGCGTCCACAACACCGACCCACCACCCTTCTAACGACCGCGGGACACGCGGGCGACCCGGACGCGGCGACGCTCATCCGTCGCGGCTTACTCCGCGTGATGTACCGGAAGCCACACGCGCATCGTCGACGGACCACGCTCGGCCCAGCGGTTATATGGCGCGAGCTCCGCGGTGAAGACCTCCGATCCACCACCTCGCAACGCATCACCTCGCAACGCATCGTGCTCCGTCGAATCGGCCGTTGAATACGGCCACGAGCTCGCTGCGATCCCCACGTTCATCGGCCGAAGCGACACCGTCACACGATCACCGGACACCTGGGGCCGCGCCGCACTAGCACCAGCATTACGCCGCAGATCTACTCCTACGCGGGACAATTGACCAGTGCTGGTGCCGGACGTCGTCTCTCGATCATCGTCGGAATGGGTTACGCAGGGTTCTTACTCGGCCCCGCACTCATCGGCTTCACCAGCAGACTTGTGGGTCTGCGTGGTGCACTTGTCGTCCCGGCGGTGCTCCTATTGGTCGTCACGCTCGCAGCGGGAGCCCTTAGCGGCCCCACGATAAGGCTTGCCGTGCCAGGGGAGGCGGGTTCAGCGCAAAAGCCCTCGGGCAACTGAGGACTTCACTTCGACCTCGAGAGATGCCGCCACGAACGGGGACGCTTTATACCACCCACTGTGCGCGAGGGGGGACTTGAACCCCCACGCCCTTTCGAGCACTGGCACCTGAAGCCAGCGCGTCTGCCAATTCCGCCACTCGCGCGCACACGTCGGCGCGCACGCGTGCCGACTCAGCGACATTAGCATGACGCGGCTCCGGATGCCATTTTGCGACGCCACGCCTGTCACTGTGGCCCGGACTTTGAGCGCTGGCCCGGACCGGAATACGGATGCCGGTCCGGGCGGTCGTCAAATCTCCGGGCCAGCGCACACACGCCCGCGCGCGGAACGCGCACGCAGCGCGCACGCACCGCAGCTCTCCATCCGGGCGCCATTTCGCACCCTTCACATCGACTCACAAGCGGCCTTACACCGGTTCCGACTAACATGCACATAGTCGCGCCATCGAACGACCCAGCGAACAAGCCAGTGAACAAGCGGGAGACCAGTGGGCATTCTGGACAACTTCGAGAAAGGTCTCGAGCGTGCCGTCAACGGCGCGTTCGCGAAGACCTTCCGTTCGGGGTTGCAACCAGTCGAGCTCACAAGCGCACTCCGCCGCGAGCTCGACACGAAGGCGGCCGTCGTCACACGCGACCGCATCCTGGCACCGAATCAGTTCACCCTGCGGATGTCGCCCAGCGACTACACGCGGATGCGCGCGATCGGCCCGACCCTCACCGACGAATTGACACAGTTCGTTCAGCAGCACGCAACCAGCCAGCACTACCAGTTCGCCGGCGGCATCTCGATCAACTTGGCCGAGGACGACGGCCTCAGCACCGGCATTCTCGAAGTCGACTCGCAGAACGTGCAGGGATCCGTCTCCTGGGCACCCGTGCTCGACATCGCCGGCAAACGATACCCTCTCGTGCAGGCACGCACGGTCATCGGGCGCGGCAGCGAGGCTGATATCACCGTCAACGACACCGGCATCTCGCGCAAGCACGTCGAGGTCATCTGGGACGGCAACCGCGCCCAGGTGCGCGACCTCGGCTCCACCAACGGCTCCAGGCTGAATGGCCAGCCCGTCACGAAGGCCATTATGGAGCCGAATTCCGTCATCTTGATCGGCCGCACCAGTATCGTGTTCAAGGTGCTCCCCCAAGCCACCCTCTCCAGCCCGACACAACCGCGCTTCGATGATGCAACGCGCAGAAACGACCTGCCTCCCAGCAACCTGCCACCGAACAACGACATCGGCGGCTTCTGGAGCGACTCGTGAACACCAGCGAACTCACCCTGCTCGTCTTACGCATCGGGTTCCTCCTGCTCATCTGGTTGTTCGTCTTCGCCGTCGTCTACGCACTGCGCACGGACCTGTTCGGCCAGCGCGTGCGCAAGCTCCCCACGGATGCCGCCGGGTCACCATTCGCAAACGTCCCAGGCGCCACTCCGAACGTTGCAGCAGCACCGCCGGTTACACCGCCGGTCGTCACGCCGCTGGCCACGCCCGCGCGCGGAACGGCTCCCGTCGCGGTGCCCCGCCCGACGCGATCATCCAGCGCCGACTCGACCAACGGAAATCCGGTGGCCACAATCCTCACGGCCGGACACCTGGTGATCACGTCCGGGCCGAAGCAGGGCACACAACTGCCGCTCGGGCGTGACCCGCTCACGATCGGCCGCAGTGGCGACTCCGGCCTGATCATCCGCGACGATTACACCTCCACTCATCATGCGCGCCTGATGCTCTGGAACGACAAGTGGATGATCCAAGACCTCGACTCGACCAATGGCACTTTCCTCGGCGGCACGCGGGTCAGCGTGCCCACCGAGGTGACCCTGAACACTCCGATCAAAATCGGAACGACCACGTTCGAACTTCGGCGGTAGTGCATGGCGCAGGTCAACCGAGCCGCCGCACTGTCCCATGTGGGCAAGATCCGGGCGAACAACCAGGATTCCGGCTACGCCGGCCGTGATCTCTTCGTCGTCGCAGACGGCATGGGCGGGCACGCGGGCGGTGATGTCGCGTCGGCAATCGCACTCAATCGCATCAAAGAAGTGGATGCCCCGTACGCGACCGCCGAGGAAGCCCTGTTCTCGATGCAGTCTGCCCTGATCGCGGCCAACGCGCTGCTTTCGGAGACGGTGTTCGAGCATCCGGAATTGACCGGGATGGGAACGACTGTGAGCGCCATCGCGCGGGTCGGCGACAAGGTCGCCTTGGCCCACATCGGCGACTCCCGCATCTACCTGCTCCGCGACGGCGAGTTGACGCAGATCAGCGTCGACCACACGTTTGTGCAGCGCCTGGTCGACACCGGCCGGATCACCGCGGATGAGGCGCTCGTGCATCCGCGGCGCTCCGTCTTGATGCGCGTGCTCGGCGACGTCGACGCGCACCCGGAGATCGACACGTGGACGCACGACACCCTGCCGGGCGATCGCTGGCTGCTCTGTTCGGACGGTCTCAGCGGTGTCGTCAAGGCCGATGAGTTGGCCGGCATCGTGTCGAACCTGGATGATTCACCGAAGGCTGTCAGCGAAAAGCTCGTGCGCGCGAGCCTTGATGCCGGCGCCCCCGACAATGTCACCGTCGTCGTCCTGGACATCGACAGGGGACAAGCGGCGAAGGAGCCGGTCACGGTCGGGTCCGCCGCAGCTCCACTCGCGTTCGCGCAAGAGCCGACGCGCGCCAAGACGTGGGTTCCGAACCTGCTGCTGCATCCGATGAAGCCGGCCACGGGGCCCACACACTTCGAACCGCAGACCGAGGACTACCTGGGTGAACTGATCGAAGAGGATCAGCGCAGGGCGCGCCGGCGCAAAATCACCTGGCTGACCGCCGCGGTGCTGCTCGTGATCGCGATCGTGTTGGCGTTGGTGCTCGGCTATCAATGGACTCAGTCCCGCTACTTTGTCGGTGCGGCCTCGGACGGCAACGTCGCGATCTTCTCCGGCGTGCAGCAAGACCTCGGTCCGATCTCGCTGTCGCACATTTATCAGGAGACCACAACTCACGTCTCCGAGTTGAGCAGTTATGAGCGGCAGCAGGTCGAACAGACCATCAACGCAGACTCCCTCGAGGATGCCGAGCGCATCGTGAATCAGTTGGCCAATGCCGGACAGTAATCAGATCTCCCCTGCGCAGAATGCGCCGCGTCCGGGAACGGATGCGGGCAAAGTCAAGCGCCTGCGACTGCCTGCCAAGCTCCGCAACCTCGAGCTGGCGCTTGTGATCTTCGCCTGCGTCATCAACGCGATCGCCGTGGTGCTCGTGCAACTCGGCGCGCTCGGCCACATTGATCTCACCCTGGTGTTCCTCGGTGCGGGGCTTGCGATCCTCGTGTTCGGACTGCACATCACGATGCGGTTCATCGCGCCGAATGCAGACCCCTTCATCTTGCCGATCGCGACCGTGCTCAACGGTATCGGCATCGCAGAGATCTACCGCATCGATCTCGCCTACAACGCGAGCGGATGGGAGAGCGCAGCGGTGCGCCAGATCGTCTGGACGGCCATCGCAATCGTCTGCAGCATCATCGTCATGCTGCTCATCCGCAATTACCGCGTTCTACAGCGCTACACGTATCTCGCAGGCCTGACCGCCATCGTTCTTCTGCTGCTGCCGATGCTTCCGCTGATCGGCAAGGAGGTGAACGGCGCTCGGGTCTGGATCGGAATCGGCACCTTCACCTTCCAGCCGGGTGAGATCGCGAAGATCGCCCTGGCCATCTTCTTCGCCGGATATCTCGTGCAGCACCGCGACTCACTGTCGATGACCGGAACGAAGTTTTTGGGAGTGCGCTTTCCGCGATTGCGCGATCTTCTGCCGATCGTGGTGCTGTGGGCCATCTCGATGGCGGTGATCGTCTTCCAGCGCGACCTCGGCACGGGCCTGCTGTACTTCGGGCTTTTCCTGGTGATGATCTACGTCGCAACGGCGCGCGTGAGCTGGGTGCTGATCGGGTTGATCCTGTTCGTCGGCGGTGCACTGATCGCAAGCCAGGCGCTCAGCTACGTGCAAGGACGCTTCGAAAATTGGCTGAATCCGTTCAGCCAGCATCAGTACGACAAGGCGTTCGCGGGGAGTTACCAGTTGGTGCAGGGCCTGTTCGGCCTTGCACACGGCGGTTTGCTCGGCACGGGGTTCGGCGAAGGACAGCCCTACATCACACCGGTGGCCAACAGCGACTACATCATCGCCAGCATCGGCGAAGAACTCGGCCTGATCGGGCTGTTCGCCATCCTGTGCCTCTACCTGCTGTTCGTCTCCCGCGGCTTCCGCATCGGCTTCGCCGGCCAGGATGATTTCGGCAAGCTTCTGGCGGTCGGCCTGTCGTTCACGGTTGCACTGCAGACCTTCGTCGTGATCGGCGGCATCACCCGGGTGATCCCATTGACCGGGCTGACGACGCCGTTCCTTGCGGCGGGCGGATCATCGCTGGTCGCGAACTGGATCATCGTCGCTTTACTGTTAAGGCTTTCTGATACGGTGCGAAACCAGCCCAGAATGGTGGTGAGCTGATGAACCGGGAACTCAAACGAGTGAGCATCGTCGTGCTGCTCATGTTCATTGCGCTGTTCGTGTCGACATCGGTGATCCAGGTCGGCACCGCGGATAGTCTGAACGCCGACCAGCGCAACTCGCGCACGCGACTGGACGGTTACAACGTTCAGCGCGGAGCCATCCTGGTCGCGGGGCAACCGGTCGCACAATCTGTGCCCAGCACAGACGACTACAAGTACCAGCGGGTGTACACGAACGGGCCGCTGTACGCGCCGATCACCGGCTTCTTCCCCATCAACGGGCAGGCCACCGGCATCGAAGGCGCCCTCGACACCCAGTTGAGCGGAACGTCGAACACGACCTTCCTCGAGCGACTGAACAACATCCTCACCGGCAAAAGCCCGCAGGGTAACTCGGTCGAGACCACGATCGACCCGGTCGCTCAGAAGGCGGCATACGATGCGCTCGGAAGCCTGCAGGGCGCCGTGGTGCTGATCCAGCCGAAAACCGGACGAATCCTCGCGCTGGCGTCCACACCTTCGTTCGACCCGAACACGCTTGCCTCCCACGACTCCAAGCAGGTGGATGCCACCTACCAGGCGCTCGTCAACGCACCGGGCAATCCTCTCGTCAGCAAGGCATACACCGACCTCAATCCGCCCGCGTCGACCTTCAAGTTGGTCGTCGCATCCGCAGCACTGTCGACGGGCAAGTACACGAAGGACAGTCAGCTGCCGAACCTCGCGAGCTTCACGTTGCCGGGCACGAACACCGTCGTGCGCAACGACAGTTTCACCACCTGTGGGCCCGGCGCGACAGTGTCGATCGCGACAGCATTGCAACTGTCGTGCAATATTCCGATGGCGGAACTCGGCATCGAGCTCAAGTCGCCGACGATCAAAAAGCAGGCGGAGGCGTTTGGTTTCAACCAGGCCTTCACGATCCCGATGACCTCGTCGGTGAGTGCCTACCCGGGCTACGCCGGTGACCCGGCGCAAACCGGTATGAGTTCGTTCGGTCAGGCGAGCGACACGGCGACCGCTCTGCAGATGGCGCTGGTCTCTGCCGGGATCGCCAACGGCGGCGTCGTCATGCAACCGAATCTGATCGAATCGGTGCAGACTCCCTCCCTCACGCAGGTCGCAGGAACAGGCTTTCAGCCCAAGGAATTCGGGCGGGCGATCAGCTCAGACGTTGCGACCACGATGACGGAGCTGATGGTCAACAACGTGGCGAACGGGGTCGCAGGTAATGCAAGAATAGACGGGGTCAGTGTGGGCGGGAAGACCGGAACAGCACAGAACGAGGGCACCAATCCCTACACACTGTGGTTCACCGGGTTTGCGCCGACTGACAATCCCGAATTCGCCGTTGCAGTCGTAGTTGAAAATGGTGGCGGACTCGGTCAGAGCAGTAACGGCAATGCCGTTGCCGCCCCGATCGCGAAGAAAGTACTAGAGGCGGTGCTGAGTAAATGAGACCCACAGCAGGGCTCACCTTCGGGGGACGTTACGAGCTGCAGTCGCGCATTGCGATCGGCGGCATGGGCGAAGTATGGCAGGCGACCGATCGGGTGATCGGGCGCACCGTCGCCATCAAGATCCTGAAGGACGAGTACCTGGGCGACCCGGGTTTCCTCGAGCGTTTCCGTGCTGAGGCACGGCACGCCGCGCTGGTCAATCATGAAGGCATCGCCAACGTGTTCGACTACGGCGAGGAGGACGGCAGCGCCTTCCTCGTGATGGAGCTTGTGCCCGGTGAGGCGCTGTCCACCATCCTCGAACGGGAGCACACGCTCTCCAGCGACAAGACTCTCGACATCGTGGCCCAAACGGCGGCGGCCCTGCACGCCGCGCACGCCGCCGGCCTCGTGCACCGTGACATCAAGCCGGGAAACCTGCTGATCACCCCGGATGGCCGCGTCAAGATCACCGACTTCGGCATCGCCCGGATCGCGGACCAGGTTCCGCTGACCGCCACGGGTCAGGTGATGGGGACGGTCCAGTACCTCTCTCCTGAGCAAGCGAGCGGGCATCCCGCGTCGCCCACGACCGACATCTACTCGCTCGGCATCGTCGCATACGAATGTCTGGCGGGTCGCCGGCCGTTCACCGGGGAATCGCAGGTCGCGATCGCCATGGCGCAGATCAATGAGGCGCCGCCCGAGTTGCCCGTCACCGTCGCCGAACCGGTACGCAACCTCGTGTACGCCTGCATCGCGAAGAACCCGCAGGATCGCCCCGCCAGCGCAGCGCATCTCGCGCGCGCGGCACAAGCTCTGCGCCGAGGAGACGTCGCGGCGGCCGCCGCGGCGGTTCCTGCTGTGCTGGCGAATGCATCCGGCGAACCGGACGGCCTCACCATGCTGTTGCCCGCTTCGATGGCAGGCGCGACTGATGCCACAACGGTGCTGGCCACCCCGACGGCAGCGGCTGCTGCAGCCGCCGGGGCCGCAGACGAGAAGAAGACCAAGAAACGCAGCCCGTGGACGTGGCCGCTGATCGCACTGATCGTCCTGTTGATCCTCGTGCTCGGCGGAACACTCATCGCTCTGCTCAACCAGAAGCAGACTCCAACGCCACCGGCGAGTTCGTCGACGTCCGTCTCGACGCCATCGCAGACGCCGTCGCAAACGCCCTCGCAGACGAGTGCTCCCGCACCGACGTCTGGTGCAGTCAATCAGGCCGATTATGTCGGAAAGACCGTTGAGCAGGCAACCGCCGCGCTGAACGCCCTCGGCTTCAAAAACATCCAGAACAACCAGGGCAAGGCAGCCACGACGGCGGCTCAGGTCAACACCGTTTACAGTGTGAACCCGACGGGCACCGTGCCATTCGCCTCAACGATCACGCTGACCTTCTACGGCCCCGTCGTGCAGCCCAGCGCACCGACGGATGCCGTGACGCTCGCATCGCCGACGCCACCACTCAACGTTGGCGACCAAGCGCAGTTCACCTGGGGTGCTGCGCAGTGCCCGGCGGGACAGAACCTCACCGGCCACCAACTGTACATCGATGGTAAGGGACAGGGACCGGTCTCCGGATCCGGCGCCGGAACATCCTGGACCGTGCCCTCGACCGCCGCAGGCAAGACGGTCGCCGTGACGTACACCGTCTACTGTGGCGAGTCCGTTGAGTCGCCACAGTCGACGCAGTCGCTCTCGGTGCCCGTCAAGCCCTAGCGGATGCCCAGCTTGACCCCGATACACTAGGCGCTAGTGTTGCCTGAACCGGAGAACGGTGTACGTGACAACACCAAAGTGGAGAGCCCTGAACTGGAGAGCCGTGTGACCGAAGACCGCCGCATCCTCGCTGGCAGGTACCAGGTGGGCGATCTGATCGGCCACGGCGGCATGGCCGACGTGTATCGGGGTACGGACACGCGACTCGGCCGCACTGTCGCCATCAAACTTCTCAAGTCTTCGCTCGCCACCGATCCGGCGTTCCGCACCCGCTTCCGCCAGGAGGCACAATCTGCGGCGCGAATGGCGCACCCGACCATCGTGCGCGTATTCGACGCAGGCGAAGAAACGCTCCGCGATGCGACCGGACGCGAGGTTCAGGCGCCGTTCATCGTCATGGAATACGTCGACGGGCGGCTGCTGCGCGACATCATCAAAGAGGGTCCGCTCGAGTCCGCCGAGGCCGTGCGTATCGCAGTGGGCATCCTGACCGCCCTGGAATACTCGCACCGCGCCGGTGTCGTGCATCGCGACATCAAACCGGGAAACGTGATGATCACGCAGACCGGCCAGGTGAAAGTGATGGACTTCGGCATCGCGCGCGCGATCAGCGACTCGTCCGCGACCGTTGCGCAGACCACTGCGATCCTCGGCACGGCGAGCTATTTCTCGCCGGAGCAAGCCAAGGGTGAGACGGTCGACGCACGCAGCGATCTGTATTCCGCAGGCGTCGTGCTATTCGAAATGCTGACCGGTCGGGCACCGTTCCGCGGTGACACCCCGGTGGCGGTCGCCTACCAGCACGTCAGCGAGCCGCCCACCAGGCCTAGCCTGGTCAATCCGAAGGTGTCACCGGCCCTCGACACCGTCGTGCTGCACGCGCTGGCCAAGGATCGCGCCGACCGCTATCAGAGTGCTGCCGACTTCCGCCGTGAACTCGAGGCGGCCGGCGCAGGCAAGATTCCGGTGCACCGCCAACACGACGCGTTCTCGGAGACACTGTTCGGCACACCGACGGGCGGTATCACTGGAACAGAAGCCGCGTTACGCCAGTTGACCGAAGACGACACGATGGTGCGCACGCAGAATCGCCCGCCCGTCGTGTGGATCTGGGCGGGCATCCTCTGCGTGGTGATCATCGTTGTCGCCCTGGTGCTGTGGGTGTTCAGTCAAACGCCGTCGACTCAACTGTCCAATGTGTCGCGAACCGTGCCGAGTGTCGTCGGCAAGACCCTGGACCAGGCAACCACTGAACTCAAGAAAAAAGATCTGACCTGGTCGATTACCAACGAGGAAAGCGCGACCGTGTCGTCCGGTAAGGTGATCCGTACGGACCCGGCCGCTGGAATCATCGCTCAGAAGGGCGATCAGGTCACGATCTACGTGTCCAGTGGCAAAAAGGGCGTTACCGTTGCCGATGTGACGGGACAGTCGATCGACGCCGCCAAAACGGCCATGACGGCGGCCGGTTTTCAGCTCGGCCAGATCAATCAGCAAGATTCTCCGACAGTGCCGGCCAACGTCGTGATCAGCACAGACCCGAAGGCAAACGCACGAGCACACGAGGGCGACACCATCAATTTCGTCGTCTCGAACGGGAGCGTCACACTGCCGGATCTCACCGGCCAGTCGATCGCAGCAGCCACGAGCCTCCTTCAGACCCCGAACTTGCAGCTGACCGCCGATCCGCAACCGGATCCGTCCTGCCCGGCGCAACCAGGCACGCTCGTGAACCATCAGTCCCTGGCACCGGGCCTGGTCCCGCAGGGGTCAACGGTGACGATCACCTACTGCAACGGCTGATCACTGACCAGCAGCGGATCCAGGTGGCGCGCAGTCTCGTGCGCGGTCGTGAGGCCTGCCTCGACAAGCCAGTTGCCGAGCATCCGATAGCCGTCCTGTGTGAGCACGGATTCCGGATGGAACTGCACACCGAAGATCGGTGCGCTTTCGTGCCGCACGCCCATGATCACGCCGCCCTCCGTGCGCGCGGTTACGATCAGCTCGGCAGGAACCGTCTCCGCGACCACTGCAAGCGAGTGGTAGCGCGTTGCAATGAACGGCTGGCGCACCCCGTCATAGAAGGAGCTGTCGTCATGGCTGACCAGTGATGTCTTGCCGTGCATCAATTCTGCTGCGTTCGTGACGGTGGCACCGAACGCCTCCGCAATCGCCTGGTGGCCAAGACACACGCCGAGCAGGGGTGTGCCGGAGCGCAGTGCGGCCTTGACGAGCGGGATCGAGACGCCCGCGTCTGCCGGCTTGCCCGGTCCAGGTGAGAGCAGCACGGCGTCATAGTGGGTCAGGCGTTCCTCCACCTCTTCGACGGGGAACGCGTCATTGCGCAACACCTCGGTCTCTGCGCCGAGTTCACGCAGATACCCGTTGAGGGTGTAAACGAAACTGTCGTAGTTGTCGATGACAAGTACGCGGGTCATGTTGCTACCGTGCCTTCTTCGTTGCCGACCAGTATCGAGTCGACCCAGGGGAACACCCAGGTGACGAGCGCGTAGAGAACGGCGACCACCAGGATCAGAACAATGATGATGCGCATCCAGACCGGTCCGGGCAGGCTGCGCCACAACGCTGCATACACTGCTCAGCCTCCGTTCACTTGCGTGGCGATCGCTGCGGGTACGTCGGTCAGGGGCTGCCAGGAGTCGAATACTCCGAACGCGGCGATCCGCTCCTGCGCGTGATATGGCGGATTGCAGGTCGTAAGCGTGATCAGGCGGTCCGTCGCTGTCGCGCCCTGCGCCTGCGGCACCGGCAGGAGCACATTGACAGCGGTCGGGCGCACGTACTGGAAATTGCGGAACTCGTACGTGTAAAAGCCGTCCTTGGTCTGTATGTAGATCTTGTCACCGAGCTGCAGCTTTGACACGTTGAGGAACGCGTTGCCGTAGCCGGTGTCATGCGCGGCGATTGCGAAGTTGCCGACCGCACCGGGCATCTGCGTTCCTGTGTAATGCCCGACTCCCGCGTCGTAACTATTCAGAACGCTCTGCACGTCGACGGACTCGCGGATGATGCGCTTCCAGTCGGCGCCGAAGCGCGGAACGTAGATGACGGCGAGCGGCTGCGCGAACGCCACGGGTCGCATCACGCGGGGCGGGCCGTAATCGGCCGGCGCCGGGGTTGTTGCGCCAGCTGCTCCCGGTGTGGCGGTCGATGTGGACGGCGGTGCCTGCTTCGAACCGCCTTGATCCATCCACTGCTGGCTCTGCGCGGCCGCAGCGGATGTCTGCTGCCCGGCGAGAACCGCACTGTTCCACCAGGTCTGCCAACCGAGAAACAGCAACACGAGCAGGCCCGCAGTGATCAGCAGCTCGCCGGAAACACCGACCACGGATACCCCGCGCGCCGACTGTCGGCGTCGACCCAGGCGATGCGTGGGTTGCCGTGAGCCGTCGGATGCGCTTTCTGCGTCCGGCTCGTCCATACGGGCGATTCTACCGTGGCAGCATGCAGGGCTCTCTGTGGATGCCCGGAATCGACCGGCTACACTTGGTTCTTATGGCAGGCTCCAAGACCCGATCGAAGCGTGAGCGCAATGATGACTCCGCGACCGCTACCTCCCGCGACGACAGTCCGAACCCGGTGTGGTTCAAGCCCCTCATGCTGGGCTTCATGCTGGTGGGACTCGCCTGGATAGTCGTGTTCTATGTGAGCCAAAGTCAGTTCCCGATTCCGCAGCTCGGTGCGTGGAACATCCTGATCGGTTTCGGCATCGCCTTCGTCGGCTTCTTGATGACAACGCGGTGGCGCTGACGCATCCGCGTGTCCTCATCTGGGTGTCCTCATCTGGGTGTCCTCAGTTACGGGGACAATTACACGGCTGTAACTATCCCCATTGTGGGAAACCCTGTGGATAACTTCCACCGGTCCTGAGCTTGCCGAAGGGCAGCCTTCACACGAACAGACGCCAGCAGCTGACCAGAATCATCACGACGGTCAGCGCGCTCAGCAAAACGATCTGAAGGTTCTTCCGTGAGGCCCGCCGGGTTTCCACGTAGATCAGGCCGACCAGTGCGCCACCGACCAGGCCGCCCAAGTGTGCTTGCCACGCGATTCCGGGGATCACAAATCCGATCACCAGGTTGATACCCACCAGGATCAACAACTGCGTCGCGTTGCCGCCCAGTCGGCGCTGGATGATGAGGAACGCAGCCATCATGCCGAAGATCGCACCCGATGCACCGATCACCGAGACATTTGGCGGGGTCAGAACCAGCACGCCAAGAGAACCAGCCAGGCCGCTGAGCAGAAACAGCACGAGATAGCGAACTCGCCCCAACATGGGTTCCAGGATCATGCCGAACAGCCACAGGGTGTACATGTTCAGCGCGATGTGGATGATGCTTGCATGAGCGAAGATCGAAGTGAACATCCGCCATGGTTCGAAAGATCCCACCATGAGTCCGCCGGTCACTGGCACTTGCGCGCCGGTACGGTACGAGTAGATGCCTGCGTACCGCAATGCATCCGTCACTGTGCCACCGATGCCCGGCAGAGACTGCAGGATGAACACGACAATGCAGATGCCGATGATCGCATACGTCACGACGGGTGCCGCTGCACCGGTCATCCTGGTGAGGATGGCGGGCTTCGTCCGCGGCGCGGTCGCGCGCTGCTGCTTCATGCACTCCGGACAGATCACGCCGACGGCACCCGGGGTCTGGCACTCGCCGCAGATCGTGCGACCACACCGCTGGCAGAGCACGAAGCTCTGCCTGTTGGGGTGTCGGTAGCAATAGTTAGCGGCAGACTGGGAAGTCTGCGTCACGGGGTCGAGCCTCCTGAAAACGTGTGGCCTACGCGTCGACGACGGTGACCGACTCGATCACGACGTCGTCGAGCGGCCGGTCACGGGCATCCGTTGGAACGGCGGCGAGCTTGTCGACGATGGCGCGTGAGGCGTCGTCGGCGACCTCGCCGAAGATCGTGTGCTTGCCCTGCAGCCAGGTGGTGGCTCCGACGGTGATGAAGAACTGCGAGCCGTTCGTACCGTGACCCTGCTGAATGCCGGCGTTCGCCATGGCGAGCATGTACGGTGCGGTGAAATCGAGGTCTGGATTGATCTCGTCATCGAACTGGAAGCCAGGCCCGCCGGTGCCGGTGCCGAGCGGGTCGCCGCCCTGGATCATGAAGCCGGGGATGATGCGGTGGAAAACGACGCCGTCATACAGGTTGTCGGTGCTCGCGGTGCCGGTGCGCGGGTGTGTCCATTCGATCTCACCCGTGGCCAGGCCGACGAAGTTCTTGACGGTCTTCGGAGCGTGGTTGCCGTACAGGTTCACGGCAATGTCTCCATAATTGGTGTGGAGTGTTGCGACAGCGGTGTGCTTAGACATGTTTTCAATTCTTGCATCCCCTGGCGCGTTACACTGACAGGTCGCGCTCAGGGCATTGCGTGGCAAGATGGACTCAGTTCGCTGCACGACGCAATGGAGGTCCGGATGAGTCTGTCACGTAAGCGCCAAAAGGAACTGAACCGACTTCGGGGGAACGCTGAGGATCTCTGGCACGCCCAGCAGGAGGTAATGGACCGCGCGAGTTCGATCGCTCGCGAAGCCGGTCGCCAGGCCGGGCACCTCACGCGAGAAGAAGTGGCTCCGCGCGTTCGCGACGGCTATGCGACCTACGTTCAGCCCGGTCTCGATCGCGGCGCGCACTACACACGGCGCGTGGCTCGCACTGCTGGCGACGTCGTGAACAACAACATCGTCCCCGCGATCGGCACCGCCCTCGGCACCGCGTTGAGCGTTGCGGATGTCGCCAACGACGCGCGCGTGCAGGCGGCGGTCCGCAGGTTGTTGCCGCGCAAGGCGCCGGTCGTCGCGAAGAAATCAGGCCCGGGCTTCGGCACCGTGTTCGCCATCGGTGTCGGCGCTATCGCCCTCGCCGGCGTTGCATACGCGGTCTGGCAGACGTTCCGTGCCGACGACGAGCTCTGGGTCGCCGATGACGACTCCGCCGCTCCACTGTCCGACACGACGGAGTAGGTTCTCAGGGCAGGCGCGCCATCCGCAGGGCGGCATCGACAAGGCCGACCCGATTGAGGCGCCCGACGGCCGTGATATCAAACCAGCTTGCCTCGTCCGTGCTTCCGTCGAGTTCGTTCGTGAGATCGCCGTAGACGATGTGGGCGCCGTACACGATACGAAGCGAGTGCAGCGGCCGACCGGATCCATCGATGCGCTGATCGCCTGGGACGACATGCGAGTTGATCCCGAGAAGACCGTCCAGCACGGCGTCGTAGCCGGTCTCCTCGCTGATTTCTCGCACCGCTGCATCCGCAGGGTCCTCACCGGGCTCCAACCCGCCTCCGGGCAGCGTCCAGCCGCTGTGACCGTGTTCGTTCCAATGCGCCAGCAGGATGCGCCGCTCGTCGTCCACGATGACGGCATACGCCGCGACTCTGATATCCACTCTGGTCACACTACTCGCGTGCCCGATACGGAGCAGGTAGCGCGGATCGACTGCGAAGGGTGGAGCCTAGGAGAATCGAACTCCTGACCTCCTGCTTGCAAAGCAGGCGCTCTACCAATTGAGCTAAGGCCCCGTGGGACAGGCCCGATTCTGCTGTGAATCGAACCGAGTGGGGGTACCAGGACTTGAACCTGGGACCTCTTCGTTATCAGCGAAGCGCTCTAACCGCCTGAGCTATACCCCCGATTGGGCAGATGAAAGACTACCTGACTCGACCCACTTCTCGCGAATCGAGCCGCCTGTTATTGGTGATTCAGTTGTTGGTGAATCCGACCAAGAGGCCGCCGGTGATCTTCACGCTCAAGTTGTAGAGCAGCGCGAAGATGGCACCGAGCGCCGTGACCACAACCACGTCGAGAATGCCGACAATGATTGCGAAGCCCATCACCTGGCCGAGCCCGAGAATGGATTTGAGGTCCGTCCCGCCTGATCCGGAGATGTCCTTGAACAGGCTGTTCACCTGGTCGAAGATTCCGGTCTGGTTGAGTACCGTCCAGACCAGGAACATGCCGACGACGCCGATGATCGCAATACACAGGCCGACCAGGAACGACAATTTCACACTCGACCAGAAGTCGATGTAGACCAGCTTCAGCCGAACCTGCTTCGACGACGGTCTCCGCGAGGACTTCCTGGCCAGCTTCTCGGCGACGCTACTACTCATCTACGGTTTCTTCCTTCCCGGTGGCGCCGTCTTCTTCATCCTCCTCTTCAGAGGCGACAAGATTGCGTTCGGTGTTTCGTGCGACGGCAATGATCCGGTCCTCTTCAGCAAATCGCGCGAAGACGACACCCATGGTGTCACGACCCTTGGCCGGAACCTCAGCCACGGCAGAGCGTACCACCTTGCCGCTGGCAAGAACCACAAGAACCTCATCGTCCTCCGCCACCATGAGAGCTCCAACAAGGTCTCCACGGTCATCGCTCAGCTTCGCGACCTTGATTCCCAGCCCGCCTCGACCCTGCAGTCGGTACTGATCGGCGGATGTCCGCTTCGCGTAACCGCCCTCCGTCACGACGAACACGTACTCTCCGTCGCCATCCACCACGGATGCCTCGAGTAGTGAGTCGCCACCACGGAAGTGCATTCCGATGACGCCGGACGTGGAGCGTCCCATCGGCCGGAGCGCGTCATCCGTTGCTGTGAAGCGGATCGACATCCCCTTCTTCGAAACGAGCAGAACGTCGGAGTCCTCCTCGACCAGCAGTGCCGAGATGAGTTCGTCCTCCTCGCGCAGCTTGATCGCGATGATTCCACCCGACCGGTTCGTGTCGTACTCCGCCAGTGCGGTCTTCTTGATCAGGCCGTCCCGTGTTGCCAACGCGAGATACTTGGCCGCCCCGTAATTCTGAATGTCGAGGATCGCGGCGATCTCCTCGTCTGGCTGCATGGCCAACAGGTTTGCGACGTGCTGGCCCTTCGCGTCGCGGCCGGCTTCCTGCACCTCGTAGGCCTTCGCGCGATACACCCTTCCCTTGTTCGTGAAGAACAACAACCAGTGGTGCGTGGTGGTCACGAAAAAGTGCTCGACGACATCGTCTGCGCGCAGCTGTGCGCCCTTGACGCCCTTTCCACCGCGGTGCTGGGAGCGGTAGTTGTCACTGCGAGTGCGCTTGATGTAACCGCCGCGGGTCACGGTCACCACCATCTCCTCTTCCGGAATCAGGTCTTCGATTGACATGTCGCCGTCGAACCCGAACATGATCTCGGTGCGTCTGTCGTCTCCGAACTTGTCGACGATCTCCGTCAATTCGTCGCCGATGATCGTACGCTGGCGCGTTGGCGACGCCAGGATGTCTGTGAAGTCAACGATCCGTGCTTCGATCTCGGTCGCCTCATCGACGATCTTCTGACGCTCCAGAGCCGCCAGGCGGCGCAACTGCATCTCCAGGATGGCGTTCGCCTGCAACTCGTCAACGTCGAGCAACCCCATCAGGCCGGTGCGGGCTTCATCGACCGTCGGCGATCGACGGATGAGTGCGATCACTTCGTCCAGCGCATCGAGGGCCTTGAGGTACCCGCGCAGAATGTGCGCACGCTCCTCTGCCTTACGCAACCGGAATTGTGTGCGCCGCACGATGACATCCACCTGGTGGTCGACCCACGCGGTGATGAAGCCGTCGACGGGCAGCGTACGCGGCACGCCGTCGACGATGGCGAGCATGTTCGCGCCGAAGTTCTCCTGCAGTTGCGTGTGCTTGTACAGGTTGTTGAGAACGACCTTCGCGACGGCATCACGCTTGAGCACGATGACCAGTCGCTGACCGGTACGACCGGACGTCTCATCACGGATGTCCGCGATCCCTGCGATCTTGCCGTCCTTGACCATTTCAGCGATCTTGATCGCGAGGTTGTCCGGATTGACCTGATATGGCAATTCGGTGACGACGAGGCAGGTGCGGTTCTGAATTTCTTCGACGTTGACGACGGCACGCATCGTGATCGAACCTCGACCGGTCGTATACGCGTCGTGGATGCCTTTGATTCCAAGGATCTGCGCACCGGTCGGAAAATCGGGCCCCTTGATCCGCGCCATCAGTGCGACGAGCAGTTCCTCGCGCGTCGCATCCGGGTTCGCCAGGTGCCAGAGCGCACCATCGGCGACCTCACGCAGGTTGTGCGGCGGAATGTTGGTCGCCATTCCGACGGCGATGCCGACCGAGCCATTGACGAGCAGGTTCGGGAACCGGGCGGGCAGAACGAACGGCTCCTGCGTGCGACCGTCGTAGTTGGGGACGAAATCGACGGTCTCCTCGTCGATGTCCCGCACCATCTCCAGCGCAAGCGGGGCCATCTTCGTCTCGGTGTACCGCGGCGCTGCGGCGCCGTCATTGCCCGGCGAACCGAAGTTACCCTGGCCCAGTGCGAGCGGATAGCGAAGGCTCCACGGTTGCACCAGGCGCACGAGAGCGTCATAGATGGCCGTGTCACCGTGCGGGTGGAACTGACCCATCACATCGCCGACGACGCGCGCGCACTTGGAGAACGCCTTGTCCGGGCGGTATCCGCCGTCGAACATGGCGTAGATCACGCGGCGGTGCACCGGCTTCAGGCCGTCGCGCACCTCGGGCAGCGCACGCCCGACGATTACGCTCATCGCATAGTCGAGATAGGAGCGCTGCATCTCCAACTGGAGGTCGACCTGGTCGATTCTGCCGTGAACTCCGTGATCGACGGGTGTGTCGTCCGGCGTGGTGATGTCGTCGTCAGCCATTGATTCTTTTCTCTATGTGTGTGTCGGTCGCTGAGCCTGTCGAAGTGACCGAGCCGCTAAATGTCGAGGAAGCGCACGTCTTTCGCATTCTTCTGGATGAAGCTGCGGCGGGATTCGACGTCTTCGCCCATCAGTGTTGTGAAGATCTCATCGGCAGCGGCAGCGTCATCGAGGGTGACCTGCAGCAGGGTGCGCGTCTCCGGACTCATCGTGGTCTCCCACAACTCCTTGTAGTCCATTTCACCGAGGCCCTTGTAGCGCTGGATGCCGTTGTCCTTCGGGATGCGCCAGCCGGCAGCCTGACCGTCGGTCAGTAGCGTGTCGCGCTCGATGTCCGAGTAGACGTACTGGTGCGGAGCGTTGCTCCACTTCAACCGGTACAGCGGCGGCTGGGCGAGATACACGTAGCCGAGTTCGATCAGCGGTCGCATGTAGCGGAACAGCAGAGTCAGCAGCAGGGTGGTGATGTGCTGCCCATCGACGTCGGCATCCGCCATCAAGACGATCTTGTGATAGCGGGCTTTGTCCGGGTTGAAATCCTCGCCGATGCCCGCACCGAATGCGGTGATCATCGCCTGAACCTCGTTGTTGCCGAGCGCGCGGTCGAGTCGCGCCTTCTCGACGTTGAGGATCTTGCCGCGCAGCGGCAGAATGGCCTGCGTCTCCGGGTTGCGTCCCTGCACAGCTGAACCACCGGCCGAGTCGCCTTCGACGATGAAGATCTCCGACAGCGACGGGTCTTTGCTCTGGCAATCCTTCAGCTTGCCGGGCATTCCGCCACCCTCGAGCAGACCCTTGCGTCGTGCCGTCTCGCGAGCCTTGCGTGCCGCCATGCGTGCCGTTGCGGCCTGCAGCGATTTGCGGATGATCTCCTTGGCCTGGTTCGGATTGCGGGCAAACCAGTCGCCGAGCTGATCGCCGACGACCTTCTGCACGAACGCCTTCGCTTCCGTGTTGCCGAGCTTCGTCTTGGTCTGCCCTTCGAACTGGGGTTCGGCCAGCTTGACGGAGATAACGGCCGTCAGGCCCTCGCGCACATCGTCGCCGGAGAGGTTGTCGTCCTTCTCCTTGAGCAGGTTCTTGTCACGCGCGTACTTGTTGACCAGCGTCGTCAGCGCTGCGCGGAAGCCCTCCTCGTGCGTGCCGCCCTCGTGCGTGTTGATCGTGTTCGCGTAGGTGTAGACACTCTCCGTGTAGCCGCTCGTCCACTGCATCGCGACCTCGAGGGCGATCTTGCGGTCGGTGTCTTCCGTCTCGAACGAGATGATCTCCTCGTTGACGATCTCTGCGCGCTTGAGTTTGTTCAGGTACTGGACGTAGTCGACCAGACCCTTCTCGTAGATGAAATTGTCGGACCGGGAATCTTCGCCCTCGTCCGGAGCGCGCAAGTCGTTCAACGTGATCCGCAGTCCCTTGTTCAGGAACGCCATCTGCTGAAAGCGGGTGCGCAACGTCTCGTAGTCGAAGTCGACCGTTTCGAAGATCTTCGCGTTCGGCCAGAACGTGATGGTCGTACCGGTCTCGTTCGACTCTTCACCGCGCGCCAGCGGCGCCAGCGGAACACCGTCGGCGAACGCCATCCGCCAGACATAGCCGTTGCGCTTCACCTCGACCTCGAAGCGGCTCGAGAGCGCGTTGACAACAGAACTGCCGACGCCGTGAAGCCCACCGGATACCGCATATCCGCCACCACCGAACTTGCCGCCGGCGTGCAGTTTGGTCAGCACAACCTCGACGGTCGAGATCTTCTCGATCGGATGCTCCGCTACGGGAATACCGCGACCATTGTCGACGACACGGATACTGCCATCCCGATTGACCGTAACGTTGATCGTGTCGCAGTAACCGGCCAGCGCCTCATCGACCGAGTTGTCGACGATCTCGGAGACGAGGTGGTGCAGGCCGCGCGGACCGGTCGACCCGATGTACATGCCGGGCCGCTTGCGAACGGCCTCGAGGCCTTCGAGCACCTGGATATCGCTGGCACCGTAGCTGTGAGTGGTGTGACCGCTCGTGATCGGGGTCGAGGTCGCTGGCTGAGCTGTTTCTGATTGTGGTGAGTCTGGAGTTTTCGAGTCTTCGGGGAGAGCATTGCTGGATTCCGATGTCATATGAAGATTAGGCTCCTGACCGCACAGTAAGTGACTACTCAGTCTACCAAGTACGCGGCGGTCTTGGGGCCATATGCGGCGATCTGGGGCCTTTGTTTTGCTCGGTTGACCTGATTTGCATCACTAACCATAGGTATCGCGTGGACCACGCCCTGGAATCGACCTGGGGCCTCTTTTCCAGGACGGTACGTCGGGGCCTTGAAAACGGATTGACTCGATGCCGGCATCCGGAAAGCGGCGCACGATGTGCTTCAACAACTCTGAACGCATGATTCGCAGCTGGGTTGCCCAGGCCGTCGATTCGCAGTGCACGGTCAGAAGGCCGTGTTCGATGCCGATCGGATTCGAGTGCTCAGCGGTCTCATCTCCGACCAATTCTGCCCAGGACGCCACGAGTTCTGACTGGGCCAGCGGAGAGTTCCAGCCGAGTTGAGCAGTCAGCGCGTCGACAACGTTCCCGATACCGTGCGGATCCCGACCCGCACCGAACGGCACGCTCGCCGAGCTGTCCCGCGGTCTCGTCGCCGGTCGCTGCGCGTGATATACGGATGCCGAGAACAGCGCCTTCAGACGCTGATAGACCTCAGCCGACTCTGTCATCGCGCTGCCCCAGCATCGATCGCGGACTCAGCATCCTCGCCTTCGAGCACCACTCCGGCCTTGATTCGCACGGTGTGCGCGGTCAATTCGGCCGGCACATCCTCGTAGACGGCCGCCGTGATCAGCACCTGCTCGAATTCATGTACGGCCTCCGCGAGCATCCGGCGCCTCGTTCGATCGAGTTCGGCGAAGACATCATCGAGGATCAGCACAGGGTCTCCACTCGTCGAGTGTTCCCGCAGAAGTTGCGCTGAGGCGAGCTTCAGCGCGAGTGCGAATGACCAGGACTCGCCGTGGCTGGCATAGCCCTTGGCCGGCATGCCGTTGAGCTCGAACAACACATCGTCGCGATGTGGGCCGACGAGTGTCAGGCCCCGCTCCAGCTCCTTGCCGCGCAAAGCAATGATCGCCGTGTGAAAGGTGTCGGCGGTCTGCCCTGCGTCTGACGACTCGCTCATGCCGATCTCGTCCTGAACACTCAGCACCGGGGTCAACCGAGGCGAATGATCATCTCCGACGACCGACCGGTATGCGGCGGACAGGGGCGCAGAAAGTTCGCGCGTCAAACGAAGACGTTCGTCGATGATCTCGCTGCCGAGAGCGACCAACCGTTCGTCCCAGATTTCGAGCGTTCCGAGCTGGTCAGCCTTGACTCGCGATGCACGGGCTGATTTCAGGAGGGTGTTGCGTTGTTTGACAACACGTTCGTAATCGGCGAGAACGCCAGCCAGTCGGGGTGTGCGTTGGATCAGCAACTCGTCGAGGAAGCGCCGTCGCATCCCGGGCTCTCCCTTGACGAGTGCGAGGTCCTCAGGAGCGAACAGCACGCTGGAGAAATAGCGTGGGAGTTCCCGCACTTTGATTGCGGACCGATTCACTTGTGCACGATTGGCGGCCGCACGATTGAGTTGTACTTCGATCAGCAGTTCGCGAGCGTCGTTCTGCAGGCGTGCTCGGATGATCGCCGCATCCGCACCTTGCCGGATCATCGCCTGATCGCTCGAGCTGCGGTGCGAACCGAGCGTACTCAGGAATGCGAGAGACTCAACGAGATTCGTCTTGCCTTGCCCGTTGCGACCGACGAACAGGTTGGGGCCAGGATGCAGCGGCACTTCGGCGCGCGCATAGTTTCGGAAATCGGTCAACGACAGGTGCGCGACGCGCATGGCCGGTCACCTTCCATTCCTGCGCGACATATTCGATCGCCGCGCAGCTCAGTCGACGGCTTTGACCGCGTGGCCGCCGAACTGATTGCGTAACGCGGCGACGGCCTTCATCGCGGGCGAGTCCGTCTGACGCGAAACATAACGCGCGAAGATCGACGCACTGATAGTCGGCACGGGCACGGAATTTGCGAGCGCCTCTTCCACAGTCCAGCGACCCTCGCCCGAGTCATCGACGTAACCCTCGATGTGCTCGAACTCTGGATCTTGCTTGAGTGCGCGCACGAGCAGTTCGAGCAACCATGAGCGCACGACGGTTCCGCGCTGCCACGCTTTGAACGTGCCGGTAACGTCTCTGACGATGTCTGTGCGTGTGTCCAAGAGTTCATACCCCTCGGCGTATGCCTGCATGAGGGCATATTCGATGCCGTTGTGCACCATCTTCGCGTAGTGGCCGGCGCCGACCTCCCCAACGTGAACGAATCCCTCGTCGCGCGGGCCGTCGGGCCGCAGCGCGTCGAACACCGGCATCACGCGCTCAACTTGGGTCGCACTGCCGCCGACCATCAGACCGTAACCGTTCTGCAGTCCCCAGACACCGCCGGAGACCCCAGCGTCCATGAAGTCGATTCCCTTGGGCGCGAGTTGTTCAGAGTGCTTGAAGTCTTCCGTAAAGCGGGAATTGCCCCCGTCGATGATCAGGTCGCCTTTTTCAAGCACAGCTTCAAGGCCCGAGACGACAGAGTCCGTGATGGCACCAGCCGGCACCATCACCCAGACTGTGCGGGGGGTGGGAAGCGCTTGTGCGAGGTCGGTGAGGCTGGCAACATCCGTTAGTTCCGGATTAGTGTCGTATCCGGTGACTTCAATGCCCTTCTGCTCGAGCCTGCTGCGCATGTTGTTACCCATTTTGCCGAGGCCGATGAGACCGATGTGCATGAAAATCCCTCTTTTGTTCTATTCGTGTCGGTGTACCCCGGCGGCTCGCAACTATCGCAGAAGCAAGTTGGGTTGCAGCAGATAGCGGTAGCTGTCGCTGCCGGCTTGTTCTTTACTTGTCTGACTGGTGATCAGCACGGGACCCGGCTTGTTCGGGTTCTCCGTCTTTGTAAACGAGATGCGCACGAACTCCGAGTGCACAGCGCCGAGGCCGTCCAGCAGGAATTGCGGCTTCAGGGAAACGATCGTGTCGTCGCCGGTGAGTAGCGCATCGATGCTTTCGGATGCTTGCGCCTGCTCCGACCCGATTGCTTCAAGCTTGAGACCGTCCGCGTTGAACGTGAAACGGAGCGCCGCCTCGCGTTCTAGCACGAGGGAGACACGGCGGGTCGCCTCGACGAGCTCAGCGGTGTTGATGACGGCGTAGTTGTCAACGGTATCCGGAAAAAGCCGTTTGACCGGGGGAAAATTGCCCTTGATCAGCAAAGAGGTGACGGTCTTCTTGTCAGCCGTGAACGCGATGAGTTCTCGCTCGTCCTTCGATGTGATGGCAACGGAAATCGTTCCGCTGTGGCCGAGTGTCTTGCCGATCTCCTGGAGTGTTCGTGCAGGGACAAGCGCAGTTGCACTGGTCGTGCCGCTGTCTGCAGCGTCCCAGTCGACCTCGCGAACGGCGACGCGATAGCGATCCGTCGCGACGAGACTCAGCTTGTTGTCGGCGATCTCGAGCTGCACCCCGGTGATCACCGGGGTCACATCATCGCGGGACGCAGCAACCCCGACTTGTGCCACAGCCTCTGCGAAGGCGTCGGCCGGCACTAGCCCAGCATTGTCGTTTACCTGGGGCAGGCTCGGATATTCCTCCACCGGCATGGACAGGAGCGTGAAGTTGGCGGCGCCACAGGTCACGGAGATTCGTGACTCGGTTGTTGAGAACCGCACGGGTGCATTGGGCAGCTTGCTTGCAATCTCGGCGAGCAGGCGACCTGAGACGAGCACTGTGCCCGGTTCCTCGACGTCCGCCGCGATCTCGGTATGCGCTGAGACCTCGTAGTCGAACGATGAAAGTGTGATCCCCGTGGAGGTGGTTGTGATGAGAACGCCGCTCAGGATCGGAAGGGTGGTGCGCTGCGGCAGCAGCTTCACTGCGAACGAGACCGCCTCACTCAGTACGTCCCGATTGGCTTGAAACCTCACGAAGTCACCCCTGTCGCTGAAGAGCACACTGTTGCCGATAAGCACATGTGGAGACAATGCTAGCGCTTGCCTGAGACAGCAGAGCGTGGAGCTGTGCGCGCTACGGGGAGGGCGAGGCGCGCCGGTCAAGGTTGTCTCAGCGAGAAGAGAATCGTTAAAGGATTAATTGTCTTAACCGATGTGGAAACTGTGGATAACTGGACCGCTGTGGTGAGAAGACTGGAAACTACAACGGTGAAAGTTGTTGAGGAATTGTGGGACACGCCCGGAACCGGCCGAGCGGAGTGGTGTTCGCGACTGCGAGAGACTCACATGTTTGGCGGATCCGTCAACATCCGACGGGAAGTTATGCCTTAACTTTCCACAAGTTATCCACAGTGTGAATATTGTGCGGTTGCGGGGTGGAAAAGGCGAATTGAACGTCAGCGCTGGTTCTGTTTGATGCGGCTCGTCAACTCTGTGACCTGGTTGTAGATCGAACGGCGTTCCTTCATGAGCTCACTGATCTTCTTATTCGCGTACATGACGGTCGTGTGGTCGCGGTTGCCGAAGAGCTGCCCGATCTTCGGCAGTGACAGATTGGTCAGTTCGCGACACAGGTACATTGCGATCTGCCGTGCTGTCGCAATGGCCTGGGAACGTGACGAACCGTAGAGATCATCGACGGATAGCTTGAAATAGTCCGCGGTGTTGGTGATGATGTCCACCGGCGCGATCACATTGTCGTCATCGAGGGTGATCAGGTCTTTCAACACCGTCTGCACCAGGTTCATGTCGACCGGCGTGCGATTCAGGCTCGCGAACGCGGTAACGCGGATCAAGGTTCCCTCGAGCTCGCGGATGTTGCTGGAAACCTTTGTTGCCATGAATTCGAGGATGTCGTCGGGGACTTGGATCTTCTCGCTCTGCGCCTTCTTGCGCAGAATCGCGATGCGCGTCTCCAAGTCGGGCACCTGCACGTCGGTGATCAGTCCCCATTCGAAGCGAGAGCGCATCCGGTCTTCGAATCCGGTCAGCAGCTTCGGCGGCAGATCGCTGGTGATGACCACCTGCTTGTTGTGGTCATGGAGGGTGTTGAACGTGTGGAAGAACGCTTCCTGCGTTTCGACGGCGCGCTGTAGAAACTGGATGTCGTCGATCAGAAGGATGTCGATGTTGCGATACCGGGCCTGGAACGACGAGCCGCGGTTGTTTGCGATGGAATTGATGAAGTCGTTCGTGAACTCTTCCGAACTCACATAGCGCACGCGGATTCCGGGATACAAACTCATCGCATAGTGGCCGATTGCGTGCAGGAGATGGGTCTTGCCGAGCCCCGAGTCGCCATACACGAAAAGGGGGTTGTACGCCTTCGCGGGCGCCTCGGCCACCGCAACGGCCGCAGCATGAGCGAACCGGTTGGACTGACCGATCACGAAGTTATCAAAACTGTATTTCGGGTTCAGCCGGGAATCGTTGACCCGCGGTGCTGCTGTGATCTCGGTCACTGGGGCGACAGCGGTCGGCGTCTCGATGTAGGACTGTTCCTGTGGCATCGGGCTGCGCATGGCGTCCTGACCGATGTCCGGATTCACCACGATGGCGAACGTGGAAACGGCCAGGTGATCATCGAGATTGCCGATGGCGCTCAGTAACGGAACCCGGCTGCGCTGTTCGATCATGCCGCGCGTGAATTCGTTGGGAACCTCGAGGTAGATCGTGCCGGCCATGATGCCTTTTGGCTCGACCAGACTCAGAAAACCGTACAACTGCGGCGTGATGCGTTCGTCTGATTCGAGTGCGGCCAAAATAGTCGACCACGCATTGGATAGAGACTCGTCCCCGGCTGCCATTGTTCCCCTATTACCTATCGCGGGCCGCGTGCAGCAGACCCGAATCACCCCGTTGTGAAGAATTTCATGCCGGTGAACCCCGCCGGTTGAACTATTTATTCACAGAGTTATCCACCGTCCCTGTTGCTATACCGTAGCGATTCGTTCAGGTATACCGCCAGGGCTGGGGATAACTTTGGTTGTCACGCTAACGAATACACCGTGCTCCAGCCAAATTTCCGCGAGAAATCAATTGAGAATCGCCCGGCGTGTCATGCTCAGGCTTAGTCCCGAAACTGTGGATAATCAATATTTCCGTCGTCTCAGTTTGACCTTGTTGCCCTGAGGACATAGGTTTAATCAGTTGACTTCAGCCGTTTGGCTGCCCAAAAAGCTTTATGGCGTCATGAGTGCTGACTCGTATCTGTATTGATTGAATCCCAGTGCCAGCCTGTAAAGAGATCAGACACCGAAAGACACGATATGAGCAAGCGAACTTTTCAGCCGAACAACCGTCGTCGCGCCAAGGTGCACGGCTTTCGTCTCCGTATGCGTACCCGCGCCGGCCGAGCCATTCTGGCCCACCGTCGTCGCAAGGGCCGCACCGAACTCTCCGCGTAGCATCCGCACCGGTGCTCGCCAGGGGTAACCGCGTCACACGGGGAGCCGATTATCGCGTCGTCGTGCGCCGCGGTACCAAGTGCTCGTCACCGCATCTTGTGGCGTACGCGCGGCGAGTTTCCGATTCGTCCGTCGTGCGCTTCGGATTCATCGTGGGTAAGGGTGTGGGGATCGCGAATCGGCGCAATATGGTTAGGCGAAGACTGAAAGCACTCAGTCTGCAACTCTTGCCCACGCTGAAGCCGGGCACCGATGTTGTGATCAGGGCACTGCCAGGCACCGCGGAAGTTTCCTGGACTACCCTGCAAGAAGAACTCTTCCGAGCTGTGGGCAAAGTGGGCACTCGATGAACAGGGCCATCGCAAGCATTGGCTTGCTGCCGCGAAATGCGGTGGTGATTCTTCTGCGCGCCTATCGCGCCGTGATCTCACCGCTGTACGGGGACGTCTGCCGGTATTACCCTTCATGCTCGGCCTATGCGCTGGGTGCGATCCAAGAACACGGAGTTGTGGTCGGATCGGTTTTGAGCGCGCGACGGATCACACGATGCCATCCCTGGGCCGCAGGCGGCATCGATGATGTTCCGTTGAAGAAAAGACGTCGGTACCACACAACCCGCTTCGGGTTTGTGGTGGGCAATGGCCAAGGAAAGGGCTAACCAACAGCAATGGACATCATCGGAACGATACTCTGGCCCATCAAATGGGTCGTCGAGCTCATCCTGGTGGCCTGGCACTGGTTGCTCACGGCGGTCGGCATGGATCCGACCGGCGGCCTCACCTGGGTGCTGGCCATCGTCGGATTGACCCTGGTTGTGCGCGCCGCGCTGATCCCGATCTTCGTGCGGCAGATCAAGAATCAACGGCGAATGCTGGAAGTCGCGCCGCAGTTGAAGAAGATCCAAGACAAGTACAAGGGCAAGAAGGACCAGCTTTCCCGCGAGGCGATGTCGCGAGAGACAATGGCGCTGTACAAGGAGACGGGTACGAACCCGCTGAGTTCCTGCCTGCCCTTGCTGCTGCAGATGCCGATCTTCTTCAGCCTGTTCCAGGTGCTCGACAACGCACAAAAGGGGCAATCCGGCGTTGGTCCACTGAACTCGGCACTGAGTCATCAGCTGGAGGGCGCCAATCTGTTCGGCTTCGCCCCCCTGAACATGAGCTTCCAAGCGGCGATGAACCACAACCCGCAACTGGCCGGCGTCATGGTGGTCGCGGCGATCATGGTCGCGTTGATGACCGCGTCGCAATTCTTCACCCAGTTGCAGATCGTTTCCAAGAACATGTCGCCGGAGACAAAGGCCTCACCCCAGTTCAAGCAGCAACGCATTCTGCTCTACCTCCTTCCTTTCGTCTTCCTGTTTTCCGGCTTCGCTTTCCCGCTCGGCGTGATGTTCTACTGGCTGACTTCGAACGTCTGGACGATGGTTCAACAGTTCATCGTCATCCGAAACATGCCGACCCCGGGCAGCGATGCGGCGAAGGCGCGCGAAGCGCGTCTTGCACGCAAGGGCAAACTATTGTCGCCCGAGGGTGATGTCGTGCTCAGCATTGATGAGAAGCCGAGAAAGACGACGCAACGCGAACAACCCATGGGCAAAAGTCGGGCAAAGAAACAGACCGGCGGGAAGAAGTAATGAGCATGACCGACCTGCAGCAGACCGAGCCGAGCGACCCGGTCACGCACTCCCCCGCACATCGTGACGTTGCCACGCCTGCTCAGCTTGAAGAAGAAGGCGACATCGCCGCGGACTACATCGAGGAGTTCCTCGACATCTGCGATCTCGACGGAGACATCGACATCGACGCGAGAAACGGTCGTGCCTACCTCGCCGTCACGGCCGGCGAGAACGCGAATCTTCGCGTGCTGTCGAAACCAGATGTCGTCAGTGCGCTCCAAGAACTCACCCGGTTGGCCGTGCAGAACAAGACCGGCGCATTCTCTCGGCTCATTCTAGACATCGGCGGGTCCCGTGATGCCCGAGCCGCGGAACTCGCAGTGCTGGTCGACCACGCCATCGTGAAACTGAACGAAGGTGCTGCCCAGGCGGCCCTGCCTGCGATGTCGTCGTATGAACGCAAGTTGGTGCACGACATCGTGTCTGAGCGTGGCTATATCTCCGCGTCGCACGGTGAGGGCGCAGAGCGCCACACCGTGATCACCGCTGCATAGTTTCACGTGAAACATGACGACGTCGATCGAATGTGAGCAGGAGCCTGCCGTAGCGGCAACCCTCTTCGGCGGACGGATTGATCTCGCCCGGCGCTTCGCTGTCGCGCTGTCGCGGCACGGGGAAGAGCGCGGTCTCATCGGGCCGCTCGAGCCTGCGCGACTGTGGTCCCGACATATTCTCAACTCGGTCATCCTGGCGCCGCTGTTGCGTGAAGGGCGGGTGGGTGACGTGGGTAGCGGTGCGGGTCTGCCTGGGCTTATTCTGGCAATCGCTCGCCCCGACGTCGAATTCGTGCTGATCGAGCCAATGGAGCGTCGAGTCGCGTGGTTGCGAGAGCAGGCGCAAGAGCTCGGGCTGTCCAATGTCAGCGTGGTTCGAGCGCGCGCCGAAGACGTTCGGCTGCCAAAGCCTTTGGACCAGGTGACCGCAAGGGCGGTCAGCGCGTTCCGTAAGCTGATCCCCCTCACCGCGCCGCTGCTGAAACCCGGTGGCGAGCTTGTGCTACTGAAGGGATCCGGAGCATCCGCTGAGGTTGCCGCGGCCGCGAAAGAGATCAAGAAGTATGGATTGAGGAATGTTGAGGTGATCATTCTCGGCGCCGGTGTGCTGCAGGAGGTCACCCGCGTCATTCGGGCTACAGTTGACTGAGTATCGGGGCGGGCAACTCATTCACAACGGCTCATTCACAACAACTCATTCACAACAACGGAAATGAATCGGCCAGTGCGTGCCGGCGGAGAGAGCGGCAAGGTTTCACGTGAAACATCCTGACAGAAATGGCTCAGCGCCCAATCCGTCAGCCACGTTCGACGCCTCGACTCCCCTGGCGCGGGAGCTCGCCGACATGAATCATCGGCGCCAGGTTCTTGAAGCGTCCCCATTGCCACTGCCGTCGCGCACTCGGATCTTCACGGTCTCGAATCAGAAGGGCGGCGTGGGCAAGACGACCACAGTTGTCAATCTCTCGGCGGCTCTGGCGCGGTCCGGAGCCCACGTCCTCGTCATCGACCTGGATCCGCAAGGTAACGCTTCGACGGCGTTGGCGATCGAGCATCGTGAGGGAACGCCAAGCGTGTACGACGTGATCGTCAACGATGTCGACATGAACGATGTCGTGCAGGCGAGCCCTGAGTTCAAGGGCCTGTTCTGCGCGCCCGCCACGATCGACTTGGCCGGCGCCGAGATCGAACTGGTCTCGATGGTCGCGCGCGAGCAGCGTTTGAGCAGGGCGCTTGCCGAATACCTTGCGAACGACGGCCGCGATGTCGATTACGTGCTGATCGATTGCCCGCCGTCACTCGGACTGTTGACAATCAATGCGTTCGTCGCGGCGACCGAGGTTCTCATCCCGATTCAATGTGAGTACTACGCACTAGAAGGGCTCGGTCAGCTGCTCAAGAACATCAAACTGATCGAGAAGCACCTCAATCCGACTCTCAAGGTCTCGACGATCTTGTTGACCATGTTCGACGCACGGACCAACCTCGCCCATCAGGTGGCCGACGAAGTTCGCGCGCACTTTCCGAAGGAGGTGCTCGAGACGATTATTCCGCGGTCGGTGCGAATCTCGGAGGCACCGAGCTATGGCCAGAGTGTCATCAGCTACGACGTGAGTTCCTCGGGTTCCCTGTCTTACCTTGAGGCCGCAGCAGAAATCGCACGAAGAGGAGTACCCCGCTAATGGCTACGAAACGAACCGGATTGGGGCGCGGCATCGGGGCACTTATTCCCACGGCGGAGCCCAGTGCCCGCCCGGTCGACATCTTCTTCCCCAACCGCGAAGCGCAGGATGCAGACGCGGCGCGTCTCGTCGCTGTGCCCGGAGCGCGGCTTGCAAACCTCTCCCCCGCCGACATCGTCCCGAACGCCCAGCAGCCCCGCACCGAATTCGATCAGGAGGCGCTCGAGGAGCTGATGGCCAGCATCCGCGAAGTGGGAGTACTGCAGCCGGTTGTCGTGCGACCAATCGCGGGATCGACCACACGGTTCGAACTGATCATGGGCGAGCGTCGGCTGCGTGCGACCAAGGCACTCGGGTTGGACAGTATCCCCGCGGTGATCAAGGACACCGCGGATGAAGACATGCTGCGCGACGCGCTGCTGGAGAACCTGCATCGTTCGCAACTGAATCCGCTCGAAGAGGCCTCTGCCTACCAGCAGTTGCTCGCTGATTTCGGAATTACGCAAGAAGTGCTGGCGGGCCGCATCGGCCGATCACGCCCGCAGATCAGCAACACCCTCCGGCTTCTCAAGCTTCCGGCTGCCGTGCAGAAGCGGGTTGCGGCCGGCGTGCTGAGTGCTGGCCATGCCCGCGCGATCCTGGCTGCCGGGGATGAACTCGCCATGGTGCGTCTCGCCGACAAGATCGTGAACGAAGATCTCTCCGTGCGGGCGGCGGAGGCGGTCGTCAGTGCGGCGCCGAAGCCGGTGCGTCTGCGACCGGCCGCTGGCAAGCGTCAGGGACACCTCGATGAAATCGCGGAACGGCTCAGCGACCGGCTCAATACTCGCGTAAAGGTCAATCTGAGCACACGAAAAGGCCAGATCATCATTGATTTTGCGACCATTCAGGACCTCAACAGAATCCTGGACGAAATCGGCGAATCCCGCTTCACCGCGTAGGCTTCGGTCGCTGAGCGAAGCCGAGGCGCGCTCAGCGCCCGAAGTCTACGTCGTCGTGGATAGCCAGGACGGCCAGTTGCGCGTAGACGGAGCCCTGCTCGAGCCCGGCGGCCTCGATGGCCAGCGGCACGAGGGATGTCTCGGTCAGCCCGGGGAGCACATTGGCCTCAAGGAACCACGGTGTGCCGTCCGCATCAATGATCAGATCAACGCGTGACAGGTGGCGCAAGCCGAGGGCTATGTGTGCGGCGACGGCGACGTCCGCGACGGCGGCGGCGAGCGCATCCGTTAGTCGAGCGGGTGCATAGAATTCGGTCTCGCCGGCGTTGTAGCGAGCCTCGAAGCTGTAGACGCCGCCGACCGGCACGATCTCGACGGCCGGCAGCGCCAGGGCGCCATGTCCGCGGTCGAGCACAGTGACCGCCACCTCGGTGCCGACGACCTTGCGCTCGATCAATGCGACGTCGGAGTAGGTGTAGGCGTCGACCATGGCGCGCGGCAGATCGTCCGGGTCGTCGACGATCGTGACGCCCTGGGCCGATCCGCCCTGTGCCGGCTTGACCACGAGAGGAACGCCGAGGTGGGCGCGCAGGATATCGAGAACACTGGTGGCACCGAGTTCTCGGAACGTCTCTGTCGGCAGGGTGACAGACTCCGGGGTTGCGATTCCCGCTCGGGCGATGATCGTCTTCGCGGTCGGCTTCGACCAGGTCATGCGGGCCGCATCGGATCGCGCACCGACGTATGGCACACCGGCCGAGCTGAGAAGAGCGCGCAGTGCGCCGTCCTCACCGCTGGCGCCGTGTAGTGCGGGCCACACGACATCCGGCGCGGACTCGGTCAGTGCGCCGAGCAGCGTCGCATCCGGTTCCCGAACCGTCACGCGGTGACCCTGGGAGATCAACCCGTCTGCGACGCGACGCCCCGACCGCAGTGAGATGTCACGCTCGTGCGAGATCCCGCCCGCCAGCACCACGATGTCCAGAACCGCAGGCCGGGTCGTGGCTACATCAACAGCGGGTAAATCACTCATGATCTGGGCTTTCTGTCACGTTTGCTGGTTTAGCGCAGGTCTGTCGGCGGGTTGTATTCTCGGCCGGGGCGCACTGTTTGAAGCGATCCGGTTCCGGCGAAGGTCTCGAGCAGGTTCCGTTCACCGTCGATGACCGCGGCGAGCCTCCTGATTCCGATCCGGATGCTGGCTGGGGTCGGATAGCAGAACGAGAGCCGGATATTCTGCCGGCCGTTGCCGTCCGCATAGAAGGCGCTACCGGGCGTGTAGGCCACGAGTTCCTTGACCGCTCGCGGAAGCATCGCCTTGGAATCGAGCCCCTCCGGAAGCGTGACCCACACGTAGAATCCGCCGTTCGGGTTGGTCCACGTCAGTTCGGGCAGCTGTTCCTGCAGTGCGGAGAGCATCGCCTCTTTGCGTTCCCGATACACGCCGCGGAAGGTGTCGATCTGGCCGCGCCAGTCTGCGCCGGAGAGATACTCGGAAATGACCAGCTGCGTGAATGAGCTCGGGCTGAGCACGGCCGCCTCATTCGCAAGGATGAGCTTTTCACGGATGGCGTGGGGCGCGAGCGCCCAGCCGACCCGGAATCCCGGTGCGAGCGTCTTGGAGAACGTGCCGAGATAGACGACGCCATCCGCTTCGATCGAGCGCAGCGCCTTGGGTGGTTCCTGCCCGAAGTAGAGCAGTCCGTACGGGTTGTCCTCGAGCACCAGGATGTCGTTGGCGCGCGCGATCTCGAGAATCTCGGGGCGACGCTCCTCACTCAGAGTGACACCGGCCGGATTGTGGAAAGTCGGCACGGTGTAAAGGAACTTGATGCGTTTGCCAGCGGACTTCACCCGCGCGATGTGCTCGCGCAGTGCCTGTGGAATGAGGCCGTGCTCGTCCATCGGCACGTGCTCGACGTCAGCCTGGTACGACTTGAAGATGACCATCGCGGTCACGTAACTCGGTCCCTCGGCCAGCACGACGTCGCCCGGGTCGATGAACAGTTTGGCGAACAGTTCGAGAGCGTGCTGCGAGCCCGTGGTCACGACGACGTCATCCGCGCTGCCGGAGATTCCCTCCAGTGCCATGACCTCGAGGATCTGCTCGCGCAGTTTCGGGACGCCTTGGCCTGAGCCGTACTGCAGGGCGACCGGACCCTGCTCGCGCATCACGCGATCCATCGCTCCGACGACCAGATCTTCCGGCAGCGCCGAGACGAAGGGCATCCCGCCGGCGAGGGAGACCACCTCGGGGCGGGAGGCGACGGCGAACAGGGCTCGGACCTCGCTGGCGGCGAGGCCGCTCGTGCGCCCAGCGTAGTGGTGGTACCACGGGTCGAGGTTGTTGCCCTGTTCTGTCACGTTTCTGTCCGTTCCTGACGTGACTTCAATCGTATGGGATGCAGCGTCTGGCTCGGTTACCACGTGATGCGACCGGAGCGGATCAGAGCGACCATCCCCACTCCCGCCGCGGCGATCAGTGCGAAGACGAGGCCAAGGCCGGGGTTCCCAGCGGTGAATTGCAGCGCCGAACACGCCGCGAACAACAGGGCGGATGCCGCGAACAGCACCTGCGGAACCATCTTCTTACGCATGCTCACCAGGTTAGTGTTTCACGTGGAACGCTGCGCATCTGGTGCAACAAGAATCCGCGTGGTGCAGCAAGAAGCCCCGCCCAGCGGTGCTGGACGGGGCTTCTTGGGTGAGTTCTAGGCCAGGAAGGCGGCCAGGTCGGCTTCAAGTGCCGGCTTCGGCTTGGCGCCGATGACGGTTTTGACGACCTCACCCTTCTGGTACACCTTCATCGCAGGGATCGACGTGATCTGGTACTTCGCAGCGGTCTGCGGGTTCTCGTCCACGTTAAGCTTCACGATGGTGAGCTTGTCTGCATTCTCGACCGCGATCTGGTCGAGGATCGGTCCAACGGCGCGACACGGTCCGCACCACTCGGCCCAGAAGTCGACCAGCACGGTGCCCTCCGAGTTCAGCACGTCCTCTTGGAACGTGGCGTCTGTGACGGACTTTGCGGCTGACATTTGTTCTCCTTGTTTGAATTCATGGCCTTGTTGGAATTGATGGTCTTGTTTGATATGAGAGCGAGTGATTAGTTCGCCACCGCGAGTTCGAGGTCGCCGACCTCGGGTGTCACCTGGTCCTGTGGCAGGCCGGCGAGGTAGTGTTCGGCATCCAGTGCAGCGACAGTTCCGGATGCCGCAGCCGTGACGGCCTGACGATACGTCGGGTCGATCACGTCGCCAGCAGCGAAAACCCCGGTCAGGCTCGTTTTCGAGGTGCGTCCGGCCACGGCGATGGTGCCGTCTTTTGTGAGGTCCAACTGGCCGTGGATCAGGTGCGTGCGCGGATCGTTGCCGATGGCGACGAATAGGCCGCCGAGCGGGAGCGTGCGCCTCGACCCATCGATCGTGTCTTGCAGCGTGACGCCGGTCACGGCGTCCTCACCGGTGATGCCGACCACTTCGCTGTTCCAGATGAACTCGATCTTGTCGTTGGCGAACGCGCGATCCTGCATGATCTTGGAGGCCCGCAGTGAGTCCTTGCGGTGAATGACAGAGACCTTCGACGCGAATCGCGTGAGGAAGGTCGCTTCTTCCATCGCGGAGTCTCCGCCGCCGACGACCGCGATCTCCTTCTGCTTGAAGAAGAAACCGTCGCAGGTGGCGCACCAGGACACCCCGTGCCCCGCCAAGCGCTCCTCATCGTGGATGCCCAACTTGCGATATGCGGAACCGGTCGCCACGATCACTGAAAGCGCTTCGTACGTGACACCTGAGCCCAGTGTCACCGTCTTGATCGGGCCCTCCAGAGCTACCGAAACGACGTCGTCGAGCACAATCTCAGCGCCGAACCGTTCCGCCTGAGCCTGCAACTGCATCATCAGTTCAGGACCTTGGATGCCACCCGGGAATCCCGGGAAATTCTCCACGTCTGTCGTGTTCATCAACTCGCCGCCCGCTTCGACCGAACTGGCGATCACGAGCGGGTTCAGGTTGGCTCGTGCAGCGTAAATCGCAGCGGTGTAGCCGGCAGGGCCCGAACCGATGATGATGATTTGCCGCACTATTTCTCCTCACAGATCGTGAGCCCACAGGCCTCACATGCGTGTACAACACATCCTAGGCGGATGCTATTCCGAGCTTGATGTGTGGTTGCGGGTTGAGTGGCGGCCGCGCGTTCGCGCGCGCCCGCGCAGTCGCCCGGCGAACGGAGCGAGCGCATCCGCCAACTCGGGGGTGCGCACGAGTCGCAGCGTCAGGAGGTAAACCAACAGCATCACGAATCCGATCAGCACCATGCTGAACGCGGCCGATACGACGCCAGACAGCGCGAAGCCGCCGTTTCCCACGCCTCCGAGCGCATACAGCAGAAGGATGCCGACGGCCAACGCCGGGATCAGTCCGAGCGCGTAGCGCGCCAGGCTGATCAGGATGCGCCGTAGATCGAGTCGCCCGAGTCGTCTGCGCAGCAGGTACACCGCCAAAACAGCCTGGACTGCCGTCGAGACGGTCATCGAGACGGCGATTCCGGCTGCCAGCCACGACGTCGGCAAGAAGATGCCGCACAGCACGGCGGCCGCCGAGAATAGTGCAGCCTGCGCGATCGTGAAGTAGAACGGCGTGCGCGTGTCGTTCAACGCATAGAAGGTGCGCTGGAAGAGGAAGACCAGGCTGAACGGCAGAAGTCCGATGACATACGCGATGATCACGTTTCCCATGTCGATCGTCTCGCGGTAGTTCGCGCTGAAGAAACTCGCGAACGGATACGCGACGACGATCAACACGGCGGACGAGATGGCGATCAGCAGGCTGATCGTGCGCACGGAGGAGGAAAGGTGCAGTTTCAGGCCGTCGAATCGCTGCGCTGAGGCGTACTCGGCCATCCGGGTGAAGTACACGGTCGCGATCGAGACGGTGATGATCGAGTGCGGGAGCATGAAGATCAGCCAGGAGTTCGCGAGGACCGCGAGCGAGGCATCCTTGTTGGTCGCCAACGACATCACGTTGGTGTCGACGAGGCCGGCCGCCTGGGTGACCAGGAGCATCCCGAACGTCCAGCCGGCGAGTTTGCCTGCTGTGCCGAGGCCGACGCCGCGCCAGTGGAAGTCGGGCCGATAGCTCAGGCCTATTCGGCGCCAGAAGAAGAACAGGATGAACGCCTGACACGCGACGCCCAGAGTCGCGGTTCCGCCGAGAATGGCGATCATCTGCGGCGTCCAGGCGTCGAACCCGCGTGTGCCGGCGCGATCGGCGCCGAACATCAGGATGAACAGCAGGATGCCGATGATGCTGACGACGTTGTTGACCAACGGTGCCCAGGTGAACGGGCCGAACGAGTTGCGGGCGTTCAGGATCTCACCGAGCACGGAATACAGCCCGTAGAAGAAGATCTGCGGCAAACACCAGTACGCGAATCCGACGGCAAGCAGATATTGATTGTGGCTGAAGTGAGACACGGAGATCGTGACCAGGAAGGGCGCGATCAGTGTCGCCGCGATGGTGGTCACACCGAGGATGACGATGGCCACGGTCACCAGTTTGTTGATGTAGCCGGTTCCGCCGTCCTTGTGCATTGCGGCGCGAACGATCTGCGGCACCAGGACGGCGTTCAGCACGCCTCCGGCGATGATCACGTACACGTTGTTCGGCAGCTGGTTGCCGGCCTGGAAGCTGTTGGCGGCCAGCCCGATTTGGCCGATCGCGTAGGTGAGCGCGATCACCTTGACGAAGCCGAGGATTCGCGAAGCGACCGTGCCCGAGGCCAGCACCATGCTCGAGCGGCCGATGCTAGCCATTCAGGCCCTCGCCAGGCGGGTCGGGGCTCTCGGGTGCGTCCGCTCTCGCAGCATCCGTTCCGGCAGCGGGTGCGCCCGCTTGTTCCTTGCGGTGCCGGCGGATGGTGCGGAACAGTCCGAATCCGAACAACAAGACGACGAGGATGCCGATCACGAGGGCTCCAAGGCCCTCCCAATCCGCGTGGACGTCGACGGTCGCCGTCTGGATGGCACCGATCTGAACGCCGGTAGGGCTGAACAGGCCCATCGTCAACTGCACTTTGCCGTTGCCGACCTGCGCCTTGACCGGCACGAGGAGCTTTGCGCTCCCGCCCGGAGGCACCGTCTTCGACGTGTCGCTATCGATCTCAAGGCGGGCATTGGACGGAGTGGTGCGCAGCACGATGCTCACAGGCAGGGTGAACGCGTTGGAGACGGTGATCGGGATCAATGCCTCATTGCTCAGTTGGGAGATATTGCCCGGCGGCACGATCTGCACCGAGTCGAGGATCTTGCCGCTCGCCGTCAGGCTGGCCGAGACGGCGGCGGGCCAATTGTTCTGAGCACTCAACCAGTTGACCCCGAGAAGTGACAGTAGCTGGTTGCGCGACGGGCCGGTCAACATGGTCGGGTCGTCAAGCACGGTGGCGAAACCGGCGAGACTGGGGCCCTCACCGGCCGCGCCGGACTCGCGCGCGAGCAGGCCGGTGATGGAGGACACCCTGGTTGCGCTCTCTGGCGCGTCTTTGACCTCGAGCTGCGGTTCGGTCGTCGAAGCGATGGCGTCGGTCAGAGATGCCGGCGTGACCCACGGCATCGAAGTCAGCGCGCTGAAGGTCTGCGAGAGCAATTGCGAGGAAACCGGGCCCGTGCGGTCGAGCGTCGCGAAGACCACCTGATCCGGCGCCTTCTCCGTGCCGATCATCGCCAATTGAGCATTGAGGCCGGCCATCGCTGCGCGCCAGGCGGAATCCGTAGCTGCGGTCGCGGCCGCGCGCAAGGCGTCGGAGACGGCGTCATCCGCGACAAGAGCCCGGCCCCCTGACACCGGCAGGGCAGGATTCGGAGTGTGAGACAGCGTGCCTGCGTTGGTGTTGCCGCCGTCGAGAATCGTGGTCGTGAGCCCGTTCTTCGCGAACACGGGGAGATCGGCAGCGCGAACGCTGTTGTCGGGCGGCCAGGCGATGTCATGCAGCGTGTACGGCCAAGCGAGCAGCTCCGACATGCTGGGCAGTGAAGGCCCCGTGGTCGGCGCGGGTGTCGCCGTGGCGGTGGCGCCGGCAGCCGTGCCGCCGGGTGCGCCCGGCTGATTGTTCTCACCGACGACGAGCGGTACCTTCTGGTTATTCGGATCCATGGAGTACGTGAACGAGAGCGGTTGCAGCAGATCGGTGGCCCCGGCTTGCACCTGGCCTGCGACGTCGGCGTCTCCGAACTGCAGCGGGAAGATCTGATTGCGCGCCTGTTCGAGTTCGCGCAGCCACGCCTGAGTGGATGCCGGCGCCGCCGTTCCTAGAACGCGGATCGATGCGATGATCATCGGATCGATTCCGATCGCGACAGTCGGCTGGTCGAGCACGCCGTTCAGCTCGCGCGTCAGGATGCCGTTCGGTCCGGTGTACGTGGCGAGGTCGGCGGGGGCGATCAGGCCGGCGGCGGTCGCCGGCGCGGTGATCGGCATTGCGACGGACACGCCGCTCTGGCTGAACCCGGTTCCCGTGTTCCAGACGATGCTGCCTGCCCCAGACGCGATCGCGGCATTGTTGATGGTCAACGCCGCGGACAGTCCGTAAACGCTCGTGGTCGTGCGGGTGATTCCGAGCGCCGCCGCTGTGACGGTCAACGACACGGTCGTCGAGGTGCCCGCTGCGATCGTATTCGTCGGCGTCGTGCCGATCGCCCTGGTCGACGGCGGATTATCGCCACGCTTGAGCCAGGAATCAAGGTCGGCACGCTCCGCGAACGCTGCCGACGTCAACTGAAGGGAGATCGTTCCGGGGTTCAGCGACTCGGAACCCGTGTTTGTGATGACCACATTCGCCGTGAGGTTCTCACCGGGGGCCAAAACGCCGGAGTTTCCGCCATAGACCGAGATGGTCGCGCTCTGCTTACTGACGACGTGCGGGGCCGGCGCGGCGGCCAGGCCGGTCGTCGGAGTCACCACCGCGAACGCTGTGACGAGTGCGAACACCATGCGCATCAGTGGTACACGCAGCTGGCGCGATCGGGAATCGGAGATTATGCGCATGCGTCGACGCACTGAACCACCTCCGCCACCATGTCGGCAATTCTAGGGGGAGGCACTGTGGACAATCGGCGAACGCAGCGGCATCCGCTCGATCGTTATTGATACGTGCCGCCTGGACCTCCGCGGTCGCAGATATGCTGAATCCACTATGCAGAGCGTCGCAGAATCCCTTGAACGCCTGCGCGAGATCGCCGAGTCCGCGCCAGTGGCGCGCCTGGCGACGGCCTTCACGACGGCCGGCTATGAACTCGCGCTCGTCGGCGGGCCGGTGCGAGATGCGCTGCTCGGGCGCCGCGTCAATGACCTCGATTTCACCACGAACGCCACGCCGGATCAGATCGTCGAGGTGCTCGATCCGCTCGCCCAGGCGCACTGGGACATCGGTCGCGCGTTCGGCACGATCGGTGCGCGCATCGATGAGAGCACTGTCGAGATCACGACCTACCGCACCGACAGCTACGACACCGGCAGCCGTAAGCCGGATGTCGTGTTCGGTGACACGCTCGAAGGCGATCTGATCCGCCGTGACTTCAGAGTGAATGCACTGGCGCTGAGGGTGCCCGACGTGGTGCTGGTCGACCCGTCCAGAGGCGTCGACGATTTGCTGACTGGCATCTTGCAAACCCCGAGCACCCCCGAAATCTCGTTCGGTGACGACCCGCTGCGGATGCTGCGCGCAGCCCGGTTCACCGCGCAGCTCGGCTTCACGGTCGAGGCGGAGACGCTCGAGGCGATGGCGCGCATGCGCGAGCGGATTTCGATCGTCAGCGCCGAACGCATCCGGGACGAGTTATCGAAGCTGCTGTGCTCAGACGCACCGCGGCACGGAATCGAGCTTCTGGTCGAGACCGGTTTGGCCGAGTTGGTGCTGCCGGAGATCCCGGCGTTGCGGCTGGAGATCGATGAGCACCACCACCACAAGGATGTCTACCAGCACTCGTTGACTGTGCTCGATCAGGTGATCGGGTACGAGCGTCAGCGACACCCCGGCGAGGAGCCGGATCTCGTTCTCCGGCTGGCCGCAATACTGCACGACATCGGCAAGCCGGCTACTCGCCGGCTGGAGCCGGGCGGCGCCGTGAGTTTCTACCATCACGACCTGGTCGGTGCGAAGCTGGCCCGTAAGCGGTTGAAGGCGCTGCGTTTCGACAACGGCACGATCGACGCGGTCGGGCGCTTGATCGAGCTGCACCTCCGGTTCTTCGGCTACACAGACGGTGCGTGGACCGATTCTGCGGTGCGGCGCTATGTGCGCGACGCCGGCGATCAGCTCGAACGCCTGCACATGCTGACCCGAGCAGACGTCACAACGCGCAACCGGCGCAAGGCTGATCGCCTGGGCTTCGCTTACGACGACCTCGAAGAACGCATCGGCGTGCTGGCGGAAGAAGAGGAGCTGGCCGCAGTTCGACCGGACCTCGACGGAGGCGACGTCATGCGCATCCTGGGCTTGAAGCCGGGGCCGGAGGTCGGTCGTGCGATGAAGTTCCTGCTGGAGCTGCGCCTCGACAACGGCCCGGTGCCCCCGGAAGAGGCGACCCGTCGGCTGTTGGACTGGCGCGACGCGCAGTAAGGGCACTGCGCCACACGCACCTCAGGCAAGTCGTACGCGCAGGCCGACCGAGGTCGGGATCTTCTCGCGTTGACCACCGGAGTGGATGAGGTGATCGCCATCGACGCTCACCTGGCTGGCATGGGAGCGCAGCGCGCGCTGCACGACGGCGAGGTGTTGCTCAAGGCTGAACCATTCGGCATCCGGACCGGGTTCTGCCAGCAGTTCCGCGAATGGAACACCCGCGAACGCAGCCGCAGCCAGGGCGGCCTCCCGGATGCGCCGATGGTCTGGGTGTCCGTACCCGCCCGTGTCGTCGTAACCGATCACGAGTTGCGGCTGCACCGTGTCGATCAACGCGCGCACGTCGGCGGTAACCTCCTCAAGAGGTTGCACCGACAGTGCGTCGGGCGGCACGTCGGCCGCCGCGCCTGCCAGCCCCTCGCGAATCCAGCGCATCCCTGAGTCGCGGTAGCGGCGGTCGGGGAGCCCCGGCGCCCGCGCCGGCGCCGTGCCGAGCAGATAGCCGGCCGAGACGCCCAACAGAGCGGACGCCTCGCGCAGCTCACCCTCGCGCAGCCGGGCGAACGCAGCCGGATCGTGCGCAGGGTCGGCTCCGATGGCCGCGCGGAGCTCCGCCCGCCGAGCCGGTACCACCTCGCCCTGCTCACCGCGCGTGGCCGTCAGCAGAACCACCCGGATGCCGCGGGCCACCATCTCGGCGATCAGCGCGCCAGATGAGATCGTCTCGTCGTCCGGGTGCGCGTGCGCGAACAGCACAGTCTCGATGCCGTCGAGGATGCTCACGCCCGGCCGCCCAGGCGCTCAATGGAGTGGCGATAGACCACCAACGTCTCCTCAGCGTCGTGTCGCCACGTGCGCGTGAGGGCGAACGCGCGGGCGGATGCCGACAGGTGCGCCGCGCGGTCAGCATCCGTCAGCAAGGCGGCGAGAGCATCCGCCCACGTATGGGGGTCGCGCGAGTCGAGCAGGATGCCGGTCTGGGCGGTGACGGATTCTTTGAGGCCGCCGGTCGGCGTGGCCAGCACGGGCACGCCGCTCGCCGCGGCCTCGAGTGCGACCAGCCCGAACGTCTCGGAGTGCGACGGTATGAGGAGGGCCGAGGCGTGTCGCATCAGGTCGGCCAGTTCGACGCGGGACAGCGGGCCGACGAACCGCACGCGATCGGCGATGCCAAGCTCGGCGGCCAGTGCGTGCAATTCGGCCAGGTGCCCCTCGTAGCCGACGGTCGGTCCGCCGGCGACGATCAGGTCGGGCCGTAGGCCGGGCGGCATTGCGGCAATTGTGCGCACCGCAAGGTCGAGGCCCTTGAGCGGTTCAATGCGTGCGGCCGTGAGCACATAACGGTCGGGGCGCGCCGTCGCACCGGGATGGAACAGCTCTGTGTCCACGCCCGGCAGCACGACGGTCACATTCTCGGGCGGCGCACCGAGCCGGCCGATGATGGTGCCGGCCTCGGCCTGGCTGACGGCCACGATGGCATCCGAATTCTGGGCGAGCCACGCCTCGCCCGTGATGCGCCCCGGTGATTCCGGCCGCTCCCCCTCTGAGAGCGCGCTCGCGAGCGGCGCTGCGATGCTGTGGTAGCTCTGCACGTGCGGGATGCCGCGGGCACGCGCGAACGGGAGCGCGGCCATCCCGGAGAACCAGTGATGCGAGTGCACGATGTCGATATCGCCGAGCACGCTCATCCCCGCAGCGAACTCGTCGATGTAGTTCTCGTGGTCACCCTTTGGCCGCGGCTCGGCGGGTCCGGCGTCGACGAAGTGCAGCGAGATCAGATCGGAGAGTTCGATGCGGGTTGGTAGCGCCGGAGAATAACGGCGGGTCAGTACGTCGATGCGGTGCCCGAGTTCGGCCATCTGCTCGACGACGGCACGCACAGCGACGTTCATTCCGCCGACATCTCCGGCTCCCGGTGCATCCGTCGGGGAGGTGTGCAGCGCAACGACCGCGATCCGCAAGGGCCGGGCTGGGGGCATGTAGACAGCTTATGCGGCCATCGGTCGTCGCTCGCCGAATGGCGCATGGGTTCGCCATCGGGTACGCTGTGAAGGTTGTCCGTTCACCACGCGACTCGCGAATGTGCGGACGACAGATGCCAATACCCTCCTGCTGCAGAAAGTCTGTAGCCGTGTTAGTCCAAAGGAGGTGGGTTAGTCATGCATCAATACGAGTTAATGGTCATCCTCGATCCAGAGATCGACGAGCGCACCGTAGCTCCCAGCCTTGACAAGTTCCTCAACGTTATCCGTAACGACGGTGGAACGGTCGAGAAGGTCGACATCTGGGGTCGTCGTCGCCTGGCCTACGAAATTAACAAGAAGGCCGAGGGCATTTACGCCGTCGTCGACTTCACCGCGAATGCGGATGCGACCACTGAGCTCGACCGCCAGCTGAAGCTCTCCGAGGCCGTCATGCGCACCAAGGTGCTGCGTGCCGAAGACGCGATCGCCCAGGTTGCCACCGCAGCGAAGCTCGCCGCGGAGAAGGCCGCCCGCAAAGCGGCTGCCCCGGCGAAGGCTCCTGTCGCCAAGGCTCCTGCCGCAGCGCCCGCCGCCGCCGTGGCCAAGGCAGCCGAAAAGGCAAGCGCGTAGTCGCATGGCCGGCGAGACCATAATCACCGTGGTGGGCAACCTCACCAGCGACCCCGAGTTGCGTTACACGCAGAACGGGTTGGCGGTTGCCAACTTCACCATCGCATCCACTCCGCGCACCTTCGATCGTGCCGCGAACGACTGGAAAGACGGCGAAGCGCTGTTCCTGCGCGCAAGCGTGTGGCGTGACTTCGCCGAGCACGTCGCAGGTTCGCTGACCAAGGGCTCCAGAGTCATTGCGACCGGGCGGCTCAAGCAGCGCTCCTACGAGACGAAGGAGGGGGAGAAGCGCACGAGCATCGAGCTCGAGATCGATGAGATCGGTCCGTCATTGCGCTACGCCACCGCAGCCGTCACGCGGGCGCAGTCATCCGGAGGCGGCCGTAGCGCCGTCGGCGCCGCAGAAGAACCGTGGGCTGCCAGCCCCGCCCAGGGCAACGCGCCCGCGGGCGACGTCTGGAACACGCCAGGCAGCTTCAGCGACGAGACACCCTTCTGATCTCGATACGCGTGCGGCTGGCGCCGCGCGCTACCCGATCACCGAATTGAATTAAGGAAAAACCATGGCAGGAAAGTCAAGCGGCGACCGCCGCAAGCCGATCCGCAAAGGCAAGGATGGAAAGAACGCCGCTCCGGCGAAGTCCATCCGCGTCGGCGTGATCGATTACAAGGACGTCGCAACACTGCGCAAGTTCATCTCTGAGCGAGGAAAGATTCGCGCTCGTCGTATCACCGGTGTCTCCGTGCAGGAGCAGCGCCTGATCGCGAAGGCCGTCAAGAACGCCCGCGAGATGGCACTTCTCCCCTACGCCGGCTCAGGCCGTTAGGAGTAAAGAAGAATGTCGAAACTCATTCTGACCCACGAGGTCACCGGTGTTGGATCTGCAGGCGATGTTGTCGAGGTCAAGAACGGCTACGGGCGTAACTACCTGATCCCGAAGGGCTTCGCCGTTGCGTGGAGCCGTGGTGCCGAGAAGCAGATCGATCAGATCAAGGCGGCACGCACCGCTCGCGAACTCGCCACCATCGAGGAAGCTCAGGACCTCAAGGCCAAGCTCGAAGCGACCAAGGTCAAGCTCACGGTCAAGGCCGGCAAGGAAGGCCGCCTGTTCGGGTCCGTCAAGACTGCCGACATCGCCGACGCCGTTGCAGCAGCCGGCATCGGCGCGATCGACAAGAAGAAGATCGAACTGCCGAACGCCATCAAGGTTGTCGGCGTGCACGAGGCGACCGTTCGCCTGCGCGAGGACCTCTTCGCAACGATCACCCTCCAGGTGGTTGCCGCGAAGTAGTTCGTCGCGTCGCGTTTTCATGACGTGGAGTAGCGGTGGGCACTGCCCACCGCTACACCCATTTAAGGGTCGAGCGCAACCCCTTTTTAACATGTTTGTGCACAGGGGCGCCCCCAATTCGACCAACGTTCAAGCACGTATCGAGACTACTTCTTACCCACACGGTGGGGATAGAAGAACACCAGGTCAGCTCGACTATCTGTGACGCAAATAGTTCGTTGTCCACAAGTTTCCCTACCTTCTTTGCACACGAAGAGCGGCGTTTCGCGCAGATTCTCCACAGCGTTATCCACAGGCCGTGTTGTGTGTATTGACCGGGCTGCCTAGGGTTGAGCCGCGTCGACTTGCAGAGACCACCGGCACTCTCGAATCTCGAGACTGTCGGTGGTCTCTGCGACTGTGGGGGATGAAGTTCGCAGGGTTCGACAAGCAGGGTTTGATAAGCGCAGGGTTCGATATGCGCAGGGGAGGCGCGAGTGTCAATTGCTCACTTAGGGCTGGCCGATTCTCGGCCTGCCGGCGAGACACGTTCAACGGAACGCACTCCCCCTCACGACCTGTTGGCCGAACAGAGCGCACTGGGTGGCATGATGCTCAGCAAGGATGCCGTCGCCGACGTCGTCGAAGTCGTCAAGGCGCTCGACTTCTACGTGCCGAAGCACGAGCTGATCTTCGACGCGATCCTGTCGTTGTATGCCCAGGGCGAGCCGACCGATGTCATCACGGTGACGGACGAGCTGACCAAGCAGGGCGAGCTGTCGCGAGCCGGCGGCGCCGATTATCTGCACACCCTCACCAGCCTGGTGCCGACCGCGGCGAACGCAGGCTACTACGCATCCATCGTCGCAGAACGCGCGCTGTTGCGGCGCCTGGTGGAAGCGGGAACCCGCATTACCCAGATGGGCTACGCGGCGGAGGGCGAGGTGCTCGACCTCGTCAACAATGCGCAGGCCGAGATCTACGCGGTGACCGGTTCGAGTGAGACGGATGACTACGTTCCTCTGACCGAGGCCGTCACTGTCGCCATCGACGAAATCGAGGCGGCGACACACACGGACGGCTCAATGACTGGCGTGCCGACGGGGTTTGCCGACCTCGACGACCTGACGAACGGCCTGCACCCGGGGCAGA
>DATCDQ010000042.1:0-14587 GCA_036510655.1 Microbacteriaceae bacterium | reverse complement strand
ACCGGCGGAGCACGCCGATGGCCGCTTTCCAGACGCTGCTCGGCCTCGGCAGCCAGCAAGCACCGACCACCTACCAGCAGATCATCCAGCACGGTCCACGGTCACGCAGCGAAGCTACCTGAGCTAACCGGCCACGCACTGCTCATCTTTCACGACAGTCACGCCCGCGGTCACACAGCGCTATGGTTGCCGCGGCAGCGCGTGCCCATCGCCGGCGACATGCTCAGCGACGTGGAACTGCCACTCCCGTTCTACCCGGACAATCTTCCCTTACATATCGATGCACTGGATCGGCTCTCGCCAATCATCGAACAGGCCGAGGTCATCATCCCCGGCCACGGCAACGTTGGAGCTGACTTTCAGCGCGACGATCATCCTTTGCGGATGACGAGGGGCGTCGGATCACGCCGCATAATACGCGTGCGGCGTCGGGCACGAGTCCCGGGCCGTTCAACGATGAGAGCTGGTTTACCGATGTCTCTAGGCTCAACGGAAGTTCAGGAGTTGGCCGCCGAAGCCTTCACCTACCTCTACCCCCTCGTCACGATGGACGTGTCGAGGATGGTGTTCACCGACAACTCGGACGCGATCGGTCACACGACGCCCAACAGGTTCTTCCATGTCCCGACCTTTCCTCCCGCGGACTTCCGAGACGTTGTCCGCCCTAACTTCGACACGCTCTACTCGTCGGCTTGGCTTGATCTGTCTGAGGGGCCACTCGTCGTGCATATGCCCGACACCGCTGATCGCTATTACCTGCTGCCGATGCTGGACATGTGGACGGACGTTTTTGCCGTCCCCGGCAAGCGCACCACCGGCACCGCTGCCCACGACTTCGTCATCACCCCACCCGGCTGGACAGGCGAGCTGCCCGCCGACGCCATCCGGCTCGCCGCGCCCACGAAACACGTGTGGGTCATCGGGCGAACCCAAACCAACGGGCCCGCCGACTATGACGCCGTCCACGCCATCCAGGCCGGGATCACACTCCGCACCCTCGATGGCGGAGAACCGCCCGCCGCCCGCGACACCAACGCGGCTCCTGCCGGGCTCGACCTGAGCGTACCGCCGCTCCGACTCGTCAACTCGATGGACGCTGTGCAATTCTTCACCTACGCCAACCGGCTTCTTGCGGAACATCCGGCCCATCCTACAGACTTCTCCACTCTCGCCCGCATCGCCCGTATCGGCGTGCGCGCGTCGGATCATTTCGATGTCTCCGCCGCGGGTGCAGGCAACCTCGACGCCTTGAACGAGGGCATCAAGCGGGCTCTCGAATCCCTGATCGCCCGCATCCCCGCCTTCGGTACGTCGACCAACGGTTGGTCGTCCAACCTCGACACGATGGGGGTCTACGGCAACTTCTACGCCAAGCGGGCAGCGGTTTCGATCGCCGGGCTCGGTGCCAATCCTCCGGAGGACGCCGTCTATCCATTGGCCGAGGCAGACGAACACGGCGACCCGTTCGCGGGAGAGAAGAACTACGTGCTGCATTTTGATAGGGACGATCTGCCGCCGGTGGACGCGTTCTGGTCCCTCACGATGTACGACGCCGAGGGCTTCCAGACCGCCAACGAACTCGACCGCTTCGCCATCGGTGACCGCGACGCACTTGAATATGGCGACGACGGGTCTCTCGAAATCTACATCCAACACTCGAATCCCGGACCGGACAGAGTCGCCAATTGGCTACCCGCGCCCGTGGGTCCTCTTGGAATCACGATGCGCCTCTACGCCCCAAAACCCGAAGCGCTCAACGGAAACTGGACACCGCCCGCAATCCAGATCGCCCACGCCTGACACTCGCGAATCTCACAGGCCGAGCCCTTCTGAAGTGCAACCAGCAAGGGACCGCTCTGCGAAACGGTTGAGTCGCCGTCGACTTGTGGCTTCGCCAAATAGTCGCGGCGTTCTGTCCTCGCAGAATGGAGCCATCGCTGGCACGCAAGCCGGAGGTTCACCAGGCCGAATTTCATTGTGCCTCCCGATATGGATTTGAGCGCGTGTATCGCCGCGAGTGGTGCCCGAAAGGGGAACCTTGGGTTCTTGCGGTGATTGCAACAGTTATTGGATGGGTGTTGTGATGGTGGGGTATTCAATCTTCATGCGGCCGGACTTGATGCAGGTGTTTTGGCGGCGGATGCAGGCCGGGGGTTTCATCTCTGAAGCCGTCGAGCTGATTGACACGAGTCGGCGAACGGGCCGACGGATTTTGGAGGATTCCGGTGGGGTGAGGCCTCGTCGTGGCCGGGATTTGAAGGGTCGGTGTTTGACCTTCGCTCAGCGTGAAGAGATCGCGATCCGTCGTGTTCAGGGTCAATCATTGCGACAGATCGGTGCCGCGATCGGCCGGTCACCGTCAACGATCTCCAGGGAGTTGCGTCGCAACAGGGTGGCCGGCGCCGGGTATAGGGCAACGACCGTGCATGCGCTGGCTTTCGAGCGGGCGTCGCGGCCGAAACCGGCGAAACTGCACACGAACATGCAGCTGCGTGTCAAGGTGGAGAACGACCTGGTCAAGAAGTACTCGCCCGAGCAGATCGCCGGAAGATTACGGGTCGAGTTCCAGTACGACGGGGGCGGCTTGGCGAAGGGCGGCACCGTCAACTGGGTTGAACTGCAAGCCGGAACCGACGGCCAAGACCACCTGATCATCGCCGAAGAGGGGCCGTTCGAGGCTGGTCGGATGTCCTGGAGTCGTGGGCGGGATGGTCGGTTTCTTCTTCGGTTGTGGGTCTGCGACGAGGTCACGGTAGCGCACTGGATCGTGACTGAGGGCGAACTCCCAGCAGACCTCGAACCACACCGTCAACGGCGTGCGCTCCTGATCGAACAGCGTCCCCGCCGTCACCGCGATGCGCTTGCCACAGCCGCGGCACTTGTACCAGCCGTCAGCATCGCATTCGCGCTCCGCGGTGACTTCCCATGGGCGCGTGTGCCCAGATACATCTTCGCCCAGCTGATCGGGGCGAGCCTCGCGGCGTGGTTTCTCACCGGAGTGCTTCCGGTATCCGCGTCCATCGGGTCGAACTATCCGGCGAAGGGCTACTCCGACGGCATCGCGTTGGTCATGGAAATGGTTCTGACCTTCGGGTTGGTCAGCGTGATCCTGGGTACGGCATCCGGTGCACAGAATGTCGGTATCGTCGGCGCGTTCGGGGTCGGTGCATACATAGCGCTCGCCGCGTTGTGGGGCAGTCCGATTTCCGGGGCATCGATGAATCCGGCGCGCACGTTCGGCCCCGATCTACTCTCAGGCGACTTCACGGCATACTGGGTCTACGTTGTCGGGCCTATCAGCGGAGCCGTCGTCGCAGTGGGCGCGGCATACGTGTTGCGCGGCCACGGCGGGGGTCTGTCGGGCTCCGGAGCCGCTCAGGGTGGCCTCAATACGGTCGCATCCTCTCCAGATCAGTCGTGAGCCGGGCGGTTCAGAAATGGCCGAGATGGCGAATAGCACAGAGCCGAGCAAGTTCAGCCAGGTCGGCGCCACACGCGAGCGATCCAATATCGAATCCCTTCGCCTCACGCCGAAGACGATCGACACGTTGCTCAGCCACGATCGCTCTCCGCTATCGGATGCCGGTGCTCAGACGAGCAGGCCGAGTTCGCGTGCGCGCTCGATCGCTGCACTCCGATTCGGCACGTCGAGCTTGCGGTAGATGTGAACCATGTGGGTCTTGATGGTGTTCACTGAAACGAAACAGCGCTCTGCGAGTTCCACGTTCGTGAAACGACTGGGCAGATATGCCAAGATTTCCCGTTCTCGGTAGGTGAGTGGCTCAGGAAGATCGGCGCCAGGTTGAGTGGGCAAGGACCGCTCGGCACTGTGCAGCACGCTGGTGAGGAAGTCCGAGCGCGGCTCTGGCAGCTGCGCGAGCTGTTTGATAACCAGCGGCCCGCCGCGCGAAAACACATCGACCAACTCGTGTGTCTTGGCCAGCTCGAGCGCCTGCGCAAAGTGCGCATGCGACTGAGCGGGTTCACCGACTGCATTCATCAGCCATGCGTGCAGAATGAGGTGCTGCACGCGCACGAGAGGACCATCCGATGGTGCGGGCGAGGCTGTTTGCGACAGCAGCGCGCGGGCGTGCTCTGGTTGCCCCAGCGTGAGCGCTGTGGCGACGCGTTCGAACAGCACGGCAGGCGTTGGAGCGCCCCCAGGCCACAGATGTGCGGCGAGATCGGCCCTGCCTGCAAACCGCTGTTGTCGGCCGCTCAGCGCGTTCAATCGGTCGAGCACAACAGCAGGCGGCGGTCCGTCCGGCGGATCCTGCTCGGTGACGTCGTTCGCGGAGGCCCGAAGCAGTTGCGATTCCAAATGGTGCACCCACAACAGCTGTACGCGACGGTTGGATGACGCGCGCACCGACCCTTCGTGCAGCGCGAGCGCCGCCCGGTTCGGCTCGGAGCGCTCGAGCGCAACAAGCGCCAGCGCCAGGTATGCGTCCGCTGTGACCGGGTGCAGCAGTAGGTCGGCCGCTTTGGCGATGACCAGCACCTCTGTGGCCATTTCTTCGGCCACGGGGATGCGCCCACTCCATGCCTCGACAAGAGCCAGGGATCCGAGAGCGCCCACCCGCCAGGGCGGATACTCCGCGCCTTCAGACGCGAGCGAACGTTGGAGCCAGCGCCGAGCTTCACTGAGGTTGCCGGCGAGAAAGTACGCGCGACCGCCGGAGCCAAGCACCATCGTCAACAACGAAGCGCGGTCTGTGATGTGCAGCAGGTCAGGAGTCTTCACGTGCGGATGGTCCTCAAGAAGTCGCAGTGCCCGTACCGCGATGTCGATCGACGTCTCCGGATGCGCGCTCCACTGCGCTCGACCCGCGAGGAGGGTATTGGCAACGACGCGTTGGCCGATACTCGCCCGTGGATGGTTCATTACCCGGCGCACGATTTCTTCTGCGGCCGTGGTCTGGCCCGCGAGTCCGCGGAGAAAGCCGAGAAGAAGACTCAGATCGAGTTGGTCGGCGCCATCCGAGCCGGGTAGTGCGGTGATCCACCGGATGACGGTCAGCATTTCGCCGTGTTCGAAGATTTCGGGGCCTCGGGCTTGAATCAACTCTCGGGCCTTGTTCCATTCCCGTGCCCGCAGGAGGTATTCGACGGCCGGATGCACCTCGCCGCGATCCAGGTGCCACTGCGCGGCCCTGGCCAGCAGCTGGGACTCCGCCTCGCGATGCTCCGCGTGAAATCGCGAGCGCAGGAACTCGCGGAAGAGGTGATTGAATCGGAACCACTCGCGATGATTGTCCAGCGGCACCAGGAACATCGAGTCGCGTTCTAACTGTTCGAAGAGGGCCTGCGCGTCGGGCTCGCCTGTGACGAATGTGACCAAATCGGCGCACATGTTCTGTAGCACGGAAACGCGAAGCAGTGTGGACCGCGTGTGTTTCGGCTGGGACTGCAACACCTCTTCCCGCAGGTAATCGGCAACGAACCGGTCGGTCCCCGTAAATGCGGTGATGAACTCGTCGGCGTTATCGTGCGCCCGCAGTGCGATTGCGGCCAGTTGAATGCCGGCCGCCCATCCTTCGGTCTGTTCCATGAGCTTCGCGATGGTCTCCGGGGCGAGTGTGTGACCGCAGATCCGGGCGATGAGTTCGGTGGACTCCGTGGAGTCAAACGCAAGATCGGCGCTGCGGATGTCCGTGATCATTCCGTCGACGCGTCGGCGGCTCAGCGTGACCGGCAGATCTGAGCGTGCGGAGAAGGTCAAATGGATGTTGGGCGGCACGACATCAACCAGCCGCACGAGGTCGTGGACAAGATCACGATTCGACAGATGGTGGAGGTCATCAAGCACGATCACGGCGCGCGGCAGTCCGTCCATCGCGGCACCAACTGCGTCGAGGAATGGCGTTCCGAGCCCATCACCGTGCACCGCGACCAATCGGGTCAACTCGCCCATGGCGGGATCCAGGTCGCGGAATTCGGCGAGCAGTCTGCGCGCGAAGTGAACAGGGTCATTGTCCGCCTCGACGACGTCGAGCCAGACGAAGTCAAACTCCGGATGGGACGACGCCCATTGCGACAACAAGACGGTCTTACCCGCGCCGGCCTGTGCGATGAGCAGAGTCAGCGTAGCCGTCAGTGAATCATCCAGCGCCGCGCGCAATGTCGGACGATCGATTGCGTGTGCCGGTGCGATATGTCTCGTTACCGTGTCCCAACCTTCCGCCTTTCAGTGTCGCAGGAGATTGCGCGCGCGGCCACAGTTTGTTTACTTCGGAATACACGCTCGGGTCTCACATCATCCCATTGTGATGACGTCACGACGGTGCGAACTTTTTACTGTAAACGTATGACGACACGCACGGCGCCGCCGACGTTCGAGGAACGGCACGAGAGCGGTCGGGCTGCACGCAAGAGCGTGCCGCGGTCGGCGCACGCGCGCTGGGCGGCACGGCCTGATCGGGCTGATCCGGTAGCCCTTCTCGAGGAACAGGCCGCGAGCCGAGTTGCCGAGCTCGTGCCGATCCGATACGGGCGGATGATGGTTTCTGCGTTCACCTTCTATCGGGGCGCGGCCCTGATCATGGCTTCAGACCTCTCCACGACACCGAATTCCGGAATCATCACGCAACTCTGCGGCGACGCACATCTGTCGAATTTCGGGGTGTTCGGTACCCCGGAGCGCACGATGATCTTCGACCTCAACGACTTCGACGAAACGCTACCCGGCCCCTGGGAATGGGACCTCAAGCGACTTGCAGCGAGTTTCGAGATCGGCGGTAGAAATGCCAAGCTTTCCCGCTCCGATCGCCGTGCGGCGACACTCGCGGTAACCCGCGGCTACCGTGAGCAGGTGCGCGAGTCTGCACGCGCCCCAGTGCTTCAAGCGTGGTACGAACGTCTCGATGTCGATGAGGTACTCAAATTGCTCCGCGCGGAAAGGCACGCGAAGCACGTGGGCAGCCATCAGATCGGCAAGGCTGACGAGGTGATCGCAAAGGCCAGAACGAAAGACAGCGCCGGGGTTGTGGCGAAGCTCGTCCGAGTGGTCGATGGCGAGCTCCGTATCCAGGGGGACCCGCCGCTGATCGAACCGGTCGAAAACCTCGCCCCGGACGAGGAGACGCGGCGTAGGTTCGAGGGCACGATGCGGACGCTGCTCGAGGACTATCGGACGACCCTTCCGGGCGACCATCATCCGATCGAGGAATTCCGCTACGTGCATATGGCTCGCAAAGTGGTCGGCGTCGGAAGTGTGGGCACACGTGCGTGGGTCTTGCTTCTGCGGGGCCGCGACGATCGCGATGCGCTGATTCTTCAAGCAAAGGAGGCGGAGGAGTCTGTCTTGGAGCGATTCCTCGGCCCCAGTCAATATGCGCAGCATGGGCAGCGCGTCGTTGCAGGACAGCGACTCATGCAGGCCGCAAGCGACATCTTTCTCGGCTGGCAGCAAGTCGACGGCGTCGACGGCGTGAAACGAGACTTCTACGTGCGCCAGCTCCACGACTGGAAGGGTTCGGTCGACGTCGACGATGTCCGACCTCGCGGTGTCAAGTTCTATGCTCGGCTCTGCGGGCAGGCGCTGGCTCGCGCGCATTCACGGTCGGGCGATCGCGTCGCGATCGCTGGCTACCTGGGAAAGGGAGACCAATTCGATCGAGCGATCGCGGACTTCTCAGCGGCATATGCGGACCAGAACGAACGCGACTATGCGGCATTCGTCGAGGCCGTCGATAGCGGTCGGCTCAAGGCCCTGACTGGGTTGTGAGTTGCCCGAGCACCTCACTCGGTCGGCGTGGCTGGCGCGGTCGGAGACGCCTTGCGTTGCGCCCTGTGATCCTTTCGATCCTGCTTGGCGGCAGTGTCGTGCGCTTTCAGGATGTCCCGGGTCTCGGAAGTAGGCCCGAGGGCGGGACGCAGCCAATAGGATTCCGGATTCGAGTCGACAAGGATCGCCTTGACGAGCAAGGTGAGGGGGATGGCGAGAATCGCCCCGATCGGCCCGATGATGACGGCCCAGAACAGCACGGAGAAGAAGGTCATCGTCTGGCTCAATGACACTGCGTGACCGACCACTCGCGGCTGGATGATCGATTGCACCACCGCGTTGATGACACCGTAAACGATAATGATGGCGATGACGGTCGGCCATCCGCCGACCAGTCCACCGAATATCAGCGGCGGTGTGATCGCGAAGAAATAGCCGATGTTGGGGATAAAGCTGCAAAGGAAGGCGAGCAGCCCCCACAGCAGTGCGGCGGGCACATGCATGATGTAGAGGGCCACCGCGTTGAGAACGCCTTGAACCACTCCGAGCACCGTCGTGACGACCATGTAGCGGCGCACATTCGATGCATACTGGTCGATCGCCGTGACCAAGTCGGGTTTGCGTGTGGACAGCTGGGCGAGAATCGTGCGCGTGTAGACGGCATCCGCCGCCATCAGAATCATCATCGTTAGAACGATGACGAGGGATGCGGTGATGCCAACGACGCTGCCCAACGCCCCTGTCACGATCCCGACAAGGTTGCTGGGGCTGATACCCTTCTCGACAGCCTTCACCTGCTCCGGGCCGACACCGATGCTGGTCAACCAGGCGGCGATGTCCGAACCGGCCTGGGCGAACTGCTTAGAATAACTCGGCAGCATCGAAACGAACTGTGCGAATGCGATGATGATCGTGTAGGTGAACGCGGCCAGCAGCCCAAAGACGACGAGGATGACAGAGCCCGTAGCGATGCCACCTGGCACACCGTGCTTCAGCAGGAAGGTGCGCACTGGGTTCGCACAGATCGTCAGAATCAGGGTGAGCAGCACCGGCGCCATGATGCCTTTGATACCGCTGATCCCGATTGCGGTCACGGTGGCGGCGGCGAGCGCGATCAGCGTTGTCGTTCCCCGAGGGAATGAGCTGGCCGTCTGGTGCAGCGGCGCACCTGATTCGCTCATCGCTCTTCAATGCTCATGGCATCACGCTAGGGATTACGCCGGCGGGGGGCATCATCCCATCTGGATGATGCAGGGCGGCTTGAGCCCGCGTTAGCGTCGAGCGTGAGGTTGGCCCACAGTATGCGGCCGTCATCGACAGCCGGAAGGGTGCGCCTCGTGAATGCGCTGCAGACAACGAATCTGATCTGGATTCTCGCTGTCGTCGTTGACCTGGGAATCCGCATTGCGGCGATTATCATCATTCCGCGAAACCGCAAACCCAGTTCAGCGATGGCGTGGTTGCTGGCCGTGTTCCTGATTCCCTATGCGGGCGTGATCTTCTTTCTGTTGCTCGGAAGTTCGAAACTGCCCAAACGTCGCAGGGAGAAGCAGAAGCGGATCAATGCGATGATCGCTGCCGGCGCGGCGGGAATGGACCTCGCCTCGGATCGGGATGCCTGTCCGGCCTGGTTCGTGTCCGTCGTCGAACTCAATCAGTCGCTCGGCGCAGTGCCTTTGGTCAGCGGCAATACGGCTCTTCTGATCAGGGAATACGACGACTCGATCGCGGCGATGGCCGCAGACATCGATACGGCGACAACGTTCGTGCACGTCGAGTTCTACATCGTCTCATTCGACCAGACCACGAAGGGGTTCTTCGCGGCGATGGAAGCGGCCGTCATGCGCGGTGTCACAGTGCGGGTGCTGCTCGATCACATCGCATCAATCAGGACAGCCGGACACAAGGAGACCTTCGCCGAGCTCGATCGCATCGGCGTGAGCTGGAGTTTCATGCTGCCGGTGCAACCCTTGAAAGGGAAGCACCAACGGCCGGACCTGCGCAATCACCGCAAGCTGGTAGTGGTCGACGGTCGAGTCGGTTTCATGGGTTCGCAGAACCTGATCGATCGCAGCTACAACTCACCGAAGAACATCAAACGGGGGTTGCAATGGCAGGAGTTGATGACGCGTGTGACGGGGCCGGTCGTGAGCGGAATCAACGTCATCTTCCTCTCCGACTGGTACAGCGAAACGGACGAGCTGATCACGGAGGAGCGGATCGCCGCCGACCATGTTCCGGTCGACACCTCTCCGGATGCGCTCGACTGCCAGGTTGTCCCGAGCGGGCCCGGGTTCGAGGGCGAGAACAACCTGCGGCTGTTTCTGGCACTGCTGTACTCGGCGCAGGAGCGGATCATCATCACGAGCCCGTACTTCGTGCCGGATGAAGCGATGATGTACGCGATCACGTCCTCGTGCCAACGCGGGCTGGACGTGCAGCTCTTCGTCTCAGAGATCGGCGATCAGGGGCCGGTGTTCCACGCTCAGCGTTCCTACTACAGTGATTTGCTCGCCGCAGGGGTGCGCATTTTCCTCTATCCGGCGCCGTTCATTCTGCACGCCAAGCATTTTTCGATCGCTGACGATGTGGCCGTGATCGGTTCGAGCAACATGGACATCCGCTCGTTCAGTCTCGATATGGAGGTGTCGCTGATGGTGCGTGGGGCATCCTTCGTCGCGCAGATGCGCGCCGTCGAGGAGCATTATCGTCAGATCGGCCGTGAACTGACCCTCGAGGAATGGTCTCGTCAGCCAGAGAAGTCGAGCGTGCTCGACGGTCTCGCCCGGCTGACGTCGGGGCTGCAGTAGGCGGCACACAGATGTCTCGACCGATCGCCGACGAAGGGAGCACTCATGCTGGTGGCGCTGGGTCATGTTCTTCCGATCTCAGTCGCGGTCGCGCTCAGTTCGGTGCCGATCATGGCCACGATCCTGATCTTGCTGTCGCCCAACAAGGGCCGTTCGTCGCTGACATTCCTGATCGGCTGGGTGCTCGGGATTGTGCTGGTCGTGGTGGGGCTCACCATGCTCGCGCGATTCATCCCCACCTCGTCTCCCAAGCAGTCGCAAGCCTGGATCGGGACCGCTCTGGTTGTGATCGGCGCGGCGCTCGTGACCGGCGGGATCGTGCTGTGGCGCAGGAGCGTGGGCAAGCCGTCGAACGGCATTCCGAAGTGGCTGGCTGCCGTCGGCTCTCTCGGACCGTGGTCGACTTTTGGGCTGGCGTTGTTGCTGAACCTTCGACCGAAGGCGATCCTGTTGGCGGCGGCGGCGGGGTTGTCGCTGCGATCGGATTCGCTCAGTGTCGCCAACACCGCGGTCGTCATCGCCATCTACACGGTGATCTCCGCATCCGCGGTTGCAATTCCGATCATCGCCCGGCTGGTTGCTCCGAGACAAACGGACTCCTGGTTGGTCGGTGCGCGCAAGTGGGTCGCAAAAAACAACAGGATCGTAAGCATTTTGATCATGATCCTGATCGGCGTTGTGATCCTCGGCGATGGGCTGACCCGCATCTGAGCCAACATGAGCGACCGGCGCGTTCCCCATCCGCCGAATGGAACAATCACACAGAGTGGAGCACGTTATGACCAGTGCACCCGAAGCCGGCTATCCATTTGCAGACACACAGGATTTCCATGACGCCCGTCGTGGGTTCATCGAGGACTCGCACGCGCAGCGTGCACTGACCGTCACACATCAACGAACTAGGAAGGATATCTGATGGCTGATTTCAAGTATGGACCGGTCGAATTCATGCTGATCGGTTTCGCTGGAGCGCGCCCGGGACCGGAATTGGTCGGAGCGATTCTCAACCTGATCGAGTCGGATACGGCGAAGTTGCTCGACATGGTCTTCGCTTCGCGTTCGGCCGAAGGCGCACTCACCGTGCTGGAACTGGAAGAGGTGGCCGACGAATTCGGGCTGGCCGGACTCGAAATCGATGAGCTCGGATTGGCGGGCGCGGATGACATCGAGGAGTTCGCCGACCAGATTGCGCCGGGAACTTCAGCAGCGCTGCTCGTCGTCGAACATGTCTGGGCGCGAGAGTTCGCCGCTGCACTGTATCGTGCCGGCGGTGCGGTGTTGTATTCGCAGCGCATCCCGGCCCCCGCTGTCAACGAACTGGTCGGATCACTGGGGAATTGACCCCGGTGACGACGCCAAACGAATAGGAGATCATCATGCTCGGTCGAAGGATGGGGCGCCGAGGGCTTCTCGGCGCCGCGGCAACCACGGCGGTGGTTGTCGGCACCGCAGGTGCGGTATCCGGTTCAATGCAGTCGAAGAATGCTGCCAAAGCGCAGCAGGTATCCGAGGCGCAGGCATACGAACAGGAGCAACAACAAGCGCAGATAAACGCGGCGGTGGCGCAAGCGGTGGCCGCTCAACAGGCGGCAGCACCGGGAGCGCCGGCTGCGGCCGACCAGGAGAGCGTACTTGAGCAGCTCCAGAACCTCGCAGCCATGCACACGCAGGGCATTCTCTCGGATGAGGAATTTGCCGCGGCGAAAGCGAAGGTACTCGCCTGAGAAGGGGGATGGAGGTCGGCCCCGGCCCGTATGTGGGAGCGCTCAGTACCCACTCGGCCAGTTGAATGCGGCCGGGGCGGTCGCCGTTGTGGCCGACGATGTGACGACGATATCGATGTCCTCGTGCTCGGCCAGCGTGATTGCGGCAGGGTCGCCGGATGTCTTCTTGCCGTTGACGAAGACCGTGACGGTTTGACCGTCGCTGCCGCCGAGTGAGCCGATATGGGTGGCGTCGAGTGCGACATTCCATTCGGTGAAGACCTCGCCGAGTGTGAACGTCGCTTTTACGGGAGACTCGATGTGGATGATGCCGGTCGTGTCGTGTGTGTGCAGCGGCGAGATCGTTTGAGCGGTCTCGTCGATGCCGAGGAGTGCGGGAACCTGCACTCCCTTTCCGTCCACGGTCACGCTCAGATGCGAGTGGATGTGCTCGACGGTGCCCTCCGAGGTGAGCATCCCGAGCCCCGCAGCTTTGACGCGTGCCGTCGGGTCGGCCGGAGCGGCCCAGGGCGGCGCCGTGCTTGCCCCAACTGCGACGACGGAGGGAGTCGTGGGCACATCCGTGGAGCCTGCCGCACTCGTACTCGAGCCCGGCTTCGCGTTGACAACGAGCGTGACCGTGATCACGGCAAGGATGGCAGCGACGACGACTCCGGAAATCGACCACGTCAGGATGCGTCGGCGCCGTTCTCGGGCGCGTTGCACGCGCATCATTTCTGCAGCTTTGCGTTGGAGATCCCGGGAACGGGAACTGGAACCTGACGGCATGCCGGACGACCTTCACTGTGCGGGCTTTCCATTCTGAGGCAGGCGACCATGGATTTGCTGAATGCGGGCCGGTGGTCAGCGGGTGTTGACGGAGGGCTATCGTCGAAGGTATGGATCTAGAACCGGGTGACACTCGCACAACACTTCCCCTCGTATCCGCCGCAGACACGGTCTCCGCGACAGAAGCGGCTTCCGCACCGGCGGCCGCGCACGCAGACGGCACCGCCTGCACCTGCGGCGAAGAGAACGACAAACACGTTGTGCTGGACGGCCGATTGATCCCGCACGCCATTCGCCACGCGACCATCTTCGGTGCACTCGACTCGCTCGAGGCTGGGGCAACTTTGACGCTGATCGTCGACCACCGACCGATGCCGTTGCTTGCGCAACTCGAGGCGCGCAGCCCTGAAGCGTTCTCAACCGAGTTCATCCTCGAAGAGCCACGGGAAGTGGCGGTGCGCTTCACGCGCCTGTGAGTTGGCCGCGCCGGCCGGACTCGCATGTCGGCGCGCCCGCTCGACCCATCCTCGGGTCCCCGATGAACAGCAGAACTAAATCTCGCGACGCGCTTTCGAATCGAGGTGACTCAGGATCATAGCCGCGCCGACGACGATTCCCCTTACCAGAAACCACGGGTCCCACAGGTACGCGCGCCAACGAAGCGCGAGGTGGTCAGCGCTCGCAGGATCGCCAATCACATTGACCTGAACCAAGACGCCGACCACAGTCAGGACGAGTCCCTAGGCGGTAGGGATTGCCGCCTGAACCCACGTGAGAATACGTGCCCCTTTGCGCAAGCGTGACCCTCTCGAAGCCTGAACGGCGACAACGGGCAGGATCGCCGGGACGCCTTTGAGGACAACTGCGAACCAGACCGCGGCGATGAGTACAACCCGACTGGAAGCGCCCGGCCGCGTCGGCCCCTCAGCGCGCAACGTGTGGAGAACGTGACCGCTGCCGCTGCGATCCCGCTTGAGGTCGTCTTGTCGTGAAGGTTCAGTCGAGTTGCACGGTTGTCAGCGTTTGTGGGCGAGCCCTTCGGTCGTCTTGTCTTGCACAGGAACGAGTTTGAGATCTTCTCCACAATTAGGGTGTGATCGGCCATTTCCGGGGTCGGAATGTCGGTGGCTGCTGGTTGAGTGTAGTCATGAGCAACCCCGCAGCAACTCCCGATCCGACCGCCACACCGGCCGCGGTTTCGGGCGTCGTTTCGGGCAGTATCGCGGGTGGTGTTCCGGCGGTGGCGGATGCGGCGGCGCACGCGATCGTGGAGGACGCCCGCCGGGCGTTATCCGGGCTGGCAGGCATCGACCCGGCCGGGTTGAGTGCGGATGGTCTGCTCCGGTTCACGGCCGACCTGGAGGGTCTGACCCGGCTGGTGGATCACGGTCATATCGGAGCGGCGGGGGAGATCACCGCCCGCTCCCCGCGCACGGCCGGGTTCGACGGGTTGGCGGCCCGGCACGGGTGTGCCACGGGGGCGCAACTGATCGAGCAAGTCACCGGAGTGTCCTCCCGCTCGGCCCGGCAACGGGTGCGGGTGGCCGCCCAGGCCGCCC
>DATCDQ010000041.1:0-2370 GCA_036510655.1 Microbacteriaceae bacterium | reverse complement strand
CCATGGCCATAACGAAGGCGGTCTACCGCCGGCCGAGGCGATGCATCAAAAGCTCAACCCCGTCATCGAAGTCACGCTGAAGATCGCTGCCTAACCCACCAATCCCATCAAATCTGTCTCAAAACCTTGACACACCTCACCACGCCCACACCGACAGACGCCGGGTCCGGACGGCCGCTCGTTCTTCGGATGGTCAATCCGCGCTACGAGATCGTCACAATCGAGCTCCTTGTCAGGTGTGTGGATGCCGATCTCGACGAAATCCAATACGGCGATCGCACGGTGGGATATGTGCAGCGAGCCGGCCGGATCTTCGCTGCACTGATTGGCCCACGGGCAGACCGGGCCGAAGAGTGTGGACAGTATCTCCTGTGGGATCACGCCACAGCTCGACTATTGTCCTCTGACCGACCCGGTGAACCGGCGGCCTGAGGCAACTGTTCTTCCCACCACTACCGAGACGGATCAGCCGTGTGATACGGAAAGTCTCCGGCGGAACATGCCACGCCGGACCCATTCGTTCATAAAGTGGATTCAGCATCCCGCTGACCACGACCCGTCCTCATCGCTGTGGTTGTCGACGCTGACGATCCCGCAAAGCAGCGCCGGCTTCATCGCTTACGGCAAAGACCACAGCGTCACGGTCTCCGACACTACGGGTGTGCATCCGCAAATCCGCATCCGGCGAACGACTGAGAATGTCAAGGCGGATTCTAGCCATCGTTGCAACACCGAAGATATTCCGGAGTTGGAATGGTTCATGGGTTGCCGGGGCCGGCGCCGCAGACGGCCAAGCGGGAGCAGTTCGCACGGTTGATCGCCCGGGGTGTCTCGAATGCGGAGGCGTGTCGGGTCGTGGGGGTGAATCCGCGGACCGGGAAACGTCGGCACACGCTCGCGCCCCGCGCGGGCACGGCAACGCTGCTTGCGCTCCTTCTTCGCCTGCGCCGACTGCTCACGGTGCACCTGTTTGGCGTGCTTCTTGTCGACTTTATGCGCTTCCTTCCGCTTCAGGTCGGCGTTCTTGCGCTGCGCCTCGTGCTCGGCACCTGTGCTCTTGTAGGGTTCGGCGCACTTCTCCTTGAGGTGCTCTATGTGGTGCTCGCGTCGCGCTTCCTTGCGCTCGTCGTTGCGCTCGTCGACGTACTCGTCGTGCGCGATCTTCCCGTCGTACTTCTGGTCGATGCGTTCATTGTGGTGGGCGTCATGGCGTGCACGCGTCTCTTCTGACTCGAACGAGCGACCGACATTCTCCATCGCGTGGCCCATATCGGTGAGGCTTCCAGTGACGCCGTGTGCCACAGCGTTGCCGATGTCCGCACCGGCGTGACCGAGATCCTTCAGCGCCGACGTGACGCCGTGTGCCACCTGCACGCCAGCATCGCCGACTTCCAGGGAAGTCCGCTCGGCGGCGCCGCGATCGCGGTCGGCATCATGCTTGCCCGCGTCGACCGAGGCGTTGGGATGCTCGCTGGAAATAGGGTTCTCACGGAACCGATCGGTTCCGCCCTCTTATGTAGGCATGTTCGCTCCTTTTGTGAGCGTCATCCCGAGGAGAACCTTCTACCATCCCTACGGGACCACTTTCATTTCGCCGCCTACCCGGGCTGATTGCACAGGCGTGTCTCGCGCGACCACGGATGCCGATGGGCCCGCCGGCGGTCCGCGCGGATGCCGCGTGCGACGCCTTGCGCACAGCCGCTCGGGCCTCAAACCTGGGCTGGTCGATGGCCCACCGCCACAAGCCGTCCGGCTGCCGGCGGGCGATCTCGGCGGTCATCCGGCCGTCCGAGAGTCGCGTCGAGGTCAGCGCGGGGTCAACGCAGCGCAGCACCGTCTGCAACTCCCCACCGGGCCCTCGTTCCCGCTTATTCATGCTCACAGTCGAGTCGGGGCCCGGGATCAGGGCAGGATATCGTTGAATGAGGATGAAAATACTGGACCGGTTTGAACCGTTGTTTGGCTTTCTCGACCGCATCGCCGGTGGCGCGGGGTCCGGCTACGTGGTGCCCGAAGCGGGTCGGAAACGTCTGCGTATCCGGCGGGCGTTCGTGTGGGTTGCCTGGCTGCTGGGCGTAGAGCTCGCCATCGGGATCGCGGCCGTCGGCGTCGCGCTTTCCACTGCCATCGGCGGAGGGGATGTGCCATGGCCGGTATGGATGCGCACGGTCGTTGTGCTGGGCATCACCTCGACCTTGTTCTACTTTCTCTGGCGCACGCAAAAAGGCTTCTAGTGCGTGGCCGGTTAGCTCAGGTAGCCTGTTTGCATGGGCCGGCCTGAATTTCCTCTGACGATTCTGGAGTTTCAGGCGAGGTTCGGCGATGAGCAGGCCTGCCTGGACTACCTGTTTCAGTGCCGTTGGCCAGAGG
>DATCDQ010000040.1:0-41073 GCA_036510655.1 Microbacteriaceae bacterium | reverse complement strand
TATGTTTTGATTGCATCTACGAGGTGCTCTCCTGCTCGGTGGAATAGTTCTCTAGACAAGTACTATTATCCCTGATCAGAAGAGCATTCTCAGTTTAACTCGCCGTCAACTCCCCAAGCTCATCGGTCGATCCAGGCTAAGGCTCGGCTGACGGCCGCCTTTGCGCGGTATCGCGGTCGGCGCGGTCGTGTGCTGATCCGGGCTGCGCTTCCGCTGCTGAACGAGCGCGCAGAATCGCCGGCCGAATCACGGCTCCGTCTGATGCTGATTGAGGCGGGATTTCCTCCCTTCGAGGTCAATCGCGACATCCGCGACGCGCATGGGAGGTTCATTGGTCGCGTGGATCTGGTCAACACGCGCTACAGGCTGATTCTCGAATATGAGGGCGACCACCACCGCACGGATGCAAAGCAGTGGGCGAAGGACATGAATCGCGTTGCGCGCCTGCAGGACGAGGGTTGGCGCGTCATTCGCGTCTCAGCTGCCGATCTCCGCTCGCCGGAGGACTTGTTTGCGCGGATCCGCCGCCACATCGCCGCCAACACCCGCTGAGGTGCGGGCTTCGGTCGCTTTCCCCGGGAGATAACGACCGATGTCCGCATCTCAGCGAAGAAAGAGAGGGTGGGTTCGTTAGGCTGGTGCGATGGATACCGTATTGTCAATCCTCCACGTCGCCGCTGCTGTCTTCATCGTCGGGCCGATGGCCATTCTGCCGATGACCGCCATGCGCTCCGTGCGGGCCGGCGATGGCGCTCAAGTCGCCCGGCTGGCGAAGTCCACCAACCTGTTCACCCTGCTGTCGCTGCTCGTCGTCGTATTCGGCTTCGGGGTCATGGGGATGGCTAGCGCCCAGTACCACGTGACGATTGCCAGCACCTGGATCTGGTTGTCGGTTGTGATGTACATCATCGCGTTCGTGCTGAGCCTGGTTGTCGTCGTGCCGACGATGCGCAAGGCCGCGGCCGCTCTGCAGGCCTCCAGCGAATCCGCCACCACAGGCAGTGCAGCGGATGCCGCACCAGCCGCCAACAGGTACCCCGCGATTGCTGCGGGTTCCGGTATTGCGTCGCTCCTGCTGCTGGCCGTCGTCGTGCTGATGGTCTGGAAGCCGTAGCTCGAGATTCTGCCCGGATCGCAGCCCGGTTATCGCAGGTTGAACAGCAGCGTGGTGCCGACCGAGAACACGACGAATACGATGATGACGATGATGGCGATGAGCGCGAGCCTCCGCCGATTCATCATGGCCTAACGCTATCGCGTTCAGCCGCGCAGAGACGCCAGGATGCGTGCGGTCGCCAGTGCCGCGTTGGCGGCCTCGGCGCCCTTGTCTTCCTTCGACCATTCGAAGCCGGCGCGATCCAGGCCCTGCTGCTCGTCGTCCAGCGTGAGCACTCCGAACCCGACCGGTTTTCCGGTGTCGAGGGCGACACGCGTGAGTCCATCCGTTGCCGCTGACGACACGAAGTCGAAATGGGGCGTTCCGCCGCGGATGATCACGCCGAGCGCGACGACGGCATCCGCCCCGGATTCCAGCGCCGCCTTGCACACGACCGGCAGCTCGAAGCTGCCCGGCACCCGGATCACGTCGAACGACGCGCCGGAGGCCTGCAAGGTTCGGGTTGCGCCATCGAGCAAGCCGGTTGCGATCTGCTCGTGCCAGGTGCCTGCGACGACGACGACGTGAAGTCCGCTTCCGTCGACGGGCTCTGCTGCGGCGGGGGATCCTGCTCCGCTCATGCGGGTTTTCCTTCCGTGGTGGCGTTGGCTGGGGCGCTGCCGGCGGTCGCGGTGCCGGCGGTCGACAGCGGAAACGGCAGGGTGTGCCCCATCCGGTCGCGTTTAGTTTCGAGGTAGTGTTCGTTTTCGGCGCCTGCGCCGACGATCAGCGGTACCATCCGTTCGACGGCCGTGCCGTGTGCTTGCAACTGTCGAGCCTTCTCCGGGTTGTTCGTGAGGAGCTGCACCGAGCGGATGCCCAGGTCCTCAAGAATTGCGGATGCCGCCCCGTAGTCGCGCGCATCGATCGGCAGGCCGAGCGCCACGTTCGCGTCGAGCGTGTCCAGGCCGTCTTCCTGCAGTTTGTAAGCCCGCAGCTTGTTGATCAGGCCGATGCCGCGGCCCTCATGCCCGCGCAGGTAGACGACGACGCCGCCGTCGCGCTGGATCGTGTCGAGTGCGGCGTTCAGTTGGGGTCCGCACTCGCACTTGAGGGAGCCGAACGCCTCGCCGGTGAGGCACTCCGAGTGCACGCGCACGAGCATGCCGCTCGGCGACACGTCGCCGGCGACGATGGCCACGTGGTCGGCACCAGTCATGCGATCGCGGTACGCGCGGATCTTGAACGGCCCGTGTGTGGTCGGCACCGTGGTCTCCACCTCGAAGATGACGCGCGAGGTCTCCGGGATCGCGTCAACCGGCGCAACGTCCACGGGTGCAGTCCCGGCGGGTGCGGCGCCGTCCATCGCATCGAGGTGTTCGATCAGCGCTTCGATCGTGATCACGGGAATGTTCTCACGCTCGCCGAGTTCGATCAGCTCGGGCAGCCGCATCATCTCGCCGTCATCTGCGACGATCTCGCCAATGACGCCGACTGGCGTCAGGTTGGCCAGCTTGAGCAGGTCGACAGTGGCTTCGGTGTGGCCACCGCGTTCGCGCACGCCGCCGTCCCTCGCACGTAACGGCAAGATGTGTCCCGGCCGGTGCAGGCTTGCCGCCGTCGCACTCGGATCGGCCAGAACGCGCAGGGTGTGGGCGCGATCGGCGGCGCTGATGCCGGTGCTCAGCCGATCGGCGGCGTCGACACTGACCGTGTAGTTGGTGCCGAGCACGTCTTCGTTGTCGACGACCATGACCGGAAGGTTGAGCCGATCGGCGCGCTCGTTCGTCATCGGCGCGCAGAGAAAGCCGGAACTGTTGCGCACGGTCCACGCGATCCACTCCTGGGAGGCCAATTCGGCAGCCAGGATCACGTCGCCCTCATTCTCGCGGCTCTCGTTGTCTGCGACGATCACGGGTCGACCGGCGCGCAGTTGTTCGAGCGCCTGGGGGATTGTTGCGAGGCTCATTTCTCGCTCCCTGTGTAGTAGAGATCTGCGGCAGGGGTGGTTTCCGTCGGCGACGGCGTGTGGAAGCCGAGCGACAGCATCCGTTCGACGTGGCGGGCCAGGATGTCGGTCTCGATGTTGACGGAGTCGCCGACGGCGCCGTCGCCCAGCGTGGTGGCAGTCAGTGTTTCCGGGATCAACGACACCTCGAACCAGGCATCGCCGTCTCCCGACCGATCCGTGCCGCCGCCCATGGCGCCTCCCGTGCCGCCTCCGACGGCGCTGACCGTCAGTGAGATGCCGTCGATCGCGATCGAGCCCTTGCGCACGACGAGTGGCGCAAGTTCGGGGGCGAGACTGAGCCGAACGACGCGCCAGGCACCGCCATCCGTGGTGGCAAGGATGCGCGCGGTGCCATCGATATGCCCCTGCACGATGTGACCGCCGATGCGGTCGCCGACCGCGGCCGCGCGTTCCAGGTTGACCCAGCGGCCGGCGGTCGCGCTGCCGAGGGTGCTCATTGTCAGTGTTTCGGCCATGACGTCGGCGGTGAAACTGTCGGTGGTCTGGTCGACGACGGTCAGGCAGACGCCGCCGACCGAGATCGAGTCGCCGTGGTGGGCGTCCGACGTGACGAGCGGGCCGCGCACGGTGATGCGTGCGGCATCCGCCGAGTGTTGCACGTCTGTGATCTCGCCGACCTCTTCGATGATTCCAGTGAACACGTTTAGGCCCCTTCTCTTTCTTCCAGGTCTGTTGGGCGGGTGTCGCCGGCCGGATTGGCCGATGAGGGTCGGGCGACCACGAGGAGGTCGTGTCCGAGCCGTTCGATCGAGGTGATCTCGAGCCGCCGCTGCTCATCGATGTTGCCGACGCCGATGTCGTGCAATGCGGTGCGATCGCCGCCGAGCAGTGTCGGCGCCAGATAGATCAGGTATTCGTCGACGAGGCCCGCTCGCACGAGCGCGCTTGCGAGAGTCGGTCCGCCCTCGACCAACGCGCGCCGAATGCCTCGGTGCCGCAGGTCTGCGAGAAGCGCGTTCAGGTCGTGGCTGCGCGCGAACACCGGTGGCTGCGGGTGGCGCCGCACCGCGGCATCCGCTGGGATCTCGCGCCATCCGATGATCACAGGCACAGGTTGACGCTCCAGGAGTTCGCCGCCGTCGCCCCGGGCGGTCAGCGCGGGGTTGTCGGTCAGTACGGTGCCAGTGCCGACCACAATCGCATCGGATGCTTCGCGCTGCTCGTGCACGCGCTGGCGTGCCGCCGTGCCGGTGATCCACCGGCTGGAGCCGTCTGTTGCCGCCACGCGGCCATCGAGGCTGCTGGCCCACTTGAGCGTGATGAACGGGCGGCCGAGCCGGGCGGCGATGAGCCAATCACCGAGGAATGCAGTCGCCTCGGCCTCGAGCACCCCAGAGATCACTTCGACTCCCGCGGCGCGCAACCGTGCGGCACCGCCAGCGGCGGCGCGATCGGGGTCGCACACGGCGAAGACGACCCGGGCGACACCGGCATTGATCAGTGCTTCGCTGCACGGCCCAGTTCTGCCGGTGTGATTGCAGGGCTCCAGGGTGACGATCGCGGTGGCTCCGCGTGCGGCACCCGGCTCCAGGGTTTGCAGTGCGGCGACCTCAGCGTGCGGCGTGCCGGCGCCTTGATGCCAGCCTTCCGCGATGACGGCGCCGGTCGCATCCAGAATCAGGCAGCCGACGCGAGGATTGACGCCACGGGCAGGCCCGCGCGCGGCCAGCTTGAGCGCGCGGCGCATTGCCGTGCTGTAGTCCGCGCTGCTCATCCGGTCTCCGTCAGTCAGTCTGAGACGGACTCCGGGGTGTTTCGGCGGATCGCCGCTCACGCGCGAGCCGGCAATCACCGCTCGTGCGTGCGTGCTTCCTCCCATCCGGACTGAGAGCGGATGCCTGATGGGGCATTCACTCATTACCGTCGGTGCCGGAATTTCACCGGCTCAACCTCGCGCGACATGGCGTCGCGTCCGGCTCGCGGACTATCACCGCCGGTTCGGACTTTCACCGACCCCGGAGCACGTTTGCTTGTGTTCAGTCTAGTCAACGCGAAAGCGAGGCGGATATTCCTCGGGCTCCATTGCCGACGGTGCTGCTGTTGCGTCTATTCCGGAAGCCCGCGTCCACGACGTCGGTAGAGCTCCAGAACCTGCTCGCGCGGGAGAACACCGCATCGCTGCGCCCATTCTTCGTATGCTTCAGCGAGTTCTTCGACGACGTCCGGATGCTCGCCCGCCAGGTTTGTCAGCTCGGTACGGTCGTGCTCCATGTCGTAGAGCTCCCACGACTGCCCATGCTTACGAACGAGCTTCCACGACCCGCGGCGTGCTCCCGAGTTTCCTTCGTGCTCCCAGAACAGTCGGCGATCTTCATCGGCCGCGGTGCCGCGGAGCGTCGGTATCATGCTGATGCCTTCGAGCGGGAGGATTTCACGTCCGGCGAAGTCTGCGGGGTAGCGTGCTCCCGAGATCTCGAGTACCGTCGCCATCACATCCATCAGCTGATGCGGTTGCGTGCGGATGGCGGAGCCCTCGTCGAGCCCAGACGGCCAGTGCGCGATGAACGGAGTCGAGATCCCGCCTTCGTGAATCCAATGCTTATATTCGCGGAACGGGGTGTTGGACAGATTCGCCCAGGCGCGACCGTACGTCGCGTATGTCGTCTCCGGTCCTGGGACGATGCTGACGTCATTACCGGGGAAGACCTCCTCACCATCGCGCGTATGCGGCTCGAATGCGACGTATGCCTTCACAAAGTCACGGGCAGTTTCCAGCGGCATCTCCTCGGCGCAGCCGCCGTTGTCCGAGAGGAAAACGAACAGCGTGTTCTCGAGTCTTCCGGTGTGTTCGAGGGCAGCGACGATACGGCCGATGCCCTGATCCATCCGATCGATTTGGGCCGCGTACACTGCCATGCGCTGCGCTTCCCAGTCCTGATCCGGCGTGTCTTCCCATGCGGGAACCGTCGGGTCGCGATCGGTCAGGGCCCACGAGGAATCGATAATTCCGGAAGCGACGAGGCGTTCAAGGCGCTCCCGACGGAGTTCGTCCCATCCCGCCGTAAAGCGGTCACGATACCTGTGGATATCCTCCTTGAGCGCGTGGAGCGGCCAATGCGGAGCCGTGTAGGCGACGTACATGAACATCGGATCATCAGAGTGCTCATGCGCGTGTTGTTCCACGAAGCCGGCGGCATTATCGCTGATCGCGTCTGTGTAATAGAAGTCAGGTTCGAGGGCTTCGTTTTCGATATTCGTTTCACCTCGCATGAGCGTGTGTGGTTGATAGTAGCTGCCAGCGCCCTCGAGGGTCCCGTAGAAATTCTGGAATCCGCGCCGCATCGGCCAGCTCTCTGTCGGGTTATCCAGATCACTGGCAAGGTGCCACTTGCCCGACAGATAGGTTTGGTAACCCTGGCTGCCTAGTACCTCGGCGATGGTCACGCACGAGTCGTTCAGCGTTCCGGAGTATCCGTCGGGAGCATCGTCGTAGTTGAGTATGCCGATGCCCGTTTGGTGCGGATGCAGTCCGGTCAGCAACGAAGCGCGCGACGGGCTGCATCGAGCCGTGTTGTAGAACTGGGTCAGCCGCACTCCGGCGTTGGCGAGCGCGTCGAGGTTGGGTGTTTCCACTTCTCCGCCGAAGCACCCGATGTCGGAGAATCCCATGTCGTCTGCGAGCACGAGGACGACGTCGGGGCGGTCGTTCGGTGTGCGATACTGCATTGCTGAGTTCCTAGCGTGTTGGGGCGGATGCGATGGACGATGCGGCGCTGGTGGGATCGGTGCGGACAAGCTCGGCATCGATGTCTTTTCCGGCGGTTTCTTTGGACAGCGCGAGACAGACCAGGGCGATCGCGGCGGCGAGCATGATGTAGATGGCAACCGGCCACGATCCGCCAAATTGCCCGACTAGCCAGATCGACAGTGCAGGTGCGATGGCGCCGGAAGGCAGCACGCCGAGCTGGTAGACGATCGACATCCCGCTGTAGCGCACCCGTGCGGGGAACAGTTCCGCGAAGAAGGCTGCCTCAGGACCGAACATGGTGCACGCGCCGAGCGCCCAGCCGAGCACGATCGCCAGCCAAATCATGATGGTCACCCCGCTGTCGACCAGCGCGAAGACCGGAAAGGCGGTGATCAGCGCAATCGCGGCACCCGCACCGAATACCGGTCGTCGCCCATAACGGTCCGACAGCCGTCCCGAGAGAGGAATCACGATGAAGCCGATGACGGATGCGATGAGCAGGCCCTGGAGAGCAACCGAAGCCGGAAGCCTTAGTACCACGGTCGTGTATGTGAGAAGGAACGCGTTGTAAACGTTGAAGGTGATGCTCTCACTGAACCGTGCCCCGATGCCCAAAAGCAGTTGCTTGGGGTAGCGGCGGAAGACCTCGAGCGCTGGAATCTTCGAGCGCTGGTTGGCCGCCACCAGTGCGGTGAATGCCGGCGGTTCTGTGACTCGCAGCCGCACGAACAGGCCCACGGCGACCAGGATGGCGCTGAGCAGGAACGGGACCCGCCATGCCCAGGCGACGAGAACGTCGTTGCCGCCGAGACTCACCATGTTGACGGCGAGGGTGGACAGCAATAGCCCGATGGGTACCCCGGTCTGCGGCCAACTGCTGAACCATCCCCGGCGATTGCGCGGCGCGTGTTCAAAAGTGAGGATCGCAGCGCCACCCCACTCGCCTCCGAGGCCGATTCCCTGCAGCATGCGCAAGACCAGCAGGAGAATCGGTGCCGCGGCACCGATCATGGCGTAAGTCGGGAGGATGCCCATCACGAACGTGGAGCCGCCCATGATCAGCATGGTGATGACCAGAATGCGTTTGCGTCCGAGTCGGTCGCCGAAGTGCCCGAAGATCAGTCCGCCGATCGGGCGTGTGATGAAGCCGGCGGCGAACGTGCCGAACGCGATCAGGCTCCCCGTCAACGGATCAAACTGTGGAAAGAACTCGCTGTTGAAGACCAGAGCGGCCATCGTCGCGTAGAGGAAGAAGTCGTACCACTCGACGATTGAACCGAGCACGCTGGCGATGGTCACGTCGCGCATCGACGAGGGTGCCGAGTTGGAGGTGGAGCGCGTCATTGGACCCCTTATGGGTGAGAAGGCGGATGAAAAGTTTACGATAGATTTCTATCGTCCCGTTCGGTGGGACAGTGTCCCATTTGGATTGAAAACGACTGTTCCACAATTGCCTTGCAATGTCAACCCGGCGCGCGCGATGTGTGAACGCGGCTCGGGCTTGTGCTTGAAGTCGTGCGGGTGTTATCGGTGAACCCGGCCCGGGGCGTTGCCCAGCGAACGGCTCAACTCCGTCGCCGCGGTGGTCAGAGCCGCGACGATTCCCTCCTCATTCAGTGGTGTGACGCGGTCGCTCGGCCCAGACAGCGAGAGCGCGGCCACCACGTGTGCTCCTGCATCGCGCACCGGCACGGCCACGGATGCAATGCCGTCGATCGTCTCGTCGGATGCCTTGGCGTGGCCATCCTGGCGTGCGTCGGCCAGGCGTTCCAGGAACGCCTCTCGACTGGGCCGCGCATAGACCGTATCCGACGCTGTGGTGGGGTCGCCAAGGGCTGCGTCGACCTCGAGATCTTCGAGATCGAGCATAAGGACACGGCCCGGTGCTCCTGACCAGAGCGGATACATGCGTCCGAGCTCTGAGGCGAATCGAAGCTCACGGAAACTCTGCACCTCCTCGATGAACATTCGTTCGTGACCGACGGCGACGGAGAGGCCGATGGTTTCGTGTGTCTCATCCCGAAGCTTCCGCATGATCGGGAGGGCGACGGTGCCTAGATCGAGCCCTTGTTTGTATGCCATGCCGAGCACAAGCGTCCGTGGGCCGAGGCGATACTTGAGTTGTTGCGAATCTTGAGCGACCAGCTGGGTCTCTTCCAGCGTTTGGAGCAGCCGCTGCACGGTGCTTCGAGGAATCCCGGTTTCTCCGGCGAGGGTCCTGGCGCTGTTGCCGTTCGGACTCAGCCGAAGGGCATCCAGGATCGCAACGGCCTTGCGCAATGAGTCACTCACGAGAACGCGTTCCTGATCTGTTGTGCGTCGCTGTGGAATCGCGATCGCTTCTGTGCGTGACTCTAGCGTTTGAAGCAGACTGCCGGAGATTCGATAGTGGCGAGTGTTGCCTCACGCGGGTCGCTCGATGAGTGCCCGCGCTGTTCCCTCATCCACAATCAAGTCGGTGACGATCCCGGCGTTGAGCGCACCGCGCAGGCTGGAAAGCTTGGCGGTGCCCGAGACCACGCAGATACGGCGAGATACGCGCCGCAGCAGCCCGAGATCGGGTCCGGTCGATCGGGCGTTCAATGGCAGATCACTGTACGACCCGTCCGCTCGGTAGAACACCGTTGCGACATCACCGACGACCCCTTGCCTCGCCAGCGAACGGAAGTCCTCGCGATTGAGGTAACCGCCGCTGAACACATGACTGGGAACTTCTGCGGATGGCGACCCCAGCCCGAAGAGGGCCACATCCATGTGTGCCTGAATGTCGAGCACCCGGCGGATGCTGCGCTCGCGCCAAAGAGCCCGTTTCGTTTCGGGGTCGTCGAAGAACGCGGGAACCGGAAACTGCTGCACGTAGGCCCCGTACGCCTCGCCGAAACGGCTGAGGATCTCGCTGGCATACAGGATGCCGGTCGTGCGATAGTTCGCGGCACCGTTCAGCTGTACGATCTGCGAGTTATGTGTCTGCTTTGCAATCAGTTGCCGGCTGATCGCGCTGACCGTTGAGCCCCAGGCGATGCCCATAATCATGTTCGAGTCGAAGTACTGGCCGAGAATCCGTGCAGCAGAGATGGCCACGCGCTCGAGTCTGTCGACGTCGCTGGTCTGATCCGGAACGGGAACGATCTGAGCGGAGACCGAATAGCGCTGCATGAACTCGTTCTCGAGTCGGCCGGGGGCGCCAAGCGGGGCCCGGATGCGGATGTCGACCAGCCCGGTGCTGCGCGCGAAACTCAGCAATCGGGAGATGGACGAACGCGACGTGCGCAGCTCGCGAGCGATCGCATCCATCGTCAGATCTTGCATGTAATACAGTTGCGCGGCATGCAGGGCGTCGCGGATGCGCGTGGAAGAAATCGCCTGTTGCTCTCGATCCATTCGCCTTCTCCAGACTCTTCGTGCACGTATGTGCAGACAACTTGACCGAACGTGCAATCGTGCTCACGATGTATTCAGTCAGAGAAATTGCTGCGACGCAAGCAGCGGTCCACACGGAGGCGGGAACACAACAATGCACAGTCATCACGAATCGACGGATGCGGGCGGGCGCGGCCTTCGCGCACGATCGACAGCAGCTCTGCGAACGGTGCAGAAAGCACAGGTCGTCATCGTCGGCGGTGGCATCAACGGAATCGCCACGTTCCGCGATCTCGCCCTGCAGAACGTGAACGTTGTGCTCGTTGAGCGGGGCGACTGGTGCTCCGGGGCATCCGCCGCGTCATCGCACATGATTCACGGTGGCATCCGGTATCTGGAAAACGGGGAGTTCCGGCTCGTCAAAGAGTCGGTGCAGGAACGCAACGGACTCCTTGAGATCGCGCCGCACTACGTCAAGCCGCTGAAGACAACGGTGCCGATCTACTCGACTTTCGCCGGGCTGCTGGCGGCGCCGCTGCGGTTCCTCACCCACAAGGCCGGCAGGCCGAGCGAGCGAGGCGCGCTGCTGATCAAAGTCGGGCTCGTGCTGTACGACTCGTTCTCCCGCAACGGTGGACGCGTGCCGAGGCACGCGTTCCGTGGCCGGAGTCGTTCGCTCGCCGAGCTGCCTCGGCTGAACCCTGCCGTGAAGTATACGGCGACGTACTTCGACGCGTCTGTGCACGAACCGGAGCGGCTGGCGCTGGACATCCTCCAGGACGGCATTGCCGCCGGCGATCACGCCAGAGCCGCCAACTATGTGGAGGCGATCGGCCTGGACGACGACGGCGTGCGCCTTCGGGATACCGTCACCGGTCAACTGTTCAGCATCAAGGCCGATGTCGTCATCAATGCGACGGGGCCGTGGACCGATCTGACCAACAACGCGTTCGGCACGTCGAGTGAATTCATGGGCGGAACCAAGGGCTCGCACATCGTTCTCGACAGCCCCGAACTGCTCGCCGCCTGCGACGGACGCGAACTTTTCTTCGAGCACCGCGATGGACGAATCGTACTGATCTACCCGCTGAACGGCCGCGTGCTGGTCGGCACCACCGATCTCGAAGCCGATGTGCGCACCCCTGCGGTGTGCACGGCGGCCGAGGTCGACTATTTCTTCGAGCTCATCAATCACGTGTTTCCGACGGTATCGGTGACGCGCGAGCAGATCGTGTTCCGGTTCGCTGGCATCCGCCCGCTGCCGAAACACGACGATACGCAGCCCGGGTTCGTCTCGCGTGACTATCGCATCGAGTGCTCTTCCATCGGCGGAGTCGCCTCGGATGCCGGCACCACTGCCACCACCACCGTGCTCAGCCTTGTCGGCGGCAAATGGACGACGTTCCGCGCGCTCGCTGAGCGACTCAGTGACGAGACACTCGCGCTGCTCGGCGGCACCCGTGTGCGCAGCACCGCTGCATTGCCGATCGGCGGCGGCGTCGGGTTTCCGACGACAGAAGCTGCACACGCGGTCTGGATTGCTTCCCACGCGGACGAGGTCGGTCGTCAACGGGCCGAGCAGTTGCTGGCACGGTACGGAACGAAGGCGGAAGCCGTGATCGAGGCAACCGCTGAATTCGACGGTGGGGCGGCGGATTCCCCGCTCGAGAATGCGCCTGCGTTCGGACGGGCCGAGATCGAATTCATCGTGCGCGCCGAGCACGTCGTGCACTTGGCCGATCTCGTGCTGCGGCGCACGAACTTGGCGTTCACCGGTCAGGTGACGGTGCCGCTGCTGCAGGAGCTTGCGGAACTTGCCGGTGGCGTCCTTGGGTGGGATGACGCGACGCGTGAGACCGAGGTCAGCACGACCACCCTTCTGCTCGCCGAACGGTACGGTGTGCGGATGGATGTTGCGCAGCAGGCCGTAGCGACTTCTATAAGGTGAGGTCATGATGCAGATGGCCATGATCCAGACGGCCAAGATCCATTGAGCGAAGGAGCTGCTGCAGTGAGCAATTACGTTCTCGCCATCGACCAGGGCACCACGAGCACGCGGGCGATCGTCTTCGACAGGGCCGGCGCCATCGTCGCAACGGGGCAACTGGAGCACGAGCAGATCTTTCCGCGCGCGGGTTGGGTGGAGCACGATCCGCTTGAGATCTGGAAGAACGCGCGCGAGGTCGTCGGGCACGCCCTCGGCAAGGCGAATCTGACCCGGCATGACATTGCGGCCGTGGGCATCACCAACCAGCGTGAGACCACGGTCGTGTGGGACAAGAACACCGGCGAACCGGTCTGCAACGCGATCGTCTGGCAGGACACGCGCACGCAGCCGATCGTCGATCGGCTCGCCGCGGTTGGCGGTGTCGACCGCTTTCGAGAGGTTGTCGGGCTGCCGCTGAGCACGTATTTCGCGGGGACCAAGATCGCCTGGATTCTGGAGAACGTCGACGGCGCGCGCGAGCGTGCCGAGGCCGGCGACCTGCTGTTCGGCACGACGGACACCTGGCTGCTCTGGAATTTGACCGGCGGTACAGATGGCGGCGTGCATGCAACGGATGTGACCAACGCCTCCCGTACCATGTTCCTCGATCTGCACACGCTCGCTTGGCGGCAGGACATCCTGGATGTGTTCGGGGTGCCGGCATCGATGCTGCCCGAGGTGCGGTCCTCTTCCGAGGTTTACGGCGTGGGGGAGAGCTCGAGTCTGCTGCGCGAGACGCCGATCGCGGGCATTCTTGGCGATCAGCAGGCGGCCACGTTCGGGCAGGCGGCGTTCGATGCAGGCGGCGCGAAGAACACCTATGGCACCGGGAACTTCCTCATCGTGAACACCGGCGAGCAGATCGTACACTCGCCGGGCGGGCTGCTGACGACCATTGCGTACAAGCTCGGCGACGCCGCTCCGCGGTACGCGCTGGAAGGTTCGATCGCCGTGACCGGCTCACTCATCCAGTGGATGCGCGACAACCTCGGCATCATCTCGCACGCGAGCGAGATCGAGAAGCTGGCCGCGAGCGTCGACGACAACGGCGGCGCCTACTTCGTGCCGGCTTTCTCGGGGCTGTTTGCACCGTATTGGCGACCGGATGCGCGCGGTGCACTACTCGGATTGACACGGTTCGTGAATCGCGGGCACATCGCCAGGGCGGCGCTAGAGTCGATCGCGTATCAGACTCGCGACGTGCTGGACGCGGCCAATGCGGACGCGTCGGTCCCATTGACGGAGTTGCGCGTGGACGGCGGCGCGACGTCCAATGACCTGCTGTTGCAGTTCCAGGCCGATATTCTCGGCATGCCCGTCGTGCGGCCGGTGGTCGCCGAGACGACAGCGCTCGGTGCCGCGTATGCGGCGGGACTCGCCGTTGGCTTCTGGAGTGGCCTCGACGAGCTGCGGGCCAACTGGCGCGAAGGCAAACGCTGGGAGCCTCAGATGGCGGTGGCGGAACGCGAGCGGCTGTACCGCGGCTGGCACAAGGCCGTCACGAAGACCTACGGCTGGGTCGACGACGACGTGACGTGATCGCTTGGCGCTACAACCGGGTTTTCGCGCGCCGTCGTTTTGAGAACTGTGCTTTTGAGAACAGTATCGTTGAGAACAGCGCTGTCACGCATCGTGCTTTCGCGTACAACCAGTGTGTGTGGCGTGACGTGATGCCGTGGCGGTTCACCGGTTCCGTTCACACGGCTGATGACGAGATCCAAACACGTGCGGGCGATCTGTGTCTTGTCCGGGCTGACGCTCGTCAGCGTCGGTGTGCTGTATTGGCTCTCTGCAATGTCGTCGAATCCGAGAACGGCGATGTCTTCAGGTACCCGAAGCCCTGCGTTGTGGATGGCGCGAAGTGCCCCGTGTGCCAGCGTGTCCGTGAGACAGAAGACCCCGTCCGGTGGCAGTTCTTCGGCGAGGATGTGCTGCATGGCCTCGGCGCCATGCCGGCGCTCGAATCCGTAGGACAGGACTGCCCTGTGCTGAGCTGAAGGGATGCCCGCGGCGACGAGAGCTTCGTAGTAGCCAGCCCGCCGGAGCGCACTCATCGGATTGAGAGTGGTCTCGCCGCCAAGGGCAACAACGCTCTTGCACCCGAGCGACAGCAGGTGATTTGTGGCCTCGATGGCGGCAGCACGGTTGTCGATACTGACGTGATCGAAGCCCGGGTGAAGATCTTCGCCCAAGAACACGACGGGTTGCTGCGGTACGACCGGTTCGAGGTCGGCGTGGCTCAAACCGAGTGGACTGACGATCAGTCCGTCGAACAACGCCGTCTGGCCCGCGTAGAGGATCAGTTGGCGTTCGCGTTCGGCGTCGCCGTTGGTGTGATCGATCATGACGGTGTAGCCCAGCTCCGCTCCGTACTCGACCACCTCCCGTGCCAACTCAGCAAAGTAGGGATTGTCAAGTTCGGGCAGCACGAGCGCGAGCAGGTCTGACTTGCCGCGTTTGAGACTGCGGGCATGAAGGTTCGGCGCGTATCCGAATGCGGTGAGCTGCTTTTGCACGGCCGCGCGCATTGCCGGAGAGACATGTTTGTAGTTGTTGACCACGTTCGACACCGTGCGCACGGAAACGCCGGCAGCATCCGCAATTTCGCGCAGGGTGGCTCCCATCGCAACTCCCATCCGTCAAGTCGAGTCAAATTCGAATCTCAGTATAAGCGGTCTTGCATCGTTGCAAAGAATCCGCTACCGTCATCACTCGATGGCGTTTGCATCGATGCAAGTCCCGACGGAAAGTCAGTGCCTTGCCGATGAAGGCGGCGTTTCCGGTCACGCGACACCTGTACTCGGAGCGCCGCTGGCGCCAGCGAAATCCTCAGTCACGCAGTCAGGAGAATTCAGTGAAAGTCACCAGAATCGCAATTGCGGCCACCGCCGCCATTGCGCTTGCCGCCTCGATGGCGGCATGCAGCGGAAGTGGGTCGGACGGCGCAGCAAAGGCCGCGGCATGCACCAACAAGATCGTGCACGCCTCTGCGCCGCAGGTCACGATGTGGGCGTGGTCGCCCGATGACAAGGCCAACGTCGACCTATTCAACAAGACGCACAGCGATGTGCAGATTTGCTGGACGAACGTCGGCGCCGGCACCGTGGAATACGGCAAGTTCTCGACCGCGATCGCGGCCGGCAAGGGCGCCCCCGATGTCGTCATGCTCGAGGCGGATCACCTCACCAGCTACGAGATTCAAGGTGCGCTCGTCGACCTCACCAAGTACGGCATCAACAAAGACAAGCAGAACTTCAGTGCCGGCGCATGGACAGACGTCTCCAGTGGTGCCGCAGTGTATGCGTATCCTGTCGACGGCGGTCCGATGGCGATGATGTATCGCACCGACATCTTTGCGAAGTACGGCATCACGGTGCCGAAGACCTGGGATGAATTCACTGCAGCAGCGCAAAAGCTCAAGGACGCGGGTGGCCCGTTGATGGCAGACTTCCCGGCGAACCAGCCGGCGTTCGTCCAGGCGCTGACGGCACAGAAGGGCGCAGTTCCATTCGACTACACGCTCACCAACAAGAAGTCAATCGGTATCCACGCCAACGACAGCGCGACCAAGGACGTTCTAACCTACTGGCAGGGACTTCTCAGCAACAAGCTCGTCGGCGGTCAAAATCAATTCACAACGGACTACATCTCGTCCGTCGTCAACGGCAAGTACGCCACGTATCTCTCGGCAGGCTGGGCGCCGGGCTACATGGTCGGCGCAGGAGCCGGCCAGGGCGCAGACAAGGGGCAATGGGCTGTTGCTCCTCTCCCGCAGTGGAGCCTGGACAACCCGGTACAGGTCAACTGGGGCGGTTCTGCGTACGTGGTGACGACTCAATCCAAGCAGCCGAAGCTGGCGGCGGAAGTTGCGATGGGGCTTTACGGCTCGGAGCAAGCCGTGAAGAACGGTGTGAACATCGCTTCGCAGTTCCCGCTGAACGTCCCCCAGCAGAAGGCCGATTGGTACGTCAACCAGAAGGTGCCGTTCTTCTCCGGTCAGCAGGCCAACAAGGAGGTCTACATTCCGGCAGCCGCGGGCTATCAGGGCTTCAGCTACAGCCCGTTCACGCCGTACTACTATGCACAGTTCACTGAGGTGCTAACAGATCTGATCAGCGGCAAGCAGACCGGCGCCCAGGCTGCGGATTCCTTGCAGAACATCCTGGTGTCTTACGCAAAGAGCCAAGGGCTCACCGTCACCGGTTGAACCTCAGTTGGCACGGGCACCGCGTTGTTTGCGATCCGCATCGAGCGAGCGCGCATCATCGCCGGCGGTGCCCGTGCCAGTCGCATCCGATCTGTAACGCACCGAGTCGGGACAATACGACATGTTCGAGGAAAAAATGACGACGTTAGATCAATCTGATTCGCTCGCAGCCGCGCCCGAGCGCGATCTGCGGGCCCGGAGCTCGCGGCGTGGTCGCAAGCGTTCGAGAGGTGCCGACCGTGGCGCCGTCGGCTGGCTGTTCATAGCGCCATTCGGTGTGGTATTCGCTGTCTTCCTTTTGGTCCCGCTCGGTTATGCCTTCTACCTCAGCCTTTACACAAAAGGACTCGCGACGGGCACCGTATTCACTGGGCTCGACAACTACGTCAAGGCGTTCACCGACCCGAGCTTCCTGAGCGGAGTGTGGTTCGTCGTGCGCTTTTCGGTGGTCATGATCCCGGTGCAGATGGGCATTTCTCTGATCGCAGCACTGCTTCTGGACGCCATGACGACACGGCTAGCCCGATTCTCGCGCTTGGCGATCTTCCTGCCATATGCGGTTCCCGCCGTGATCGGCGCCTTGATGTGGGGCTTCCTCTACAGCCGCAATTTCGGCCCACTGCAAGATCTTTTCACTCTGTTCAATGCACAGGCTCCCAATTTGATCGGTGGGTCCAACGTCTTCGGCGGACTCATGAACGTGGTGACATGGCAGTGGGCCGGGTATTACATGATCATCCTCTACGCTGCGCTGCAGGGAATTGATCCGAGTCTGTATGAGGCGGCTCGCATCGACGGCGCGAAATCCTGGCAGATCGCAGTGCGGATCAAGATTCCGATGATCGCAGGAGCAATCAACCTGGTTTTGATCTTTGCCCTGATCGGAACGTTGCAGTTCTTCACAGAGCCGCAGATATTGCAACCCATCTCGGACGGCGCCATTACGTCGACCTTCACCCCGAACATCTATGCGTTCAACCTTGCATTCTCGTATTCGCAATTCAACTATGCCTCGGCGATCTCGTTTGCACTCGGAATCGTGGTTTTCATCGGGGCATACATTTTCCTCTTTGTTACTCGCCAAAGGGAGGCGCGTCAATCATGAGCTCGACAATCACAAAGAATGATGCGACACCGCGGCTCGGCCGTGAGCGCCACCCACGGGGCCGGAACGGCGGCCGCGTCGGCGGACAGATTGTGCTGGCAATTCTGTGCGTGTATTTCCTGCTACCTCTGTGGTGGTTGATCGTTGCGAGCACCAAAGACGCACACGGCCTCTTTTCGGGCACGGGCGGCGCGCTGTGGTTCGACAAGAACTTCAACCTGATCGGCAATTTGCAGACGCTCTTCAGCTACAGCGGTGGCATTTATCTGCGGTGGCTGGGTAACTCTGCGCTCTACGCTCTCAGCGGTGGCATCGGCGCGACCGTGCTCGCCGTACTCGCAGGTTACGGGTTCGCCAAGTACCGCTTCCGGGGCCGCAGTCTTGCGTTCGCCGTCCTGCTCGGGTCCGTGATGGTGCCAATGACGGCGCTGGTGATCCCAACGTTCATGATGTTGGCGCAGTTGCAACTCACCGACACCATCTGGGCGGTCATTCTGCCGTCGCTGTTGAGCCCGTTCGGTGTGTATCTGATGCGGGTTTACATCACCGACGCCGTGCCGGATGAGTTGCTCGACGCAGCACGTGTAGACGGCGCGGGGGAGCTCCGCACCTTTCTGCAGGTATCCTTGCCGCTACTACGGCCAGCCGTAGTCACGGTGTTGTTGCTGTCGGTCGTCGGCACCTGGAACAACTACTTCTTACCTCTGGCTGTGCTTTCCAACTCGAACCTCTTCCCGGTGACCGTCGGGCTCGCTCAGTGGCAGGGCTTGGCAACCTCGAACAACGGCAGCGGCACTTCACTCTGGAGCCTGATCGTCGTCGGCTCATTGGTGTCGATAATCCCGCTCATCATCGCGTTCCTGTCGCTGCAGAAATACTGGCGCGGTGGGCTCTCACTTGGCGCGCTGAAATGACCTTGATCGTAACTGTCCCCAAACCGCACACCGCAAACGGAGAAATGCATTGACCGCCTCGACTATGTCTGTACCACGCCCCGAATATCCGAGACCGTCCTTGGTTCGCGAAGACTGGATGAATCTCAACGGGCTGTGGCAGTTCGAGATCGACCGCGGCGACTCCGGGCTGGAGCGCGGGCTGCTGCACCGCGAACTGAGCGGCACCATCCTGGTGCCCTTCGCCCCTGAGTCCGCGTTGTCCGGTATCGAAGATGTCGACTTCATGGATGCCGTTTGGTACCGCCGCACAGTCGAGATCCCGCAGGAGTGGAATGATCGTGAGCTCCGACTGCATTTCGGTGCGGTTGATCACGACACCACGGTGTGGGTGAACGATCGCGAAGTGCTGCGGCATCGCGGCGGTTTCACGTCCTTCACGGCGGAGTTTGGAACGGCTGCGCGGCTAGGACCCATCGCCACGATCGTGGTACGTGCCCGCGACCGCAAAGCTGCAGTGCAGGCGCGCGGCAAGCAGGCCACATTTCACGGAAACAGTCACGCGGTCTACACGCGCACAACCGGAATCTGGCAAACCGTGTGGCTTGAACCGGTGCCGACCACTTCGATTCGGCGCGTACACGTCACCCCAGACCTCGCGAATGGAGCGTTTCAGCTGCGCGTGCCAGTCACGGGGCCCACTCGTGGCTCGCAGATCCGCGTCACGGTGACCGAACGATTTGATGCGGATGCTATGCGCGCGGTCGGTGACATCGTTGCGAACAAGATCGTTCGAGCAGATCTTGACATGACGCCCAGCCTCATCATTGACATCCCCGAGGCTCGTCTGCGCACATGGTCGCCAGGTGACCCGCATCTCTACGGACTCGTGGTCGAGATCGTGGACCCAAACGGCGACGTGTCCGACACCGTGTATTCCTACGCGGGGCTGCGCTCGATCGCCATCGATGGAATGGCCGTGCGCATCAACGGCGACGCGGTGTTCCAGCGGCTCGTGCTCGACCAAGGCTACTGGCCTCAGTCCCTCATGACCGCGCCGAGCGATGCCGCGTTGATCGCGGATATTGAACTCGCCATGGATGCGGGATTCAATGGCGCACGACTGCACCAGAAAGTGTTCGAGGAGCGCTACCTTTTTCACGCAGATCGACTGGGTTACCTCGTTTGGGGTGAGTTCGGTGATTGGGGGGTTTCCGGACAGGGACCGGAGGGGAACAACCAGCAGCCGAACGCCTCATTCGTCGCGCAGTGGATCGAAGCCCTCGAACGAGACATCAGCCATCCGAGCATCATCGGATGGTGCCCGATGAACGAGACGCACCAAGTGTTGACCGACGAGATTACTGCGCTCGACGACGTGACACGGGCCATGTTCCTCGCGACAAAGGCAGCGGACCCGACGCGGCCTGTGTTGGATGCTTCCGGCTACTCGCATCGGGTACTCGAAAGCGACGTCTGGGACTCGCACTCCTATGAACAGGATCCCGCCATCTTCGCCGCGGAGCAGAGCGGCCTCGACTCGGGCGAGCCGTTCAACAATGTCTCGTGGATCGGTAGCAAGGCGATGTCGGTGCCGTACCGCGGGCAACCGTATTTCGTCAGCGAATTCGGTGGTATCTGGTGGGTTTCAGACTCAGCAGGCTCGGATGGGATCGACCGAACAGAGTCCTGGGGGTACGGGGTTCCTCCAGCGAGCGAAGAGGAATTTTACGAACGATTTGAGCGCTTGGTCGCTGTGCTGAGTGAAAACCCACGGATGTTCGGATACTGCTACACGCAGCTGACGGATGTTTTCCAGGAGCAGAACGGCATCTACCGCTTCGATCGCAGCACGAAACTCCGTATTGCGCGGATCCGTGAGGTCCAACGCCGACCAGCTGCTATAGAGCGGAGTTCGCACGCAGCCCTGGCAGGAGAGCCGCAAACACGCTGGTCTTGAGACACATAGCCAGGTCGACGACGACGTGAGGTAATAGCCTGGAACGTGCGCGCGCGGCAGGCTAATCAGGGTCGGCGGGCAGCACAACGCTTAAGGACGCTGATGCTCGATGACTCTCCCGGAAATTCTGACGCAACCGTTCGCGCTGCCGGTGGTGTGCGCACCGATGTTCATCGCATCCGGCCCCGAACTCGTGACGACGCAGTGTCAGTCAGGGGTGATTGGCGCCTTTCCGGCGCTGAATGCGCGCCCTGCCTCGATGCTCGGCGATTGGCTTGACCGGATCGCCGAGGAGAACGCCGCCTTTGAACGGGCGAATCCGGATGCGATCGTCGCGCCGTTCGCAGTCAACCAGATCGTGCATCGCTCCAACGATCGGCTCGAGGCGGACATGGCCGTCATCGTGGAGCATCAGGTGCCCATCGTGATCACCTCCCTCGGTGCGCGTCCCGAGGTGAATGAGGCCGTGCACTCGTATGGCGGCATTGTTCTGCACGACATCATCCACAACGCGTTCGCGCACAAGGCGATCGACAAAGGCGCTGACGGCATCATCGCGGTCGCGGCAGGCGCCGGGGGGCACGCGGGTACGCAGTCGCCATTCGCTCTGATCCAAGAGATCCGCGAGTGGTTCGACGGTCCGCTCCTGCTGTCAGGGGCCATTGCTCACGGACGCTCGATTCTGGCGGCCCAAGCAGCGGGTGCGGACTTTGCCTACATCGGTTCGGCTTTCCTTTCGACGGCGGAGGCGCGCGTCGTGCCCGACTACAGGGCGATGATCGTGGAGAGCTCGGCGAAAGACATCGTCTACAGCGACCTCTTCACCGGGGTGCACGGTAACTATCTTCGGGGCAGCATCGAGGCCGCCGGCTTCGACCCGGATGCACTGCCCGAAACGGCGCTGGCCACAATGAACTTCAGCGCAACGGCCGGGGTCAGCGCCAAGGCCTGGAAAGACATCTGGGGTTCCGGACAGGGAATCGGCGCCATCCACGCCGCATTGCCTGCTCGAGAGCTGATCGCGCAATTCGCGGCGCAATACGATGAAGCTGCCGCCGCGCTGAGATCGAGGCAAGCGCTGGCAAAGGAGCGAGCATGACCGAGGCAGAGGTAGTTGTCGTCGCGGACGGAGCGGTCACGACCATCCGGCTCAACCGTCCGGAGAAGATGAACGGCCTGACCGTTCAGGTGAAGGTGCTGCTGCGGGATGCCCTGATGGCGGCCGCGGACGACCCTGCTGTGCGCGCTGTTGTCATCACAGGCACCGGGCGCGCATTCTGCGCCGGTCAGGACTTGGGCGAATTCGCGGCGCATCCGACCAGCGAAGCCGTCGCCGCCACGATTGCCGAACATTACAACCCGATCGTGCGGGCGATCGCCACAATGCCTAAACCGGTGATCGCGGCGCTCAATGGCACGGCCGCTGGGGCCGGCCTGTCGATCGCGCTCGCGTGCGACCTGCGCATCGCGACGGCTTCGGCGAAGTTGACGACTGCATTCGCCGATGTCGGTCTTGCCTGCGACACCGGCATCTCGTGGACGCTTCCGCGCATCGTCGGGCGCGCCGTCGCGCTGGACCTGTTGTTACGGCCGAGGGCGGTGGATTCGGCTGAGGCGCTCCGGCTTGGGTTGATCGGCGCGGTCGTGCCGGATGCAGAATTCGCGGCCGAGGTGACGCGCGTGGCAGCGGCGCTCGCGGCAGGGCCGACACTCGCGCTCGGCGCTATCAAGGCGGCCGTTCACCACAGCGAATCCTCGAGCCTCGATGACGCGCTCGCATTCGAAGCGGACGGCATGGTGCGCACGGCGGCCTCGCGAGATCATCGCGCCGCGCTCGAAGCGTTCCTCGAAAAGCGGCGCCCGACCTTCACCGGCACCTGAGCTCCTCAACCTGCGCACCGGCACCTGAGCTCCTCAACCTGCGCACCGCGGATTGTCATTGCGCGTCGAGGACGCCAGGCAACGCCTCAAGCGATGTGACGCGAATGACCCCGGCCGCAGCGGCCGCATCGGCGGTCGCCTGCGGCACCTTTGCGCCGACGCGGTCGAGCCAGACGCCGGTGAGGCCGGCCTGGGCGGCACCGATCGCATCCGTCGCCAGCCGGTCACCGACGTAAGCGGCGTTCGTCGGTTCGATCCCGAACAGCGCGCACGTGTGGTGGAAGATCCGGGCATCCGGTTTTGCGATGCCCAACGCCCCAGACGTGACGATGTGTTCGAAGCGAGGCGTCAGCCCGACTCGCTCGATCTTGCGCAGCTGATAGTCGAGGTCGCCGTTTGTGATCAGACCGACCCGGATGCCGCGCGCCGCAAGGCGGTCCAGGCACGGCAGCGCGTCCTCCTGCAGCCGCCAGTTGTCAATGTAGTGGGTGAAGAACTCGGTGTACCAGGCGGATGCGGTGGTGTCGTCAAGCGTCACCCCGTGGCGGGCGGCGAAGTCGCGTGCCCGAGCGATGCGCTGGCCTTCGTAGTCGAGGTCTCCGGCAAGGTACGAATGGTAGTGCCGCTCCTCGAGCTCGGTCCAGTAGGCGATTTCCGCGTCCGGCTTGCCACCTGCGTATGGGCTGCCGAGCGCGCGCGAATACTCGAGGATGCCGGCATCCATCGCCCCTCGATGGGCGAACAGGGTGTCATCCAAGTCGAACAGGACGAGCTGCGGCCCGGTTGCGTTCGAAAAAGACGGAGAATCTGGCGGCGCGCTGCTGGTCATTTCACACGTGCCCGCGTGTCGCCGAAAATGTCCGTCGTTTTGCAAACACGCAAACACAACTCGAGCGGCGGGTGGTCATCACATCGCGGCCAGAGTTTCGGGCGGCCAGTCGTTTGCGGGCCTGCGCTCATCGGTGGCGAGCAGGGCAGCACTCCAGGAATCGAAACGCGTGCCGCGTTGCACCCCGCCGAGGCGCTTGGTTCCCTCGAACCGGAATCCGGCTCGCCGGGCGACGGATGCCGATGCCGCGTTCCCGACGACGGCATGCCACTGGATCCGCTGCAGCCCGAGTCCGGTTCCGAGCCCAAGCCCGAGTGCGAGCCCGCCATCGGCCGGTGCGAAGCCGAAGTCGCAGACCAGTCGTACGGCTTCACTCATGATGCCGCCGCCGCGCGCGGACGACGAGAGCCAGAACCCCAATTCTGCGCCGCCGTGCGCGATCCCGTCCAGACCAATCATCCCGATGATCGGTCCCTGCTCATCCGTTCGGATGCCCCAGGTGGCGCCGGTGCCCATTCTCCAGCCCGGCTCGACCACACCGCGCACGAACTGTTCGGCGTCGTCGCGAGAATAGGGTGATGGCACGGTCGTCCAGCGTTGAACGTCAGCGTCTTGACAGCATCGAGTAATCGCGTCGATGTCCAACGTGGTCGGCGCGGTCAACACGAGCCGCACCGAACGGAGCCCGATTGCTTTCATCGCAGGTGGCCGGCTCAGCCCCGACGCAGCAAGCCGACGCGGTCGTAAACCTTTGCGAGCGTCTTCTCGGCCACCTCGGATGCGCGTGCCGCGTTCGCACCGAGCAGACGGTCGAGTTCGGCCGGATCCTGCAGCAGCTCGAGTGCGCGGGCCCGCACCGGCTCGAATTCGCCGACGACGACATCCGCCAGATCCTTCTTGAAGTCGCCGTAGCCCCTGCCCGCATACTCGTCCTCCAGTGCGGCGATCGGGCGATCGGTCAACGCAGAGTAGATGGTCAGCAGATTGGTGACTCCCGGCTTCTCGGCGGGGTCCAACCGCACCGCGCCGTCATTGTCGGTCACCGCTCGCATGATCTTCTTGCGTGTGACACCGGGTTCGTCGAGCAGCCAGACGATACCGGCAGGGGACTCGGCCGACTTCGACATCTTCGAGGTGGGCTTCTGCAGGTCGTAAATACGAGCGGCCTCTTTCTGGATGACCGCCTCCGGCACCACGAACGTCTGACCGAACCGCGAGTTGAAGCGCTCGGCGAGGTCGCGGGTGAGCTCGACGTGCTGACGTTGGTCTTCGCCGACGGGCACGAACTGGGTGTCGTAGAGCAGGATATCGGCGGCCATCAGCGTCGGGTAGGCGAAGAGCCCGACCGTGGTGGCGTCGCTTCCGTAGCGGGCCGATTTGTCTTTGAACTGTGTCATCCGCGATGCCTCGCCGAACCCGGTGATGGTGTTGAGGATCCAGGCGAGTTGCGCGTGCGCGGGCACCTGCGATTGCACGTACAACGTCGAAGCCGACGGGTCGATGCCGGCCGCGATGTACTGCGCCGCGGTGCGCCGGGTGTGGGCGGCGAGCTCTTTCGGGTCTTGCGGAACCGTGATGGCGTGCAGATCGACAACGCTGAAGAACGCCTCGTTCTCCTGCTGCAGTTGCCTCCACTGCAACAGGGCGCCGATGTAGTTGCCGAGATGCAGCGATTCGGACGATGGTTGGATGCCCGAGTACAGGCGAGGTTTGTCAGTCATGAGTTGTCCTTAGAAAAGTGTGAGATGGCCCCGTTGGTCGAGTAGCCCGCGACGAAGGAGCAGGCGTATCGAGACCCCGTGCACCGCTGCCCTACAGCGCGTAGTCGACGACGACGGGTGTGTGGTCCGACCATCGTTGGTCGTAAGCTGCGGCGCGATCCACGGCATAGTCCACGACCTTCGCGGCCAACGCCGGTGTCGCGGCCTGGTAGTCGATGCGCCAGCCGGTGTCGTTGTCGAACGCCTGCCCGCGCCAGGACCACCAGGTGTATGGTCCGTCGATGTCCCCGGCGTGCTTGCGGCCGATGTCGACCCAGCCGAGTCCGGCGCCATTGTTGTACAGGTCGTCGCCTTCTGCACCGAAAAACCGGTCGAAATACGCGCGCTCTTCCGGCAGAAAGCCGGCGCGTTTCACGTTGCCCTTCCAGTTCTTGATGTCGAGCGTGCGGTGCCCGACATTCAGGTCGCCCATCACGACGGAGAGCGGATTGTGGGCCGCGAGCAGCGGCATCCGCTCGATCATGGCGTCGAGGAACTTGTACTTCTCGACCTGCTTCGGCGTGTCGGCCTCGCCGGAATGCACGTAGGTGCTGACGACGGTGACGGGCGTGCCGTTGACGTCGTAGTCTGCTTCGAGCCACCGACCGGCGCTGTCGAATTCGGCGGCGCCGAGTTCAACCCGGTGAGCGGATGCCGCGCTGCGGCTGACCAGCGCAACTCCGGCCCGGCCCTTCGCGCTCGCGGGGTCGTGCAGAATGTGCCAGCCGGGCCCGAAGAGCCCTTCAAGGTCTTCGGTCGACGCGCGAACTTCCTGCAGGGCGATGATGTCGACATGGCGAGTGTTCACCCAGTCGGCCATGCCCCTGCGGAAGGCGGCCCGGATTCCGTTGACATTGACGCTGGCGATGCGGAGCGGTCTTGTGGAAGAAGATTTAACGGAGGGGGCCATTGCTACAGTTTATGGGGAGCCTCCGACACGGCAGCGTCCGGAACGGCGTCGCCGCCGGTGCGCGCGGCCCGACGACGCTTCCGAACCGCGCGCTGGGCCGAGATTCCGCGATCCTCCAGTGAGACGGAGATCCAGGCCGCCCCGATGAGAATCACCTGGCAGACCAGGTTGAACCAGATCAGCAGGCCGAGCACGGCGGTGAATGATGCGGCAAGCGGATTGCTGCTCGCCCCGCGCAGGACCAGGCCGCTCACTGTGCTCAGCACGGCGAGTGCCACGCTGCCGGCGGCCGCGCCGGCCAGGAGCGCCCGCCACGGGATCGCCAACCGCGACAGTACCCGGTACATGGTGCCGAGGGTGACCGTATTCAGGGCGACGACGACAAGAAAACTCACGGCGCGACCGGCCAGATTTGCCCAGAACGATTCGGTCGGCACGGCGAAGAAGTTGAATGCGCTGCCGAGCAGTGAGGTGCTGAGCAGTGAGACGATCGCGCCGGCGGCCAGGAGCACGCCGAAGCCCAGCGCGAGGCCGAGATCGCGCAGTTTCTGCAGAATCACGTTGGTGCGGTCGTCGGGCACGCCGAAGATCGTCCTAATCGCCTGGCGTGTCGAACCAAGCCAAGCGATTGCCGTCGACAGCAGCCCGACCGCGGCGATGAGGCCGGTCCAGCTGAGTGTTCCGGCCAGGCGCGACAGCGCTTCCTCTGAGATCGCGCCGTCCGCGCCGATCAGGCCGGGCACGCTCTGATTGATCAGCCGGATCAGAGCATCCAAGAGTTCTTTGTTCGATGTGAGCCAGAGTCCGGCGACGGCGAAGACGAGCCACAGTGCCGCGAGAACGGCGAACAACGCCTGATACGACATTCCCGCGGCGAGTAGGCCACCACGTGCCCGGCCGAAACGGGTGAACGCACGCATTGGAGTTGTGGCCTGCGCCCAGCGCACGACATGCGCGACCGTCGCGATCAGACGACGGATGCCCGTCGCCGGCTCCGCGCGCGCATCCGCGTTCGCATCCGTGTTCACATCTTTCGCCACGTCTGCAGCCTAGTGAAGACCGCCGCTACTCCGGCCCACTGCGCGTTCCGCCCGCGCGGCCCGCTCCGCGGCGATCGCTCCCAGTCGGGCGTGTGCCTTCGTGAGCCGGCGACCGGCGAAGATCTTTCCGAGCCCGCGTGCATTCTCATAATCGCCTTGCGCTTCGGCAACGTCGGCTTCCGCCGCGCCCACGCGCGCCTGGTAGTCCTCCAGCGCACGCTCCAGCTCGCGTTGCTCCGCGGTCAGCGTGCGTGGTGAGATGCCCCGGTCGTTCATCCCGACGGCGATCCATGACGCGGCCAGCAGAATGACCCGGGCCACCAGGTTGAACCAGAGCAGCAGTCCGAAGAAGACGGCGAACGATGCCAAGAGGGGATTGCTTCCGGCGCCGCTGAACAGAAATCCTGCGGCCGTGCTCAGCACCGACAGGCTCAGACCGCCCAACGTCGCGCCGACCAGGAGGGCGCGCAGGGGGATGGCGACACGGGACAGCACGCGGAACATGACGGCGAGCACCAGCACGTTCAGCGCGGCCACGATGACGAAGCTGGCGAGGCCGCCGACTACTTCGGACCAGAACGAGTTATTGTTCACGCCGATCCAGGACAGGAGTGTGGTCAGGACTGTCGTGCTAGCCAGCGAAAGCGTCGCGGCGACGACCAGCACAACGCCGAAGCTGAGGGCGAGCGCGGCATCGCCGAGGCGAGCCAGCACGAGATTGACCTTGACGCTGCCCAGATCGAACATGACGCGCACGGAGAGCCGGATCGCGTTGAGCCAGCTGGTCGCCGTCCAGAGCAAACCGATTCCGGCAATCACGCCGGTCCAGCCGAGGGTGCTGCCGATCGTGTTCAGCGCCGCGTCCGAGATCGCACCGCCTGGGCCGACCAGCCCAGGCACGACCTGGTCGATGAGGTTGATGATCGCGGTCTCGATCGCGCTGTTGCCGGCAAGCCAGAAACCGGCGATCGAGAATCCCAGCCACACAGCAGCAAAAATGGCGAAGATCGCGCGATAGGACATGCCAGCCGCGAGCAGGTTGCCGTCACGGCTCGTGAACCGCAGGCCGACACGATAGATGCGGAACCGATTCGCCCACTGCACCACGACGGATGCGCGGGCCACTTTCTCCTGCACCGTCTGCCTCACCGGGGCGGCCAGTTTGTCCAACTGCTCGAGAGTTGGCTTGATGCGGTGCCAACGAGGGCCCGCGTCGTCCGGATCGGCGTCGTGCGGCGGACCATCCGCCGGGGGCTGCGAGCTCACAGCATCAGCATAGGTCGTCGGCCGCAGTCGAAGCGCGCCGCCGCGACGCGGCGGGCCTAGGCTGGTCACGTGGCGGGCGCGAGCATGCGGATTCATGGGGTAGGCATCGGGCACGGGTCCGTGATCGGAGTCGTACTGCGGATGCCTGCCCCGATTGCGGATCCGCCCGACATCGCCTCGACTGCCGAGCCGTACCTGGAGTACGCGCGCGTTGCCACGGCGCTTGCCGCGACGGCCAAGGAGCTGCTCGACCGTGCGGGCCGAGTAGACGGCGAGGCACGTGATGTGCTCAGGGCGCAGGCGTTGATGGCCGAGGATCCCGCGGTGATCGAGGACGTGCACGAGCGCATCGGCCTGGGCAAGACGGCGGAGCGCGCCGTGTTCGAGGCGTTCGAGTCTTTTCGCGAGGCGCTGAAGAGCGCCGGCGGCCTGATGGCCGGCCGCGTCGCCGACCTGCGCGATGTTTCACAGCGTGCGGTCGCGCACCTCGGCGGAGTTTCAACCCCCGGGGTACCGCGCTCGGACACGCCGTTCATTCTCGTCGCTCAGGACCTCGCACCAGCCGACACCGCCTTGCTCGACCTCGACAAGGTACTGGCATTGGTGACGCGCGATGGCGGACCGACGTCGCACACCGCGATCCTCGCCCGAGCAAAGGGCCTCGTCGCCGTCGTGGGTACAGCCGCCAGTGATGAGCTGGTCAACGGGCAACTCATCATCGTCGATGCGGATGCGGGGGAGGTCACCACTCATCCCACACCTGATGAAATCGCGCGCGTGCTGGGCCGCGTGCCGGCGGTGGCGCCGACGCGGCCGATCACGCCTGGTGCGCTCAAGGATGGAATGCACATCTCGCTGATGGCGAATCTCGCGGCCCCGAAGGATGCCGCGGCTGCGGTCGCGCTCGGCGCTGAAGGAGTCGGGCTGTTCCGCACCGAATTCCTGTTTCTCGACGCGCGCAATGCACCGTCTGTGACGGTGCAGCGCGATCACTACATCGGGCTTCTGCAGGCGTTCGCCGGCAGAAAAGTGATCGTGCGGGTGCTGGACGCCGGCGCAGACAAACAACTTGCATTCCTCGGACACACGCATGAGGAAAATCCGGCGCTGGGTCGGCGCGGCATCCGTGCGCTGCGCGAACATGAGCAGGTGCTTCGAGACCAACTCACCGCCCTGGCGCAAGCGCAGGATGCGACGCAGGGTCAGCTCGGCGTGATGGCGCCCATGATCGCCGACGCAGAGGAGACGCGATACTTCGTTCAGCTCGGCCGTGAGGTGGGGCTCACGTCACTGGGTGTGACCATCGAAGTGCCGTCGGCGGCCGTCCTGGCCGAACAACTGGTCGGACTCGTGGATTTCGTCAGCATCGGCACAAACGACCTGACGCAGTACACGCTTGCAGCGGACCGGATGCTCGGTTCCGTATCCGCGTATCAGGACCCGTGGCATCCGGCCGTCTTGCGCCTGATGAAGTTGATCGGCGACGCGGGCGGGAACGCTGCGATCCCGGTCGGAGTGTGCGGTGAGGCGGCGGCCGATCCGCTGCTTGCGGTCGTGTTCATCGGGCTCGGCGTGACCGAGCTGTCGATGGCGGCCGCTGCGATCGCCGACGTACGACAGCAGCTCGGTCGCGTCACGCTGGAGGACGCTCGCTTGTATGCGCGTCGCGCGATGCAGGCAATGAGTGCGGCAGAGGCCCGCGCCGCGGTGACGGCGCTCTCCCCGCTGGTCGAGTAGCGAGCGCCAGCCTTCTCGGTGGTCGAGTAGCGAGCGCCAGCCTTCTCGGTGGTCGAGTAGCGAGCGCCAGCGAGCGTATCGAGACCCAGTTACCTAACCCTGCACCAACTGCTTCGCGTTTCTATCACGCGGCGGACGCTTCGCGGCTTGTGTTAGCGAAACCTCGCTCGCAGGCTCGCTCGGCGCGGCCATGCAGAATTGCTCCGCAATTCTGTCATGCATGGCCGCGCATAATCGCCTGCTTGACCTCGGCAATCGCCTGCGTGATCTGGATGCCACGGGGGCATGCCTCCGTGCAGTTGAAGGTGGTGCGGCAGCGCCACACGCCTTCCTTGTCGTTGAGGATGTCGAGGCGAACACCCGAGGCGTCGTCGCGTGAGTCGAAGATGAAACGGTGTGCGTTCACGATCGCGGCGGGGCCGAAGTACTGCCCGTCCGTCCAGAACACCGGGCACGACGACGTGCATGCCGCGCAGAGAATACATTTCGTGGTGTCGTCGAAACGGGCACGTTGTTCGGCCGATTGAATGCGCTCGCGACCCCCGGGCGGTGTGCTGTGCGCCTGCAGGAACGGTTGCACGGCGCGGTACGACTCGAAGAACGGCTCCATGTCAACGACGAGGTCCTTCTCCAGCGGAAGGCCCTTGAGCGCCTCGATGTAAATCGGCTTCGCGATGTCGAGGTCCTTGATCAGGGTCTTGCAGGCGAGCCTGTTGCGACCGTTGATGCGCATCGCGTCCGACCCGCAGACGCCGTGAGCGCAGGAGCGACGGAAAGTCAGAGAACCATCCTGCTCCCACTTGATCTTGTGCAGGGCGTCGAGCACGCGATCTGTTGCGTACATTTCGACGTCGAAATCCTGCCAATGAGGTTCGGCATCCACGTCGGGATCGAACCGGCGAATGATGAACGTAACGGTGAACGACTGGATGGGCGCTTCGGCTGCAGGAGGGGTCTCGAGGACGGCGTTGGACATCAGTACTTCCTCTCCATGGGCTGATAGCGGGTGATCACGACGGGTTTCCATTCGAGTTTGATGTGGTCGCCTGCCTCGGACGAGTGCGGGTCGCCGGTCAGGTAGGCCATCGTGTGTTTCATGTAGTTCACGTCGTCGCGCTTCGGGTAGTCGTCGCGTTGGTGGCCGCCACGGCTTTCCAGGCGGTTTCGTGCCGAATAGACGACGACCTCGGCCAGGTCGAGCAGGAAGCCCAGTTCGACGGCCTCGAGCAGGTCGGTGTTGAATCGCTTGCCTTTGTCCTGCACGGCGATGTTCTTGTAGCGGTCACGCAGACGGTGGATGGTCTGGGTCACCTGGTTGAGTGATTCGTCGGTGCGGAACACCTGCGCGTTGCGGTCCATCTCGTCCTGCAGTTCCTTGCGGATCGCGGCGATCCTCTCGGTGCCCGTCGAGGCGCGCATGCCCTCGAGCATGTTGCGGATGCCGTCGGCCGCATGCTCCGGCAGCGGCGCGAATTCCGCGGTCTTCGCATATTCGATCGCGTTCTTGCCTGCACGCTTGCCGAAGACGTTGATGTCCAGCAGCGAGTTGGTGCCGAGGCGGTTGGAGCCGTGTACGGAGACGCATGCGCATTCGCCGGCGGCGTAGAGGCCGGGAACGATCGTCGTGTTGCTGGACAGCACTTCTGCATTGTTGTTTGTGGGGATGCCGCCCATCGCGTAGTGCGCGGTCGGCATGACCGGCACCGGGGTTGTCACCGGATCGACGCCGAGGTACGTGCGGGCGAACTCGGTGATGTCCGGGAGCTTGGTCTCGAGCACCTCGGCGCCGAGGTGGGTGCAATCCAGCAGCACGTAGTCCTTGTGCGGACCGGCGCCGCGACCTTCTGCAACCTCGAGCACCATGCTGCGTGCGACGATGTCGCGCGGGGCGAGGTCTTTGATCGTGGGAGCGTAGCGTTCCATGAACCGCTCACCGGACGCGTTGCGCAGGATCGCGCCTTCACCGCGTGCACCCTCGGTGAGGAGGATGCCGAGGCCGTAGAGGCCGGTCGGGTGGAACTGGAAGAACTCCATGTCTTCCAGCGGAAGGCCTTTACGCCAGATGATGCCGACGCCGTCACCGGTCAGGGTGTGCGCATTCGAGGTGGTCTTGAAGATTTTGCCGAAGCCGCCGGTCGCGAAGATCACGGCTTTGAAGTGGAAAACGTGGAGTTCCCCGGTCGCGAGTTCGTAGGCGACCACTGCGGTCGGCTTTTCGATGGTCGTTCCGTCGGGCCCGTCGACCTCGGCCATGACGAGATCCAGCACATAGAACTCGTTGAAGAAGTTGATGCCGAGCCGGACGCAGTTCTGGAACAGCGTCTGCAAGATCATGTGGCCGGTGCGGTCCGCCGCGTAGCACGAGCGCCGAACGGCCGACTTGCCGTGGTCGCGCGTGTGGCCGCCGAACCGGCGTTGGTCGATCTTGCCCTCGGGGGTCCGGTTGAACGGTAACCCCATGTTCTCGAGGTCGATGACGGCGTCGATGGCTTCCTTTGCGAGGATCTCCGCGGCATCCTGGTCAACGAGGTAGTCGCCGCCCTTGACGGTGTCGTAGGTGTGCCACTCCCAGTTGTCTTCTTCGACGTTGGCAAGGGCAGCGGCCATGCCGCCTTGGGCTGCGCCGGTGTGTGAGCGCGTCGGATACAGCTTGGAGATCACGGCAACGTTGGCGTGTGGTCCCGCCTCGATCGCCGCGCGCATGCCCGCGCCGCCGGCGCCGACGATGACGACGTCGAACTGGTGATGGTGAACGCCGTCGATGACGGTCGAGTCCGAATTCTGGTCAGTCACGTAAGGTTCCGTAGCTTTCAGTGGGCGTAGCAGGTGGGGGTCAGGCAGTTGACGATCATCGTGAGTTGGTCACTTTCCGATGGTCGCGCAGAAGCTGGGCAGCAGGTTCGCGGCCGTTCCGGAGGGGCACGGGTTGAATACCGTCACCGTGTAGGTGCCGATCGCGATCAGAATGACGACGGCCGCGAGAACAGCGAACTTGAGGATGCGGTTCACCGTGCCGTTGCGGGCGTAGTCGTTGATCAGGGTGCGCATGCCGTTGCCGCCGTGGATGAGTGCCAACCACAGCATCAGGCCGTCCCAGACCTGCCAGAACGGATCGGACCACTTGCCGCCGACGAAGGCGAAGTCGATGGCTTTGATTCCCTGACCTAACACGAGGTTCACGAACAGGTGGCCGAAGATGAGCACGACCAGCAGAACGCCGGAAACGCGCATGTACATCCAGCCCCACTTTTCCCAATTCACACCGCCCTTGCGTGCCGGGCGCGCGGGTGTACGGGGAGCATCGATCGTGGTCATCTCAGTGCCCTTCGCTGAAGACGTTTGCCAGGTGGATCGGCACGAAGCCTGCCATCAGCACGACCCAGAGCACGATGACGATCCAGAACATGACCTTCTGGTACTTCGCCCCCTTGCCCCAGAAGTCGATCAGGATGATCCGCAGGCCGTTCAGTGCGTGGAAGGCGATCGCCATCACGAGCACGGTCTCACCGAGCCCCATGATCGGGTTCTTGTAGGTGCCGATCACCGCGTTGTACGCCTGTGGGCTGATCCCGAGTACCGCCGAGTCGAGGATATGAACCAGGAGGAAGAAGAAGATCGCCAGCCCTGTGATGCGGTGAAGCACCCAGGACCACATCCCTATGCGATCGCCCCGATAGAGGGTGCCTCCTGGCCGGGATGCCTTCGGCGTCAGAGTTCCTGTCGCTTGATTTGCCACGAAACAACCCTCCCTGGTTGTCATCGGATGCCGCGAGTGGGGATCCGCAAGAAGTGACGCGTGATGCGTGGCCCCAGTCTACGACTCGCCCCGCGTGCACGTTGCTTAGGTGAGCCTAACTATCTCGATATCAAGATAAATCTGCGGGATGTGGCCACCGGCATCCGCTCGCCAGAGTGCCTGTTTCGGACGAGCGCGTCCAGCCCAGCTGGCGCACTCGTCCGAAACAGACACTCTCACGCGGCGCCCACGAGGTGAACAGCTATCCTGTGGGCATGACCGCAACGACTGGCCCGCTCGACCGCTTCTACTGTGTGATTCCGGCGGGTGGAGTCGGTTCCCGTCTGTGGCCGCTGTCGCGAGCGGATGCGCCAAAGTTCTTGCACGATTTGACCGGATCGGGGCAGACGCTGTTGCGCGACACCTGGGACCGGCTCACGCCGATTGCAGGCGACCAGCGAATCATGGTGGTCACCGGTCGCGCTCACCGTGCGGCTGTCGAGTCGCAGCTGCCGGATCTGAAAGACCCCAATGTCGTGCTGGAAAGCGAGCCGCGTGATTCGACGGCAGCGATCGGCCTCGCAGCGGCGATTCTGGAGCATCGTGAGCCGGGCGTGATCATCGGCTCGTTCGCGGCCGATCACGTGATCCGCAATGTGCGCTTGTTCCATGCGGCAGTGGCCGAAGCCGTCGCCGCGGCCGATGCGGGATACATCGCAACGATCGGGATCGAGCCGACAGAGCCGGCGATCGGCTTCGGCTACATCCATTACGGTGCACCGCTGACGATCGACGGCGCACCGAGCGCGCGCGCGGTCGAGGCGTTTGTCGAGAAGCCCGTGCTGCGCACGGCCAAGAAGTTTCTCGCAGATGGCGCGTACCTGTGGAACGCGAGCATGTTCATCAGCAGAGCGGATCGGTTGCTCGAGGAGATCGGAAAATCGGAGCCAGAACTCCTCGCCGGGCTCACCGAGCTGGCGCTGGTCTGGGACGACCCTGCGTTGCGCGGTCCTGCTGTCGACCGGATCTGGCCGGAGTTGAAGAAGATCGCGATCGATTACGCGGTCGCGGAGCCGGCCGCCGCGGCGGGGCGACTGGCTGTCATCCCCGGTCATTTCGACTGGGACGATGTGGGCGATTTTGCATCCCTGGCGAAGCTGAACAACGGGGGGCGCAAGTCGAATCTGGCGATCCTCGGCCCGAACGCGCGGGTCTTGTCGGATGCCTCCAGCGGCATCGTCGTCAGCCAGACTAATCGCGTGATCAGTTTGATCGGCGTCAAGGACATTGTGGTCGTCGACACCCCCGACGCACTCCTCGTGACAACGAGCGAAAACGCCCAGAGGGTCAAGGCCGTCGTCGACGCGCTGAAGCTCTCCGGATCGAGTGACGTGCTCTGACCCGCACTCGGGGGACAGCCCAGTCACCGCGGCAGGGTACCGGCGAGCAGCTTGTGCGCTGTTATCTGCTCATCTGAGCATGCGATGGTGGCCAACGGTCGAAAAGGGACCCGAATATAACGCTGATATTAAGAAAAGACGCCGAGATTCACGGGGTTCGTCACGTTCGGTAACGTTTGAGCAAGCGTGCGCGCACTCGCGCAGCCAAGCGATTTTGGAGGACACCTTGATTGTAAAAGCTCGAAAGGCCGCGTTTATCGGCCTTGCTGCCGCGGGCGTTATTGCGATGCTTGCCGGCTGTGGATCAGCACCCAGCAGCAGCTCGACGACCGGCGCGGCAAAATCCAAATTCCTTCCGTGCATCGTCTCGGACCAGGGCGGGTTCAACGACCGCTCGTTCAACCAGCTTGGGCTGGAGGGGGTGCAGCAAGCAGCGACGTCACTCGGCACGAGCTACAAGAAAGTGCAGTCGAAGACTGCAAACGACTACGCCCCGAACATCAAGAGCCTGATTGCACAGGGTTGCAACATCATCGTCGCGTCGGGGTTCAATCTGGTTGCTCCGGTCAAGGATGCCGCGACGGCAAACCCGAAGGTCAACTTCGTCATGATTGATGACAACAGCATCACGCTCCCGAACGTGAAGCCCGTCGTCTTCGAGACGGATGAGGCCGGATTCCTCGCGGGCTACGCCGCGGCGAGCTACTCGAAGACCGGCGTCATCGGCACCTACGGCGGCCAGAAGCTCCCGTCCGTGACGATCTTCATGGACGGCATCGCCGATGGCGTCAAGTACTACGACACCCAGAAGGGCAAGACCGCCAAGGTCATCGGCTGGGACGTCGCGTCGCAAGACGGCCAGTTCACCAACAGCTTCACCGACCTGAACGTGTCCAAGACTCTCGCCGAGAGCATGCTCGGTCAGAACGCTGACATCCTCGCTCCGATCGGTGGCCCGATCTACCAGGGCGCCGGCGCGGCGATCAAGGCCTCAGGCAAGTCGGTCGCCCTCCTCGGCAACGACGCGGACGTCTTCCTGACCGACCAGAGCGGATTCAACGACTTGTTCCTCACGTCCATCATGAAGAACATCAAGCCAACGGTCGACACGATCGTCAAGCAGGCGGGAGCGGGCGGTAAGTTCGACAACAGCCAATTCGTCGGCACGTTGAAGAATGACGGCGTGGGCATTGCTCCGTTCCACTCCTTCGCCTCAAAGGTCGACTCCGGCCTTCAGGGTGAACTGGACACGATCAAGGCCGGCATCATCGACGGCTCGATCACGGTCACGTCGCCTTCCGGATTCAAGAAGTAAGTTAGGGCACGCAACTCGACATTGGGGAGGTCGGCCGTCGGCCGACCTCCCCGATTGCGCGGCTGCTTGTCGAGACCCGCGATGACGCGGGTCAGAAGGTAGATTGACTCTATGAAGCTCGAACTTCGCGCTATCACGAAGCGATTCGGTGCCCTGGTCGCCAACGATCACATCAGCCTCACGGTTGAGCCCGGCGAAATCCACTGCCTGCTCGGTGAGAACGGTGCAGGCAAATCCACCCTGATGAACGTGCTCTACGGCCTGTACCAGGCCGACGAGGGCGAGATCCTCATCGACGGGGTCGTTCAGCACTTCGCCGGCCCCGGCGACGCAATGGCTGCGGGCATCGGAATGGTGCACCAGCACTTCATGCTGATCCCCGTCTTCACCGTCGCAGAGAACGTCATGCTCGGCCACGAACCGACGAAGTTCGGCGGGCGCCTGGATATCGCCTCGGCGCGCGCACGAGTGCGTGAGATCTCTGCACAGTTCGGTTTCGATGTCGATCCGGATGCGCTGATCGAAGATCTCCCCGTCGGCGTCCAGCAGCGGGTGGAGATCATCAAGGCCCTTTCCCGCGACGCCAAGGTGCTCGTCTTCGACGAGCCGACGGCCGTACTGACGCCGCAGGAGACCGACGAGCTGATGGTCATCATGACGCAACTCAAGGAGCGTGGCACAGGCATCGTCTTTATCACCCACAAACTGCGCGAGGTGCGCGAGGTCGCGGACCGCATCACCGTCATCCGGCTCGGGAAGGTGGTCGGTGAGGCCGACCCTCGTGCCTCGAATGCCGAGCTGGCCTCGCTCATGGTCGGCAGGCCGGTCGGACTGTCCGTCATCAAGGACCCGCAGCAGATCGGCGAGGTCGCACTGGTCGTCAAAGACCTCACCGTGGTGGATGCTCGCGGCATTGTCACGATCGACAACATCAGCTTCGACGTCAAGCGCGGCGAGATCATGGCGATTGCCGGCGTTCAGGGCAACGGCCAGACCGAATTGACGGAGGCGCTCCTCGGTCTGCAGAGCCGGGTCTCAGGCGAGATCACTCTGGACGGAGAGAACCTGATCGGGCGCAGTGTGCGCAATGTGCTGGATGCGGGCGTCGGCTTCGTGCCCGAGGACCGCAACGAAGACGGGCTCATCGCCGAGTTCACCATCGCGGAGAACCTGATGCTCGATCGCTCCGATGGCGCCCCGTTCGTCAAAGGCGGCGGGCTGCGTCTGGCATTCCGCGCTCAGTACGCCGAGGAGAAGATCGCGGAGTTCGATGTGCGGGCCCAAGGCATCGACACTCGGGCCGGGCAACTCTCCGGCGGAAATCAGCAGAAGGTCGTGCTGGCGCGCGAACTGAGCCGTGACCTTCGGCTCTTCGTCGCCGCCCAGCCGACACGTGGACTGGACGTCGGCTCGATCGAATTCGTGCACGAGCGGATCGTCGCCACACGCGACTCCGGCGTGCCGGTGCTCGTCGTTTCGACGGAGCTCGACGAAATCACGGCCCTCGGCGACCGCATCGCCGTCATGTACCGCGGAAAAATCGTCGGAATCGTACCCGGTGACACGCCACGAGAGATCCTCGGTCTGATGATGGCCGGCGAGAACCCGCCTGAAGCCATCGCGCTCGAAGCACAGGGAGCATCCGTATGACCGAGACGACCGGCCGCGACGGCGCCGACCAGCAGCTTCCCACCGTCGTTCAACCGGACGCACTCGGTGTGCAGGCGGGCGGGCTCGCGCTTGACCAGATCCCGCCCCAGCAGTTGGCACCTGAAACGGGCGGACCAGACCGTGAGCCGGATTCGCGATGGACGGATGCGCTGCGCGCGGCGACGACGGGCACGTTCGCGATCTCGGTCTTGGCGATCTTCCTGGCACTTGTCGCCGGCGCCATCCTGATCGCGGTGACGAACCCGCAGGTTCAGCAGGCATCCGGCTACTTCTTCGCGGCCCCCGGCGACACGTTCACGGCCATCGGCAACGCGGTCGGCGGGGCGTATTCTGCACTGTTCAGCAGCGCCATTTACAACTTCTCCGCGCCGACGTTCGCGCTCGGAATCGAGTCGTTCACCAACACGCTCAGCATTTCGACGGCGATCATCGCCGCCGGGCTCGGCATTGCGCTGAGTTTCCGTGTCGGGCTGTTCAACATCGGTGGCCAGGGGCAGATGCTCATTGCTGCCGTTGCCGCGGGGCTCGTCGGGTTCGACCTGCATCTTCCGGCCGGCCTCCACATCCTTGTCGCTTTGATCGCGGCGCTGGCCGGTGGAGCATTATGGGCGGCGATCGCCGGTTTCCTCAAAGCCCGCACCGGCGCCCATGAGGTGATCGTGACGATCATGCTCAACTACATCGCCCTGTATCTGCTGAACTACCTGCTGACGACGCCGGTGCTGCAAGCACCAGGATCCAACGACCCTAAGACGCCTGCCATCCTGCCGTCTGCCCAGTACCCGTCGTTGTTCGGACGCTCGTACGGTGTGGACATCGGCTTCATCATCGTCATCATCGTGACGGTCGCGGTGTGGTGGCTGATGGAGCGCTCGAGCCTCGGATTCAAGTTCCGGGCGGTCGGTGAGAACCCCACAGCTGCGCGCACGGCGGGCATCAGCGTCAAGAGCATCTACGTCTGGACCATGGTGGTCTCCGGTGCCCTTGTCGGTCTCGCGGCGGCATCGCAGGTTCTGGGCACGACACTATTGGGCGGTTTCGGTAGCGACATCGACGCCGGCATCGGCTTCACCGCGATCACGGTCGCTCTGCTGGGCCGGTCTCGTCCTTTCGGAGTCTTCGTCGCGGGCATCCTGTTCGGGGCACTGCAGAACGGCGGGCCGTCGATGCAGGCCGCGGTCGGTGTGCCGGTCGAGGTCGTCGCTGTCGTGCAGTCCGTTGTGGTTCTGTTCATCGCCGCGCCGCCTCTGGTGCGGGCCATCTTCCGGTTGCCCTCTCCTGTCGCAAAACGCGTCTCGAAACGCGGCAAGCCCGCGAGTAAGGTGGTTGCGGGATGACCGCGGTGACGCCGCCCGTCGGCACCTCTTCGGCGCCCAGCGCGTCAGCAGCTTTCAAAGCGGCCACCGTCGTCGTGACCAGCTGGAAGCTGCCGATCATCTTCGGCATCTTCAGTATCGTCAGCATCGTGCTGTTCGTGATCTTGGGTCGCCCCGGCAAGTCGACGTTCTCGTTCGCGACGGGCACCGATTTCGTGCATCTGCCGAACATCACGGCCCCAGCCGTTCCTGTCGGGATCGTTGTCTCGGTCATCGCCGTTCTGCTGACCATCGCCAGCGCGGTCTACGTTGCGAACTCACGCCGGGTTCCTCGCTGGATCGGGGTCGTCTTCTCCCTGGTTGTCTTGTTCGGCTTCCTGACCTGGTCGGTTGTCGGTGAGACGCTGCCGATCGCCGGCCTTCTGGCAGGCGCCCTCGGCTTGAGCGTGCCGCTGATCTTCGGCTCGATGGGCGGCGTGCTTTCCGAGCGGGCCGGTGTTGTGAACATCGCCATCGAGGGTCAGCTGCTCGCGGGGGCGTTCACCTCGGCGTTCGTGGCGAGCATCACCAAGTCGCTGACTGCCGGGCTGATCGCGGCGATGGTTGCCGGCGCGCTCGTATCGATGCTTCTGGCGGTCTTCTCGATCACCTACATCGTCGATCAGGTCATCGTCGGTGTGGTGCTGAACGTGCTGATCGCCGGCATTACCGGCTTCTTGTACTCGTCACTGCTGGCGAACAACACGGAGGCGTTCAATCTGCCGCCGAGCCTGCCGACAGTGCCGATTCCGCTGCTCAGTTCGATTCCGCTCATCGGGCCCGTGCTGTTCAAACAGACGCTGATCGTCTACCTGGCCTACATCGCGGTGGCCCTCGTGGCTGTGTTCCTGTTCCGCACGCGGTGGGGACTTCGCGTGCGGTCGGTGGGAGAGCATCCGCAAGCCGCGGACACGGTCGGCATCAACGTGAACCGCACCCGGTTCTGGGCCGTGACTGCAGGCGGCGCAATCGCCGGCCTCGGCGGCGCGTACTTCACCCTCGGCTCCGGCGTCGGCTTCGTGCAGAACATGACCAACGGTGCCGGATATATTGCACTGGCTGCCGTCATCTTCGGCCGGTGGGACCCCATCCGCGCCATGCTGGCTGCGCTGCTGTTCGGTTTTGCCGACAACCTGCAGAGCGTGCTGAGCCTGCTGAACGCGCCGGTGCCCAGCGAGTTCATGAACATGCTGCCCTACGTTGTGACGATCTTCGCCGTCGCCGGCCTGGTCGGCTTCTCACGCGCACCGGGCGCCGACGGAAAGCCCTACATAAAATCATGACCGCCGATGAGAACGCACCGCTGCCAGGCGACGTCGATTGGGGAGCTCTCCGCGAGGCGGCCGTCGAGGCGATGGGCAACGCTTACGTGCCGTATTCACGGTTCCCGGTCGGCGCTGCGGCGCTGGTCACGGATGGGCGCATCGTGGCGGGTTGCAATGTGGAGAACGCCAGTTACGGCGTGACGCTGTGCGCAGAATGCGGGCTGGTCTCCGCGCTGCATATGAGTGGCGGCGGCCAGCTGGTGGCGTTCACGTGCGTCGACGGCAACGGCGAGACGCTCATGCCGTGCGGCCGCTGCCGTCAGCTGCTCTATGAGCACTCGGTTGCCGGGATACTGCTGGAGACCGTTTCCGGCATCCGCACGATCGATGAGGTGCTCCCGGACGCGTTCGGACCCCGCCAACTCGCCCAGTACCGTGTGTCAGAGCACGGTGAATCCGAGCGCAGCGATTCACAGCGCAGCGATTCACAACATTAGGGAAGTCATGACTGATCCGGCCGTTGAAGCCTTCGATACCGTCGACCTGATTCGTGCCAAGCGCGACCGTCGCGAGTTGTCCA
>DATCDQ010000039.1:0-5874 GCA_036510655.1 Microbacteriaceae bacterium | reverse complement strand
TCGACCAGGCTCGCCACCAGCTGCCGGTCCACCGTCGGCGCCGACAGCGGCGGCTTCTGCTCTCGTTCCTCAACTGCTATCGCCACGCGCGTCCCGGCTCCTTCCGACACGGCCTGCTCGACCGCCTCAACCTGCATGCTCATCTCGTACCTCCTTGATCGGAGTTACACCGTTCAACGTACAGTCCCTCGGACACTGGCGACGCCGACCACGAGACGCCTCGTAACCCTAGGGATACGAGACGGTCGAAAGCGTCGACCTGCTGTCGCGTTAGAGGCACCTGAGCGCGAATCTTCAACGGGCGGGGCAAACGCGACACCCCCGGGTGCGTCAACTCGTAGGTCCCAGTATCCGTGCGGGAGTGTTCGGTCACCGTCGGACTTCTGGGACGCGTGCGGAACGGTGGGCCAAAGGATCGTAGGGCGACCAGGACAGACAAGGCCGTGACGAGGAGCTGCGGTATACGCCATAGTCGGATGATGAGAGTAGCCATTACTGGTGGAACTGGATTCGTCGGCAGCCACCTCGCGGAACGATTCCCGGCGACCGACGTGGCAATAGTCTCCCGCCGCTCGGGCACGCACGTCGATGATGTGGACGCACTGACACGGGCGTTCGAGGGCTGCGAAGCGGTAGCACATTGCGCAGGAATCAACCGTGAAATCGGTGAGCAGAGCTTCGACCGTGTCCACATTCAGGGCACGGCTGCGGTGATCGAAGCGGCACGACGCGCGGGCGTGCGCAAGATCGTCATGCTCAGCTTCTTGCGCGCCCGCCCGGGAACGGGCTCGGCCTACCACGAGTCGAAATGGGCGGCCGAAGAGATGATTCGCTCCTCAGGTTTGGAATACACGATTCTGAAAGCGGGAATGATCTACGGCCACGGCGACCACCTCGTCGATCACCTGAGCCGCACCATACAGACGATTCCATTGTTCGCCTCCGTCGGACTTCGGGAGAAGACGATCAACCCCATCCCCGTTGACGAACTCGTGGATGTTGTGGTCGCCGCTCTCGGCACTCGCCTCACAAATCAAACCGTCGCCGTCCGCGGCGGTGAGAGTCTGCTCTTGAGCGAAGCGGCTCGTCGAGTTGCGCGAGTCCTCGACCGACGACTGATGATCGTCCGTTTGCCTGTCGCGTTCCACTACGTTCTCGCCCAGGTCACGGAATGGACGATGAAAGTGCCGCTCTTGGCGAAAGCACAGGCGAGGATGCTGGCCGAAGGCGTCACGGACGCTGCTCTGCCAGCTTCGGAGCTACCGGACGATCTCCGCCCACGACTTCCCTTTAGTGACGCACAAATTCGCGACGCGCTACCCGAATCAGAAGGCTTCAGCTGGCGGGACCTGCGAATCAGTGGCTCGCGTTAGCGACGCTGCAGGCAATTGCAACGCACGAGGGAGGCTCCAGTCGAGAGCCCGGTGAACGTAGCGAAGGAAATGACCCATGACCAGCCCTGAGCTTCGCGAATGGCCCCCGAGCGACCCTGGATACCGTCGCTCGGAAGTGTCGGCGGTCGTGGGAAGTGGTGACGCGGTGTGGGAGCGTGTCACTCGGGATGTGCTCCGATGGCGGGTGAAAACAGCAAGCGGGTTCGCGGTCGACCCGACCGGTCCGGTGTCGCAGGGCGACCGTGTCATCGTCACCGCACGTCTGCTCACGGTGACCATCGTTGAGCCAGTGGAGGTCGTGGCCGTGGTCGAAGAGTTGGACCGGGTCGGCTTCGCGTACCGGACCATGCCAGGACACCCCGTCAGCGGCGAAGAGGCGTTCATCGTGCACCGACGCGGCGAAGAGGTGCGTCTCACCGTGCGCTCGCTCACGCGGGCCGCACCACAACAGCCCTGGCGATTCCTCTACCCGCTGCTGCGAATCGCCCAGCGGATCGCGCGCAGACGTTACCTGCGATCGCTTCGTTAAATGGGCGGCGCGCAAGGGCCAGCTAGGACGATGGTTCCACTTCTCCTGTAGTGACCGTCCACGAATACCCCCGCTCAGCGTTCCTGTAGTGGGTTGGGGTTGGAGAATGGGACCGCGGACGGATAGTTGCCTTCCGCTGCCCGAGAGAAGGAAGTTCCGTGCCAAGCAGCCGAAATACCGTCTGGGACGCCGCTCACGTCGAGCGGGCGGCTTTGGTCGGCGACTTGGCTGGCCTCGCCGACGAGAAATGGGCGGTTCCATCCTTGTGCGATGGGTGGAGCGTCGAAGATGTCGTCGCCCACATGACCGCCGCGGCGAGTATCGCACCGGCGCGTTGGGTCGCCAGCGTCATAGGTGCCCGATTTGACTTCGACCTGCACAACCAGACACGTCTGATTGAGCATCGCGGGTCAACCCCGGCCGAAACCCTGGCAAACTTTCGCAGCATTATCAACAGCACGAAATCGGCGCCTGGACCGGCCGAGGCGTGGCTGGGCGAGGTCGTAGTGCATTCTGAAGACATCCGCAGACCGCTCGGGATCTCGCGCTCGGTACCGATCGAAACGTTGACCACAGTTGCCGACTTCTATGCCCGACGCAATTTCGCGGTGCCCTCCCACACCCGGGCTGCCGGACTGCGAATCGAAGCAACAGACGGTCCCTTCGCAGCAGGCGCTGGACCCCTCGCACAGGGGCGCACCCTCGCGTTAGTCATGGTCATGGCCGGAAGGACCTCGTTCTGCGACGAGCTAACCGGTCCCGGGGTTGGCGCTCTTCGCGGGTGACCGTTCGATGTGCCGTAGCCGAGCTCGCGAACAACTCCTAAGCCCAATACTGTTCAGTTAACGTTTTGGATCAGTATCTGTGGGTCGCGTGTTGGTTGTGGCCAGTGGGTGTGGTGGAGCCGTTTGGCTGCCCATTTGATGACCTTGCGCTTGATGACTCGCGGGTTGGAGCGCGGCCGTCGTGCGGGATTGAGGTGCCGTGCGAGCCAGCGGATGGCGCGATGCCAGATCGCCTCAGCCTGATCAGGGTGCTGAGGGGGAAAAAGAGCCCTGTGTGGTCGAGCGCCGGGCGATGCGTAGTGCTTTGATGAACGAGACGCGATCGGGGTCGCGTCCGGCATGGACGGCTGTATCGACCATGAGGGTGCGGATCGCGTAATGGCAACACAAGTGGCCCCAGATTTCCTGGTGGACCAGGTCGGGGGCTTTGGAGCGCAGCACGGCTCGCGGCCCGCGTTGGTGGGTTTTCAGCTCGTCGAAGGTGGACTCGATCTCCCACCGATGACTGTAAGCGGCAGCGAGTTCCTCTGCTGGAGCCTGGTCGGGGTCCAGCAGCGTGGTCACCAGCCGGTAGCGTTCGGCATTGTCTCGACCGTCATCAATCGCATAGTCGATCACACGCACGGTCATCGGGGCTTCCTTTCGCCAGCCCGGCCCGGAACTGGGTGCAACCTGCGCCAGCCATGACCCGTCGGCCAGGGTTTCAACATGGCTCGGTTTCAGGTTCTTCCCGACCCGCCACAACAGGTCGGCACCGGTAGCGGCGGCCTGCCGCCAGAGCCGGAACCCGTAGAAGCCTCGATCGGCCATCAGGATCGTGCCCGGTCCCATCCGGCCGATCACGCCCCGGGACAACTCGAGCTCCGAGGTGCTGCAGGGACCAATAGCCGCGTGGAGGATCGCGTGGGTTCCGCATTCGGCAACGGCAACCAGACGAGCCTGAGGAAACGCCGACCGCTCACCACGCCCCGTACCAGGGCGGCCGAAGAAGTCCGTGTTCGCAACAGTGTCCGACACATCCAAGCAGGTTCCATCGATCGCAAGCAGCCTCCGACCGGCCAGCCACGAGCACGGCGTGTCGGGCCCGGCCAACGGTTTCGCGACACGAGCGAACAGCTCACGCATCGGCACCGACCCCAAACGGGCGCGGGCCTGGAAGATCGCCGACTTCGACGGCGTCGGGAAGGCTTGCCTCCAACCCGACGCCCAGGCAAGACCATCCGTGAGCTCCGCGAAGACGTCTTCATACGACCCGTCCGAATACAAAGCCATTCCGATCGAGAAATACGCCATCACCCTCGCCGGCAACGCACGATGCCGCACCTGCGTGCGCCCGGCAGCAGCAATCACCTCATCAACAACCTCGGCCGGGAACACACGCGTCAACAACCCAACCGAAATCAAATCCGACAGACGACGATCCGATTCAGGCTTCTTCCACCCAGAGCGAGGCATGCACCAAAAACTACCCCACAAACCCTTAACTGAACGGTATTGCTCCTAAGCCAGTTCCGGTGCGGGTTCCCCTGTGGGCGTCCGCTAATGTTCCGCGTGTCCGAGGTTTACGAGATGGTCGCGAATGGCTGTGACCATTGGGTGTATCAGTGGGGACAGCTCAGCTTCGGGTGCGCTCTCGCCGCTGAATAGCCCGAGCCGGGCGAGCGCGCCGATAAGCGCGGCTTTCGCTCGCGGGCGCGCCACCGCGTCGGGCACGGCGAACCCCAGAACATCGAAGTTCCCCTGCGCGGCATGAGAGACCTGGGCGCGCACCCGCCCGATGTTGGGATCCTCGTCCGTAAGGTGCAGATATGCGCGCAACTCCGGATCGAAACCGGTGCCGCCGACATACGCGATCTTCTTCGAGTCGAGATCGATCCAGACGTAGACCCAGGATCCGATCGGACGTAGGTCCCCGCCGCGCACAGACACCACGCGGTATGGAATGTGATCGTCCATCTTCTCACGCTAGCCGCACTCGAACGCAACAAACCCGAGCCGCGCGAACCGTCCCGCAAGCCGTTCGGCTTACGGCGACGGGGTTAGCTTCGTCGTGAGCTGTCCTTACCCACCGCGTTGGCGATCAGCATCTCGGTGCCGAACCATCCCCAGTAGTTGCGATGGGCGATTTTATGGCGGCAGTTTCCAGAATGTGGACGTTGAAGTGAGTCGGTTGTCTCTCGACCATCGGGACACGGCGCTCTTGACAAGGGACCCCGCGGAGGTGCGAGGTCGGCCACTCTTGGTATTCTTGCACGCATGGTTGCAGTGCCCGAGTTCGACGGGGCCGCGCTGGTCGCTGCTCTCAATGCCCGTCGTATTGAGTTAAACCTGGGGTGGCCCGCGCTGGCCGAGGCACTGACCCAGCAGTCGAGTGGCTTGAGGGCCGAGTTGAATGATCATGCGGTGTGTTCCGGCGCTCTAGTCCGCACGGTGAAGCGCGGATCGATGTCCTGCCAATACGCCGTGATGCTGTTGCAATGGCTCGGCCGCGCGCCGGAGGAGTTCCTGACCGGACAGCCACGTGAGGTCGGTGAAGTCCGACTGCCATCGGTCGGCCCCGATGTTCGTCTGCGGTGGGATCTGCCTCAGCTTTACGGCGCCGTGAATGCTCAGCGACGCCAGCGCGACCTCACCTGGGTGGCACTGGGCGCACATTTCGGATGCACACCAAGCCGATTGACCAACCTGCGCTCCGCGCGGCTGGCCGACATGGACCTCGCCATGCGCCTCGCGCAATGGCTTGGCCGCCCTGCAGCCGAGTTCGTGCACCCCGCCACCTGGTGACAAAACAACGGCCCGGCAATTGGCGCGTCACCGTAGCCCGATGAACGGTCCGCTACCAGACACCGCAACCAGTTCGCAAGAGGTTCCCCTTGCGGATAATCCGCGGCGACAAACTGTCGCATAACCAAAGTGCCTCGAAACCCATAGGTTTCGACACACTTCGGTTACGAGACACATCTGGACTCAAATCGATGTCCTAATGTGGCCGCGGCGCAGCATCGTTGCGTTTCTGGCACTTTCAGGGTCTGTCAAATTAACGGTGTAACTGGGTTGTTGTTGGGTTAGTTGCTGTGGGCGGACAGGCGCCCGTTGAAGGTGATGTCGAACGCGTTCAGGGCGCCTTTCCAGCGCTGCGTCCACCGGGCCCGGCCCTGACCGGTGG
>DATCDQ010000038.1:0-26692 GCA_036510655.1 Microbacteriaceae bacterium | reverse complement strand
GCGGCCAAGCCCCAGAAGAACATGCTCGAGGAGGTGCTCGGCTCCCGTACTACTCAGACGATTCTGACCAGCGTCGTTGCCGGCATCTTCGGCACCCGCCGGCGTCGCTGATCGCTCGGTTCAACCTGACTGCCCGGTTCAGTCCCCAAGCAAGCGCTCTGCCTCGAGTCCTACCCCGAGCGTATGCGAGGAGGCGTCGCCGTCGCGTGCGCTCCACGCGGCTGACAGTCCGCACCAGGCGATCGTCCACCGTGTCAGGCGCACCAGATCGAGCGCTACGGCGTGCGCGATCACCTCGAGTTGCCGGGCCAGCCGTCCTGGCCGCAGCGCGACATCCGCGCTCGGGTTGCACAGGACATTCGTGAAGTCGAACGCGCGGTCGCCGATCAAGCACTTCGGGTCGATCGCGGCCCAGCCGTCGAGTTCCGGATGCATCTCCACACCGAAGTCGAGCACGTTGCCGTGATGCAGATCACCGTGCAGAACAACGATGTCGCGCTGATTCGCCAGTAGGTCCTGAGCGATCGCCGAGGCCCGGGCGTAGAATCCGCCGACGTCACTCGCGTGCACGAACAGGTCCCGGAACCACGTGGTCAGCTCGGTGGGCGCTGCGCGACCGCCCGGCGGCATACCCGGGATCCTGTGGAGGCGACTGCCGACTCGGCACAGGATACGGCTCGCCTCATCGTCCGTGGCGTCGCCTGCCTCGGACAGCGCCTCGAGCGACCGCGCGCCGGTTGCCCGCTCCAGCAGGACGGCGGCCGCTTCGTGTTCGAGCACGCGGGCGCTGCCGCGGCCGTTCCAGAAGGCCATCACGGCGTTGCCTCTGGCTTCTTCGGCTACGGTCGCGATCTTGAGCATCACGGCCGCGCCATCGCGGCGGGCCGGAATGAGGACGCTCGTCGAGGTCGCGAAGGGCTCCCCGTCGGGCTCGGAATGCCAGCGGCGCAGCAGCGCGTCGGCGGATTGCATGGCCGTACGCACGGCGGCATCGGCCGCGTGCATGGGTGTGCCGCTGTCGCCTGATCCCTTCACCCCGTTAGTATGCCGCACAGCGCCCGCTGCGGCGGTGCCAGGATAGAACGATGGCTGTGATTCGCACTTACCGACCGACAGACCGTGCCGATGTGGCGGATGTCTGCCTGCGTACGGGCAAGCTGGGCGGCGACGCGACCGGCCTGCACGTGTCAGATGACCTCTTACCGGACATCTACGCGCTGCCGTATGTCGAATTCGAACCCGACCTCGCCTTCCTCGTCGACACGGGTGAGCGCGTCGCCGGCTACCTCGTTGCGACGGCGGACACACGCGCATTCGTCCAGCGTTACCGGGCCGAGTGGTTGCCGGGATTCGCGCACCGTTACACGCGCGCGCAGCCGCCGATGACGGCATCCGATCAGTTCGTCGAGGTCGGCTACGATCCCGAGCGGATGCTGATCCCGGAGCTCGATGAATACCCCGCGCACCTGCACATTGACCTTCTCCCTGAACTGCAAGGTCAGGGGCTGGGGCGCACGTTGATCAGGCGGCTGCTCGGCGAACTGCGCGAACGTGGCGTGCCGGGCGTGCACCTCGGAGTGTCGCCGCAGAACCTGCCCGCGCGCGGTTTCTACGCGGCACTCGGATTCCAGCCGCTGCCATCCGGTGGCACTGCAGGCGGGTTGCTCGGCCTGCCGACGGATGCGGTCGTCTGACCGCTGTCGCTCCGGCTGCTCGTTGCGCCGGCCGATCGACTGCGCCGGCCGATCGACTCAGGCGCCGGCGGATCCGGTGTGAGTCCAGGGGAACCGCTCGAACCAATACAGCAATTCGGGTCGAGTGCGCCTGAGCTCCGACATCGTGAAGGTGCCGTCCACGACGTGTACGGGCACGTCGAGGATTCCGATCAGCAGGTCCATGTCGGTGCGCTGCCAGAACGCGCCACGCATCCGGAGCAGTGTGCGGCCATCGTTGCCGCAGACGAACAACTGCGGCTGGCTGTCCAACGCGCTGTCCCGATACGTTTCGAGCAACAGGATGCTGCCGATCTCGTTGACCGGGTAGTACCGCTTGTGCCCGAAGAAGCCGCGTTCGTAGAGCCCCTCTGGGGACACGCGGATCGACGCCACGGCGTAACCCCAGCCGATGAGTGCGCTCAGCGCCATCACGAGTAGATGCGCCGCAAGCACGAACAACCACAGACGGTGCGGAATCGTCAACCAGTAGAGCACCGCGAACACCGGGGCAGTCAGGGCGATCATGGTCACAACACCCTGCCGAAGCAGTCGCGACACAGGGCGCAGAACGCGCGCAGACGCGGAGGAACCCGCGACGACACGGCGTTGGGACACTCGATGACCTTTCTGATTACGTTCAAGCCTTGCGCATCTGAGGTTCGGCGTGTAGCGGCCTTTTGGGGGACACGGGGGACGGTCGTCCTGTCCCCGTTTCAGCGGTCGACAATGGCGACGCCGGTCGAAGGTCGGGCTCGGTGGCACGCTACGCTGGGGGTGGGAGGCCGTGATGAATGTAATTGCCCTGATTGTGTCGTTCGTGTTCTTTTTGGGCGGACTTTTTTTGATGTATCTGGCTGCGACGCTCACGGCGTTTCAGGCTGAGACGTTCATAGCAGGCATCCTCTGCGTCGCACTGTCCTTCGGTCTGCCGATCCATTGGTTGCACAAGTTCGACTGACCGTGTGAGCGTTGTCTACGCTGAGTTAAAGTCCGTACGGTTCACTCCAACACCGTCAGAAACTGCTCGGCGTCGATCGATTTGCGCGTGCCGTCTCGTGTGCCGGCCGGAAGTCCGCCGACGTAGAGCCAGCCGAGCAAGCGCTCATTCTTTCCGAGATCGTGCATCGCATGCACGTGCTTCGTGCGCGTGTATTCGCCGGTGCGCCACATCACGCCCCAGCCTGCGTCGTGCAACAACAGGCTGAGCAGATGTGCGACACCGGATGCGACAGCATCCTGTTCCCACCCGGCCACCTTGTCGCTCGGGCGTCGTGCCGCGACGATCGCAAGCAGCAGTGGCGCCCGCAAGGGCTTTCCGGCGAGCTTGTCTGCGGATGTCCCCGTGGCGGATGCCCCCGCGGCGCCGGCCGCTTCGGCCAACGCTGCCCCCAAGCGGTTTCGTGCCTCACCGCGCAACTCGATGATCCGCCATGGATGAAGGGCACTGTGGTCCGTTACGCGTCCGGCCGCAGTGACAAGCTCAATGAGTTGCTCATGGGTCGGGGACTCTTCTGTCACATGGGAGCGGGAACGCCGAGCGGCGACCCGCGCTCTCAACTCGGTCACGACTGCGTCGTGGCCTGCTCGGCATCCGCTGCGGCGAAATCGAGAGACAGCGAGTTCATGCAATAGCGATCGCCGGTCGGTGTTCCGAATCCGTCGTCGAACACGTGCCCGAGGTGCGAACCGCAGGCGGCGCAGCGCACCTCCGTGCGGTGCATGCCGAGGCCGTCGTCATCCAGTAGTTGGACCGCTTCGGGGCGCACCGACTCGTAGAAGCTCGGCCAACCGCACGCAGAATCGAACTTGGTTCCACTCTTGAAGAGTTCGGCACCGCAGGCGGCGCAGGTGAAGACGCCCGCGCGGTGCTCGTCCAGCAGTTCACCGGTCCACGGGCGTTCGGTGGCGGCCTGCCGCAACACCGCATACTTCTCGGGGCCGAGCTCCTCGCGCCACTCGTCTTCGCTCTTGGTCACGGCATACGTCATTTCAACAGTCCTCTCCCACCGGCGCGTCACACACCCCGGCACTACAAGACTAAACAGCAGACACCCTGTCGCCATTCCGGATGTGCCTCGCGCCTTGGCAGTTGCACAGGTGGTGCGGCATAGGATGGCTCGCGAGCAATGTTGGGACCGATAGATCGCGACCGATTGAAAGCGAGACGAGCATGGACGGTGCGCGCGACAGCGAGCCTGCCGGTGCATTGCAACCGCAAGTAGGAGGGTTGTCGGATCGCGACGCGGCGATTCTCGAGTTCGAACGCCAGTGGTGGCGGCACGCCGGTGCGAAAGAGCAGGCCATCCGAGATGAATTCGGATTGTCCGCCGCCCGGTACTATCAAGTGCTAAGTGCTCTGATCGATGCTCCGGCTGCTCTGATCCACGACCCCATGCTGGTCAAGCGGCTGCAACGCGCACGCGATGCGCGAGTGACGGCACGCGCAACGCGCACGCTCTACACCGACTGACCTCGAACACGAAAAAGATGGCACATAAATACCCGAAAGACCGCTTTGACGTCATCCCCGATGACCTGCAGCGGGTCGGCGCGCACCGTGCGCCGCGCGGCAGGGGCCGCGGCTGGATCTGGGTCGGCTGGTCTGCACTGGCCTGCGCCATCCTGATTGCGGCCGGTGTCATTGGTCTCTCCGTGATCAATGGCACGCTCGATTTCAAGGCAGGTACCGGCACTGGGACACCGGCCCCGTCGTTCACCCCAACTCAGACGCCGACGATCACGCCGACTGTCAATCCATCGCTGCACGTCACGGTGCTCAACGGCACGACGCTCGACGGCGTGGCAGGGGCGGTGGCCGCGACCCTCACGGCCGCAGGTTGGCAGAACATTTCGACGGCGAACGCCAGCGACACCACAATCACGCACACGATCGTCTACTACTCGGCGGGTGCGAACAAGGCCGCTGCGCTGGGCGTAGCGCGCTCACTTCCAGGCTCGACGATCGAGCTGACACAGGCGTATGTCGATTCAGGCGCAGACATCACCGTCGTGATCGGCAGTGACTACAAGCCCGCGACGCCGTAGATAACGCTTTATCTCAATCTGGGAACACCCTGTGTACAGACGCGTGTCCTCCATTAGTATCTGGATCTAACGACGAGTCGCGCCCCCGCACGCGTCGAGGAATACAGCAATGGGAGTAATCAATGGCGAACGGAACCGTCAAGTGGTTCAACGCTGAAAAAGGCTACGGCTTCATCACCGTCGACGGGGGAGGGCAAGACGTATTCGTCCACTACTCCGCCATTGACATGAGCGGATACAAGGTTCTCGAAGAGGGCCAGCACGTCGTCTTCGAGGTCGGTACCGGCAACAAAGGCCCTCAGGCCGAGTCGGTCAGGCTGGCCTCCGCGTAACACACGGCACCCCAATCGACAGAAGGCGTCGTCCGCATCGGGTGCGGACGGCGCCTTCTCTGTGTGCGCCGGTTGAGCGGTCCTCGTCGCGTGCACTTGCACTCTCCTAGTCGGAGTGCCAGAATCGACCTAGCACTCGATCCACTTGAGTGCTAACTATCTGAATCTTTCGCGTAACGTCCGGGAGGGACGAGAAACAACCATGGCAAAGATTATTGCTTTTGATGAGGAAGCCCGCCGCGGCCTCGAGCGCGGACTCAACAAGCTCGCCGACGCGGTCAAGGTGACCCTAGGCCCACGAGGTCGCAACGTCGTGCTGGAAAAGAAGTGGGGCGCTCCCACGATCACCAACGATGGCGTTTCCATCGCCAAGGAGATCGAGCTGGACGAGCCGTACGAGAAGATCGGCGCTGAGCTCGTCAAGGAGGTCGCGAAGAAGACCGATGACGTGGCCGGCGACGGAACGACCACCGCAACGGTGCTCGCTCAGGCGCTCGTGCGTGAAGGTCTGCGCAACGTCGCAGCCGGTGCAGACCCGATCAGCCTCAAGCGCGGCATCGAGAAGGCTGTTGCAGCTGTGACCGCCGAGCTTATTGCGAACGCCAAGGAGGTCGAGACCAAGGAGCAGATCGCCGCAACGGCATCCATCTCCGCGGCTGACCCGGAGATCGGCGCGATCATCGCCGAGGCCATCGACAAGGTGGGCAAGGAAGGCGTCGTCACGGTCGAGGAGTCGAACACGTTCGGCACCGAGCTGGAGTTGACCGAGGGCATGCGCTTCGACAAGGGCTACCTGTCGCAGTACTTCGTCACGGACCCCGACCGCCAGGAAGCGGTCTTCGAGGACCCGTACATCCTGATCGTCAACTCGAAGGTCTCGGCCATCAAGGACTTGCTGCCGATCGTCGACAAGGTGATCCAGTCCGGCAAGCAGTTGCTGATCATCGCGGAAGACGTCGACGGCGAGGCTCTGGCCACGCTGGTCGTGAACAAGATCCGCGGTATCTTCAAGTCGGTTGCCGTCAAGGCGCCGGGGTTCGGTGACCGTCGTAAGGCTCAGCTGCAGGACATCGCCATCCTCACCGGTGGCCAGGTCATCAGCGAAGAGGTCGGCCTCAAGCTTGAGAACGTGACCCTCGACCTGCTGGGTTCTGCCCGCAAGGTGGTCATCACCAAGGACGAGACCACGATCATCGAGGGTGCAGGCGACGCCGAGCAGATCGCCGGCCGCGTGCAGCAGATCCGCAACGAGATCGAGAACACGGACAGCGACTACGACCGTGAGAAGCTGCAGGAGCGCCTGGCGAAGCTCGCCGGCGGTGTTGCGGTCATCAAGGCCGGTGCCGCCACCGAGGTCGAGCTCAAGGAGCGCAAGCACCGCATCGAAGACGCCGTTCGCAACGCAAAGGCTGCCGTCGAAGAGGGCATCGTCGCCGGTGGTGGCGTTGCACTCATCCAGGCAGGCAAGGTTGCGTTCGCCAAGCTCGAGCTCACGGGCGACGAGGCAACGGGTGCGAACATCGTGCGCGTGGCCATCGAGGCTCCGCTCAAGCAGATCGCACTCAACGCAGGCCTCGAGCCGGGCGTTGTCGCGGCCAAGGTTGCAGAACTACCAGCAGGCTGGGGCCTGAACGCCGCAACGGGCGAGTACGGTGACCTGATCGCTCAGGGCATCATCGACCCGGCCAAGGTGACGCGCTCTGCTCTGCAGAATGCGGCATCCATCGCTGCGCTGTTCCTCACCACCGAGGCCGTCGTCGCCGACAAGCCGGAGCGCAACCCCGTTCCTGCCGGCGACCCGAGCGGTGGCATGGACTTCTAAGTCCCTGTGATCGAGTAGCGCGCGAGCGCGTATCGAGGTCAACGTGATGGGCGTCTCCTTCTGGGGGCGCCCATCACGCTGTTAAGAAGTGCGTTGTTGAGCCCCGGCGCCGGCGCGCACGCCTGTGCTGGACGCAGTGAGGCTAGCGCGCGAACAGCCGCGTGTTGGCCGCTTCGATCTCCGCGTACTGCTGGCCGGCTTGGCCAAGAGCATGGGCCAGCGCAGCCAAGACCTCCTCAACCCGCAATTGCGTGCTGCGCCAGTCGCCGACTGCGGACTGGAACGCGATCGACGCCTGCCCGGTCCAGCTCGCCTGCAAACCGGTCAAGTGGCCGGTGAGCCCCGCTGCCTCGCTTTGCAGTCGGCCGATCGAGGCGCGCGCGGCGCCCGTGGTCATAATCACCGCTTCACTGTCGACTTGATAGCTGGTCATGGTTCCTCCTCGAATCGATCTCGTTCGCTCGACGCTAGCGGCGGAGCATGCTGCGTGAGAGGCCGCCGAGTCGATCCGTGGGATGCGACAGATGGTGGTTCCTGTTGAGGAAGAGACAGCGCTGATGTTGAGTGGAGGACGCGCGGCCCGTTGTGTCAGGAAGCCGACGGCAGGTTCTGTGCCACGCCGCCCTGAGATCCGGCAGTCTGGGCCTCGCCATTCCGCGCCGCACCATTCTGCACCGCACCGGTTTGAGGTGCACTGGGCGAGCCGGCCAGCGGAAGCCAGACCTGGAACGTGGCGCCGCCGCCCGGCGTCTCGACGACGTCCACAGTGCCGTTGTGCGCGGCGACGATCGATGAGACGATGGCCAGTCCGAGGCCGCTGCCGCCGGTTTCGCGCGTACGGGACGTGTCGGCTCGCCAGAACCGCTGGAAGATCTTCTCGCGAATCTGTTCCGGGATGCCGTCTCCGTGGTCGATCACGTCGAGGCGCGCGCGTCGCGTGTCGCGATCGACCACGACACCGATCTCGATCGGTGAATCGTCCGGTGTGTAGCGCACCGCGTTGCCGATCAGATTGTTCAGCACCTGGCGGAGTTTGTTCTCCTCAGCAAAAACGATCGCCTGAACCGTGACCGGTTCTGGGATCTCGTGCAGCGCCAGCGGCACGGTGTCCGTGCCGGGCTCGGCACGACGTGGCCGACGCCCGCGAAGTCGGGCCAGCGTGGCGCCCGCGAACGAGATCGGACCCGTGCTGTTAGCCCCGGCCGTCGGCGGATGCACCAAAGCATCGCCCGACTCCGGTCGCGCGGATGACGCAGGCGCCGGTACGGAGACTGGCGGCAGCGATGTCGTCACCGTCACAGCCCGCCCCGGATGTGCTGCGGTCGCGTCGAGCGCAGCATCCTTCGCAAGGGGGAGCAGGTCAACCGGCATCAGTTCGAGCGGTCGTGTCTCGTCGAGACGGGCCAACTGGAGCAGGTTCTCGACCAGCCCGCCCATCCGGATCGCTTCCTTTTCGATGCGCTCCATCGCCTGGGCGACGTCTTCGGGCTTTTGGAGGGCGCCCATCCGGTACAGCTCGGCGTAGCCGCGAACGGAAACGAGCGGGGTGCGCAACTCGTGGCTGGCATCGCCCACGAAGCGGCGCATCTGCTCGATCGTGCGCGCGCGATCCTTGAACGCGCGGTCGATGCGGTTGAGCATGGTGTTGAGAGAGCGATTCAGGCGACCGACCTCGGTGTTCGGCGTCGCGCCGCCGAGGCGCTGGCTGAAGTCGCCGTCCGCGATGGCCGCCGCGGTCAGCTCGACCTGGCGCAGCGGCGCGAAGGTGTTGCCGACCAGCATCCCGGTCAGCACGGCACCGAATACAACGACGAGGATGCCGATCCCCAACGAAATCGAGAGATAGCTGGCGATGATCGCGTCATTTTGACCGGTGGATGCCGCAACGATCGCGGTTCCGGCCGGTGTTGGATTCGAGTTGGTGAAACTCACGACCGTGCACAGGCTGCGGAATTCGGAATGCCTGTCGACGCTTTCGCGTGTCGTGACGCCTTCGGCTGCGCAATCCACGCCGTTTTGTAACGTCAACGTCTTCGGAACACTTGGAAGGTTTCCGGTCGGCTTGCTGCGCCAGTTGTGATCGATCAGATTGCCGTTGCCGTCATACAGGGCGACGAAATAGCTGACGCTGCCAGCGGTGCCGCTGACCTTGCCATCTGTCGAGCCGTTGCCCGGCATGTACGGGTTGGGGTTCTGCGACGCCGCGATCAGCTGGTTGTCGAGCTGTTGCTGCAGCACCGGTTTGAGCATGGCCAGTGTGCCGAGCCCAGAAATGAGCAGCCCGAACGTCAGGACGAGCACCGTGACTCCGGTGATCTTGGTCCGCAGCGAGATCGCGTTCCATTTGTCCAGGACTGAGTGCTGCATAGGACTCGAGCCTAAAGCCGGAAGCTGGGCCTAAACCTTGGCCGCCTTCAACATGTAGCCGAACCCGCGCTTAGTCTGGATGAGCGGCTCGCTCGAGTGCGCGTCCACCTTGCGGCGCAGGTAGGAGATGTAGCTCTCCACGATGCCGGCGTCGCCGTTGAAGTCGTACTCCCAGACGTGGTCGAGGATCTGTGCCTTGCTCAGCACGCGGTTCGGATTGAGCATCAGATAGCGCAGCAGCTTGAACTCGGTGGGACTCAACTCAACGCCGGTGTCGCCGACGAAGACCTCGTGCGTGTCCTGGTCCATGGTCAGCTCGCCAGCCCGGATCACTGCATCGTCGTCGGCCTGCATCGTGCGGCGCAGGATGGCCTTGATGCGCGCGACGATCTCGTCGAGGCTGAACGGTTTGGTGACGTAGTCGTCTCCGCCCACCGTGAGTCCCATGATCTTGTCTTCGGTGTCGTCCTTCGCGGTGAGGAACAAGATGGGTGCGGTGTAACCGGCGCCGCGCAGACGCTTGGTCACGCCGAATCCGTTCATGTCGGGCAGCATGACGTCCAGAATGATCAGGTCGGGCTCCTCTTCGAGGACCGCGGAGATCGCCTGAGCACCGTTGCCGACAGCGCGCACGGCGAAGCCGGCGAAGCGGAGACTGGTGGTCAGGAGGTCGCGGATGTTGGGCTCGTCGTCGACGATCAAGATACGTGGTCCGGCGTTCATCCACCTAGTATCTGCGCGTCGGCTGAATCTATCCTGTGAGTCACTGGTGGATTGGAGTTACGCTGGCACAAGGAGGACTGATGAGCGTCGACGAGCATTCTGACCGATCGCCGCACGAGCGGTGGAGTAGTGAAACGGATGCCGAACTCGGTGGCGATCCGGCCTGCTGGCTTTCGCTCTTGTGCCCAGAGTGCGGCGCCGTCCTGGAAAGCCACTCCGAGCCGTGCTGGCGCTGCGGGCTGAAGCCGGGTGAGGAGCGCGTCAGCTCGTAGCATCCGTTCGGTCGCTGGCATCCGTTCGGTCGTCGGCATCCGATCGGATGCTGCGCGACGCAATACGCACACAGCACGGCCCCTCGCCGGGTGCGAACACGATCTCGTGCGCACCATCGCCGACGCCGTCCGCCATGCCGCGAAGCAGATCGAGGTTCGCGTGACAGATGACATCGGCGTGGCTGGCCGAAAGTCGGTGGAACGGGCAGTTGGCCAATAGCATCCCGCCGTTGTCATCGCTGTACGGCTCGTAGCCGCATTGGTGCAGGGCGCCCTGCAGCGAGTCGGCGGCAGCACCGAGTTTGCGGCCGGTTTGCTCGGCGACGCTGGCCAGGCTCTCGCGAACAGGGCTGCCGGTGCGATCAGCCTCATCGATCGCGGACGCGAGCAGCTCGCCGGCGAGTTCATAGTGCCGTTCGGGGATCGATACGGAGATCTCGTCGGCCGCGCGACGGTAGAGCTTGCTCGGGCGCCCAGCGCCTGGGCCCGTGCGCCCGCTCAGCCGCTTGAATTCCACGGTGAGCAGGCCTTCTTCGACGAGTCGGTCGAGGTGGAACGCGGCGGTGCTCCTGGCGAGCCCCAGGGCGGCGGCTGCGTCGTCCCGGGTGATGGGCTGCTCACGTGTGCCGAGAAGCACGAACAGTGCCCGCCGCACGGGGTCGCTGACGGCGGCGATGGCCGAGAGCCGATTTGGCGTGGAGGACTGCATGTTTTCAGGATAACTCTAAAACAATGAATCTTGACAAAAGAATGCTGAAGCTTCTAAAGTCGAGTTAGTGAGTTTTGGAAATGGCACGGCCGCCTGCGGAAGGGGAATGCTTCGATGAGAGACTGGGTATCAGCCACGGGAGGGTCTCGATGACCATCAATGCCACGGATCTGCGAATGCACACCGTCGGCGCGGAGCGCGCCGTCACAGCACCCAGCCGCCTCAGGCCGGTCATCGACGGCACTCGGGCTGTTGACCGGGTGCGAGCACAGGCCGCGGTAACCGAGCTGTTGAAGGCACTTGGGCGTGATCCTCGATCCGAGCATCTGGCAGAGACCCCGCGGCGCGTCACAGACGCATTCATCGAACAATTGACCCAGAACGACTTCTCGCCGACGACGTTTCCGAACACGGAGGGGTACGACGAGCTCGTGCTTGTGCGAGACATCCCGTTCCACTCGCTGTGCGAACACCACCTTCTGCCGTTCCAGGGAATCGCGCACGTCGGGTACATTCCCGGCGACCGGTTGATCGGACTTTCCAAACTTGCGCGGGTCGTCGACTTCTTCAGCCATGACCTGCAGGTGCAGGAACGGCTCACGCGTCAGGTGGCGAACTGGGTCGAGTCGGAACTCGAACCGGTCGGAGTCGGCGTGGTGATGGAGGCCGAACACACCTGCATGACGATTCGCGGCATCCAGGCGCGCGGAGCGCTGACCCTCACCTCTGCGTTCACCGGTGCGCTGAAGGACAGAGCAGACCTGCGCGAGCAATTCTTCTGCGGCGGGCGCCGCTGAAGACCATCCATCGATTTTCAGCAGCACAGTTTTCTTTCGCACAGTTACCAGACAAGGGAGTACAGCATGAGCGGGCAAGAATTCGTTATCGTCGGAGGAGGTCTGACGGCAGCAACGGCCGCCGAGACGCTTCGCGCCGAGGGCTTCGATGGAAGGCTGCGCATCGTGGCGGCCGAGTCGCACCATCCATATCTTCGGCCACCGCTGTCGAAGGAGTACTTCAAGGGCGACGCGGGCCGCGAGACCATCTTCGTTCACCCGGACGAGTGGTACACCGACAACAAGGTGGAGCTGCTGCTGAACAGTCCCGCGACCGCGCTCGATCTAGCAGCACACGAGGTTGTGCTCGATTCAGGCGATCGACTGCACTATGACAAGCTGCTGCTCGCAACGGGCGCATCGTCGCGTCGGCTGCACGTGCCGAACTATGAGGCGAGCGGGATCTACTACCTGCGCACGGTCGAAGAGAGCGAAGCGTTGCGCGATGCCCTGAGCACAGGCGGTAAGAATCTCGTCATCGTCGGCTCCGGCTGGATCGGCCTGGAGATCGCCGCTGCAGCGCGCGGCTACGGCAACAACGTCACGGTCATCGGCATGGAGAACGTGGCGCTGAGCGTTGCGCTCGGCGAGGAACTCGGCGCTATTTTTGAGAAGATGCATCGCGAACACGGTGTGGAGTTCCGGCTGCCGGCAAGCCTCAAGGAATTCGAGGCGAAGGACGGTCACGTCACCGGCGTCGTGATTGAGGGAGAGACGCTCCCCGCGGATCTCGTCGTGGTCGGGGCCGGCGCCATACCCAACGTCGACCTTGCCCGGGCCGCTGGGATCACCATCAACCGCGGCGTCGAGACCGACGAGCGGCTGCGGACCAGTGCGTCCGATGTCTTTGCCGCGGGTGACGTGGCGAACGCGTTCCACCCCGTTGTCAAGGTGCACATGCGCAACGAGCACTGGGCCAATGCGATCAACGCAGGCAAGGTTGTTGCGAAGAGCATGCTCGGTCAGGACGTCGCATTCGACGACATCCCGTACTTCTACACGGATCAGTACGATCTCGGAATGGAGTACGCCGGTTACCCGACGCTCACCGCTGACGCGACGGTCGTCTATCGCGGCGATCCTGCAACCCGCGAATTCATCGCATTCTGGCAGGCTGCCGACGGCCGCGTTGTCGCGGGGATGAACGTCAACGTGTGGGACGTGAGCGAAGACATCCAATCGCTCGTCCGGTCCGCGCGCAGCGTCGACGCCGCACGGCTGGCCGACGCCAGCATCCCGATCGCAGAGGTGTGATGCGCTGGGGTGTGAGGCTCAAAGGTGTGAGGCGCTGAACAGGCTTTTCCGGCACGATGGGTGATATGTCGTTCGCACCGCCACCTGCCCCTGCCGTCTATCTGCCGCCGTTGCGCTCACCGGTGCGTACGATCGGTGAGCGCACCTTCGACTTCAGCGCCCAGGTCGCGGTGATGGCCGTCGTCAATCGCACCCCGGACTCGTTCTACGATCGCGGTGCCACCTTCGCGCTGGATGCTGCGGTGCGGGCCTGTCTGGACGCTGCCGCCGCCGGTGCGGATTGGATCGACATCGGAGGAGCACCGTTCGCGCCCGGCCCCGAACTGCCGGCGAGCGAGGAATTGGATCGGGTACTCCCGGTCGTCGCGGCGGTGCGCGACCGCTCAGACGTCGTGATCTCTGTCGACACGTTCCGCGCGGACGTGGCGAAGCGTTGCATTCAGGCCGGGGCCAATGTCGTCAACGACACCACGGGGCTGCAGGATCCCGAGATCGTGCACGTCGTCGCCGACAGTGACGCCACCCTCGTGATCACGCACAGCCTGGCACAGCCTCGAACGTTTTACCCGCACCCGCACTACGACGATGTCGCCGGCGAGATTGCGGCGTTCCTACGCGAACGAGTCGAATACGCGGTAAGTCTTGGTGTGCCGGAGTCGCGCATTGTGATCGACCCGGGCCATGACCTCAACAAGAACACGCTGCAGTCACTGGAACTCACGCGCAGGCTTTCCGAAATCGCTGCTCTCGGGCTGCCGACGCTCGCCGCGGTGTCGAACAAGGACTTCATCGGTGAAACGCTGAACGCGGCACGCGGTGACAGGCTGGAAGGGTCGCTCGCAGCTGCGGTGTTCGCCATCCTGCAGGGCGCACGGATCGTGCGCATGCACAACGTCGCGGAATCCGTCGCAGCCGTGCGCATGACGGAGGCGATTCTCGGCTTCCGAGCACCTGCGTACCTCAAACACAACACGGGGGAGATCAATACTGTGGAGATCAATACTGTGGAGAGCGAGACGGTGGAGAGCGAGACGGTGGAGAGCGATGAGTGACGCGACGATCACGCGGATCTGGCCGCTGCCGGCATCCGCGGAGGCGACGGATGACGACATCGCCGCGTGGTATGCGCCTCCCGCGAATGCGGCGAACTGGGCGCGCGTCAATTTCGTCACGAGCGTCGACGGTGCGGCCACCCATCAAGGCCGCTCCGCCGGGCTGTCGGATGCTGCGGACCATCGCGTCTTCGATCTGCTCCGCACGCTGTGCGACGTCGTCGTGGTCGGCGCAGGAACGGTGCGCACGGAGGGTTACGGGCCGATGCGCGTTGGGGCCGCGGCCGAGGCGCGACGAGTGGCGTCCGGGTTGGCGCCACAGCCGGTGTTCGCGCTCGTCTCTGCGTCGCTGAATCTCGAGCCGCACGACAGGATCTTCGTCAACGCCCCCGTGCGACCGATCGTGGTGACCGGTTCAGGCTCACCGGTTGATCGTCGAACCGCGCTCGCCGAGGTCGCTGACGTGCTGGTCTGCGGTGACGACGATGTCGACACCGCCTGGATGCTGCGCTCGTTCGCCGACCGCGGCCTCACCCAGGTGCACTCGGAGGGCGGTCCGCATTTGTTCGGTTCGATGCTCGCGGATGACGCCGTCGATGAACTGTGTCTCACAGTGAGCCCGCTCCTGGAGGGTGCGGCGGAGCTGGGCATCATCAGGGGCTACGTGCCAGAGGTTCCCGCGCGGTTGCGGCTGGCACACGTGCTCGCCTCCGGTGACACGCTGCTGCTGCGCTACCTGCGCGCGTGAGCCCACCCCCTCCGCTCCCCCTCCCCCTCCGCTGAGGTGCGGACTTATGTCGCTTCGTCCCAAGGGATGGCGACATAAGTCCGCACCTCACCGAAGAATGTGAAGGGGATGCGGGGCGCGCACGTTACGCGGCAGCGAGGGCGTGGGCATCCAGGATCGTGTAGCTGTAGCCCTGTTCTGCCAAGAATCGTTGACGGTTCTGGGCGAAGTCCTGGTCGACGGTGTCGCGCGCGACGAGTGTGTAGAAGTTCGCTGACAGCCCCGACTCTTTGGGTCGAAGCAGTCGCCCGAGCCGCTGCGCCTCCTCCTGTCGTGATCCGAACGATCCGGAAACCTGGATGGCGACGGTCGCCTCCGGCAAATCGACGGAGAAGTTGGCGACCTTCGAGACGACGAGCACGAGCGTGCGCCCCTCGCGGAACTCCTGGTACAAGCGCTCGCGTTCATCCACGGGGGTCGCCCCGGTCAACGACGGTGCATTCAGCGCTGTTGCAAGTTCGTCGATCTGGTCGAGGTACTGCCCGATGACAAGGATGCGCTCGCCGGCGTGGCGCGTGACCAACTGGCGTACGACATCCAGTTTCGCCGGTGCGGTCGCGGCGAGGCGGTAGCGTTCGTCGTCCGCCGCTGCAGCATAGGACAGCCGATCGGACTGCGGCAGATCGATGCGCACCTCGTAGCAGGCAGCGGGCGAGATGAAGCCCTGTGCTTCGATCTCCTTCCATGGTGCGTCGAAACGCTTGGGTCCGATCAGGCTGAACACGTCGCCTTCCCGGCCGTCCTCGCGAACGAGCGTCGCCGTCAGCCCGAGGCGGCGACGCGCTTGCAGTTCTGCAGTGAGTTTGAACACCGGGGCGGGCAGCAGGTGCACCTCGTCGTAGATCACGAGGCCCCAGTCCATGGCGTCGAGCAGTGCCAGGTGGGCGTATTGCCCTTTGCGCTTCGCGGTGAGGATCTGATACGTCGCGATCGTGACCGGTTTCACTTCCTTGACCTGACCGGAGTACTCGCCGATCTCCTCGGCCGTCAGCGTGGTGCGTTTGAGCAGTTCGGTGCGCCACTGGCGGGCGGAGACCGTATTGGTCACCAGCACGAGCGTCGTGGTCTGTGCCGTAGCCATCGCCCCGGCACCGACCAGCGTCTTGCCTGCGCCGCACGGCAGAACGACGACACCAGAGCCGCCGCCGAAGAAACTGTCAATGGCCTTGTGCTGATAGTCGCGCAGGTGCCAATTGTCTTCGACCAACCCGATCGGATGCGGGGTGCCGGGTGTGTAGCCGGCCAGGTCCTCGGCCGGCCAGCCCAGCTTCACCAGTTCTTGCTTGAGCTGCCCGCGTGCCCAGGCTTCAACCGTGAACGTCGTCTCGTCGACCCGGCCGGTCAGCAAAGGGGAGATTCGTTTGGCGCCCGCGACCTCGGTAAGAATAGCGAGGTCATCGCTACGGAGCAGCAGTGCGCCCTCGTCGTCGCGCTCGATCGTCAACCGGCCGTACCGTGCGACAGTTTCGATGATGTCGATGGAGACGGTCTGCGGCACGGGGAACTTCGAGTACGTCTCAAGCGTTGCGAGCATGTCGGATGCCTGATGTCCCGCGGCACGCGCGTTCCACAGGCCGAGCCGTGTGATGCGGTACGTGTGGATGTGCTCGGGGGCCCGCTCGAGTTCGGCGAAGACGCTCAGATCGTGTCGGGCGTCGTCGGCCAACGGGTGTGCAACTTCGAGGAGCACGGTGCGGTCGCTTTGGACGATGAGGGGGCCATCAGACATAACCATCCAGTCTACGGCGTGCGGATGCCTCGAATGCTCGACAGCGGAAGCGTGCGTTCGACATCCGTGGTGCGATCGCGCCCGCGCACCCGCCCGCCGCCGAGACCGGTGGGTTCGAGCGTGTACTCGCGTTCGCCTCCGCCCGGTGCGGCGACAGTGATGATCAGTGTGGACCGTGAACGCACGGCCGCATCCAACTGCCGAGCGAGCCAGGCCTGCAACGTGCTTTCCTCGTCCGGGGAGCCGGATGCGCGCAGCCGTGCGAGCAAAGCACCCAGCGGGTCCACGCTGCGTTGCGGAGTCCGCGGAGCGATCGTGCGGCGTCGCGGAGCGGCGATCTGCCCGTCCGCATTCTCAGCTGCGACCGGATAACGTGCGTCCGACAGCGCCCAGAACACCACATCGCGCTCGAATCTACTCTCGAGTTGATTATCCGAGGTGCGGGTGAGCGCGAGCGAGGCGAGCGTCTGGTCGATTTCTATTCGCTCGAGGAGCCCGGAGTCCGTGGAGTGAACGCGGCTGCGCGCTCGTGAGCCGCCGGCATCCGCGACCCGAACGAGGCCGTAACGCGCCGCCGTCTCGGTCAGCAGGTAATCCAGCGGTTGAGGGATGCCGGTGAGCGAGATCTCCTGGAGGAATGCTCGCAGCCCTTCAGCGTCCTCTCCCGCGGAGATGGCTCGGGTGATGCTCGCGGCCGACACTCGGAATGTGGATGCGAGCGCGCGGCCTTCGAGATCCGCGAACGCACGCAGCCGGGTGTCGATCGCGGGCAGGAGAGGGCCGGGCGCGATGATCGTCAGGTCAGGTTGCAGGTAGACCCGATCGATCTCGGCGGGCAGGTGCTCGGCGATCACGGCGGTCGCGGCATCCGCGCCCTCTTCGAGCAGCAGGATTCCGGCGCGGGTCGGCGTGGTCCCCACGGTGATACCGAGGAGCGCCGCCGCACTGCCGAACGTGTCGAGGCGTCGCGCCAGCCGTTTCGGATTCGCGGGATACAACCAGTGCGCGAATTTTAGGAGGCCGTCGGCCCAGTCTTCGTGGGGCCGAGCCGTCAGCACATTGCGCACGTCGTCGGACATTGCGTCACGCCAGCCGCCGGCCAGCGACGCCCAACGCTGCCTGGTGTCGAGCCCGAACCAGCCGGTCGCCGAGTGCGTGGCCAAGACGGATGCGCCGTCAATCGCGGTCAGGCCCGTCTTGTCCGCGCACCACAGCAGGGTCGTGACAGTGTCGTCGTGCAGGCCGGTCGCGGTTGCGAGGCGACGCGTGTCCGGATGCGCGATCCCCCCCTTCTGCAGGCGTCGGGCGGGTTCCTGAGACAGCTCGGTCAGCAGCGCGGCGGTGGCACCGACGGCAGCGAACGCGTGTTCGGCCGCGACTCGGTCGGTCAGTTGCTGATCGGCATCCCGGGTTTGTGCGGTCGCAGTGGAGGTGTGCGCGGTGGAGGTGTGCGCTGTGGGCGTGCGCGCGGTTGGCGGCGGCGTCGCGGCGAGGTCACGGCCGGACGGCAGCCCCTCCGAGGGCCATGCGGCGAGACGCTCGCGCACGGCCGTGTAGACACTGACGTTCCCGTCAGCAGTGCTGATCAGTTGCAGGCGGGCCAGGTGTTCGATGCGTGCCTGGACCGCATCCGGTGGGGCGAATGTTGCGGCCGGCGCGCCCCAGCGTGCGAGGCGAGCGGTGAGCTCAGCGAGCGGGGGCGCGGCATCCGCTCGCGGGTCGGTGGCCGCGGCGGCAGCGAGCGCCAACGTCGGCCGGTCCAGCCGCGACAGCGCTGACTGGATCGACTCCGCCGTCAGCAGGGCCTCGGCCAGATCGAACAGGTCGTTGATCCGCGCAGGATGGAACGAGCGCGCCGTCAGCACTGCGCGCAACTCGTCGTCCGTCAATCGCCCGAGCTGAAGTGCAAGGGCCAGCGCCCCGATCATTGCCGGCCGGCGTCCCGTTGCGGCCACGCCGTCGAGGCCGTCACTGTTTGGATTCGCGGTTCTGCTTGCTGCGCGCGATCATGCTCACGGCGAGCAAGATGATGATCAGGACGAATGCCATCGGCAGGGCGATCAGCGGGATGAAAAAGACCGTCGGCCAGATTCCCTGGCCGGAGCCCTGAGCACCCCCGGCCCCCAGCCAAGTACCGATGATGATCGCGAGGATTGCGAGAAGAGAGATCACCACGAGCCCGCCGATAACGAACGCAAGTGTGCGCTGGGCACGGGAAACGGGCGGTGGGGTCTCGATGGTCACGAAATCAAGGATAATTGAGGTTGATCACGAGATCCCCCACTGAAAGAGGTTCCCATGCCTTCCGGCAAGGTCAAGTTCTACGACGACGACAAAGGTTTTGGCTTCATCAGTTCTGATGACGGCCAGGAGGTGTTCTTGCACGCCTCTGCTTTGCCTGCCGGCACAGTGGTAAAGGCGGGCACCCGCCTCGAGTTCGGAATAGCCGACGGCAAGCGCGGCGCTCAGGCGTTGTCGGTGCGTGTGCTGGATGCTCCGCCGAGCCTGTCGAAGATGACCCGCAAGTCTGCTGACGACATGGCCGTGATCCTCGAAGACCTCGTCAAACTGCTTGACGGGATCGGCACCAACCTCAAGCGCGGCAAGTATCCCGACAGCGCCCACGGCCGCAAGATCGCAGCCGTGTTGCGCAAGGTTGCGGACGATCTGGATGCCTGAACTCAACCCCTTCGCGATTCCTGAGTCTCCGCCGACCGTCGACGCACCGGTTGCTGAGCTTGCCGAAGCGCCGACGACCGACGAGCCGGTTGCTGAGCTTGTCGAAGCGTCGACCACCGACGAGCCGGTTGCTGAGCTTGTCGAAGCGCCGACCACTGATGAGCCCGCTGAGCCGGCCGTGCTCGCCGTGCCGGCTGTTGCCGACGACGTGCTGTTGGCATCCGTTGAGCTCGCGCGCGAGGCGCTGTTGGAGATCACTCCGTCGTCGACGATCGGCGCACCCGCCGGCCACATCGTCGAGGGTCATCACGTGCTCTCGCTGTTATTCGAGTGCACGATGTCCGGCTATCCCGGCTGGTATTGGACCGTCTCGATGGCGCGCACTGGCGACGAAGCTGCGCCATCGGTGCTGGAAACAGAGTTGATGCCCGGTGACACAGCACTGCTGGCGCCGGACTGGGTGCCGTGGTCAGAGCGCCTGGCCGAATACCAGGCAACGCAGGAGGCGGCGCGTGCTGGAGAGGTCGCCGAGGCCACCGAGCTGGACGACGGCGCCGACGACCTCGACGACGAAGACGACCTCGACGACGACGATGATGTTGACGACGATGATGTTGACGACATCGACGAAGGCGATCTGGACGGGGTCGATATCGACTCCCTGCATGAGGCCATCGAGGACGACGACGACGAGGACGACGGCGATGGCGAAGAGTTCGAGGCCGCCGACATCACCGGTGTCGAGTTAGCGACGCTTGAACTGGAGGATGACGAGCCCGAGAACTCCGAGGGCGCATCCGATGATGGCGGTCCAGGTCAGCCAGCTGGAGCTGCCGGTGAACACGGGGCCGACGAAGACTAAGAGCAACACCAGGGCGACCACCCAGAGCACGAGGCCGACCAAAATGGCCTTGCGGTCGTCGGTCTGCACCGGGGCAGGGTCGGGCTTGCGTTCGCTGTCGCGCAACCAGAGCCTCATCCGTGTGCCTTTCGAACCCTCCGCCGAACCCCTCCGTCGACCGTCGCGCGTCAGCCGATGTGCTCGACTGTGTACTCGATCGAGGCGATCAGGGCGCGCACGTCGGACGGGTCGACAGCGGTGAAGGTGCCGATCCGCAGCTGGTTGCGTCCGAGTTTGCGGTATGGCTCCGTGTCAACGATGCCGTTGTCTCGGAGTGTGCTTGAGATCGCGGATGCGTCGATGCCGTCGAAATCGATCGTCACGACGACCTGTGACCGGTCGGCAGGATCCGCGACGAAGGGTGTGGCGTACGGCACGGATTCCGCCCAGTCGTACAGGGCGGTGGAGGACTCCGCGGTTCGAGCGGATGCCCAGCCCAGGCCGCCGTTGTCGTTGATCCAGTGCACCTGACTCTCCAGCAACACGAGCGTGGACAGGGCTGGAGTGTTCAGTGTCTGGTTGAGTCGTGAATTGGTGATCGCGTTGTTCAGGCTGAGGAATTCGGGAATGTAACGATCGGATGCTGCGATTCGCTCGACCCGTTCGATCGCCGCCGGTGAGAACAGGGCGAGCCACAGCCCGCCGTCTGACGCGAGGTTTTTCTGAGGGGCGAAGTAGTAGACATCCGCTTGGGTTGCGTCGAAGTCGATGCCTCCCGCCGCACTGGTGGCGTCGATGACGGTCAGTGCGCCTGCGTCGCCGTGCACGCGTTGGACCGGTGCCATGACTCCTGTGGACGTTTCGTTGTGCGGCCAGGCGTACACGTCGATGCCGGCCGTCGCGGCGGCCTGACTGCGGGAGCCGACCGGGGCGTTGATCACATCCGGCGCTTCGAGCCATGGTGCGCTCGCCGCTTTGGCGAACTTCTGGCTGAACTCGCCGAACGTCAGATTCTGACTCCGGCGCTCGATCAGCGAGAAGGCGGCGGCATCCCAGAAGGCGGTCGATCCGCCGTTGCCCAGCACGACCTCGTAGCCGTCTGGAATGCGGAACAGCGCGCCGAGGCCCTCACGAACGCGTCCGACCAGCGACTTGACCGGAGCTTGACGATGGGACGTTCCGAGCAGCGTGGCGCCGGCCGCCGCGAGTGCAGCGAGCTGTTCTGCGCGAATCCGAGAGGGTCCGCAACCGAATCGACCGTCGGCGGGCAGAAGCTCTTCGGGGATCGCGATGTCTGGCATGGCTCGATTCTAGTTGTGTCAGTCCTGGCCGTTAGGCTGGGCTTACATGCGTGCTGGGTTGACCAAAAGGGGGCAGCGATGACCGATCTCGTTGACACCACCGAAATGTATTTGCGGACGATTCTCGATCTGGAAGAGGAGCGCATCGTCCCGTTGCGTGCGCGCATCTCGGAGCGGATCGGCCATTCGGGGCCCACGGTGTCACAGACGATCGGGCGGATGGAGCGCGACGGCCTCGTGGTCGTCTCCGATGACCGCCACCTTCAGCTGACGGCAGAGGGCCGCCGCCGTGCCGTGCACGTGATGCGTAAGCATCGGCTGGCTGAGCGGCTGCTCAGCGATGTGATCGGGCTCGAGTGGGAGTATGTGCACGACGAGGCGTGCCGTTGGGAACACGTGATGAGCGAGCACGTCGAGCGGAAGATCCTCGACATCCTGGGAAACCCCACCGAATCGCCGTACGGAACGCCGATTCCGAGCCTCGACGATGCCGGAGAGTCGTTGTCGACCGTCTTTCTCGCCGGGGTCAAGAATCTTGTCGAACTCGTGGCGGATGCGCCTGGGCCGGTTTCCGCGGACGTTCGGCGACTCGGCGAGCCGGTGCAGTTCGATCCGGAATTGCTCGGTCAGCTGCGGCAGGCGGGCGTGATACCGGGTTCGACCGGGACTTTCTCTGCGGCCGGCTCGTATGTTCTCGTGCAGATCGACGGTTACGCCGACGGGCTGGAGCTGCCGCACGAAGTCGCAAGTCACATCTTCGTCACTTCCGAATAATCGTTACCGGTTTGTGAGAAATGCTGGGCGAGGAAGTGACAAATCCGCTCGCTTCCCGTAGTCTCGAACAGTCCGCAGGCCAGAAGCCGGTCGAAGGACCCGAGTCAAGACGCTCCCTTAATCCCGTCTCTTGATTCGAGAAGCCGAACGCGATATTCGCACCAAGTGACGGGGCAACTACCTAGTGTTGACGGAGCGCCGGAGGTCTTGACCTTGGCACCATTAGGTACACCCGGTTCTCCCGAGAACCACGAAGACTCGAATAGCGGGATCAGTGACGCTTCGGCCACAGTGTTTTCGAGCACGGTGTCGTCGGGTGCGTCCACCGGCCTGCGTCCGCGTGGAGCGGCCCGTGCACAGCACGGCAGTCACAGCGTTGCGACCGCTCCGACGAAAGGCGTCGCCCGCACGTCGAGCGCGCTGAAGGCGGCCAAACCCGCAGCATCCGTTTCGACGCGGGCGACAGCCGGTTCGACGCGCGCGACGGCGACGCGCGGCAAAGCGCGGAGCAAGAAGAAGTTCAAGGGCGGCGTCGCGAACATCGTTGTCATGTCGATTGCAGCAGGCATGATCGCCACCTTCGCTCTGCCCGCGTATGCATTCAGCCCGAGCGGCACCGACCAGGCTAAGTTCAGCAGTTCCGTCATCGACGGGATGAAGAAGGCGCAGCCGCAATCGATGTCCGTGGCGTCGACTACGACGCACCTCGTCGTCGCCCGCGATGCCGTAACGGCGACCAGTGAAGCTGCTTTGGCAGCAGCCAAGGCAGCAGCGGCTGCCGAAGCGGCGCGTGCAGCGGCTGCCGCAAGCATGGCCACCTACGCGGCGTCCTACTCTGGGCCGTCGGTGTCAGACTTCCTCGCGCACCCGCCATACCCGAACTTCAGCCTGAGCCAGGTGTTCTCGGTGGCGCAGCAGTACATCGGAACGCCGTACGTCTACGGCGGGGCTTCGCCGGCAGGGTTCGACTGCTCCGGCTACGTCATGTTCGTGTATGCACAGTTCGGCATTTCACTGCCGCACTCGGTCAGTGGTCAGGCGGCTCGCGGAACGCGCATCTCGATTGCGGATGCCGTACCTGGTGACGTCGTGATCATGAGTGGCCACGACGGGTTCTATGCCGGAAACGGGAACATCATGGATGCCCCCGACACCGGCCGCAGCATCTCGATCCGTCCGATCTGGACGAGTGACTTCTACATCGTCCGGCTCGGAATCTAGCGCACACAGTTGCCACCGCGGCCGGCACAATGATGGTTGCCGCTGCCCGGGTTGGTGAACGCCAACCGAACGACAGGGTCACATCGGCGCGCCACGATATTGTGGTGCGCCGATAATGCGTTACTCTAATGGCCTGACACCGCGAGCGATCCCGGGAGGTCCGCATGATCGAGTCGTCACACATCCGTGCCATGGATGCGTGCGCTCTCGAGCCCTGCGCAATGCAGCACAGCACTTTGCAGCACAGTGCAGAGCGCGACCATCTGCAGCATCGCTCTCAGCGCAGCCTTCACCATTGTGTGGAGTCTGCATCTCGGCGCCGCCATGAGGACGGCGCCTTTTTTGTTGGCCGCGGAATTCTTGGCGATCGTGCGTTTTGTGCGAAGACCGGGAGCCCGTGTGCGTGTGTCCGAACCGCGAAGTACTGGAAGCCATCCAGTCGTTCGAGAGGAAAAGTATGCGCACTCTGGTCCTGAATGCGGGTTACGAACCGCTGGCCATCGTCACTTTCAAACGGGCGCTCGCCCTGGTGATGAATCACAAGGCGGTCATCATTGAGGTTGATGCCGAGCATCCGGTGTGGGGAGTTTCGCGCATTTACGACAGACCGGCCGTCATCCTGTTGACGCGGTACGTGCGCATTCCGCGTGGGCGGCTGGTGCCCGTGAGTCGGCGTGGGGTGCTGCGTCGCGATGCTCACCAGTGTGCGTATTGCGGCAAGGCGGCCGAAACGATCGATCACGTGCTGCCGAGGTCGCGAGGCGGCGCGGACTCGTGGGAGAACCTCGTGGCCTGTTGCCTGCGTTGCAACAATGTGAAGAGTGATCGCACGCCGGCCGAGATGGGCTGGTCACTCGGTTTCGCCCCGCGGATGCCGCGCGAGCCCGGGTGGGCGGTGCGTGGCGCTGAGCGTGCCCTCCCGCAGTGGCACGACTATTTGGAGCCCGCGGCGTAGTCCCGGCGTCCGCTGGTCGAGTAGCCCGCGAGCTCCCGCTGGTCGAGTAGCCCGCGAGCGCAGCGAGCGGGCGTATCGAGACCACGCAATCCGTTCATTGCGCCGGGTGCACTGTCGGGACCGCACACACCATCCCGTCGCTGAGGCCGGCCGACCCAACGCCGAGTGCGAGGTTGAACCGCCCGCGCATGTTCTCCAGCGCGATGTGGTGCGTCAGTTCCACGAGCTGCACTTCGTCGAAGTGCGTTTTGAGCCTGTCGAACAGAGCATCGGAAACATCGACCGGGGTGCGGCTCATTGCGACGGCGTAATCGAGCACGGCCCTGTCTCGATCGGAGAACAGCGCGCTCGACTGGTATTCGGGCAGCGCGAGCAGCTCAGCATCCGTGAGACCCCACTGATGTGAAATCGCCGAACCCAGGTCGATGCAGTATTCGCAGTGCGTCATCGTTGCGGCCTTGAGCTCCGCAAGTGCGTGGGAGCGCTTGTCCAGAGCGTGCAATTTGGCGGTTGCCTGTTCGAGCTTGGTGTAGCCCTTGAAGAGCTTTGGGATGCGCGCGTACAGCTCGAGCGGCTCGGTCACCCGCGCGGAATCTCTGCCGGTGAGCTTAGCCAGGCTGCGCCTGGTGAAGTAGAACACGATTTTGGCGCCCGCTCGTGCTTGGGCGGGCGATACTCCGGTGATGCGAGGCATCCGGATGCTCCTTTCTGGCGTCTGATGCGCAGCGCACGCATCCGCCTCCGTCGCTTACCAGCCTGCTACCGTTTGCCGGCATTTTTCTCGAAGCTAGGGAATCTCGGAGCACTGGTCGACGTGCGGCTGCTTGACCTAAGCATCCGTTATGTAGCACGCGTTCTACATTGGCCATATAATGGTTGCGTGAGCAACGAGCGTATTGGAATCCGTGAACTGAAGCAGAACCCCAGCGCGATTATCAGCCGCGCCGAGGCAGGGGCGCGTTTCGACGTTTACAAGAACGGGAAGCCGACCGGAGTTGTCATACGGGCGGAGCAGCCGGCCAAGAAGCGTTGGCTCTCCGGGGAAGAGATGGCCGCTCTCACTGCGGGGTTGGGCGCGGATCGCACCGGATGGCTTGAAGACAATGAGCATCTTCGTGATCTCAGCCCGCTCAGGGATCCGTGGGACGAGCGGGAATGATCCTGCTTGACACCAACGTTCTGATTACTCCGCCGCAGGCGTGGCCTGATGATGATTTTGGCGCCAGCATGTTGACGCTGGCTGAACTTCATTTCGGCATCGAACACGCAAAGACGCCCGTGGATCGACTATCCCGCACGGAACGGGTAAACAGGTACCGTTCCTCGATCGAGTGGATACCTTTTGACGAGTATGCTGCTGAGGCGTACGGCAAGCTGGCGTCACAGGTCGCCAGTTCAAGATCGGCACACGCCAGACGCGCCGACATCTTCATCGCAGCACAGGCGTATGCGCTTAACGTGCCACTGATGACGCGGAATATCCGGGACTTCGAGCTCATCGAGCATATGGTCGAGATTATTGGCGTCGCAACGTGACTCAATCTCGTTAGAAGTGCACAGCATCGACTGCAGCTGGTCGAGTCGCCCGCGAGCTTTCGTTCTCTGAGTGGAGTCGAAGGGCGAGCGGCGAATCGAGACCACGCAATCCGATAAACTCATGCTCATCAGCCTCTGTAGCTCAATGGAAGAGCAGTTCCGTCCTAAGGAAAGGGTTGGGGGTTCGAGTCCCTCCAGGGGCACTTTTTTGTGTCTCTGAAACCCTTTATTTTACTGGGGGCCACTCCCCAGCAACCGGGAGCGGCGGTCGCGGGTTGCCGCGGGCAACGGCGGTATCAGGTCGTTTCTTCGGGAGGCACTACCTGCGTGGCGGGGCGCTGCAGGGCTTGGCCGGCCAGGCGCATGAGTGGTTGACCGCGCACAAGGCCCGCATGGTCGGCGAACCCGCCCAGCGACCACGGATGCCGTTCATCATCGCCGCCGACGGACCGAGAGGGCTGCAACTCGTCTACGAGCTCGGCGACGGCGGGGTGACTCTCGGCCGGCAAACCGACTCGCTCGATGCCCAGTGGCAGGGCGTCGCCGAACTGTCGGCACGGCTCGACGAGACGCTCGCGAGCGCCGGCCGTGCACAGCAGAGTGGCGAGTAGCCTTAGTAGGTACCTCTAGTCCACCGAGGTGGTACTCCTTTTCTGGGTAGGTGGTACTGGCGGCGAGTTGTGGCCAGCCGCCAGCACGACCGATTGTGTTTATTCCCAGTGGTTCTTGTCGGCTCGGGCTT
>DATCDQ010000037.1:0-43558 GCA_036510655.1 Microbacteriaceae bacterium | reverse complement strand
CGCCGCGCCGACCCGGTCGACGCGGAAGCGATGGAGGAGCTGCTGGCGCAGAAGGCGGCGGAGATTCCCCTGGACTTGTTGTTCCGGTTGATCCGAGAGGCCGAAGCTCGCCTGGATCAAGACGGTGTGGCCCCGCGGGAGGAAGAACTCCGGTCGGATCGCCGCGTGCACATTGTTCAACGCCGCAACGGGATGACCCGGATGATCGCGGACATGGACCCGGAAACCGCGGCACCGGTGAAGGCCGCGATCGAAGCCGTCGTCACCCACACCCTCCGCGCCCGTCGCGATGCGGAACACCGCCAGGATCGCCGACGCGCCGGAAACACCGGTCAGAGCGGCGAAGGCGCGGTTTGTGCGGATGATGATGCGCCGTTGTTTGAGGACACTCGGACGATTCCGCAGTTGCAGGCCGACGCGTTGACAATGATCGCCTCCCATGTTCTTGGTTGCGACCAGGTCCCGGCCGCCCCGTCGACCACGTTGGTGGTGCGCACCAACCTGGAAACCCTGATGGAGGGTGTCGGGTTCGGTCAGATCGACGGCATCGACCAACCCGTCAGTGCCGGCACGATCCGTCGGCTCGCCGCCAACGCAGGAATCATCCCGATGGTGATGGGCACCGGCAGCATCCCGTTAGATCAAGGCCGGGCGGCCCGCCTGTTCAGCCCCGCGCAACGCATTGCCCTCGGTGAACGGGATGGCGGCTGCGCGTGTTGCGGTTTGGATGTCGCGTATGCGCAAGCTCACCATATTGCCTGGTGGAAACGCGACACCGGACCCACCAACCTGTCCAACGGGGTGATGTTATGCCCGCCCTGCCATGTCCGAATGCATAACGACGGCTGGGTCATCCGGGTCGATAAACACGGACGCGTCTGGTTCACCCCACCACCCCACGTCGACCCCGACCAGAAACCTCGCCTCGGCGGCAAAGCACGCTACGGGTTACCCGACCTCGACGCCACTGGATAAACCAACGACGCCGCCCGGCACGCTGCCAAGCCGTGTGTGGCCGGGCAAGGTGGCGCTTCGGCTGCAGCGCGGTTCCTGAGCTTGTCGAAGGGCAGCGACCGAGGTCGCGTGCGCTTCGACTGCAGCACGGTTCCTGAGCTTGTCGAAGGGCAGCGACCGGGAGCCGAATGCACTTGCGTCTACGCGCGCGCGAGCAGCCTGCTCATCGCCGTCTCGACAGCTCGGTCGGCATCCGTGTCGGCGTCCGACGTTCGCCAGGCCAGCACACCATCGGGCCGCACGATGATCGCGCCGTCCTCCGGCACGCCGTACGCCGCCTCGAACGCACCGTCTGCGGAGAAGAGATCGCCATCCGCCGCGATTCGCACGGCCGACAGCGGGAGGTTATCCCGTGCCGCGAGCGCCGTGGCCGCCTTCTGCCAGCGGTGCCCCTGCGGGGCAGCGAGCAGCGTATAGCCATCCGTAAATAGATCGTGTACGCCGAGCGGCGCGCCATCCCGGGTTAATTCCAGGTGAGGAACGCGCGCACCGACCGGCGGCTGAGTGGCGCGCGGGTCGTGCACGGCGCTTTCTTCGCCGTCGCCGTATTCGTGCCCGCCGTCACCGATGACGCCCGCGGAACGGTAGACGCTGCCCAGCTCAACCGCTTCGGCCTCAAGCGGTTCGGCGAGAGGTTTCGTGTCATCCGTCGCGCGCTCCGCATAGCGTCCCGCGTAAATGGCGTACGCCTGCTCCATTGTCATGAGGCCGGTCGGGCGGCGTTCGGCGTCATACGTGTCGAGCAGCGCAGGGTCGGCGTGGCCCTTCAACACAAGCGCCAGTTTCCAGGCGAGGTTGTGGGCATCCGCGACGCCCGTGTTTCCGCCCCAACCGCCGGTGGGCGGCATAGTGTGCGCAGAGTCGCCGGCGAGGAACACCCTGCCTTTGCTGTACCGGCGAGCGCTGCTGGCGGATGCCTCCCACTGCTGCACGCTTTCGATCTCAATCGGGATGTCGTCTGAACAGCCGAGCGCCATCCGCACGTATTCAATGCAGCGTTCCTCCCCGATGTCTGAGACCAGGTCGCGGTGTTCTCCGGTCTCGGGGTCGGTCACCGAGAAGATCGAGAGGAACCCGCTGCCGGCGTCGAACGAGAAGCGGAAGAAGCCGAGCAGGTTCGGGTGCAGCACATAGATGACGCTGAGGTTGCGATCGCCGATCATCTCGCGCATCTGCGCCTTGAAGTAGATGGTGATGCAGTCCGAACTGCCGTGCCCGTCCATCGGGATGTCGAGTTGCTCACGAATCGTGCTGTGCGCCCCGTCTGCAGCGACCAGATACTGCGCGCGCACCTCGTGGGAAGCCGCACCGTCGCGCGGCTGCAAAACCGCGGATACTCCGTCTGCATCCTGGGTGAAGGAGACGAGTTCCTCACCGTACTCGTGGCGGGCGCCGCGGTCGCTTGCCGCGTCACGCAGCACCGGCTCGAGCCCGACCTGCGTGATGAACAGCCGTGAGGTCGCACTGAGATCCTCCACGCCCTCGTTCCAGGACTTGTAGAAGTACTGCAGTTCCTTGCCGCAGAGACTTTCTACGGCGACGATGGCACCGTTCTGCACGAACTCGAGCGCGGCGGCCTTTTCCACTGCATCCTGGATTCCAGCGTGACGGTAGACCTCCATGGTGCGCTGATGGAATGACGCCGCACGCGGATGAATCGCAGTGCCGCGGTGTTTCTCTACGACCAGGTTGTCGATGCCGTAGGACGAGAGCAGCAGCGAGGTGGTCAGGCCCACCAGGCTGCCGCCGACGATCAGAACGGGAATGCTCTGGCCTTGCGTCCGGGTTGCTGTCTCTGGATCTGTTGTTGCACTGGTCATCATTGACTCCATACTTTCCTCGATGAGGTGACGATTGTTCGCTAGTCGGACACTTGACCGATATTGAGCACTATCTGCATTATGAGATCGGAAGCCGGATGTGTCAAGCGTCGGGGCTCCAGTGCACAGCGCCGACTTCACGGCGTTGACTCCCCCGCACCGCCGTGGGTATCATGACAATTGTCCGCAGGTCGGACGGTTGTACGCAAAAAGACGAGGCGATTCGGAGCCATCGTCCGAGCCCGGCGTTATCAACTCAACTCGATGAAGAGAAGGCCACGATGATAAGCACGAGCGTGCAGTCACAGTCGACAAACCAACCAGACTTCACCACGGGCCGCCCCGTGGTGTTCCGTCATGCGACGGTGCTGACCATGGACAGTGACGGCATTATCAGAGACGGTGACGTGCTTGTCGTCGGCGAGCAGATTGCCGGGGTGGGACGCAATCTCGAGGTGCCGGAAGGCGCGATCGAGATCGACGCGACCGACGGCATCCTCATGCCCGGAATGATCGACAGTCACCGGCACCTCTGGCAGACCGTGATGCGCGGCTACGGCGGGGACTGGTCGCTGAGTCAGTATTTCGTGTTCTACTACCTGAACTGGGGCAAGCTGTTCCGACCGGAAGACATCTTCGCGGGCAACCTGCTCGGCGCGATCGAGGCGATCGACAGCGGGGTGACGACAACCCTGGACTGGTCTCACGGGCTGCAGACCACCGAGCATGCCGAGGCGGCGATCGAAGCGTTGCAGGCGGTGCCCGGGCGGTTCGTGCTCGGCTACGGCAACCTGCTCGGCGCACCGTGGGAGTGGGCGACGGCGCCGGAATTCCGCGCATTCGTCGACCGCCACTTCTCGGCGCGCAACGACATGCTGGGCTTGCAACTGGCCTTCGACGTGACGGGCCAACCGGAATTCCCAGAGCGTGCGGCATTCGAAGTGGCTCGCGACCTGGATTTGGCTGTGACAACTCACGCCGGCGTCTGGGGTGCCACGACGGATGACGGCATCGTGCAGATGTCCGACGGCGGCTTCATGAACCCGCGCGTCACCTATGTGCATTCGGCCTCGCTGACGCAGGACTCGTACCAGCGGATCGCCGCAAGCGGCGGCAACATCTCGGTGTCGGCCGAGAGTGAAGACAGCGCAGGCCAGGGTTACCCGAGCACGCACCAGGCGCGGCAGCACGGCATTCCGGTGTCGCTGTCGATGGACACGAGCGTGTGGTGGAGTGCCGATGTCTTCAACGCGATGCGCGCGACCGTCAACGCCGACCGTGCTCGCGACCACTTGGAAGCCCACGGCCGCAACGAGACGGTCGTCGGCAACGATGTGCGTGCCGAGGACGTTGTGCGTTACGCGACCGTCGGCGGCGCCCATGCGCTCGGACTGGACGACACCGTCGGCACCCTGACCGTCGGCAAGAAGGCGGACATCGTTCTGATCAAGAACGACGAGTCTCCGGCGATGACCCCGATCCTCAACCCGTACGCGCACATCGTCTTCCAGGCCGGGCGCGGCGATGTGCACACCGTGGTCGTGAACGGCCGGGTCGTCAAGTACGACGGGCGCCGCCTCGCAGGAGACCTGGCCCAGGCGAAGGATGCCGTCGCCAACACCGTCGATTACCTGCGTTCGTCAATGGGCGAGGAAGCCTGGGCAGAGGGTATGACACCCGAACTGCCGCCCGCCCAACTCATTCCGAACCCGTATAGCTACACAGAGTGGGACGGCGGCGACCGCCTCGTTCGCGCCGAAGAGTAAGCCGGCGCCAGCACCCGTCGCCCGCTGATCCCGGCCCGCACGCGCACCGCTGCGATCACCCGGCACACCACGTAGATCAGGAACGAGATCGTCGTGACGTATGGGCTGATGGGGATCGACCCGCCGAGCGCGAGCAGGATGCCGCCGACCATCGACACCATCGCGAACAGCACGCTGAGCACCGGCACCAGCACCGGTGACGACGAGACTCGGAGGGCGGCGGCGGCCGGCGTGACGAGAATCGCGAGCACGAGCAGCGCGCCGACGATCTGCACGGAGACCGCGACCGCGAGGCCGAGCAGCAGCATGAACACGATCGACAGCGTGCGAACCGGAACGCCGCGTGCGGCGGCGACATCCGCATCGACGCTGGAGAACATCAGCGGCCGCCAGACGACAAGCAGCCCCAGGATGACGATCGCCGAGATCACGACGAGCGCGCCCAGTTGCGGGTTGTCGACGGCGACGATCTGCCCGGTCAACAGCCCGAACTTGTTCGCAGAGCGCCCCTGGTACAGAGCCAGACAGAGGATTCCGAGACCGAGACCGAACGGCATCAGCACGGCGGTGATGGAGTTCCGGTCCCGGGCCCGCGAGCCGAGGATGCCGATCAACAGCGCCGCGATCATCGACCCGATCACCGACCCCTGCACCACGCCGATACCGAACAGCAGACCGGCGGATGCCCCCGCGAACGACAGTTCGCTGATCCCGTGTACCGCAAATGCCATGTCTCGTGACATCACGAACACGCCGATCAATCCTCCGACCAGCCCGAGGATCGCGCCGGCGATGATCGAGTTCATCAGCAGCAGTACCAACTGTCCGTAGTCGGTGAAGTTGAACAGTTGCGACCACAGATCATTCCCCTCTGGCGGCGCAACCAGCGCAGCCGGCGCAGCCAACGCGAGCAGAACGTGGAGCCCGTGCAGCCCGTGCGCAAATGAGATCACAGCGGCTTCACCTCGACGGCAGGCGCGGCGCCGTGGTCGGGTTCGTGGGCGTCATCGTGATGCTGCTCGCCGCCGTCCGCAGTGCCGACCACGATCACGCGGCCGTGCGTGCGAATCACGTCGACCGGGGAGCCGTAGAGCTCGCTGAGCACGTCGCTGCGCAGCACCTCATCTGGGGTGCCGATGCGAAAGCGCCCGCCCGCCAGGTAAAGCACCCGGTCGACCATGCCGAGGATCGGGTTGATGTCGTGTGTGACGAACAGCACGCCGATCGCCTTCTCGCGGCGGTTGGTATCGATCAGCTCACAGATCGCCCGCTGGTATGCGAGGTCGAGCGACAGTAGCGGCTCATCGCACAGCAGCAGCCGGGGATTGCCTGCGAGCGCCTGCCCGACGCGCAGGCGCTGCTGCTCCCCGCCCGACAGTGTGGCGATCGGCACCCGCGCGTAGTCGGATGCGCCGATCGACGCCAGGACGGCATCCGCCCGATCACGTCGCGCCTTCGATGGCAGAGCCGGACCCCAACGATGGCCGTCGATCGCAAGCATGATCAGGTCTCGAGCGCGCAACGGGGTTCCTTCGTCTGCGAGTTTCTGCTGCGGCACGTAGCCGATTCGGCGGTTGCCGCGCCGGACGGGTTGGCCGAGGAAGTTCACCTCCCCGGAACTGAGCCGCTGCTTGCCCAGGATGACCTTGAGCAGGCTGGTCTTTCCCGATCCGTTCGCGCCGAGAACTGCAACGAACTCACCCGGCCGAACGTCGAGGTCCACCCCACTCCACAGCACGCGGTCGCCGAAGCCGAGGGCTGCGGTGCGCAGACTGAGTACGGGATCGGTCACCAGCACAACGCTACTTGCTCAGCGCAGCCGCCACCGCATCGAGATTGCCGCTCATCCATGACAGATAGGTCTTGCCTTTCGGCAGCGTCTCCGTCACCGGCACCACCGGCACGCCGGCGTTCTTCGCCGCAGCCAGCACGGCATCGGTCTGCGCACCCGTGGTCTGCTCGTTGTATACCAGGAGTTTGACCACGTGCCCGCTCAACAGCGCGAGCGTGTCATTCAGCACAGACGGTGCAACGTCCGTGTTGTTTTGCACGGCCTCGCTGAATTTTTGCGGCGTCTTGTCGACCAGCGCGATCGCCTCCAGCAGGTACAGCGGCACTGGCTCCGTGATCGCGACGCCTTCACCGGCGTACTTCGCCTTGAGTGCGCCCTCCTGTGTCACGAGTTCGGCGATCTTCGTGTTCAGAGTGGCGGCGTTCTGTGCGTACACGGCCGCATTCTTCGGATCGATCTGTGCAAACGCGGAACTCAGCCGATCTGCGACCTTCTCCACGGTGGGGAAGTCGTACCAAACGTGCTCGTTAAGACCGGCCGCGCCTGAGGCCTTCTTGCCGGAGAGCTCCACGGCGTCAAGCACGACGCGCTTCGGGTTGCCCGCCGCGGCGAGCATCGTGTTCGCGAAGTCGTCGTAGCCGCCGCCATTCTTGATCACGACGGCCGCTTTGGCGATCGCAAGCTGGTCGCGGGCGTCCGCTTGGAATTCGTGCGGGTCGATGTTGGGGTCGCTGATCAGCGAGGTAACGGCGACGTGGTCGCCGCCCACCGACGCGGCGATGTCTCCCCACACGTTGGTGGTGGCGACGACCTCCAGTTTTCCGCTCGCGGTTCGACCGGATGCCGTACTCGAGTTCGCGGCGGATGCCACCCCCGAGCAGCCCGCGAGCGCCAGCGCCGCCAGGATTACCGCGGGCACCGCAAAGACGTGAAGTTTACGAAACATACTGGCCGATCTCAGTCGAGGACGAGCGCTAACGCCCGAAGTGGTTACCCCAACATTAAGCTCTATTGATAATGATTGTCAAACTCATTATTACCACCAACCATCCGCCGAGGTGCGGACATTTGTCGCTTTCCCGCGTGCAATAGCGACACATGTCCGCACCTCAGCGAAGGTGGTGGGTACGCGGGCGCACGCGCGCATCAGTCCAACAGCAGCGCGGGTTCCTCGACGATCGACGCGACGTCCGCGACGAAGCGGCTGGCGACATCTCCGTCGACAACACGGTGGTCGAACGACGCACCGATAGTCGTCACCAGGCGCGGCCGCACCTCACCATCGACGACCCACGGCTTCTGCTTGATGGTGCCGAGGGCGATGATGCCGACTTCGCCGGGATTCAGAATCGGTGTACCGGTGTCCATGCCGAACACGCCGATGTTCGTGATCGTGATCGTGCCGCCCGCCATGTCCGCAGGCGGCGTTCTGCCGTCGCGCGCCGTCAGCGTGAGCTGCTCGAGCGCACGGGCGAGATCGAGCAGGCTGAGGTCCTGTGCGTCCTTCACGTTCGGAACGATCAGGCCGCGCGGCGTCGCGGCAGCGATACCGAGGTTGACGTAGTGGTGCACGATGATCTCTTCATCGGTCCAGGTCGAATTCACCGTCGGGTTGCGTCGCACTGCCCAGATCATCGCCTTGGCCATGATCAGCAGCGGAGACACCTTGACGCCGGCGAAGTCGGTCGAGTTCTTGAGCCGCTTGACGAACTCCATGGTGCGCGTGGCGTCGACGTCGACGAACAGGCCGACGTGCGGCGCGCTGAATGCGCTCTTCGACATCGCCGTCGCGATCGCCTTGCGTATGCCCTTGACCGGGATGCGTTCCTCACGCGTGTCCGGCCACTGCGGCGTTTGGATGTTGTGGAACACGCTTGCCTGCGTCGCCGCGCGCACGACGTCGTCGCGCGTCGTCTCGCCTGCGAGTCCGGTCGGCTCGACGTCGGCCAGTTCGACGCCAAGATCCTTGGCGAGCTTGCGGATCGGTGGCTTGGCAATCACCGGCGAAGCGGATGCCGCCGGTGTCAGCTCCGCCTGACTCGGCACGTGGCGCCGCTCGTCGGGCGGCGTCGGCGCCGGGAACTGGCGCGGAGCATCCGCTGCCGCGCTGCCGGATGCTGAACTGCCGGGATGCGTCGCCCGACGACGCCGACTCGGGCCGTGCCCTGACGAACCGTAGCCGACGAGCACGGCGCCGGGCTTCTCGTCGTCTTCACGCTCGATGGTCGACTCGACGTCGGCGGTCGCATCCGCAAGCTCGCCGTTGCTGTTCGTCGTGTCGCCAGCCGCCGCACGGTCGTCCGCACCGGCGACATCCGTCACGATGATGATCGGCGTGCCAACGTCAACGGTCTGGCCTTCGCTCACGAGTAGTTCGCTGACGATACCGTCGAACGGTGACGGCAGTTCGACGAGTGACTTGGCTGTCTCGATTTCGACAAGGACCTGATTCAGGCGCACGGTGTCGCCCGGTGCGACCTTCCACGATACGATCTCCGCCTCGGTCAGTCCTTCGCCGACGTCGGGGAGCAGGAACTCGGATTCACTCATGGTGGCGCTGTCCTTCGGTCACTTGGTCACTGTTCACGGGCGAAAGAGCCCATTTCGGACGAGCGCGCCCTGGCGGGCAGGCGCTCTCGTCCGAAACGGACACTCTCGGAGGGCGAAACATCTCAGTACGCTAGCGCACGGTCGACGGCCTCGAGCACGCGGTCGGCGTCCGGCAGATAGAGGTCCTCGAGCTTGGCTGGTGGGAACGGCGTGTCGAACCCGGCGACGCGCAGCACCGGCGCCTCGAGTGAATAGAACGCCTTCTCCATGACGGTCGCGGCGATCTCCGAGCCGACGCTGACGAAACCGGGTGCCTCTTGCGCCACAACGAGCCGGGTGGTCTTGCGCACGGATTCCAGGATCGGGCCGTAGTCGATCGGCGAGATCGAACGCAGGTCGATCACCTCGACGCTCGTGCCCTCCGCGGCGGCAAGTTCGGCCGCGTGCAGGAGCACGCTGACCATCGCGCCGTGTCCGAGCAGAGTGACATCCGTTCCGGGGCGCACGACGCGGCTGGCGTGCAGCGGCACGGCGTGCGCCGTGAAGTCGACCTGACCCTTGGGCCAGTAGCGGCTCTTCGGCTCGAAGAACATGATCGGGTCGCGCGAGGCAATCGCCTCTTGGATCATCCAGTAGGCGTCGTTCGGCGTCGACGGGCTGACAACGCGCAGCCCGGCGGTGTGCGCGAAGTACGCTTCAGGGCTTTCCTGATGGTGTTCGACGGCGCCGATGTGTCCGCCGTAAGGCACCCGGATGACCACCGGCATGTTCAGGGTGCCCTCCATCCGCGCGGTCAGCTTGGCCAGCTGGGTGGTGATCTGGTCGAACGCGGGGAAAATAAATCCGTCGAATTGGATCTCGCAGACCGGCCGATAGCCGCGCAACGCCAGGCCGATCGCAGTGCCGACGATGCCAGACTCCGCCAGGGGAGTGTCGAGCACCCGGTTGACGCCAAACTCAGCCTGCAGCCCCTCAGTGACGCGGAACACCCCGCCGAGTCGGCCGATGTCCTCACCCATCAACAGCACTTTCGGGTCGTCGAGCATCGCCCGGCGCAGGCCCGCGTTCAGGGCCTTGGCCATCGGCGATGATTCAACGCTGGTCACCGGTGCTGCCGAGGCCTGGCCGCTGTTGGACTGGCCGCTGTTCGAGGGCTCCAGGGAATGTTCCGATTCGAGCATCGTCATACGGATGCCTCCCCCGCTTCCGTGGAATCCGCCGCCACGAAAGACTCCTCATAGTGTTCGAGCCACGCCCTCTGTTCGTCCATCACGGGATGCGGCTCCGAGTACACGTTGTCGAAGATCAGCGAGTTGCTTGCCGGACCAAGAGCGAGCGTTCGGGCGCGGATGTCTGCGGCGAGATCGTCTGCCTCTTCGTCGACCTCTGCGAAGAACGCCTCGTCGACGCCGCGACCGGCCAGATACGTGTGGTAACGCGCAATCGGATCCCGTGCCGTCCAATATGCGACCTCATCGTCGCCTCGGTACTTCGTCGGGTCGTCGCTGGTCGTGTGAGCACCCATTCGGTAGGTGAGCGCCTCGATCAGACTGGGCCCCTCGCCTGCGCGCGCATCGTCCAAGTGCTTAACGGTGACGGCGTAGCTGGCCAGTACGTCGTTGCCGTCCACTTGTACTCCCGGGATGCCGAATCCGGTCGACCGCAGGTACAGCGGCGTGCGCGACTGCGTTGAGACCGGCACCGAAATGGCCCAGTGGTTGTTCTGCAGGAAGAACACCTGCGGAGTCTGATAGCTGGCGGCGAAGACGAAGGCTTCGCTCACGTCGCCCTCCGAGGTCGCGCCGTCTCCGAAGTAGACCATCACCGCGGCATCCGTTTCGGGGTCGCCGGTGCCGCACGCCCCGTCGAACTTCACGCCCATCGCGTAGCCGGTCGCATGCAGCGTTTGTGTGCCGAGCACCAGCGTGTATGGATGCATATTGCCGTTGCTCGGGTCATCCAACATCCAGCCGCTGTTAGTCACGCCCCGCATCACACGGATGATGTCCAACCCGTCAACCCCGCGGATCATGCCGACGATGTGCTCGCGATACGAGGGGAAAAGGTGGTCTTGCGCGCGTGCCGCGTGCGCAGAGCCGACCTGTGCAGCTTCTTGGCCCCGACTCGGCGGCCAGAGCGCGAGCTGCCCTTGCCGCTGCAGGTTGGTGGCCTCCGTGTCGAAGCGGCGGGCGACGACCATGTCGCTGTAGAAGCGACGCAGCAGCTCTTCGTCCAGTCGTTCGACGTAGGGCAGATACTCCTCTGCCGCTGCGCTCGGTTGCATGCGGCCGTCCGGGGTAAGTAATTGCACAGCCAGACTCGAAGGGTTCACCTGGGCAGAGTGAGGAGGATTCACCACGGCAGGGTCGGGCGTGTTTGAAGCAGGCACCGTACTAACCTAACCGCTTGGCCTGATGCCCCTTTGGTAGGTCACGGACAATCTCTTCGGAAATCTTTAGAACCTTGTCCACAGATTCGGCCTCTCCGATAGAAATGCGGATGCCCTCCGGCGGGAACGCGCGCACCGACAGATCCGCATCGAAGAAGACATCCGCCGCCGCCGCGGTCTCCTCCGCGGTGGCCAACCACACGAAGTTGCCCTGCGACTCGGGGATCCGCCAACCCTGGTCGATGAGGCGCGCGCGGAGCTCATCGCGGCGCAAGGCGATGCGCGCAACGCGTTCGAGTAACTCGTCCTCGAGGTCGATGGAGGCGAGCGCGGCGGCCTGTGCGACATCCGTGACCGACATGGGGATCGCGGCCGACTTCGCGGCCGCGATGATCGCTGCGGGGCCGACTGAGTAGCCGATGCGCAGGCCAGCGAGCCCATAGGCCTTCGAGAAGGTGCGGAGGACGACAAGGTTGGGGTAGCGCTCCAACAGTGGGGCACCGTCGACGGCTGTCGCATCCGTTTCGAACTCGTAGTAGGCCTCGTCCAGCAACACGAGAACGTCGGAGGGCACTGTGGCCATGAATTCGACGAACGCGGCGGCCGTCACGATGGTCGAGGTCGGATTGTTGGGGGAGCAGACGATGACGACTCTCGTGCGCTCGGTGATCGCCGCGGCCATCGCATCCAGGTCGTGGCTGCCGTCTGCACGATTGGGAATCTGCACGCTGCGGGCGCCCGACACCGCCACGAGCCCAGGGTAGGCCTCGAATGACCGCCACGAGTAGAGCACCTCGTCGCCGGGGCCGGCAGCCGCGTTGATGAACTGAGACAGCAGCGCGACGGAACCCGCGCCGAGGTGCACCTGATCCGTTTCGACGGAGAATCGCTCGGCGAGTCTGCTGCGTAGTGCCAGTGCTGCACCGTCTGGGTAGCGATTGAGTGTGGCTGCGGCGCCGACCGCTTCGAGCACTCCGGGCAGCGGGTCGAACGGATTCTCGTTACTGGAGAGTTTGAAGCCGGACTCCGACGCCGTGCGGCCCTGCCGGTAGGCGGCCAGGGCGACGATCTCCGGGCGAAGTTTGACGGCGGATTTCTCGGGGGGCTGGGTGTCGGCGCTCACACGGTCAAATCTAGTCCGAGCCGCCCAGCCGCGCGGAATGAATAGTCGCGCACGGGCCAGCCACCTGGGATAGTGGACGCATGAGATTCTTGGTCAAGCTCATCATCAATGCGCTCGCTCTCTGGCTCACGACGCTGATCGTGACCGGAATCACCGTCAAGCCGTGGGCGGATGGCTTCTGGCCTACGTTTCTGACGTATCTGCTGATCGCATTCATCTTCGGTCTCGTCAACGGAATCGTCGGCACGGTCATCCGGGTCGTGGCGTTCCCGTTGTACATCGTGACGCTCGGCCTCGTCTCGCTGATTGTGAACGGACTGCTGTTGCTGATCGTGGCCTGGATCAGCGGTGCGATGGGATTCGGCCTGACCGTCTCCGGCTTCTGGGTGGGCGTCTTGGGCGCACTGGTGCTCGCGGTGATCAGCTGGTTCATCGGCCTGTTTGCTCGACCGCTCACGCGTCGGCGCTGAGCGCCTTCCATCAGTGCGGCGCAACACGGTCGCCGCGCCACAGTGACACCTGTGCCTCGTTACCTCCGGTGAATGCAGCGAGGGTGTTGCGGGCGCCGACCAGCCTGGGGTCGCTGGACGCGTCCATCTGCGTGGCAGTCGCGGCGTAATTGCTCAGACTGTGCGCGACCAACGGTGATTCGTCGAGCGGCGGAGGTGCGTCATAGCTGGTGCGTTCCACCAGGATGCGATCGCTTCCGCCGGCCCCCACCGACCGCTGGTTGCCGCCGAGCGCGGGGATGAGGTCGTCTCGATGCTCGACCGCGACATCCGTCACGCTCGTCGGAACATCGACGCCGCCGGTCGGGGAGCCGAACGTGACAAGTTCCGGCGTGCGGTATTGCGTGCCCGTCGCAAGGCTCGTCGCCGCGATGCCGCCCTGCGAATATCCGACCGGCAGCACGGCGTCACCCGGCCGGGCACCCGCCGCAGCGAGCGCCTGTTCGGTCGCGCGGATCGAGCCGGCACTCAGCCCGGCCACACCGTTCACATTCGACGTGTCATCCCATGGTTCGCTGCCGGGCACGAATCCAAGGTCGACCGTCCCTGCCACGTACACGACCCAGTGTGGTCGATCCGTGCCGATGTCGTAGCGTTCGACCCGCACCTGCGGGCCACCCGGCACGGTCGCGGGCACCCGGTCTGCAAGGTCGCGGAAGCCGACCGGTGCGGAAGCCAATGCGGATGCCGGCGCCACAGGGCTCACAATCACCGGCGTCTCTGTGAGGGCGTTCGGCCCGCCCAACGCAACGAGCGTTCCGGCGGCTCCGCGCAGCCCGAACAGCCCGGTCGCCCCGTCGTCGAGCGCCCGTGCCACCGGGTACGGCACCCCGACCGCGCCGAGGATTGCGCTGTCAGACGCCGACACTGCCTGGCGAACGAACGACACGACGGCGGGGCTGCGCAAGACGCCACGATGGGCGCGCAGCCACCGTGACAGCCCGCTCGCCGTCGCTACAGGCGACCCTGTGATCAGCGATGCGCCGCCGAACACGACGGCCCAACTCGGCAACGAAGCGATCATCAGCAACCCGATGAGCGGTGCGGATGCGCCCAGTGCGTATCCCGCGACGGACCCGCCGGCCTCCGCGGCGGTCGCCACCGCTCGCTCGACTCGCCCATACGCCTCTGCGGCCCGATCGAGGTTGCCGGCAAGCTCGGTGCTGAGCTCGCGCGAATCGTGCACGGACCGCTGCGCCCGCAGCAGATACGGCCAGGGGTCGTGCGAAGCCTGCACTGGAAGCGCGGACGGCGCGATGCCCTGCGCGGCCGACGAGTCAAGCGACTGCTGCCACGCCGACGCGGTGCGCGCCAACAGGTTGAGCGTGCGAGCGTCCTCGAGCATGCGATCGGTGGCGACGGCACTCATACCACCGCCGGAGATCGTGATGTCGCCCATGTCAGAAGGCCTCCGCGGCCAGTGCGCGCGCCGTGCCTTCGCGTTCGAGAGCTGCGATCGTGTGATCGATCTCCTCGATCGCCTCGCTCAGTGCCGCCCAGGCGCTGCGCAGTTCGTGCTCGAGTTCGCCGAGCTTGCGCGTGTAGGCGCGTTGCGCATCCGACCGCCACGATCCGTCCATGCTGGGGATGCGACGCACACCGGATGCGATTTCCGCCGCGATGCGCGCAAGCACGCTCCGTTGCATCCGCAACTGCACGACGGCCTGAGCGCAGCCTGCGCCGGCGTCCAGCGCCGCAGCACCGCCTGCACCCGCCGCGAACGCCATGTGTTCCTTCCCCTCTCGCTGTTGCCACTGTTATCGATAGCACCGTTGTCGATAGCACCGTTATCGATAGCACCGTTATCGATAGCACCGTTGTCGCTAGCACTGTTGTGGTCGCGTCTCGAGTGTCTCGTGTCGCAGGCGGCGCCGGGATGGCGCAGACGACATCCGTGGACAACGTCGCTCGCAAGCACACCCGGGAGGCCAAGACGACAACCGTGCACCAGAATGGAGGCATGACTTTCGCACTGCCGCCGCAACCGCTCAGCCCGCTTGACGGGCGATATCGCGCTGCGGTCGCCTCGCTCGGCGACCACCTGTCCGAGGCGGGCCTCAACCGCGCGCGCGTGCAGGTCGAGGTCGAGTGGTTGATCTACTTGACCGGTCACAGCATGTTCGGCTCGTCGCCGTTGACCGCCGAGCAGATCGGTTCGCTGCGCGCCCTGGTGTCGACCTTCGGCCAGAAGGAGATCGACGAGCTCGCCGTCTACGAGGCGACGACGCGGCACGACGTGAAAGCCGTCGAGTACCTCGTGCGCGACCGCCTGTCGGCCCTGGGCCTCGACGCGATCGCTGAGCTCACCCACTTCGCCAGCACAAGTGAGGACATCAACAACCTCGCATACGCGATCACCATCAGTGCGGCGGTGCACCAGATCTGGCTGCCGAAATTGCGTCACGTCATGGCCGTATTGCGTGAGTTGGCAATCCGTTATCGCGATGACGCAATGCTCGCGCACACGCACGGTCAGCCGGCCACCCCGACCACCATGGGAAAGGAACTCGCCGTCTTCGCGCACCGACTTGACCGCATCGCCGGTCAAGTTTCACACACGGAGTTCCTCGGCAAGTTCAGTGGTGCGACGGGCACGTTCGCTGCCCACGTGCAGGCGGATGCGACAGCCGACTGGCCGCGCATCTCGCGTGAGTTCGTCGAATCTCTCGGGCTCACCTGGAATCCGCTCACCACGCAGATCGAGTCGCACGACTGGCAGGCCGAGCTGTACAACCGCATCTCGCACGCGAACCGGGTGCTGCACAACCTCGCAACGGATGCCTGGACGTACATTTCGATGGGCTACTTCCGGCAGATTCCACAGGAGGGCGCGACGGGGTCCTCGACCATGCCGCACAAGATCAACCCGATCCGGTTCGAGAATGCGGAGGCGAATCTGGAGCTCTCCAGCGCGCTGCTCGACTCACTCGCTGCGACGCTCGTCACGAGTCGTCTGCAGCGCGACCTCACCGATTCGACGACGCAGCGCAACATCGGTGTCGCACTCGGCCACTCGCTGCTGGCGCTGGACAATCTGCAGCGCGGCCTCGGCGAGATCGATCTCGATCGCGTGCGACTCGCTGCGGACCTTGACACGAACTGGGAAATCCTCGGCGAGGCGATTCAGACTGTCATCCGCGCGGAAGTCGTCGCAGGCCGCTCGTCGATCCACGACCCGTATGCGCTGCTCAAGGAACTCACGCGCGGCAAGCGCATCGACCGCGACGACCTGGCTGCATTCATTGACGGGCTGGACATCGGTGTCGCAGCCAAGCAGCGCCTGCTCGAGTTGACCCCTGCGACCTACGTGGGTTTGGCGAGCGAACTGGTCGACCAGCTGAAGTAACGGATGTCGCGCCCCATCGGCGCTGCGTGGGTGTGCCTACTTCTTGTCGCGTTCCTCACGGCGCCTCTGCGCTTCGTCGTCCTGCTCGGCCATGTCGGCCCTCTCGTCGTCATCCTTCTTCGAGCTCAGAACGAACATGGCGAGCACTACCAACGAGATGATGAACGCCAAGCCGAACCCGATCAGTGCCAAGATCGGCTCGCGTGTTGAAACCAGTGCGACCAGCCCGAGGAACAGCGCCAGGATGAATGCGATCCCGACCAACTCGGCGGGCTTGAGCACCTCGCGCAGAGTGGGTGTACGCGGGTTATCGCTGCCGAGCGGCGGCAATTTCTTGCTCATGCGTGACTCTCCGTGCTGGATGGCTGTGGCTGCGTCGTTCCCCACTTGAGGGAGAACGCACCAATCGCGAGGTACACCCCGATCACAACGGCATAGGCGCCGAACAGGCCAACGGCAAGCACGGCATCCGCGGGGATCAACAGAAACACAATAGCCAGCACAGCAGTCAGAACGCCGATAACGAGCCAATCCCGGCCCGCGACGAGCTTGCCACGCACGCGCAGGCCACAGTACAACTCGCTGAAGCCGGTCAATGCCGACCACACGCTGACAACGAACAGGAGCACGCCGAGGCCCGCTCCGCTCAGTCCCAGTGCGAGTGCGACGGCGCCGGCAACAACTCCGAAAATGCCCTGTGCCAGAAACAGCGGCCGCACCACGCGATCCGCCAGTGCGAGTGCTCCCGCGCCAGTGATCACGCCGGAGACCAACGCGAAGGCGCCGAAGACGGTGAGGCCTGTGACGGCAGAATGGTTCGCATTGAAGGTGATGACGGCGCCGACGATCAGCGCTGCGATGGCGCGGCCGAGCGGCACAAGCCAGTACCGGTCCCGTGGGGCAGCCACGGGCGAATGGGCGGTCACTCGTGACCTCTTTCATCTGCGAGCGGGAATACGTCAAGTCTACGCGCGCACTCTCTGCGTGCCGTCCCGCCGGCGGAGCACACATTGATCGGTCGCTGAAGATACTCGGCACCCGCGCCGCCCCGCCCGATCATGGCAGGCGTCGTCGCAGGCGCAATTCGGCACATCCGCTTGTGAAATCTTTAGTTGTAAGGTTAACTAACAAACATGACGCTTTCCGAATTTCGGCACGGTGCGCCGCACGGCCCCGGGTCGAGCGTCACCGGGAACACCCCCCGCACCCCCGGATTCGGCCGAGGGAGGGCGTTGCGGCCCAGCGGGAAGGTTCTGCCAGAATACGCGCGCGGCCACAACCGGGCGCTCGTGCTGCAGACGTTGTACCAGGCCGGTCAGTTGAGCCGTGCCGACATCGCCCGCGAGACCGGACTCACGCGCGTGACCGTGTCCGACCTCATCGGCGAACTCATCGGTGACGGTGTCGTCGTCGAGCGCGGCCAGCGCGAGGGCTCTCGCCCGGGAAAACCCGCGACGCTCCTGGAAATCGACCGCACCGCTTTCCAACTGATCGGCATCGATCTGAGCCCGGACGATCGCTTCCGCGGCGCCGTGCTCGAGTTCGACGGCACCATCCTGAGCACGGCGGAAGTCCCACTCAACGATGCGACCGGCCCAGATGCGACCGGCCCAGATGCGATCGCCAAGGTGATCGCGTTGCTCACAACACTGCAGTCCCGCACAACCGCCCCGGTGCTCGGCGTCGGCGTCGGCTCGCCGGGTGTCGTCGACCTGGGCGGCGTCGTCTTGAGTGCCCCCAATCTGGGCTGGACGGACGTGCCGCTGCAGACCATTCTCAGCAACCATGCGGGCGTTCCCGTGCACGTGGCCAACGATGCGAACGTGGCCACGCTGGCCGAGCACACGTTCGGGTCCGCCTTCAGCGACTTCATGCTGATCGTGGTCGGACACGGGGTCGGTGCGGGCCTGCTCATCGATGGAACCCCGCTGTTCGGCAGCCGCTTCGCGGCGGGCGAGATCGGGCACGTCGTGGTCGGCACGGATGGCGGCGCGCGCTGCGTCTGCGGCAAGAACGGCTGTCTCGAGACCTGGCTTTCGGTGCCGAGCATCCGCGCGGCACTGAAGGCCGCCGGTTGCAATAACGGCACCACGAGCGACCAGGCTCTCTGCCGCGATCGCATCCTGCGCGACGCCGGACAGCACCTCGGCATCGCGGTTGCTCCCGTCGTCGCCGCTTTGAACCTCGCGGAAATCGTGCTCAGCGGACCGGATGACGTGCTCGACGGACCGCTCGCCGAAGCCGCACTCGAGACCATCCGTGAACGCACCCTGCCCACCTTCCATGGCGCTGTGAAGCTGCGCACGAGCGATCAGGGGGCGGACATCGTGCTCAAGGGTGCTGCGGTACTCGTGCTGTCCGCGCAGTTGGGCGTCTCCTAGCGCCGTTCTTTGTTGGCGCAGGAGCATTCACGCGGCCCAGGCGATGCCGAGACTGCTCGTCATCGCGTGCTGGGCGGCCCCACGGAACGGCAGCGTGCCGGCGCGTGTTGCGTAGTGGATGTTCAACGGCATCGCACCCGTGACCGAATATCGGGCTGCCTCAGAGCGCAGGTGACCGAGGAACTCGGGGCCGAGTTCCGGTGCGTAGCCGCCCACGACGACGCTCGGCACGTCCATGGCCGCGCTGATCATGAGTAGGGTGCGGGCCAGTGTTCGCGCCCCGTTCGCCAGTCTCTCGTCATTCTCCGGCCGCCGCGCTTCAGCGAGCAGGTCCACAGATTCGAGGTCGGCCCCGTGCGGCAGACCAAGCAGGGAGGTGACGGAGACGAGTTCCTCGAGACAGCCGCGTGAGCCGCACGGGCAGAGCGGCGCATCCGCACCGAACACCACGGGGACGTGCCCGATCTCGCCGACTCGATTAGCGGCGCCGCGCATCAGCTGGCCTGACACGATGAAAGAGGCACCGACACCCGTGCTCAGTGAAACGTAGAGCTGGGTCGCGTCACTGTCCGCCGACGCCGAGAACTCGGCGAGCGCCTCGGCATCCGCGTCGTTGATCAGGTAGGCCGGAATTGCCGCAACTTCACCGAGGGCCCGCGCGAGGTTGACGTCGGTCCAGCCGAGTTGCACGCTCCATCGAACGAGCGGTCCCTCGATGATGCCCGGCAATTTCACGCCGATCGCAAGGGGCGGCTCTGGCGCGTCGTCGATCATGCGGCGCACGAGGCGTTGCACGTCGGCCACAGTCGGTGCGCCGCTGGGTCGCGCGGAGACGGTGTGGGAAACCTCGCCGAGCAGGTTGACGAAAGCGGCGCGGATGAGGCCCGGGCTGATCATCACCGAGAGCAGCTGGTGGTGCCGATCGTCGATCCGCAGTGTGGTCGCGCGCTTGCCGCCGGTGCTTTCGGCCAGAGAGCCTTCGATCACCAGCCCGTCTTCGATTAGTTCGGAGAGGATGGAGGACACCGTTGCACTGGTAAGACCCGTGCTGCGGGCGATGCCGGCGCGGGTTGCGGTGCCGCCCCCGGCGAGCACGCGTTGCAGGGCCGCTGTCCGGTTGCGCTTGCGCACCTCACCGTGCGTGGCTTTTCCCTGCTCGTCGTCGATGCTGATTCCAGGCATGTTGATTCCAGGCCTATTGACTGCAGGCACGTCGAGTCCAAGCCGCATTCCGTGCCTCCTCGTGCCTCCCCGCCCCTTGAATGTAACAGGACGAGCGTCTAACAGGACCGGCATCTAACAGCGCCAGCGCGCATAGCCGGACCCTACGGGCCAGGTGCGGTCGCCAACCCGGACTCGTAGGCGAAGACCACGAGCTGTGCCGGGTCGCGCAGGTCGAGTTTGACCATGGCGCGGGAAACGTGAGTTTTCGCCGTTGCGGGGCTGATGTAGAGGCGCTGCCCGATCTCGGTATTGCTCAGCCCTTCGCCGGATCTCCCAGCCAAGGTCGGCGAGTCGGTAGGTTGGCAGCCAGTACGCTGCATCCAGCATGCCTGCCGGCAGGATCGCCGGCGGCACCCACAGCACACCGAGCGCCGACATCGCCATGTACAATCCGTAGCTGAGCGGGTAGGCGAAGTCGGAGTTCACGCTGAATCCGATGGCGATGCCCAGCGTGGCGAACGCGGTGCTGCCGAGCCAGATGGCGACCACGAGCGAGACACATTGGCCGATCGACAGTTCGACACCCTTGACCACGCCGGCTGTGATGCAGACCAACACGATTGCGGGTAGTGCGGTAATGACGCTCGCGATGATCTTGACACCGATCACCTGGCCGGCCGGCAAGGGCATCGAGCGCACCTGCTCGAGCCAGCCGATTTGGCGCTCCTCTGCGATGCGCGGGCCGGTCGTGGAGAGCACGGCCCAGATCGCGCCGTATACCGCCATCGCGACCATGATCTCCACCGTGCCCTTGAGTTGACCCGGCTGCGCCGGACCGCCGCCGAACAGTGTGGCGAACAGCAGATAGAAACCGATCGGGGCGCCGATGGCGAGGGCGAGGTACTTCGGATCGCGCAGCATCCGCACGACCTCGAGCCGCACGCAGTACGTGTTCATGAGAGCTCCTGACTGCCGGTGTTTTCTTGAGTGAAGCTGTCGTTGGTGAGGTTGAGGAAGGATTCGTCGAGGCTCGGCGGGCTGACTTGGATGCCCCACCAGTCGAGGTCGCGCGCGGCGAGCGCGCGCACGGTCGCATCCGGGTCGGTTGTGCGCAATGCCACGCGTTCGCCGATCGCGTTTGCGTCAATGACGCCCGGGAGGTTCGCACATGCTGCGCTACCCCCGCGGATGCTGACGCGCACCACGCTCACACCGGTGCGGCTGCGAATGTCGGCCGGGTTGCCGTCTGCGACGACGCTGCCGTGCGAGAGCACGACCACGCGAGTTGCGTTCTCATCGACCTCGTCGAGGTAGTGGGTCGCGAAGAGGATTGTGCGTCCGGTGGAGGCGTAGGCACGCATCGCAATCCAGAACTCGGCACGGCCCTGCACGTCGAGCGCACGGGTCGGTTCATCGAGGATGAGGATTTGCGGGTTCGCGACAATCGCGATGGCGAAGCGCAGTCGCTGTGACTGACCGCCGGAGAGTCCGCCGACGGTGACCTGACCGGAGTCTGGGGTGATGAGGCCCAGCATCATGCCGATGCTTGTGCTTTTGCCTGCGCCATTGGGGCCGAGGAGTGCGACGGTCTCGCCTGCGGCGAAGTCGAGGTCGATGCCACGCACTGCGTGCACGCCGGCGTACGACCTGACGATGCTGCGCAGCCGGATGGCGGGCGCGGCATCGTGGCGGGGCGCCGAGCGGGGCGCCGACCGGGTCGGCGCGCTGGTCACGTGTGTGTTCATGGTTCGAGCATGTCCGCTGGGCCGGCGCGACGCATCCGCCGGACAGCGCGAGCGCCTACCACAGCGGGAGTAGATTCAGCGCCCGCGGCTACTCTGGATGACCGGAATCACCAGGCCCCTTGAGCCGTCCCCGCGGGCACAGCAGCTAGATTCGTCTGGTGGCTCTCGATGTGATCTCGTTGACACCGATGCAGTCTCTCGGCATTCCGGTTGCGCTGGTCGGGTCCGTGTTTCTGGCGCTCGGAGCTCAATTCCAGCATCGCGGAGTCTCGCAAGTCGATTCGAATCGACTGCCGGCAGATAACGCGGGCCTGAGCATCCGCCAGCTGCTTGCGCTGTTGCGCAACCCGTCGTGGATGCTCGGCACCGTGATGTTGGGCCTGGCGATCGCCTTCCAGCTGTTCAGCCTGTACCTGGCACCGCTGACCGTGGTGCAGCCGCTCGGTGTCGTCGGCCTGGTGATCACGTCGATCCTCAACTCGCGCGTCAGTCACACCAAGCTCGGCCGTCGTGCGATCCGGGCGATCATGTTCTGCGTCGTCGGCGTCGCGCTGTTCGTGACGACCGCGACCCTGACCACCTCGTCTCGGCCGGTTCGAGACTCACAACTGGTAACCGTGCTAGTGATTCTCGCATGCGTGCTTCTCGTGCTCGGACTCATCTTCGTGCTCTTCCGCACGAAGTTCACCGCGTTCTTCTACATCATCGGCGCGGGCATCCTCTTCGGATTCGTTGCGACACTCGCGAAGGTGGTCATCGACCGCGTGCACACGATTATTGTGAGCCAGGTCCCCGGTACCGGATTCCACCTGATGCCCGGAGACTGGCTCACGATCGTGTGCGTGGTCGGAATCATTATTGCGTCACTATTCGGGACGTACTTCGTGCAGACGGCCTACGCATCCGGACCACCCGACCTCGTGGTTGCCGGACTCACCGTCATCGACCCGATCGTCGGTGTCACGATCGGCATCGTCGTGCTCGACGAGGCGGCATCCGCTCCGCTGTGGGCTGCGCTCGTCTTCGTCGTCGCGGGCGCACTCGCCATCTACGGCGTCTTCCAACTCGCTAAGTACCACCCGCAAATGGCGCGCTGAACGTCCCGGTTCAGTCCGCTTCATCTCCTACAGCGGATGCCGCAACCTTCGGTTTGATCTCGCGGTACTCCCGGTAGACCAAGATGATGATCACCGCGTCGAGCACCGTGAGTAGGATCAGGCCGATCGTGGGGGAGACGACGACCGTGTACACCTGGTAGGCAAGAAACAGGACCAGCACCGCCAGGGCGTACGGATACGCGCGATGCAGCCTGCGCAGCAGGCAGTAAACGAGCACGAGCTTCACAACGCCGTGCACGATCAGGAAAGCGATCAGAAAACCCAGGCCGCTCTGTGCAAGCCGGTCGTCGAGATTCTCGACGTACCGGGCGATGAACACCGGAATCGGGCCGGACCCTTCACCGGCCTCGGCCGCGATCGCGCTGAGGGTCAGATGCGGGATGCTCGGGGCAAGCAGCAACACGAGGCCGACCAGCAGTTCGATGGCGCCGTCGATCCCCTTCAGGATCACGCCGATGAAGTAGAAGACGTCCAGCAGTGTCCAGCGCCGCGGCGGCTTGACAGCAGCGCCAGCTGGTTCCGATCCAGCCGATGTCGATCTCACGGAATTCAGGGTACTCGGCTGCAGGGCACGTCGACCTTCCACTCCACGGCGGGCGCGCCACGCAGTGTGTAGACAGCGCTCGGCGCGGCGATATCGCAGTACGCCTCCATCGCCGCAACCTGCGGCTGCCACAATGGGCCATTCGACCGACGCGAAACGGTGGACGAGAAGTTGCCAGCGAGAACTGCAGCGAGAACCACCAGTGTGATGGCAGGAAGCAGCACCTTTCGCGGGCGTGCGCCCACCGACGAGAACCCCGCGGCCCCGGCTGTACCCGCACCTATACCCACACGCGTACCCGCGACACCGCCCACGCTCTCACCAACGACACCGCGCGGGCGCGCCAGCGCCGCAAGTGCTAACGGCACCAACGCCAGTAGGAACATCGACGGTGCCACCCCGTAACGGGCCAGCCAGGGCGCATCCAACTGTGCATCGCTCATCGATGCGTAGTCGTAGAAGGTGCCAGGGCTCACTTCGACCGCAATGGCATAGAACGCCATGGAGCTGACGCTGCACACCACGACCATCAGCCGCTGCAGCCGCGATCCGCGCAACAGTCCGACCACGGCGGCCGCCGCGAACGGGAGCAGAAGAACGATGCCGGCGATCGGTCCGGCGACCCCGAGCATCCACGCGATGACGTGCGGGTCGGCGGTCCACGAGGTCATCACGGCGTTGATCAGGTATCCGTACGCAACGGATGCGATCGGCACAGGATTCGCCGACGATGAGCCCCGCGGATCTGACAGCGTGGCAAGAAGTTGCGCAGCGACGCCGACGAGGTACAGCATGCGCACCGGCAGCATCGGCCGATCGCGCCACCGCCACAGCATCAACGGAATGAACACCGCCATTTGGATCTCGGTCATCGTGGCCAGCAAGGCCGCACCCGCGAGCAACCACGCACCCGTGCGCGTACGTGGCCGGTACAGCAGGAGCCAGGGCGCCAGCCAGAGGAAATACCAGTGCAGATTCGCCGTATTGCCGAGGACCTCTCGCGGGGCCAACGGCACGAGCAATGTGATGGCGGCCAGCCCGAGTCGAAGTACAGTGCTCGGCACCACGTCCCTCGCACAAATGAACACGAGGGCCGCGACGCCCGCGGCCACCACGCACGCACCGAACGCCATCGAGGTCGCCCAGCCGGCCACGGGCGCGACCGCGACTGTGCCCGTTGCAATGAGTCGCGGCACCGTGTGCAGGTAACCGGCGTACGGGGTCGCCAGCGATGCGATCCCGTGCGTCACGGCGTTGCCCAGGAAGTTGCGCACGTCTTCAGCCCAGAGCGTGCCCTGATCAGCCGACGAGAGGCGCAACCATTCGACGATGCTGCCGACCACGAAAATCATCATGCCGAGCGCCGCCGGACGCCGCCACAGAGGCGTTGGGATCGGTGCCGCGTGCGGGAACGCCGGCCGACGCGCGCTGAAGCGCAGCAATGCGGATGCGCGCCGTGGCGTCGCGCGCACCCGGGGGGTCGGTCGTGTGTCGAGATTCGACGTGGCGTCCTCCAGCTGTGAGTGCGCCCGGAATCGATCGCGGGGGAGGCAAACTCAGTTCCAGGCGGCGGCGATGGGAGCACGCGTCGCGCCCATGAACTCAGCCAAGCCCGCGTTTTCCCAGAGAGCTCCCATACTGTGCGAATCCGCAGACAGCACTCACGCCATGTTCAGGCTCCGGCTGCCGTCACAATCAAGTCGGTCGCGAACCCGGCGAAAAGCCCGATCAGCAGCCCGGAATAGAGCCAGAAGCTCGTCCCGAACTTGAATGCCACGTGCAGCAACTGCAGGATCACGTAGAGGATCGAGCCGGCCGCCAAGGCGAGGAACGCGACGGACACGGCGTCGTTGACGAAGACCGTGCCGAGCAACGTGCCGACCACCGTTGGCCCGCCGCCGATCAGCCCGAGCAGGGCGAGTTGCCCCCAGCCGGGGCGCCGCTCGTCGGAGGTCAGCGGGGCGCAGATGCCGAATCCCTCTGTCGCGTTGTGCAGCCCGAACCCGACCACGAGCACGACTGCCAGCGAGATCTGCCCGCTCGCGGCGGACTGGCCGATGGCCAGGCCCTCCGAGAAGTTGTGCAGCCCGATCCCCACCGCGATGAGGAAGGCCAGTCGGCTGGCCGGGCGGCCCAGCCGCAGGATGCCCTCGCGCACCGACCCAGCGGCGAGCCCGCCATCCGGTGCGCTGCCGAACGAATCACCGCCGCCGGAAGCACCCCTGGAGCCGCCCCCGACCGCAACCGGTACGCGTGCCTCGCGCTTGGCGGCCATGAAGCGCGCGAGCCAGCGATCGTAGGCCACCAGGCTGAGCAGACCGACCGCAATCGCACCGAAGAAGATCACCAGCAGACCGATAAACGGCCACCACGATGCCTGCTTGCTCCCCGAGGCGTCGAGCATCGCCGTCTCCACCGGCTCGACCGCATGGGAGAGCACGTCCCACAGGAGGAAGGTCAGCACACCGATGGTGATCGCGTTCAGCAGGGCCTGAAATGTGGTGGATCGGGTTTTCAGCCGACCGATCGGCAGTCCCAAGAAGATGGTGAATCCGGCGATGGCGCCGAGCACGGCGATCTGAAGCGGGGACATGCGCGGCTGGTGGCTCTTTCTGGCGGCATCGGGGAAGGTTAGGCAAACCTATCCTAATGACTTGTGCGCGTCCAAATCCACTGAACCGACGGACGAGCCTGCTGAAACCGATCGGGCTGCCGCGATGAACCGGCGGATGAGCACGACGTCTTTGACGCCTCTGCTTGACTCGACGCCGCTGGAGACGTCGACGCCGCTCGGCGAGGTTGCCACCACGGCTGCCGCCACATTTTCGGCAGTCAAGCCGCCCGCGAGAAGCCAGAAACCGACCGGGACGGATGCCGCGAGCTCGGTCAAGTCGAACCGGCGCCCCTCCCCGGGGCGGGGTGCGTCGATCAGCAGGCGCTGGTCTGTACTGGTTTCCGTACCGGTTTCGAGGCCCGCAGTGCGCTCGCGCAGGTACGTCTGGCTGGAGATGGCGCGAATGGTACGGAATCCCTCGCCAGCCAAACGGGCGAAGTCGGCCGCGGACTCATCTCCGTGGAGTTGCACCGTCGTGATGCCAGCGGCGGTCGCGATACGCAGCACCTCGGCGATCGGCTGTTTGCGGAAGACGCCAACCGTCTCGAGTTCGGTGGGGGCGCGGGCGACGAGTTGGCGGGCAGCATCCGCATCGAGCAGGCGGGGGCTACCCGGCGCAAAGACGAAACCGACGGCATCCGCGCCCGCAGCGATCGCGGCGTCCAATGCTGCAGGGTCGCGAAGACCGCAGATCTTCACGAACAGGGCAGGCGTCACGCCTGCCATCCTACGTTCGCGCTCATCATCAGCTTTTCGCGCCCGAGTTCTCGGCGCCCGAGTTCCAGGCGGCGGTGGCACCGGGCGAGGCGAGCACCTTCGCGGCAATCGCGTGCCCGCTGACGCACGCCTCGGTCAGATCGCCGCTCGCAATGAAGGTCGAGAGGAACCCGGCCGCGAACGCGTCGCCCGCTCCGGTCAAGTCCTTGATCTCGTCAACCGGCGGCACCGGGACGACGATGCGATCGGCCCCCGGCCGATGAATCACTGTGGGCTCAGCGCCGGCTTTCGTCACGACGATCGTGTCGGCGAACCGAACGAGATTCTCGCCCGGCTCACCCGCGACCGACAGCCCCAACAGCGCGGATTCGCTGTTGTTGCCGATGATGAAGTGCGGCTTCAGCTCGGCCATCAGGTCGATGAAACGCTGCACGCCGTAGTGCGTGAGCATGCCGGTTGACGACGCGTCGATCGACACCAGGATGCCGCGGCGTCTCGCCCTGCGGATCGCATCGATCGCCGTGCTCCCGACCGGCTCGCCGTCGAACGAGTACGCAGGCACGTGCAGCACCTGAAGGCCGTCGAGCCATTCGTCCGGCACGCGCTCGAGCCGGGTTGCCGCTCCGCGGTGGGGGAGCATCGTGCGCTCTCCCGTCGGGTCGATCAGGATGACGATCGTCCCCGTGTCGCCTCGGCGCTGCACGCGCACGTCGACGCCTTCTGCGGCGAGTTTCTGCACAAGCGCGTCACCGAGGCGGTCATCGCCGACACATCCGATGAACCGGGTCGGCCCAAGCCGACTGGCGAATCCGGCCACGTTCGCCGCGCTGCCGCCGCGAACGTGGAATAGTTCAACGTCGGTATCCGTGCCGTGTTGCACGTCTTCGGCCAGCCAGACAATGATGTCCTCGACCAGGTCTCCGATGATCCCCAGCACGGTGCCTCCCTTCTCAGTTCCTGCGTCGCGTCAGTGTTGGCCGGTACATCAGTGACTGAGCGCGGTCGCGACGAGGCCGCCGAGGGCGACGTTTCCGCGGTACACCTCGATGTTCACCTCGAGGCTGAGCCCGTGGGTGTCGCGCTGAATGAAGTCAAGCAGGAACGGCGTGCTGGCATTGCCGGCGATGCCGCGCTTGTCGGCCTCCGCCCAGGCCCGGGCCAGGATGTCGTCCAACTGCTCGGGCGGCAGCTGCTTGTCTTCTGCGACCGGGTTGGCGAGCAGAACGGCTTGCGGCAGTTCGAGTGCGTCGCGCGCTTCGACGATCGCTGCGGCCTCCTCCGGGGTCTGTACGGCATACGTGATGCCGAAGCCCGAGTCGGAGACGTAGAAGCCGGGGTACTTGGTGGTGCCGAAGCCGATCACCGGAATATTCAGGGTCTCGAACCGCTCCAGTGTTGCACCGACATCGAGGATCGACTTCACGCCTGCGCTGATCACGACGATCGGCACCTGCGCAAGCGTGGTCATGTCCGCAGACTCGTCGAAGGTCGTTGCTGCGCCGTGGTGCACGCCGCCCAATCCGCCGGTGGAGAACACCTTTACTCCCGCACGGTGCGCCAGGAACGACGTCGCTGCGACGGTGGTTCCACCGTGCACGCCCAGCGCCGAGACAACGGGCAGGTCGCGCAGGCTGACCTTGGCCATGTTGTCGGTCTGAGACAACTCGGTGATCTGCTCAGTGCTGAGGCCGACGGTGGGCACGCCGTTGAAGACGCCGATGGTGGCGGGGGTCACCCCGCTGACACGCAGGCTCGCCTCGGCTTCGAGCGCGACCTCGAGGTTGCGGGGGCGGGGGAGTCCGTGTGTGAAGATCGTGGATTCGAGCGCCACGACGGGTCGATTCTCGCGCACTGCCTGCTGTACTTCTTCGGAAACATGGATAACGGGCTCGGTCATGGTGGACTTCTTTCTTCGCTGGCTTGGGTGGCTTGGGGTCTGGGCTCTGAGGTCTGAGGTCTGGCTGAATTCAAGGCTACGAATGAATCGGCTAACAATCCAGAAACAATCAGCCATCGTTCGATAGGCTAAGCCTATGCAATTTACGCTGCGTCAGCTCGAGATCTTCGTCGCCGTTGCCGAGGCCGGTCACTTCGGCAGAGCGGCCGAGGCACTTCATATCTCGCAACCCACGGTCAGTCAGGAGATCAATCGACTCGAGCGCCGACTCGGCATCCCGTTGTTCGACCGCTCGCGGCGTTCGGCGACCGTCACCCCCGCCGGCGAGATCATGCTGGCCGAAGGGCGCGTGCTGCTGCGACAGGCAGCCGCCCTGATCGACAAGGTGCGCCTGTTCGAGACCTCACGGATGCGAACCGCCCGCGTGATCGCAACCCCCAGCGTCGTCAATCGACTCCTGCCGGCCGTACTCAGCCGAGCGGAGCAGGAGCTCCCTGCCATCCAGATCGATGAGACCCTGGTCGAAACCGGCGCGGTTTCATCGACGTTGGTCGACGAGCACGCCGACATCGGAATCGGGCGCTTTCTGAGCGCGCTCGACGGATTCGACCTCGAGACGATCGCCGACGAACCCGTGCTCGTTGCCGTCAGCCGCAATCATCCGGCATCTCGAGAACGCCGCGTGCGTCTGAAGGACCTCGCGGATCTGCCGCTACTTCTCTGGCCCCGAGAACAGAACCCGGCGTACTACGACTACCTCATCGAACTCTGCACCTCACGCGAGCTCAATCCGCTTGTGTTGATGAGCCCTCCCTTGATCGTGGGCTCGCGGCTCTATCTGCTGTCGGAGGGCCGAGCGTTCTCACTCGTACCGTGGTCGATGGCTGGGCATCTTTCGGATGACCTCACCGCTGTTCCGCTCGATCTGCCGGCGACGTTGCCGCTCTCGATGCAATGGCGAGCAGACGACCCGCGCGCGCCGCTCGCCGCCCTGCGTGACCTCATTCGCTCTGAAGCCGCACTTCTGCAAGCCGAAGCGCTCAAAGCGGAAGCGGTGCAGTTAGAGTCCCTGCCGTCAAGCCGTCAATAGCCTAAGGCTATTGAACGGCGCAGTTATCATTGTTGTTGCCTCTTGGGTCATCGGCTAGCGTTGAGGCATAGACATGAACTCTTCTGACACCCTGAACCCGACCGAGCCCAATCCGACCGAACCGATCCGCGCTGTGGTGGTTGATGCCACAAGCGCACTCTCACCCGCGCGAGCAACGCTGCGCGCGGTCGGCGGCGGCTTCTTCCCACTAGCCTTCATCAGTCGACTGCCCTTTGCGATGACGGTCGTCGGCGTGTTGACCGTTGTGTCAAGCGTCCGCGGTTCCATCACGGATGCCGGTATCGTCTCCGCCCTGGCCGGCATCGGAACGGCCGTTTTCGGCCCGCTGCTCGGCACCTTCGCTGACAAGCACGGTCAGCGACTCGTTCTGCTGATTGCAGCGGCCGCCAACGTCGTAAGCCTCGTCGGTTTCGTCGCGCTGACATTCTCGCCGGCCTCCGTTCTCTGGCTTGCCGTCGTCGCGTTCGTGCTCGGCGCCAGCACTCCGCAAGTGGCGCCGATGTCCAGAAGCCGGCTGGTGTCGATCGTCACGAACAGGACAGACGGGCGGCGACGCGCCCAAGCGCTTTCTCTCGTAATGAGTTATGAGTCTGTGGCGGACGAACTCGCGTTCGTGCTGGGACCTGTGGCGGTCGGAGTCATCGCATCCGCTCTCGGCGCGGGCGCGCCGCTTGCTATCGCTGCGGGCATCACGGCGCTGTTCGTGGTGGCCTTCGCGCTACACCGCACGGCGAAGCTGCCGATCCATGAGCCAACGGCCGATGAGGCGGCGACCCGCGCGCGCCTGTTCACCTTCAGTCTGCTGATCCTGCCGATCGGCATGTTCTTCGTCGGCGGGTTCTTCGGCTCTGTGCTCACCGCCCTGACTGTTTTCATGCGCGACCAGGGCCACGAACTGGCCACGGGGATCGTCTACGGTGGCATGAGCATCGGTTCTGTGATCACTGCGATCCTGATCGCATTCGCACCGCGCCGCTTCACCCTGCGTGCCCGCTGGTTGTGCTTCGCCGGGATCGCGCTGGCCGCAGTGCTTGCGCTCACCGTTGCTCCGTCCGTCGCGCTTGTGACCGTCGGACTGGTCGCGGCCGGGTTCGGCATCGGTGTCGTGATCGTGACCATCTTCACCACCGCCAACCAGCGCACTCCCGCGGCACGCACAACGACCGTGATGACGATGCTTTCGAGCGCCCTGATCGTCGGTCAGGCGCTGTTCAGTGCTCTGGGCGGGCTCGTCTCAGCTGCGTTCGGTTCCGGTGCCGGGTTCACCCTCGCAGCAGCCTCCGCCCTGATCATCGTGCTGGTCGCGACTGTCAACCTTGCCGCGGACCGTTCACCGGCAATCAGATAGGCGTCGTATCTGGTGGACGTCGGTTCGCCCTGAGCTAGTCGCGCAATGAAGCGCCGGCGGTCTGCCCGAAGTCGATGTGCAGATGATCGCAGGTGTCGTCGAACGCCACCAGGTTGGTGAGCGACATCGACGAACGGCACTCCTGCTGGCCGACGTGACTGCCCGGGGGAACCAATGGGTCCAGGATCCGAATCAGGCGCACGGAGTTAGCGTCACCACCGGTGAGGCCCTGACCGTTGAGTCTGTCGAAGTCGACCGCGTGGCCGCCTCCGTCCGCATAATGCGCGGACGCGGTGCCTGCACCCTCGATCTGCCCGGTGCAGCGGCGATTGATATCGCTGACGCCCACCGTACTGAAGTTGTCGAGGGCGACCTCGATCACCTGCAACACTCGATAGTCGACACCGCATCCGGGCACGGCGATGCCTTGAGCCAGGTTGCGAATCTCCGGAATGTGGTCGGGCACCGAGCCAGTCAACCGGCCGGCGGCTACGGCACTCATGATCTTTTCTGCCAATGCCTGAACCGTCGAAGGCACAGTCGTGCCGAGCGTTGAGTCCCACGCCGCCACGTTTTCGATCATCGTGTAGGTCTCGCGATTGTCCTTCGGCATCACGACGTTGGCCACGGACAGCGACTGGCTGGCGAGCGCCTTGCCCTGCACTCCTGTGTTTGACGAGATCGCATACGCGGGTAGCGCGAACGTGGTGACCAGGCCGGCCGCGGCCAGCATTGCCGCGAGGCTGGACAGCTTGCGCTTGCGCACCGGATGCCGCGACGTGCGCTGCTGAGATTTGGACGGCTGAGACGTGCGCTGGTGCGGAGGGCGGGCATCCGTGTCGGCTGCGCGTAGGCGAACGCTTTGCTTGACCGGTACAGGCGCTTGCGGGACCGCGGGCACCGCGTCGCCGACTCGGCGTGAAGCGCTGCGGGTGCGGCCGCGCTTGTCGCGCCGCGCGTCTACACGCTTGCTGTCGCGTACATCGCTTCGCCTTGGAGTCTGTGTTTCGGCGGTGATCACTTCGGCGTCGCGTTCACGGCGCTGCCGCCGCGTTGCCAGCGTGGCCGTCGCGACCAGAGCCTGGACCGCGAGCGCCTGTGACATCGCCGGAGGGTCAACTTGCTCCGGCGCAGTCGGTGCGGCGTCATCCCAGAGCGCATCGAACAGGGACTCCGGCTTCAGTTCCTGCTGCTCCTCGCGCGCAAGCGCCGAGACGTCAGGGGAAGCGATCACGTCAACTGCATCGGTCGCAGCGCGTTCACGCTCGCGCAACTCACGCCTGGTCAATGGTGCGACCACAGGGATGCCCGCCACTGTGCCGACTTCCGCAGGCGAGCGACCGATTCCATCGTCGCCAAACAGCGAGGTGTAACCGGTCGGGAATGACACCGTGCTGGTCCTCCGTGCACAAGGCAGGTCATAGCGAAGCGGCCCGAGTCGGGGGTCCCGGTCGCATCACCTGTTCGAGTGTCTCAGCCGAACAGACGACGCTTCGACGTTACGCGTTCGTGATCAATTTGTCACGCCAGCACCGCACTTTCGCAGATTAAGAACTCGTTTGACCCAGCCGGTATCCCGGGTCGAGCCATCGATCCCCACGAATGACACGGTCGGGGCCGCTGATCGCCGTGCTCTTCGTGGCGGTCATTCAATGGGCCGCTTCAATCGGTAATGCCACAACCGCAGAGCTGTCGCGAGCGGTCATGCCCGCAGTGGCCTGTCAGAGACTGTCAGGGTCCAGGTTCAGTGTCGTTCCCTCGTACAGGTACTGCTGGTCGCCGAACACCTGAAGGTTCGCGTTCAGCCAGATGAGGTCCCAGCTCTACCGGCACGCCGTCACTGGAGGCTGCCGACGAATAGGTCACGAGAGTGCCGAGGTACGCGGGCTGGCCCTCTGAGCCGAGCGATGCCGATGATGCCGGTGCGGCCGTCGTCGTCGGTCCGCCGAGCTGGTGGTCGCCGACTCCGTGGTAGGTGAGCCCGTCGCCGACTTTGGGCGGAATATCGATGAGCGTGACTGACACCGGCACAGGCACCGTCGACGTGAAGCCGGAATACTGAGCCGAGTACGTGTTGTCACCGTTCGCGATCATCCGATAGTGGAAGTGGATGCTCCCCTTCGGGGGGCCACGTCCCCCGATGCCACGACCGTTCCGCCTGGAACGGGAGTCAGCGTGGGGCTCGGTACCGGCGTGCTGACCGGCCCAGGAGTGGCTGCGTGGGAGATTGCCGGGTTCGCGGATGCGCTCGAAGCCGTCGGCCGCGGGGTGCGCGATGCGGGTGCCGTGGCATGACTGGAATGGCCGAGTGGCACAGGCGCACTGGTGTTCTTGGCAACCGGAAAGCATCCGGCGAGCGTGGCCGTTATCGCGAGCGCGATGCCGATTGCGATCAACCCGCGCCTTCTCATCGAGCCGTTCCGCGCTTCGGCACGGCCGCGGATCACGCTGTCGAACATGCTTCGCTCACGGCCGAATCCTAGCCGGGACGCGCGTCGCTCTGCAGCAGCTCTGTTTGCGTGTGACCCCAGGGACACGGGCACGACGTTGTCGACGTGCGATGTCGACGTGAATCGTCGCCTCAAGCCATTCGGTGATCATGACGGGTGGCGCGTGAATCGCGATCATCTCGAGTAGCCCACTCCCGGAGTTCCTGAACTTGTGCGGCTCGCCCGCCCCTACTACGAGGATCTCGTCGGCCACAGCCACGCTGTCCACTCCGTCGATCGAAAAGTCAACGGTTCCCGGTGAGCACAATGAACGTCTCCGTGTAGGGGTGCCGATGAAGCTCAGCACCCTTCCCTGGGCCATTTCTCACCCAGAAAAACGATGAATCGGACGCGAAGTCTGCGCCTTCGAAGCGAGCGGTCCGCCCCGTGACCGGTAGACGGGATCGAGGGATCGGTGTGCTCACGAGACATCTTCCTCGGGCTGAATGCGGCTGAGACGAAATATGGGAAGTTCTCTGTCGGTGTTCCGCCGTAGCGAGGTGTATGTCTTGTAAGCGGTCTGCAGGGTCTTCCACACCGCTTCTCGTTGTATCCCTGACAGAAGCTCGGCTCGAAAGCGGGTTTCGCCGTCGGGACCCGCGACACGTGCGATCGGGTCGGCGAGAAGGTTCAGTGCCCAGGCGGGATGATCAGCCGCGCCACCATTGGAGCCGACGACATACCAATTGTCGCCGTCCTGCACCCCGATGACGGGGTGAACGCGCGGCTTGCCGCTTCGACGACCGACGGTTGTCATGGTGAGCACGGTATTTCCGCCCATGCGGGGAATGAACCGGTACCCGCTGACGCGAAGCAACCGCCAGTGGCCGCCGGTGACGATGCGGGTGAGTGCGCGGTCGAGCGCCCCGATCGAGTTGCCTCGGGTTCCACGCGCTGAAAGCGTCATCACCGCCCCGCCGTCGGCTGAGCGACAGGGCGGCGCTGGCTGAAATGGATCCCGAGAAGCAACCACTGCCCCACTGATCTCCTCCAACACGTGCGTCGACCGGAAGGAACCACCAGCTGGCCTTCCTTCGTGGGTGGCCTGCATTTCGACCGCGCCGATTGCGATAGCAAATCCGCTGCGAGTACGAATGAGATCGGTTGAGTAATCTAGCGTCGTCACCAGGGCACCCGACTGGTACCTCGCTAACCATTCGTCCTTTCCGAGGAGGAAGCCGACTGGTCCGACCATTGCAAAGTCCGCGGCACTCATGCGATCGAGGCTTGCCCAATCGCCTGCCTCTTCCGCGTCCTTCCACCCTCTGAGCGCAGTGTCGATAGCTGCTTCATACATGAGACAACCTTTCTGGAGGATATTCCTCCGTTTATTCTGTATAGTTTTGGACAACATCGCAAGGTCACAGAGAACCTTGCCGCCAAGGCGGAGGTAATGATGCGGTCAGACGCCCTCGCGAATCGCGTTCGGCTCATCAGCGCCGCGAGAGACGTGGTCTTGCTACACGGGCCGGACGTCGCTCTGCAGGATGTTGCGGACGTTGCGGGTGTCGGCATCGCCACCCTGTATCGCCACTTCGAGGATCGACAGTCGCTTCTCAGCGCGGTCGTCATCCAGTCGCTCGACTCGGTGATCGAAGCGGCCGCCAATGCGTCCTCGTTATCTCCGACCACTGGGCCGGCCGACGCTCTAGCCTCTTACCTTCATGCCGTCATTGATCTTCGCGTTTCCGCCGTGATTCCGATGCTGTTGGACTCCCTCGACATGCACGCAGACGACATCCGACGGGCACGGGATCGCTCCGCAGCCGCGTTCACGAAGCTCGTGGACGCGGCGCATGCGACGGGCGAACTGGATCCAGGCGTGTCGGTCGGCGACCTCGGCGTCTTGTTGGTGAGACTGTCAAGACCCCTCCCAGGTCATTGGGAACCAAACGAGGAGATAGCGATGGCGCACCGTCATCTCGATCTGATTCTCCGGGGCGCCGGTTGGACGGATCTCAACGTTCGGGTCGTCGGACTCGAGCTCGATGAGATGTACCACCAAACGAATGCTCGGCGGCGACGGCACGAGCAAGGCTGACGTAATTCCCTTGACCCGTAATTAGGAGAACACGAATGGATGATGGCACTTACGTCACCGTCGAAAATCGACCGGCGGTGCGCTTCGAACGCGATTACGCTTACCCCCTCCAGCAGGTATGGCAGGCTATATCCGATCCGGACCAGGCGCGACGACGGTTCCCATCCACCCTGCTATTCGAACCGGAGGTCGGTGGTGCCATCCGTTTCACCGACGACCCGCACCTGGCCGACCAAGAAGGCGTTGTCCTCGACTACGACCCACCTCGCGCTCTCGGGTTCACCTGGGGTGACAGTGAAGTCCACATCACATTGGAGCCATTCGCGGACAACCAATGCCGGTTCGTGCTGATCAACGTGCTTGCCGCCGACAACGAGGCGGCCCGGAATGCGGCTGGTTGGACGGTATGCCTCGGCGAATTCGACAAGGTCATCCGCGGCGAAGAATCCGACGGGCCCCATGTCGACACGGCGATCAATTGGCAAACCAGTTACGACGCATACGTCCGATCCGGCATGCCGGCAGGCGCCATCATCCCCGACTAACCGACTTACGCCGTAAGCCGCTTCCCGACTGGCCATGCGGCCGGACTCGCACACTGCCATCTGAAGATGCGAGATGCAGGAGTGGAGTCGTTGAGCCGATGGGCGGATTCACGACGCACGTCGAGAACGGCAGTTCCGGTACCGACGACGCCGGCGCGACGAACGCGGCCGGCGGCGGCACTCTGTGTCAACTTGGAATGGCACCGAGCTGGCGCATCATGCGCAGATCGTCCGAGACGAAGTCGGCTTCTGTTATCAGGTCGTCAGCAACTCGATACATGGCCACGATTGGGTAGTGAACTTGTCGGCCTGTCGGCTCCATCCCACGCAGCGGGCCGAGATGCGCTCCTGTCATCGTGTACCGGGCCCAAATGTTGCTACCGTCGGTGACGAGTCTCTCGATGGTGTGGTGGATGTCAGGGAATGCGTCGATGAACCTGGTCATGAATGTCTTGTAGTTCTGCCAGGTGGGATTGATGCCGAAGCGTTCCAGGACAGGAAAGCGGCACTCATCGCTATAGAACGCCCACAGCGTTTCCAGATCGTGGCTTTCGTACGTGTCGAGGAAGCGGCGGACGAAGTCCTCGGCCGACGCGGGTGCGATCACGATCCCAAGGCTACCCTGGCCGTCTCGATGACGCGGATGCGGAGCTGATCCCGCGTGATGAACGTTCGTTCTTCGCGTAACCGGACGGCACACGCGGTGAATCGGCCGTCACCCTCGACCGGCAAGTGGCGAAATCTCAGGTAAATAGCGAACTCACCGCCGGCCGGCTGTCGTAGTCGCGCTATTCCGGCGGCGATCGCGCCCAGGACTTCGGCCCGCGGACCGAGCCGGGAGGCCCGGATTGCCGGCCGTCCCGCCACGGAGCGGCCATAGGTGTTGATGGACTCCGCGATTCCGTCGGCAAGCTCGCTGCCGGCTTCTGCGAGCGCCCCGCCGACGATGATGAGCTGAGGATCGAGCGCATCGCACAGCGCAGCCAGAGTGCCACCGATCCAGTGCCCGGCTTCGCTCATAACTCGTCGAGCACCGGCGTCTCTGACTTCGAGCAAGGAGGTCAACTCCGTCAAACCGAGCGTTCTTCCGTGCTCTTCACCGAGCGCGTTCAACACCGACCCGGCCGAGGCCACTGTTTCCAAGCATCCCCTGTTTCCACAGCGGCACACTGCTCCATCGCTCGCGACCTGGGTGTGGCCGATTTCGCCGCTCGCCCCCCGCGATCCGCGGAAGAGCCGATGGTCCAGTATCAGACCGGCGCCGATCCCGGTGGACACCTTGACGAAGATCACGCTCGAATGGCCCTGACCTGCTCCGTAGCTGTGCTCGCCCAGCGCAGCCAGATTGGCGTCGTTCTCCACCTGGATACGCCGGCCGAGCCGCGCGCTGAGTTCCTCCGCTGGCCGCACGCCGATCCACCCCGGCAGAATGTTATTGCTCACGACCCGGCCCGATTCGGAGTCGATCGGGCACGGCAGGCCGATGATGATGGCCGAGTCGATGGCGGGCGCCGGAGCGGCCGCGATCAGGTCCGCGATCATCCCGGCAGCGGTATCCAGCGCACTCGGTGCGGAGTGCTCGACGGCGAGTCGGATGTGCTCCTCGTGGAGAATTGCCCCCGATTGATCCGCCGTCACCGCCCGCAGGTCATCGTGACCGAACGCCACGCCGATGACGGTGCCCAACTGCGGGGTGAGGGCGAGCAACTGGGCCGGTCGACCTCGGCGGCCAAGCGTTGCTGCGCCAGGGTCTGGAGAAGCTTCGCGCAAGAGGCCGTCAGCCAGCAGCCGGTCAACCAGATTGGTGACGGTCGATCTTGAGAGTTGGCACCGCTGGCTGATCTCCGCCCGACTCGCTCGTCCCGAAAGGCGAACGGCGTCGAGAACCCGCGCGGCGGTCCGATCGGTGGTGATGGGCATTTCGGTCATCCCCTGGTCACTATGAAACGTTTTACTTAATGTTGAAACGTTACAGGAATGGAGCGATTCCGCCTATCCTTCGGCAGATAGTGTGCGCATATTTGCGTGAGATTACTCATTGAACCGAGGATGGCACGTGTCCTAGCCTGTCGCGAGGGATGCGCGGGCCAATGACGGCCCCGCACGACCCATCGGGAGAGGAAATCGCCGTGCAAGCGATGCGACACATGCCTGGACGTCTGACCGTGGCCTTGGGCGCTGCCCTGCTGATGACCGGCGCACTGGCCGTTGCGCCCGGGGGAAGTGCTGCGGCGGAGGTCGCATCCCAATGCCCATGGGTATCTTCCAATGCCAGTGCGACGGTTCGGGCCGCGCAGGTGCTCGACCAGATGACTACCGCCGAAAAGCTGTCGATGACGCACGGGGCCTCTGTCGGCGGGTACGACGGCGTGGTGGCAGCGATTCCACGCCTGTGCATCCCACAGTTGAACCTGCACGACGGCGGCGCCGGTGTGGTGATGGGCGGGACCACCGCGCTGCCCGCGCCGATTGCGGACGCGGCGACCTTCGACCCCGCGATCGCCAAGCAGTATGGAGAGGTGGTCGGTAGCGAGGCTCTGACAAAGGGTGTCAGCATCAACCTCGGACCTAACGTCAATATCGAACGTGATCCGCGTGGTGGGCGAGTGTTCGAAGGCGCCGGCGAGGACCCATACCTCAGTGGTGCGATCGCGACTGGGTATGTCGAGGGCGTCCAGTCCCAGGGGGTCATGACCGACGTCAAGCATCTCGTCGCCAATGACACCGAACAGAACCGCAACAACGCCAACTCGGTGGTGGACGAGCGCACCCTCAACGAGATCTACTATCCCGCGTTCAAACAGACGATCCAGCAGGGGAAGGCTGCGACTGTCATGGCCGCGACGAGCCTTCTCAACGGCACCCATGACAACGAGAATTCGTACCTCCTCAATCAGACGTTGAAGCAGGACTGGGGATTCGACGGGTTCGTGGTCACCGACTGGGACGGTGCCAGGAGCACCGTTCAAGCGGCTAACGCTGGGCTGGATCTGACCATGCCAGGCGCGGGCAATTTCGGTGAACCGCTGACGCAGGCCGTGAAGAACGGCCAGGTGAGCATGAACGTCATCAACGACAAGGTGCTGCGCCTGTTGACCGAGGAGTTCACCTTCGGCATGTTCAATCGGACCGCGGGTAACCCCGGTGCGGTGGCCACCACGGCCGCCCACGTGCAGACGGCCCAGGATATTGCCGCAGCGGGAACAGTTCTGATGAAGAATCAGGGATCGATCCTTCCCCTGAGCGCGGCCGATACACCGACTGTGGCCGTTCTCGGCACGTCCGCCGCCGCACCCATCACCGGCGGCGGAGGCAGCTCGCATGTTCCGGTGTCCTCATCGAGTGTCGTGACGCCGGTCGAAGGCCTGACCGATCGACTCGGCACTGCTGGCACGGTCAGCTACATCACCGGCGGCTGGCAGGTGACCCCGTTTGCGTCGGCGAGCGCCGGCGATGTCGGCTCGAACATGGTCGACGGCGACAGCTCCACTCGCTGGAGCAGCGGCGTTCCACAGTCCGCGGGGCAGGCGTTCACCGTCGACATGGGTGAGACGCATGACGTTGATCAGATCACGATGGACTCCGGTTCGAGCGCCGGCGACTACGCGCGAGGCTACGCGGTCTCCCTGTCCTCCGACGGGACGACCTGGGGCGACCCGGTCGCGTCGGGCATCGGATCCGGCCCCGTCGAGCACGTGAGCTTTCCCCGCCAAGCTGCCCGGTACGTCAAGGTCGTGCAGACCGGCAACTCGTCGAGCTGGTGGTCGATCGCGGAGTTCACGGCCGCGGACACGGACGGCTCCGGCGTCGAGGTGGCGCTTCAGCATGCCAAGCCATTGCAGAGCGTCCCCGGTGTCTCGGCCACGCTTGGGACGGTCCCGGCCGTGCAGTTCACAACCGATTCGGGTGAACCCGGTCTGACCGCCGCCTATTTCAACAATCTGACCCTGGCCGGGTCCCCCGCGTTGACCAAGGTTGAGACGAACGTGGACGACCACTACACGGCGGCCCCCGGACCGGGTGTCAACGCCGCCGGATTCTCGGTTCGCTTTTCCGGGTCTATCACCGCCCCGGTCACCGGAACGTACACGTTCTCAATGAAGAACACCGGCGGCGTGCGGATGTGGATCGACGATCAACCCGTGTTCGACGACTGGGCTCAATACGGCCCAGGCGTCTCCGCTATCCGACTGACTGCCGGAAAGCACGCCATCAAGGTCGAGAACTACCAGCCCATCAACGGTGCGACCGGCCCGGTCGCCGGCACGCCGACGAGCACACCTACCAACGGTTCGATCACCCTTGGCTGGCAGGTGCCCGATACCGACGCGATCGCCGCCGCGGCCGCGCAGGCGAAGGCGGCGTCGGTCGCCATCGTCGTGGTCAACGACGACGAGAGCGAAGACGGCGACCGCCAGAACCTCACTCTCCCCGGCGCGCAAGACGACCTGATCGAGGCGGTCGCCGCGGCGAACCCGCACACGATCGTGGTCCTCAACACCGGCGCGCCCGTGCTGATGCCGTGGCTGAATTCAGTCTCGGCGGTCGTCGAGTCCTGGTACGGCGGACAACAGAATGGCGCCGCGCTGGCATCCATTCTCTATGGGGACGTGGATCCGTCGGGGAAGTTGCCCCAGACCTGGCCGACGAGCATGTCCGCGATGCCGACGGCATCGACCTCGCAGTACCCCGGCGATGTGGACGTGTCGACCAATACGACCGATTACACGTACAGCGAGGGGCTGGAGGTTGGCTACCGCTGGTACGAAGCAAACAACGTCACGCCCCTGTTTCCGTTCGGGTTCGGGTTAACGTACTCGGAGTTCGCCTACAGCAACCTCGACGTGCAGCCCGCTGCGAGTTCGAGCCCGCAGAAGGTGACCGTCACTGCGACGGTACGCAACGTCGGTAAGCGGGCGGCAACCGATGTCGCCCAGCTCTATCTCGCATTCCCGGACAAAGCCGGTGAGCCGTCGAAGCAGCTTAAGGGCTTCCAGCGCGTGCCGCTCGCCGCAGGGGAGTCCAAGCGCGTGACCTTCACGCTCTCGGAACAGGACTTCCAGACCTGGGACAGCCAGGCGCATGGGTGGTCGACCGTTGCGGGCAACTATCAGGTCTACGTCGGCGACTCCAGCAGCGATCTGCCGCTGCATGCCGAGTACTCGTTGCACACGTCGACGGGCGCACGCCAGGTCGCCCTGACGGCGCCCAAGTCGCTCACGCCCACCCAGACCAACGTGATCAAGCAGACGGTCACGGCGGGTGGCAATCAGGTACTCCGATCCGTGCAGCTGGCGCTGTCGCTGCCCGATGGATGGACGGCACGGCCGCTCTCGACCGTCTCGTTCACGACCGTGGCACCCGGAACCAAACTCACCGCATCCTGGGCCGTCACACCCCCTGCGTCGGCGCAGGTGACGTTGGCCCGGGTCGTCGGCACAGTCACCGCGGCGAGCGCGACCTCGATCAGCGGAGCACTGCAGGTCTCCGTCGGTCCGGTGATCAGCTCTGAATTCGCGAGCTCGTCGACGACGGTCCGGCCGGGTTCGACTGCGGACGTGTCACTGCGACTCCACAACACCTCGAACCTCCCAGCGACCGTCACGCCAACCATCACGGCATCCACGGGAGTATCGGTGGATGCCGTCGGCGTCCAGACGCTCCAACCCGGGGCGTCGATCACCCTCCCGTTGAAGGTCACGGTCGCCGCCGATGCCGCAGCCTTCCAGCTCGAGCTCACCGGCACGAGCGTACTGGGCGATCAGAGCTATCCGGTGTCGGACGACTACTTCACACTGCCGCTTGTGCTTGGCTCGATCGGCGACGGCTACAACAACGTGGGGATCAGTGACAGCGCCAATCCGGCGGCCGGTAACTTCGATGGTTCCGGATACAGCTACTCGGCCCAGGCGCTGGACGAAGCCGGGGTCACGCCCGGTAAGCCGGTGCAGGCCGGCGGGGTGACCTTCACCTGGCCCGACGTGGCCACAGGCCAGCCGGACAACCTGGTTGCCGCGGGCCAAGCGGTCGCCGTTCGAGGCTCAGGGCAGCATCTCGACATTCTCGGAGCCGCGTCCAACGGCAACGGCCAGGGAGCAGGCACGATCCATTACGCCGACGGAACGACCTCCACGTACACGCTCGGTCTGACCAACTGGACCAACAGCACGTCCGCCCAGGGCGACACGTTGGTGGCAACGGCACAGGGCTGGAACCGCCCGGCCGGGAGTACCTACCCCGCGGATATGAAGGTGAGCCTCTACTCGGCCCAGGTGGACCTCACGCCCGGAAAGACCGTCAGCTACGTGCAACTCCCATCGACGGTCACGGGCAGCCAGCCTGGGACCAAGCTGCACATCTTCGACATGACTCTCGGCTGAATATCGAGCGAGACGCGAGGGGTGTCGAACGGATGCCGTCGGCGCGCCGCCCATATCGGTGGTCGTCAGGCGCCCTTGGTGTAGGTTCCACGCCAGGATGGCGGCTAGGGCCGGGGATTCCGCAGTACTTGGCTGCGATTTCGGGCCGCCATTCCACAGAAGATGGCCAATTCCTACACTCCGCCACCCCGACGCCAACACGCCGACCCAGGCCAACACTGGGATCTGGGACCACCCAGCCGGTGCGTTCGCCGTCAGCTCGCCATTTGCCGTGGAATCCGCCATCTTCCGTGGAATCGGCCATCTTCACTCCGAACCCACGCGTTCGCAGATTACGACGGCGCCATGTCGGTGAACCGCGAGAAATGACCCTGGAACGCGACCGTCACGGTGCGCGTCGGGCCGTTGCGGTGCTTGGCGACGATGAGGTCGGCTTCGCCGGCGCGCGGGTTGTCCTTCTCATACGCACTCTCGCGGTGCAGCAGGATGACCATGTCGGCATCCTGCTCGATCGAACCGGACTCCCGCAGGTCACTCAATGCCGGCAGCTTGTCCTGACGCTGCTCTGGGCCACGGTTCAGCTGCGAGAGCGCGATCACGGGCACCTGCAGTTCCTTCGCCAGCAACTTGAGCGCACGAGAGAATTCACTGACCTCCTGCTGACGCGACTCAACACGTTTGCCACTGGTCATCAGTTGCAGATAATCGATGACAACCATCTTCAAACCGACCCGCTGCTTGAGCCGCCTGCACTTCGCACGGATTTCAACGAGCGTCATGTTCGGGCTGTCGTCGATGTACAGCGGAGCGTCGTTGATGCGACCACGGGTCGACGCGATCGTCGCCCAGTTCTGCTTGTCCAGCGTTCCCTTGCGCATGCTCTGCAACGGAATGGATGCCTCGGCTGACAGCAAGCGCATCGCGATCTCGCTGCGCCCCATCTCGAGCGAGAAGAAAATGACCGGAAGATCGTGCTTGATGGCCGCGGAGCGGGCGAAGTCCAACGCGAGTGTCGACTTGCCGAGTGCCGGCCGCGCGGCCACGATGATCATCTGCCCCGGGTGCAGGCCGTTCGTCAAGTCGTCGAGGTCGGCGAACCCCGTCGGCACACCAGTCATTGAGCCGTCCGTGTGCGTCGCCGCCTCGATTTCGTCG
>DATCDQ010000036.1:0-2208 GCA_036510655.1 Microbacteriaceae bacterium | reverse complement strand
AGGCCCTCGAATCCGACATCCGCAAATGGGTCAAAGGATGGAACGAGAACCCGAAACCCTTCATCTGGACCAAGCCCGCGGAACAGATCCTCGAATCCCTCAAACGACTTCTACAACGAACTACCGGCGCAGGACACTAGGTCACCCGAGAGAAAAGAAGATAATCATGAACGAGCCATCGGTGAGAACTCTCAACGCATTCATCGTTCTCGTTGCAGCAACGTCCATCACGCTCTTTGTCCTGGTGGTGGAGCAAATATTCACCGGCCGCTTCATCACAGACTTCAACCAGGACTGGCTCATCGCAATCCACGTCCCACTCGCGTTCGTCATTTTCGGAGGCGCGACCCTGCTGCCATTTCAAGCAATCGGAATACGCCGAGCAGCCGCGAGAACAGCGGACGCACCAGCTCCCGTAGCGGCGTAGGCCGGCGACCGGTCAGCGCCTTTCGGACTGGGACGGTATTGCCATGGCGGCCCCAGACACGCGGTTTGCGATCGCGCGCTTCGACAAGCTCTGCGGCCGGACCCGTTTGTCAAGCGACCGGAGTTCTGTTCTCAGCGACCGAGACTCGTCATCAGCGCGCGGCGAGCGCCTGGTCGAGGTCGCTGATGAGGTCGTCGATCGACTCGATGCCGACGGACAGTCTCACCACACTCGGCGAGATCTCCAGTGACGTGCCCTTGACCGATGCGTGCGTCATCTCCGACGGATACCCGATCAATGACTCGACACCACCGAGCGATTCCGCCAGCTGGAACACCCGAGTGGACTCCGCGAACGAACGTGCGGCTGCTTCTCCGCCGGCGAGCGAAACGGACAGCATCCCGCCGAATCCGCTCATTTGATGCGCCGCCAGTTCATGCCCGGGATGCGACGGCAGCCCCGGGTAATACACCGCATCGATCGCCGGATGCGCGTCCAAATGTTCCGCGATCGCCTGCGCGTTCTCGGTGTGGCGCTGCATGCGCACGGCAAGAGTCTTGATGCCTCGAATGGTGAGCCAGGCATCCAGCGGGGCCGAGATCGCACCGGCTGCGAACTGCTGGAAGCCGATCTTCTCGGCGAGTTCCGCGTCGTTCACAACGACCGCCCCGCCGATCACATCGGAGTGGCCGCCGAGATACTTGGTCGTCGAGTGCACGACAACGTCAGCGCCGAGTGCCAGCGGCTGCTGCAGCGCGGGGGAGGCGAAAGTGTTGTCGACGACGACGAGCGCTCCGACCGCGTGAGCGAGTTCGGCGAGCGCCGCGATATCGGTGATCTTCATCAACGGGTTGCTCGGCGTCTCGATCCACAGAATCTTGGTGTTCTCGGTTGCAAGCGCGCCGCGCACGACATCCGTGTCGGTCAGGTCGATCGCCGTGTTGCGAATGCCCCAATCGCCGTGCACCCGATTGATCAGACGGTGGGTTCCGCCGTAGACGTCGCCGCCGAGCACCACGTGGTCGCCGGGACGGAGCGCGGCACGCAACAGTGCGTCTTCGGCGGCGAGCCCGGAGGCGAAGGAGAATGCGTGGGAGCCGCCTTCGAGTGAGGCCAGCAGGGTTTGCAGTGCGGTTCGAGTCGGGTTGGCGCTTCGGCTGTACTCGTAACCGCCGCGCAGCCCGCCGATGCCGTCTTGCACGAACGTCGACGTCTGATAGATCGGCGGGATAATCGCACCCGTCGTTGGGTCGAACGCCTGCCCGGCGTGAATTGCACGAGTGTTGAAACCAGCGCCGTTTGAACCAGCGCCGTTTGATCCAGCGCCGTTGAATCCGTCAGTCATTGTGCTCCTTGAGTCTTATGCCCATTCTCGTCCTGCCGAGGTGCCTGCCGTGCCGCGGCCAGTCATCGACCGTCACACTCGCGAGTGCGTGTGTCACATTCGCGTTGGCTGGGCTTGAGCGCCGACGAGTGCCCGTGTCGAGACCGCCCTGTGTGGTCGTGTCGCCTTTGCGCCCGTTTGTGTGGCGTGCGCCACTTCAACTGGCGCATGGCGCGTGAAGCGGCGCACGGCGAGCAGCGCGCCCGCGCTTCATCTTTAACGCTCTTGTCCCCACATTGAAAATGTTTGACAAGTTTGAACCGTCCCGGTTTTCATGCCGCCGTTTTGTTGGCGGCGTCACCGGTTGATGGGCCGTTGGTTTCAGCATAGTAGTTCCGCTCATATTCCTCTGGCGGAATGTTCCCGAGGGCCGAGTGCAGGCGTTCGGTGTTGTACC
>DATCDQ010000035.1:0-21705 GCA_036510655.1 Microbacteriaceae bacterium | reverse complement strand
AGCAGGTGGGAATCCGGAACACGGGGAGAGAGCAGGGCGGAATCGGGCAGGCCGGCGTTCAGCAGCCGCGCATCCAGCAGCTGTGTCGCCTCCCACATCACGTCTTCCATACCCGAAGTCAACCAGTAGACACCGACATTCCCGGCCCGAAAACAGGCGGAAACACGCGGAATCCGACCCGTTCGAAGACCGTTATCCGACCGTTACAATCCGCGGTGCAGGGTGGCCCTTCGGCTACGCTCAGGGACCGAACCGGGTAGGCCTTCGGCTCCGCTCAGGGACCGAGCGAACGGCCCTTCGCTCAGGGCCCGGCCGGGCGACCGTACGGCTCCGCAGCCGGGACGCGCTGTTGCCGAGGCGTGACATCCGGCCGTCTTCGTGCGGTGGGGTCCGTCCAACGGATCCGCTGAGGGCTCGAGCCCAGGCAGGTGGCCGAGCTCAGCGATCGGCGCCGGTTGGGCTGCGGGGAAAAGCGTGCGCGTTTTCGCTGTTTCAACTCCGCGTTATATAGCGCGGAGTTGAAACAGCGAAAACTAGCACATCGAACCCGCGACGGGCGAACCCGCGAACGCCCCAGGCCAAACATTTGCGGTGCGCTGGCGCCGGCTTCAGGCTGAAGGAGCGGATGCCTGCCAGGAGGTCGTCGACACGGTGCTTGGGCTCCCCGATTGAAGACGCTCGAGCCCATCGACCAGTAACGTGACGCCGAACTCGAATGAATCGGGCACATTCGACACCGTCGGATGCCCGCTCGCCGCGTCCTCAACATCGCCAACGGATGCCGCGTGCTCGGCACTGACAACGCCGAGACTGTCCGCCTGCAGGCGTTGCTGTTCGTGCGAAACGTGGCCCAGGATGAAGTGCAGAAGAGCGGCGGCGGACATTTCGGTCACGGTCGGATCGAAGCCACCGCGAGCGATCGCATCCGCCAGGCGCCGCGAGGCGTCGGCGCCGCCGAGCCCGAGGGCGAGGGAGCTGGACACGACCTCCGCGCCATCGCGGTAGGACAGCAGCCCATCGCGCAGATCAGTCGCCTCAGCGCGCGTCGCGCGCTTCCAGCCGGAGCCGGATGCGCGCTGCGCGGCATCCGCAGCGGCATCCACAACCCTCCGACTCGCAACCCTCCGACTCGCAACCCTCCGACTCGCAACAATCTCGTCGGCAATCAGTGCCAGCAGCGTCTGTTTGTTCGGTACGTGCCAGTAGAGGGCGCTGGGTTGCACGTCCAGGGTGGCGGCCAGGCGCCGCATCGTCAGATCGGGAAGGCCGTAATCGTCGAGAATGTGCAGGGCTGCGGCGACGACATCCGCTCGGGTGTGCCGCGATTGCCGCGGATTCTCGGCGCTAGAACTCTCCGGATTTGCCATCGCATCCCAGCGTAGCAGTATCATGAACAACGTTCAGGTGAACGCCGTTCAGGTGGCAAACCGAACGCCCGAACCCCCCGACAAGGAGCGCACATGTCGCAGAGAGCACAGATCGACGTCCGAGACCTCACGCGGATTGCCGTGTTCGCAGCGATCATCGCCGTACTCGGTCTGCCCGCGCCGATCTCGGTGTTCGGCGGTGCGGTGCCGATCACCGCGCAAACCCTCGGCGTGATGCTCGCCGGCGCGATCCTCGGGTCGTGGCGCGGGGCCGCAGCCGTCAGCACGTTTCTCGTGCTGGTGGCGGTCGGCCTGCCACTGCTGGCCGGAGGGCACGGTGGCATCGGCGTCTTCGTAGGCCCGACGGCCGGCTATCTGTTCGGCTGGATCGCGGGCGCCTTCGTCACCGGCGCGATCGTGCACACAACCATCCGCGCGAAGACAGCACGTCCGTCTTCGTGGCGCACCGCGCTAGGCTGTGTGGTCGGCGGCATCCTGGTGGTGTACGCGATCGGCATTCCCGTCTCGGCATTCGTCACCGGCCTGCCGCTGCCGCAGATGGCACTCGGCAGCCTCGTCTTCGTTCCCGGCGACCTGATCAAGGCCGCCGTCACGACGATCGTGACGCTCGCGCTCTGGCGCGCCTATCCGCAGGCCTTCGGCCATCGAACGACGGATGTCGCGACCCGCCCCGCCGCCGCCTCGGCCGACACCGAAACGAGCGACACCACGCGTCCGGACGCCACGCATCCGGACACCACCCCAGCCGGCGTCGAATGAGCCAAATCTCCCTCGACGCGGTCTCCGTCAGCTTTGGAGACCGCGTTGCGCTGCGCGATGTGTCGGTCGTTCTCGACCAGCGGCGGATCGGCGTGATCGGCTCGAACGGCTCCGGCAAGTCGACGTTCGCGCGGCTGCTGAACGGCCTCGTCACGCCGACGACCGGCAGCGTGCGCGTGCACGGGCTCGACCCGAACCGCCAGGCAAAGGAGCTGCGCCAACGAGTCGGCTTCGTGTTCAGCAACCCGGATGTGCAGATCGTCATGCCCACCGTTGCCGAAGATGTGGCCTTCACCCTGCGCGGCCGCGGCCTGACCAAGCCCGAGATCACCGAGCGCGTCGCAGCGGCACTCGAGCGGCACGGCCTCAGTGCCCACGCGGATGCCCCCGCGCACAGCCTCTCCGGCGGGCAGAAGCAGTTGCTCGCGCTGTGCGCCGTGACGATCGGCGAGCCGGCGTTGATCGTCGCCGATGAGCCGACTGCGCTCCTGGACGCGGCGAACAGCCGCCGCATCCGCTCGCAGTTACTGGACGAACTCGAGCAGCAGCTCGTACTCGTCACTCACGATCTGAAGCTCGCAGCCCGCTGCGATGTCGTGCTCCGCTTCGAGAACGGATGCCTCGTCGAGTTCGGCGAACCGGCATCCGTCATCGATCGCTACGAGCGGGAGTACGCATGAGGTGCGGCGCGTGATCGCCCTCTACCGGCCTGGCTCCAGCCTGCTGCATCGAATGCCCGCGGGCATCAAGATCCTGCTGCTGATGGCAGTCGCACTCGCGATCACGCTCACCGTCACGGTCGACACGCTGTGGCTGCTGGCAGGCGCGGCCGTGCTCGCGGTGACCGGTTATCTCGTCGCCGGGTTCGGCATCCGCGAGTTGGGGCGGCAAGTCTATGTCGTGCGCTGGATCATCGTGATCATGCTGGTGACGCAACTCGTATTTCTGCCGTGGACGACGGCGCTGGTCAACGTAGGCCGCGTGATCGTCGTGCTGGTGCTTGCCGCGCTCGTCACCCTCACCACCCGCATCGCGGATCTGCTCGACGCCACCGAGCGCGGGCTGCGGCCGCTGGAGCGATTCGGCGTCAATCCACGACGGATCGGGTTGCTGCTCGCGATGACGATCACCACGATCCCGGTCATCGCAGGGTTCGCGCGCGCCATTCGCGACGCCCAGCGCGCACGCGGCGGTCGCATCCGCTTGTGGAGCATGGCGCTGCCACTTCTCGTGCTCTCGCTCAAGCACTCCGACGACCTGGCGGATGCCCTGATCGCCCGCGGTGTGGAATGAGTGGTGTCGAATGAGGACGGTTGAATGACCCAGCCACACGTCTACGGGCCGGTCATCGATGACCAGACGCGCTGCATCCACTACGGAACGGCCGAGGATGTCGTCGCCATCAAGTTCGCTTGCTGCGGACGCTACTACCCGTGCCACCTGTGTCACGAGCAGAGCGAGTCGCATCCGCCGCAGCAGTGGCCGCTCGCACGGCGCGGCGAGCGCGCGGTGCTGTGTGGCGTCTGTGCGCGCGAACTGACGATCGCCGAATACCTCGATGTCGAGCGCTGCCCCGGATGCGCCGCGCGCTTCAACGACGGATGTCGCCTCCACACGAGTCTCTATTTCGCCGAGGACTGAGCTGCTACCCGAGCGGGAGGGCACCATTCGGATATTCGCTCTTGACCGCATCCGCTCGACAGTGCTAATTATTTGAGAGAGCGAGCGGAATACTTTTTCCACAGTGTGAAAGCATGATCCTCCCGTTTCCAATGGAGGATCACATGACGTCAACGAAGACCTTAACCCGCCCACTACGCTTCATCCCTCGGGGTAGTCGACACCCGGTCGACGAGGTGCCGCCGACACCGCGTCTTGTCACGCTCGGAATCCAGCACCTGGTCATCATGTACGCCGGTGCGGTTGCAGTGCCCTTGATCGTCGGCGACGCGTTGAAGTTGCCGACGTCGACAGTCGCCCTGCTCGTCAGCGCCGACCTGCTCGTCTCCGGAATCTTCACGGTGATCCAGTCGGTCGGCATCGGGAAGATCCTGGGTGTGCGCCTGCCGGTCGTCACCGGTGCGACGTTCACGGTTCTCACGCCGATGATCATCATCGCGCAGCAGTACGGGATGCAAGCCGTGTACGGCGCGATGATCGTCTCCGGTGTCTTCGGGGTGCTGGTCGCCAAGCCATTCTCGATGATGATTCGGTTCTTTCCGCCGCTGGTCTCAGGCACCGTCATCATGATCATCGGTTTGTCGTTGATCGGGGCCGACGTGAGCCTGATCGCGGGAAGTGACCCGACCGCATCCGGTTACGCAGCATTGCCGGGCATCACATTGGCAGCGGTCGTGGTGCTGCTCATCATTCTGATCACGCGGTTCTTCCGCGGCTTCATCGGCCAGATTGCTGTGCTGCTTGCCATTGTGATCGGAACGCTGATCGCGTGGCCGATGGGCATGGCGGACTTTTCAGCCGTGGGCAAGGCCGGCTGGGTCGGTTTCAGCGGAATCCTCTTCTTCGGCCCACCGAAATTCGAGGCGGCGGCAATCATCTCGATGTGCATCGTCATGCTGGTCACTTTCACCGAGTCCACCGCAGACATGCTTGCGGTGGCCGAGATCGTCGACAAGAAGCTCACACCGAACGACCTGGCGCGCGGCCTGGCCAACGACGGCCTGTCTGCTGTCTTCGGCGGCTTCATGAACTCCTTCCCGGACACCTCGTTCGCTGAGAACGTGGGCCTGGTCGAGTTGACCAAGGTCCGAAGCCGGTGGGTGGTCACCGTCTGTGGGGTGGTACTGATCCTGATGGGGTTCATCCCCAAGCTGGGCGTGGTCGTCGCGAGCCTGCCGGACCCGGTGATCGGCGGCGCTGCAACGGTGATGTTTGCGATGGTCGCGGCCGTCGGCATCCGCACGCTGCACAAGGCGTCGTTCGTGAACAACCAGAACATGCTGATCGTGGCAGTGTCGCTCGCGATCGGGATGATTCCGACGGTCGCGCCACACTTCTATGACAAGTTCCCCAGCGACTTCCAGGTCATCTTCGGCTCCGGCATCACCGCGACGGTGATCGTCGTGTTCACCCTCAATCTGGTCTTCAACCACTGGGTGCGCCGCCCGAAGGGGGATTCCACGGGCGCGTCTGTCACGCCAGAGGCGCTCTATGGCGACGTTGATGTGACACTCGACCGCGGGGATGCATCGGAGCCCACGCGTAATCCGATCGTGGATGACGAGACCGCATAGCGAACGGGTTTTGTGGCGCAAGTTCGACTGCACGCGTAGGTGAGGGCGGACTCGGCCGCCTCGAAGCCCACCGAGCGTGCCCGCGAATGGCAGTTGTGCCAGGATCGAATCGCGCACGGTTTCGTAGCAGCATCCAAGATCGCAGCGCCATCCGAGACCGGGCGCAGCTGCACCCGCACCCGTCAAGCGAGGGAGCAACCCATGAAGCGTGCACTGATCGTGATCGACGTGCAGAACGAGTACGTGACCGGCGGGTTGAAGATCTGCTTCCCTGACCTGTCCGTGTCGCTACCGAATTTCGACGTCGCAATGGATGTCGCCGCCGACGGCGCGATCCCGCTCGTGGTCGTCACGCACATCGAGGATGCCGCCTTGCCGCTGTTCGCCCGCGGCTCAAGCGGTGCGGCGCTGCACGAACCGGTTGCCTCACGGACCCCCGACCACACCATCGAAAAGCACGACGTGTCCGCGTTCGTCGACACCGATCTCGAGCAGTGGCTGCGCAAAGAACAGATCGACACGGTGACGATCTGCGGCTACATGACCCAGCACTGCTGCGAAGGAACGGCAAGGGATGCCGCAGCTCGCGGCTTCCACGTCGAGTTTCTTTCTGACGCCACCGGCACGATCGATCTGGTCAACGAGGCGGGCACGGTTTCCGCCGCCGCACTTCATCGGAGCGTGCTTGTGACGATGCAGTCGGAGTTCGCCGCCGTCGCAACGACGGCCGAGTGGTCGCTCGCAGTGCAGACCGGTGAAGCACTGCCGGTGTCGAACATCTACGCGAGCTCGCACCACGCACGCGTGCCGGAAAAGCACGCCGAGCTGCACAAGTTGATGCACGACATCCGCGCGGACATCGACGAGGAGTCCGCCGCGGGAGAGGCACATCAGTTCGCGCACACGTATTACACCGGGCAGGGCCCGACGTCGCTCTGAGGCAGCCAGGCTGTCCGCCCCATCCAGTATCCGATTTTCTGCATCGTGAAATTCTTCTTCCAAAACAGTAGCCAAAACTGATCAGCGCTGTTACTCTGAATTCGCGTCGATGGAGACGACCCCCAAACCCGAGGGTTGCGAACGGTCGGCGCCCCTATCACTCAGGAGCCTCATCGTGGAATCTCCGCAGCTACGAGAAAAATACCTGTCCCGCGCGATCGAGTTGGCAGTCAGCAACGTCGACAACGGCGGCGGCCCATTCGGCGCGCTGATCGTCACAGCCGACGGGCGTGAGTTTCCCGGCGTCAACCGCGTCACCGCGAATAATGACCCGACCGCCCACGCCGAGGTGACGGCGATCCGCACCGCGTGTGCCGGCATCGGGAACTTCGACCTCACCGGTGCCACCCTCTACACGAGCTGCGAACCGTGCCCAATGTGCCTTGCAAGCGCGTTGTGGGCGCGCGTCGACCGCGTCGTCTTCGCCGCCGACCGCCATGATGCGGCAGATGCGGGCTTCGACGACGCCGAGTTCTACGAGTTCTTCGAGCAGCCCGTCGAAGAGCGTTCGATGCAGGTCGTGCAGCACGCGCCGCTCGGCGCGGATGCTCCCACTCACACGGCCCCATTCGAGCGCTGGTCCAACCTGACGACTCGCATCGCGTACTAGTTTCGAAGCCATCGCCAACACCCCGAACAAGGACGTTCAATGACAATCCAGCAGACCCCAGAACACGAGGACGAGCACGCCGAGATCTCCGACACCGGACGCTCGCGCATCGACCGCTACTTCATGATGACCAAGCGTGGATCCACGTACGGCCGTGAGATCCGCGGTGGCTTCGCCACCTTTTTCGCACTCGCGTACATCGTGGTGCTCAACCCGCTGATCCTGAGCGGCCCGGACGGCTCGGGCCACACGCTGGGCATCCCGCAGGTAGCGGCCATGACGGCGATCATCGCCGGCGTCATGACGATCATCATGGGCGCCTGGGCGAAATACCCATTCGCACTCGCCTCGGGCCTCGGCGTCTCGGCCTACGTGTCGGTCACGATCGCCACCACGAAGGGGCTCACCTGGCCCGACGTGATGGGGCTCGTGCTTCTGTCCGGCATCGTCATGTTCATCCTGGTGCTCCTCGGCTTCCGGGAGGCCGTCTTCAAGGCCGTGCCCGCCAGCCTCAAGACCGCGATCGTGGTCGGCATCGGCCTGTTCATCGCGATCATCGGACTCGTCAATGCCGGCTTCGTCCGCCGAATTCCGGATGCCGCCCACACGACGGTTCCGCTGCAACTCGGCATCGACGGCAAGCTCCTCGGTTGGCCGACCCTGGTGTTCGTATTCGGACTCGTGTTGACGATCATCCTGCTCGTGCGCAAGATCCCAGGCGCGATCCTGATCGGAATCGTCACCTCGACGATCTTCGCCATGATCGTGCAGGCGATCACTCACACGCCGGGCAGCGACAAGAGCCCCAACGGCTGGTCGCTGATGATCCCAGAGTTTCCGTCGAAGGTGGTCGCAATACCCGACCTTTCGCTGTTCGGTAAGGTCGATCTGATCGGCGGCTTCGTGCACATCGGCGTGATCGCGGCGTCGCTCCTGACGTTCGTCATCCTGTTGACCGTCTTCTTCGACGCCATGGGCACCATGACCGGCCTTGCCAGCGAAGCCCACCTCCTCGACAAGGACAACAACTTCGTCGGCGCCAATCGAGTTCTGCTCGTGGATGCCGCCGCCTCCGGAATCGGCGGCTTCGGCTCGGTGTCCTCCAACGAGATCTTCGTCGAATCCGCGGCCGGCATCGCAGAGGGTGCTCGCACTGGGCTTGCGAGCATCGTCACAGGCATCCTGCTGATCGCTGCGGCTTTCTTCGCACCGCTCGTGACGATCGTGCCGTTCGAGGCGGTCGCACCGGCACTCGTGATCGTCGGATTCCTGATGACGACCCAGATTCGCAACGTCGACTGGTCGGACCTCGGCATCGCGATCCCCGCCTACCTGACGTTCATCTTGATGCCGTTCACCTACTCGATCGCCAACGGCATCGGGGCCGGCTTCATCGCGTACGTGTTGATCCGCTCCGTGCAGGGCAGAGGCAAGGAAGTGCACCCGCTGATGTGGGTCGTCTCCGCCGGTTTCGTGCTGTACTTCCTGGTCGGCGTGATCGAACAGCTGCTCGGCATGAAGTAGCGCCGGTCGCCGCGATCATAAGCCAACGGGATCGCGGCCGGCCCGCTCGACGAGTCGCTTTCTGAGCGGCCTTTCAGCGGGGCGGCCGCGATCGACGCTTTTCTGACTCCACTCCCAACCTTCTCATCAGCAACCCACACCGCGCGCTCGTAACGTGCATGGGGTGATAGGAAGCGTCCTTTCGGGGTCTTCGGCCGTGCCGCAGCCGCAGACGAGAGCAGTTCGCCAGGCCGTGCGTCGGCGGTTGCAGGCGTGGGGCATCCGTCGACCCCGGATGCTGCGGGGCACGCGCATCGAGACTCCGCTCGATGCGCCGACGATCCACACCGCACGCTTGACGCTCCGACCCCATCGCCTGACGGATGCCGACGCCTGGTACGCGATCCAACGCGATCCGATGGTGCTGGAGTTTCTGGCCTGGCCGCGTCGCACACGGGCGGAGTCGTTTCAGCACCTGAAGGACCGCACCCGGCACACGCGCTTGCTTCAGAGTAATGATCTGCTCGCACTGGCGATTGAGCGCGACGGTCGACTCATCGGGGACGTGTCCCTTCATTTACGCACCGTCAGCGCCGACGTGCGCTCCGCGGAGATCGGATGGCTGCTTGGCTCCGCTCACACTGGCGAAGGGATTGCGACCGAAGCAGGCGACGCGATGCTTGACCTCGCCTTCGGTCGCCTCGGCGCGCACCGAGTGTACGCCGTCATCGACGGACGGAATCACAAGTCGTTGGCGCTGGCCTCACGCCTCGGGTTCGCCGTGACACACCATCGGGATGACGGAAACTTCGTGCTGCTCGTCACACCGTCTTTGCGTCGGCGACCCTTCCCGGTCGCGCTGCCAGCGGCGCCGCTGCCTCGAACAATTGCAGCAGACGCGCCGCAACACTCACCGCGATTGCGGCAGGCTCCTTTGCGGTAATGCCGGTGATGCCGATCGGGGTTGTGATCCGCTCGATCTCTTGCGGCGTGTGGCCGAGCTCGCCGAGGTGCAACTGAAAGCGGCGCCATTTGGAGCTCGATCCGATCAGGCCGATCGTGCCGAGCTGTGGCGTGCGCAACGCCGTGTCACACAGTGCGAGATCCTCGGCGTGGTCATGCGTCATGATCAGCACGTGCGTGCCAGGCGGCAACTCACCGAGCGCACTCTCGGGCACTGGAGCGTGATGAACCCGGATGTCCGCGGTTGCGCCATCAAGCACGGCCAGCCGTTCCGGTGTGAGCATGCCCTCGCGCGAGTCGATCAAATGCAACTCGATGTCGTGCCGTGACAGAATCAGCGCCAGCTCCAGGCCGACATGCCCGACCCCGCAGATGGCAACGGAGGGCGGAATACGCACCGGTTCCAATAGCATCGTGACCTCTCCTCCGCAGCACTGCACACCGTACTCCGCCGGGGCCTTCTCACTCAGTTGTATGGTGATCAGTTCGGGACCGGCCAATCCGTCGGCCAGCACCGCGCGGGCGCGATCGATCGCCGTCGCCTCGAGGTTGCCGCCGCCGACCGTGTCCCACGCGGCATCCGTCGTCACCACCATCTTCGCCCCGGCCCGGCGCGGTGCGTGTCCGCGAGAGGAGACCACCGTGACCAGCACGCCGCTGCGCCGCGCAACGCGCAGGCGCTCGATCGCTGCCAACCACTCCATGTCAGTGCCGGTTAGTGGACCAGCGCCGGCTCTGTTTGCCGGCGCTTGCGCTCGCCGGCAGCGGCGTTCACGGCCGCCTCGACGGCCCAGAACACGACCTCCGGGGTCGCGGGGGAACCGAGGGTAACGGGCCGACCGGCCGGGCCGAATCCAGCGACCGCTTGACGCAGTGCTTCTCGCATGCTGAGTGCCAGCATCAGGGGCGGTTCACCGACCGCCTTCGAACCGTAGATCGAGCCCTCCTCGTGTGCCTGATCGAACAGCGTCACGTTGAACTCCTCGGGCATCTCGGAGAAACTCGGGAGCTTGTAGGTGCTTGCCGACTGCGTCAGCAGGCGCCCGCGATTGGGGCCGTCAGACGTGTCCCAGCGCAGATCCTCGAGTGTCAACCAGCCGGCGCCCTGAACGTACCCGCCCTCGATCTGACCGACATCGATCATTGGCGACAGCGAGTCGCCCACGTCATGCACGATGTCGACTCGTCGCGTGTGATACGCGCCGGTGAAGCGGTCGACCTCGACCTCGGTGACTGCAGCGCCATACGCGAAGTATTTGAAGGGTGAGCCCGACCAGGTCTCAGGATCCCAGTGCAGACCCTCCGTGCGGTAGTACCCGGCAGCAGAAAGTTGCACGCGCCGCAGATAGGCGGCCTGCGCCACCTCGGCGAATGTCAACTCCACGCCCGGCGCGGAGAGTCCCGTGACCATTCCATTCGAGAAGCGCACGTCCGCAGGGCTGACGTCGAGCATGCTGCCGGCGACCACCGCCATCCGGTCGCGAATCTGGTCGCACGCGTTTTTGACCGCCCCACCGTTCAGGTCGGTGCCGGTGCTTGCGGAGGTCGCAGACGTGTTCGGGATCTTGTCGGTGCGCGTCGGTGCGAGACGCACCGCCGAGCGGGGAACGCCGAGGGCGGTGGCCGCGACCTGGATCATCTTCGTGTGCAGCCCCTGGCCCATCTCGGTGCCGCCATGATTGATCAGCACGGACCCGTCTTTGTAGACGAGCACAAGAGCGCCTGCCTGGTTGAAGAACGACACGTTGAACGAGATGCCGAACTTCACCGGTGTGATCGCCAGCCCGCGCTTGATATGCGGATGGCTGTCGTTGAACGCTTCGACCTCGTGTTGACGTCGTGCGAAGTCGGAGTTCTCCAGCAGCGTCGACCAGATCGCCGGCATCCGCTGCGCGTCTTTGACGACCTGGCCGTACGGAGTTGTCTGGCCCGGAGCGTAGAAGTTGCGGCGGCGCAGGTCGGCAGGGTCGATGCCGAGCGCGGGCGCGCATTTGCCGAACACTTCCTCGATCAGAAGCACGCCCTGTGGGCCGCCGAATCCGCGGAACGCGGTCTGCGACGTCTTGTTCGTCTTGGCGATCCGGCCGTTCACCTCGATATTGGGAACCCAGTATGCGTTGTCGATGTGACACAGCGCGCGGGAGAGCACCGCTTCCATCAGGTCGAGGCACCAACCGCCATCCGCGGTCATGTTGGCCTTCAACCCGACGAGTTTGCCGTCATCGTCGAAGCCCGCCTTCCAGGTCAACTGGAATCCGGGCCGCTTGCCGGTGATCGTGATGTCTTGTGTGCGGTTCAGACGCAGTCGAACGGGCCGACCGGTCAGGGTCGTGCCGAGCGCAGCGACGGCGGCGAAGCCGTGCGGTTGTGTCTCCTTGCCGCCGAAGCCGCCGCCCATTCGAAGTGACTGAACCGTGATGGCGTTGCTCGTGAGCCCCAGAACGTGCGCGACGATGGCCTGGCACTCTGCAGGGTTCTGCGTGCTGGACTGCACATACAGCTGCCCGCCCTCGTCGTAATACGCGAGTGAGGCCTGCGTCTCGAGGTAGAAATGTTCCTGGCAGCCGGTCTCGATCTCGCCCTCGAAGACATGGGGTGCCGCTTCCAGCGCTGCGTCAACGTCGCCACGGCGAGAGACGCGCGCCTTGCCCTGGAACGAGCCTGCCGCGATCGCCTCACTGACCGTGATGACGGATGGAAGCGTCTCGTATTCGAGTTCGACTGCCGCGGCCCCCAGGCGCGCGGCTTCCTGAGTTTCACCGAGCACCCAGCAGACGGCATGGCCGTAGTACATCACCTCGGTGGGGAAGAGCGGCTCGTCGCCCCAGATGCCCGCGTCGTTCAGGCCGGGGACGTCATCCGCCGTCAGCACACGGACCACTCCGGGCACAGCGAGGGCACGATCGGTGCGCAGGGCGGTGACGAGCGCGTGCGCTTGCGTGGCCTGCACCGGCCAGGCGGTCAAGGCGTCGCGGGTGACCGTTGCGATGTCATCCGTGAACAGCGCCCGGCCGGTCACGTGACCGACGGCGCTCTCGTGCGGTTCGTTCAGTCCGACGACAGGATTCGCCGGGCGCTCTGACAGTGCGCTCATGCTGAAACCTCCTGACTTTCTGATTCCTGACCTTCGCTGGTCTGGACGTAAAGCTTCGGAAGCGCTTGTGACAGCATGATACGTCGGTATGCTGCGCTGGCCCGGTGATCCTCCATCGGGGTGCCCTCTGCACCAAGAACAGCGGATGCCGCGGTGACGGTCTGCTCGTTCCACGCTTTCCCGAGCAGGGCGGCCTCCGTCGCACGTGCGCGCAGCGGTGTGGCGGCCACGCCGCCGAGGCCGATCGTGGCCCGCGTGACGATGCCGTCGTCGACCTGGAGCGCGAACGCGATAGCCACGCTGGAGATGTCGTCGAAGCGGCGCTTGGCGATCTTGTGGAACGCGCTGATCGGTGCAGGTGGCAACGGAATGCGGATGGCTCGAATCAACTCGTGCGCCTCGCACACGGTGGTGCGATAGCCGGTGAAGTACTCATCGAGCGGGACCTCGCGCTCGCCGTCCAGCGACGCGAGCACGACCCGTGCTCCGAGCGCCAAGAGCGCAGGAGGCGCGTCACCGATCGGGGAACCTGTGCCCAGGTTGCCGCCGATCGTCGCACGGTTGCGGATCAGTCGGGATGCGAACTGGGGGAACAGTTCGGCGAGCAGCGGAATCTGCCCGTCGAGGTCGCGCTCGACCTCCGACAACGAGAGCCCTGCGCCGATCTCGATGAAGCTGCCCGTGCCTGTGCTGTCAGTGACGGTGTCGAGGGTGCGCAATTCGGGTAACTGGTCGATCGCGATGACGAGCGGGCTGCGGCTCCCGCGCAGGTTGACCTCGACGCCCCAGTCCGTGGAACCGGCGACCACCTTGGCCTGCGGATTCTCCGCGAGCAGCCACAGCGCGTCAGTGAGGGAGGACGGGCGGACGAAGCGCCCGTCCGGCGCAGTCAAGTCGGTGGCGACAGTGACAGGAGCCGGCCGATCGCGGCGGAGAGCGAGGGCATCCGCCGGGTCGGGGTCGCCGAGTGCGTATGCGGCATCCCGGATCGGCCGATAGCCCGTGCAGCGGCAGAGGTTGCCGCCGAGCGCGTGCAGGTCGAAACCGTTCGGACCATGCTCGTGGTTCTCGTGTCCGTGGCGCCGGGTCGCCGGCACGTTTTCCGTTGCGTCAGTGTCGCTGCGTCCGCGGCGGTAGAACTCGGCGGCCATGCTGCACGCGAAGCCGGAGGTGCAGTAGCCGCACTGGGAGCTTCCGTTGCTCGCCAGTTCCGCCTGCACGGGGTTCAGGTGATCCGGTGAGCCGAGCCCCTCCGAGGTGACGATCTCTTGACCGTCGAGGGCCGCGACCGGCACCAGACACGAGTTGACGGAGCTCCAGGCGGTGCCGCCGTGGCCATCCGGCCCGGCGACCATGACGGCACATGCGCCGCACTCGCCCTCCGCGCAGCCTTCTTTGCTGCCGGTCAGGCCGCGGGTGCGCAGCCAGTCCAGTGCGGTGGTGTGCGCTGCGACCTCACCGAACGGACGCTGGTGGCCGTTCACGGTCACGCCGGGTGGTTCCATTGTGTTTGTTAGAGAAACAGGGCGACTTTGCTCGTTCATCGGGTACCTCGTCAGTCCGACAATCGCAACTGAATTCCGAGAGGCGGAATTAGATTATTGCGATACGAGAATGGTAAGGCGAGCTGGAGCGAATCGTCAAGCTCGCCCAGGCGGTCGCGAACGCTTTGCTCAGATGTTGCCGGCGTTCTTCGCGATGTTCGCGACTGCTTCTTTCAACAGCGGGATGGCGCGCGCAGCGAACGCGTCATCGACCCGAGCCTCCGGCCCGGAGACCGAGATCGCGGTCGGTGTCGGAGCGCCGGGGATGGCCATGGCGAAGCAGCGGACGCCGAGCTCTTGCTCGCCGGCGTCGATCGAGTAGCCGCGCTCGCGGATGGCGGCGAGGTCTTTGAGCAGTGCGTCGATGGAGCCGATGCTCGTCGCGGTCGGTGTCGGCATGCCGGCACGTCCGACGATTCCACGCACGGTCTCGTCGTCGAGTTGCGCGAGGATGGCCTTGCCGACGCCGGTGTCGTGCGTGTGGGCGCGCCGACCGACCTCGGTGAACATGCGCATCGCGTGGGGTGAGGGCACCTGGGCAACATAGACGACCATGTCCGAATCCAGCATCGCCATGTTCGCAGTCTCGCCGAGACGGTCGACCAGCCACTTCAACTGTGGGCGGGCCAGCGCGCCGAACTGTTTATTCGCCGCCTCGCCAAGGCGCACCAGGCGGGGCCCGAGTGCGTACCGGCGGTTGGCGAGCTGGCGCACGTAGCCGAGGGAGACCAACGTGCGCAGCAGACGGTGGATCGTGGGAAGAGGAAGCTGCGCCACCGTGGACAGTTCGCTCAGGGTCACGTCACCACCGGCATCCGTGATCAACTCGAGCAGGTCGAACACACGCACGACCGACTTGACGCCCTCAGAAGTCTTTTCCGCCATGACCGAACCCTCCGGGTTGACCGCTGTCGACAAATCTTATCCGCATGGTGGAAACTGCCGATCGTTCCCAAGATACAGGATCGGTCGTCCGTGCTCGGGGCCCCAGGTTCTAGTCCACGGCCCGATCACTTGAGATTCCGCGATTCAGACAATAACATCCAAAGTACGGAAATATCCAAGATACGGAAAGAATCTTCCGATCATTCGGCCAAGGGTGGTTGTCGCCACGCTCGCTGCCGCATGGATAAGCGCTGTATAAGAAGGGCACGTGCATGACGATCGAGATCAACCCAGGCGAAGCCGGTGCGACCGGCGAACCGGATGCGTCCACCGCGGACGGCATGGAGGAGATGCTCACTCCGGACGCCCTGGCCTTCCTCGAGCGCCTGCAGCGACAGTTCAATCAGCAGCGCCTGGCATTGCTGGCTGAGCGGGCGGTCAAGCGCGAGGCCGTGGCGGCCACGGGGCGACTCGATTTTCTGGACGTGACCGCGGACATCCGCGAGCGAGAGTGGAGAGTGGCATCCGCACCGGCCCGGCTGACGGACCGGCGCGTGGAGATCACCGGCCCCGCCGTTCCGGCGAAGATGGCGATCAACGCTCTGAACTCCGGCGCCAACGTGTGGCTGGCCGACCTCGAGGATGCGAGTTCGCCGACCTGGCACAACGTGATCGAATCGCAGGTGAATCTGCGTGACGCGGCGCGCGGCGCCCTTGCGTACACCTCGCCGGAGGGCAAGGCGTATGCGGTGCGAACGGATGCGCCGCTGCCGACCGTGGTGACGCGGCCGAGAGGCTGGCATCTGACGGAAAAGCACATCTTGATCGACGGGGAGCGGGCATCTGCTTCTCTGGTCGACTTCGGTCTGCACTTCTTTCACAACGCCCAGCAGCTGATCGCAAACGGTGACGGACCGTATTACTACCTGCCGAAGATCGAGAGCCATCTCGAGGCGCGGCTGTGGAACGACGTGTTCGTGTTCGCGCAGGACTCCCTCGGCATTCCGCAGGGCACGATCCGGGCGACCGTGCTGATCGAGACGATTCCGGCCGCGTTCGAGATGGACGAGATCCTGTACGAGCTGAAGGACCACGCCTCCGGTCTCAACGCCGGCCGATGGGATTACCTGTTCAGCATCATCAAGAACTTCCGCGACGCGGGCGGCAGCTTCGTGCTGCCCGACCGTGCACTGATCACCATGACCGCGCCGTTCATGCGCGCATACACGGAGTTGCTCGTGAAGACGTGCCACCGGCGCGGCGCCTTCGCGATGGGAGGTATGGCCGCGTTCATTCCGAACCGATCGGAGCCGGAGATCACCGCCAACGCCTTCGAGAAGGTGCGTGCAGACAAAACGCGTGAGGCCAACGACGGTTTCGACGGGTCGTGGGTGGCGCATCCGGATCTTGTCTCGATCTGCCGCGAGGTCTTCGACGGCGTGCTCGGCGGGGCGCTCAACCAGCTCGGCAAGCAGCGATCGGAGGTGGCGGTGACCGCCGCAGACCTTCTGGACACTCGCATCGAGGGCGGCATCGTGACCGAAGAAGGTGTGCGCACCAACCTGTACGTCGCCGTCGCGTACGTGGCCGCGTGGTTCGGGGGCAATGGCGCAGCCGCCATCCGCAACCTGATGGAGGATGCCGCGACGGCCGAGATCTCGCGTTCGCAGGTCTGGCAGCAACTCAACAGCAGCGTGACGCTCGCCGACACCGGTGCAGTGCTGACCACCGAGCTCGTGCGGCGCCTGCTCGACGAAGAGGTCGAGCGACTGCGCGGCGAAGTGAGCGCTGACGCATTTGACGCGAACTACCGACCGGCCGCCGACCTGGTCGCGGAGATCTGCCTGTCGAGTGATTACACGGACTTCTTGACCATCCCAGCCTACGAACTGCTCGGCTGAGCCATGTCGCCCACTCCATCGCTGCCTGCGGCGCGGCTTGCCGAGATCGATGCGCTGCTTGCGTCGACGGATCAACTGCTCGAGACGAACTACCCGGGCGACGACGGCTCGCGCCAGCCGGTGCACACGGTGTATGTTCCGGCCGATCGCTACACGCCGTCACTGCCTGCGCAGTGGGGTGGGCAGGCGCTCGCCGCGCTCGCCGGCCACGGCGCGCGGGATACCCGTGCCGGACTCGAGGCGCTCAGTGCGCTCTTGGGACAGGATGCCGCGTGCTCGGCCGCCGTCGTGCCGCGCGTGTTCGCGAAACTCCAGTCGGAGCCGATCGAAGACCTGCGTCTCGATTTCGAAGACGGCTATGGCGATCGCGGGGACGAGACCGAGGACGCCGATGCGGTTAGTGCTGCCGCTGCTGTTGTTGCAGCGGTGTCGGCGGGTGTTGCGCCGCCGTTCATCGGCATCCGGTTCAAATGTTTCGAGGCGGCGACCCGGGCGCGCGGGCTGCGCACGCTCGACCTGTTCGTCTCCGGGCTGGTCACGGCGGGCGAGTTGCCGGCTGGGCTCGTGCTCACGCTGCCGAAGGTGACGACCGTCGCGCAGGTGCGGGCCATGGCGCTGGCGGTCGCGTCGCTGGAGCAGGCTCATGGCCTGCCTGCCGGTCGCCTGCGGTTCGAGGTGCAGGTGGAGACGCCGCAGTTGATCCTCGGTGCTGATGGGACCTCGCCGGTCGCGCAGTTGCCGCACGTCGTGCCGGGTCGGATCAGCGCCCTGCACTATGGGACATATGACTACAGCGCGTCGCTGGAGATTTCCGCGCAGTATCAGTCGATGGAACATCCGGTTGCGGACTTCGCGAAAGAGGTGATGCAGCTCGCGGTGGCGCGCACCGGCATCCGCCTGTCGGATGGTTCCACCAACGTCATGCCCGTCGGTGCCGGTGTCGAAGACGCCTGGCGACTGCACGGGCGGCTCGTGCGACGCTCGCTGGAGCGCGGGTTCTACCAGGGCTGGGACCTGCATCCTGCCCAGTTGCCGTCGCGGTTCAGTGCGACCTACGCGTTCTACCGGGATGGGTACGCCGCCGCCGCTGCGCGATTGCGGGCCTACCTGGGAAGTGCGGCTGGTGCTGCAGGTGCGACTCCGGATGGCGCTGTTCTTGACGAGCCCGCGACCGCGCGGGCGCTCGCCGGCTTCGTTTGCCGCGGGCTGGACTGCGGTGCCATCAGTGCTGAAGAGGTCGAAGGCGACGTCGCGGTGCCGGTTGCGCGTTTGCAAGAGTTGGCGCATCCGGGACGGACAGTGAACACGTGACATTCAACCCAAGGAAGAGATCATGAGCATCTACTACTCGCCCGCTGGCGGACTGCCGCCGCAGACCGAGCTGCTGACCGACCGCGCCGTCGTGAAGGAGGCGTACACCGTCATTCCGAAGGGCGTGCTGCGAGACATCGTCACGAGCAACCTGCCAGGCTGGCGGAACACGCGCTCGTGGATTCTCGCCCGGCCGATCGCCGGCTTCGCCACGACGTTCTCGCAACTGATCGTCGAGGTCGGCGCGGGCGGCGGCAGCGACAGGCCGGAGGCCGAGGTTGGCGTCGAGGGGGTCTTGTTCCTGACGCAGGGAGCGCTGAGGCTCACGCTCGACGGCTCGGTGCACGAACTCGAGCCCGGCGGCTATGCCTATCTCGCCGCGGGGGCCGAGTGGTCGGTTACCAATGACGGCGACGGGCCGGCGACGTTCCAGTGGATCCGCAAGGCTTATGAGCCTCTCGACGGCTACACCGCCGCGTCGTTCGTGACGCGCGATCAGGATGTTGCACCGGTTCCGATGCCCGGCACGAATGATGCCTGGGCGACGACCCGCTTCGTCGACCCGAACGACCTCGCCCACGACATGCACGTCAACATCGTCACGTTCGCACCGGGCGGCACGATTCCGTTCGCCGAGACCCATGTGATGGAGCACGGGCTCTATGTGCTCGAAGGCAAGGCCGTCTACCGGCTCAACGACGACTGGGTCGAGGTCGAAGCCGGTGACTTCATGTGGCTGCGTGCGTTCTGCCCGCAGGCCTGTTACGCCGGAGGGCCCGGCCCGTTCCGCTATCTCCTCTACAAAGACGTCAACCGGCAGATCCGCCTGACGTAGGCGCGACTGCCGACCTGCTTCACGATAGCCCGGACTTTGCACGCTGAACCGGACTGTCGAACGGTTGCGCATCCGGGCTGTCGTCAAAAGCCCGGTGTGGCGCGCAGCTGCGCGCTGTCGTCGACCCCGGATGCTGCGGTGACCCTTGACGCACACGTCGCCGTGTCGTATTCTTTTCACACCGCAGAATAATAATCTCGCAATGCGGAAAAGTATCACCACAACGCTGACAGAACAAAGGCAAGACGAGGACACGACGATGACGTACACCGTGAACTGCTCCATCCTGTTGACGGAGCTGCCCCTGCTCGAACGCCCGGCCGCCGCCAAGGCCGCCGGCTTCGACGCCGTCGAGTTCTGGTGGCCGTTCGCCAGCTCGGTGCCGGGCGACGCCGAGCGTGACGCCTTCACTGCGGCCGTCCGCGACGCCGGTGTGCAACTGACCGGCTTGAACTTCAACGCCGGCGACATGCCCGGCGGCGACCGCGGGCTCGTTTCCTGGCCGGCGCGATCAGGCGAGTTCCGTGACAACATCGACGTCGTCGCGGGCATCGGCAAAGAACTCGGCTGCCGGGCGTTCAACGCGCTGTACGGCAACCGCGTCGCCGACTTGAGCGCAGACGAGCAGGATGCCATCGCCGTCGAGAATCTGGCCGCAGCAGCAGCCGGGGTGGCCACCATCGACGGCATCGTGCTGCTCGAACCGGTCAGTGGGGCCGAGCGCTATCCGCTGAAGACGGCAGCGGATGCGCTTGCCGTGATCGCGCGAGTCGCCGAAGAATCGGGCGCCACCAACGTCAAGCTGCTCGCCGACTTCTACCATCTGGCGGTCAACGGCGACGATGTCGCAGCCGTCATCGAGGAGCACACGGCTGACTTCGGCCACATCCAGATCGCCGACGATCCCGGCCGTGGTGCCCCCGGCACCGGCACGCTGCCATTCGGCGACTGGCTGGCTCGCAGCGCCGAACTGGGTTACCAGGGGTATATCGGCCTCGAATACAAGGCGCCTGCGGAGAGCGCGTTCAGCTGGCTCGCGACCTGAACGGGTCTCGATACGGAGGCTCGGTACGGGGTCTCGATACGCCTGCTCCTTCGTCGCGGGCTACTCGACCAACAACAACAACCAAAGGACTTTTCAGATGAGCAACGTCGCCGTCATCGGACTCGGCATCATGGGCCTGCCCATGGCCGTCAACCTGGTCAAGGCCGGCCACACCGTCACCGGTTTCAACCGCAGCAGGGCCAAGGTTGACGCCCTCGTCGCCGCAGGCGGCACCGGTGCCACCAGCATTGCGGATGCCGTCGGGGGCGCCGACATCATCATCACGATGGTGCCGGACTCGCCCGACGTCGAGGCCGTCGCCTCGGGCGCAGACGGCCTTCTGGCGAATGCGAAGGCGGGCGCGATCTGGATCGATGCCAGCAGCATCCGCCCGGACGTCGCAGCGCGACTTGCCGAGGATGCCGCGGCAGCCGGCATCCGCGCGCTGGACGCGCCGGTCTCCGGTGGCGAGCAGGGCGCGATCGACGGCGTGCTGTCGATCATGGTCGGCGGCGATGCCGGCACGTTCGAGCAGGCGCGCCCGATTCTGGAGGCCGTCGGCAAGACCATCGTGCACGTCGGGCCGTCGGGCGCTGGGCAGACCGTCAAGGCGGCGAATCAGCTGATCGTGGCGGTGAACATTCAGGCGCTGTCGGAGGCGATCGTCTTTCTCGAGGCGTGCGGCGTCGACACGGATGCCGCTCTCAAGGTGCTCGGCGGCGGTCTCGCCGGCTCGAAGGTTCTCGACCAGAAGGGCCAGAAGATGCTCGACCGCAACTTCGCGCCCGGTTTCCGACTTGAGCTCCACAACAAGGATCTCGGCATCGTCACCGCCGCCGCACGCGAAGCCGGAGTGGTCACACCGCTCGGCGCCGCGGTGGCACAACTCATCACAGCCATGGTGAACCAGGGCGACGGCGGGCTCGACCACTCGGGGCTGTTCAAGCAGACCGCTGCGATGTCCCGCCATCACTGAATCAACCGATCACTGGATTCGAGACGGCCGCCCTTCGGCAAGCTCAGGGACCGGCCTCCTCAACCAACGAAATGCAAGGAGCTTCTCATGACACGCATGCGCACCGTCGATGCCGCCGTCCTGATTCTGGAAAAGGAAGGCGCCACGGAAATCTTCGGCCTCCCCGGAGCGGCGATCAACCCCTTCTATTCCGCCATGCGAGCGCACGGCGGACTTCGCCACACGCTCGCCCGTCACGTCGAGGGTGCCTCGCACATGGCCGACGGCTATACCCGCACGGCGGATGGCCGGATCGGTGTCTGCGTCGGAACCTCCGGCCCCGGCGGCACCGACATGGTCACCGGGCTGTATGCCGCGTGGGCCGACTCGGTGCCGATCCTGTGCATTACAGGCCAGGCGGCAACGAACAAGCTGCACACCGAAGACTTTCAGGCCGTGGACATCGTGTCGATCGCCGCACCGGTCACCAAGTTTGCAATGACCGTGTTGGAGCCGGCGCAGGTTCCCGGAGCGTTCCAGAAGGCATTCCACGTGATGCGCTCCGGTCGCCCGGGGCCCGCACTGCTCGACCTGCCGTTCAACGTGCAAATGGCTGAGATCGAGTTCGACATCGACACCTACGAGCCGATGCCGGTGAC
>DATCDQ010000034.1:0-13369 GCA_036510655.1 Microbacteriaceae bacterium | reverse complement strand
CACCCTGTCACGCGGCCTCAGCTGTGCCGCCTGCTTCGGGCCGTCGTAGCTGCGGCCGGTATCCGGGTCGATGTCGCCGAGCGCCAGTCGGGTCCAGACGCCGTCCTCGTTCCACCGCCACCCGTGCGCGTACACCAGCGCGGCCACGGAGTCCGCGGGCACGCCGAGTTCCTGAAGCGCGACGTCCGCGGCCCTTTTCGTCGGTGCCACCACTCGCGACCGTCGCCCCTCCCGCTCGCTGGCGGTGATGGCAACGGCCAGCATGGCGGTCTTGCCCGACCCGGCCGCTCCTTCCACGATCACCAGCGGGTCGGTGGAGGCGACCGCGGCGGCGGCAGCCTCTTGATCCGCATCCAGGCCACGCGCCCGGGCAAGCTCGCCCACGTCCAGGTGTCTGGGCGCCGGGTCCGCAACGCTCGCGGCGAGCAGCTCGCGCAACTGGGCCTCAGCGGCGACCACGCGCAGGCTGGTCAGGTGCGCGACGTGCTCCGGGGCCGGTGCGCCAGGCGGCAGCACCGAGAAGCAATCCCCCGCGGCGAGTTGCGTGGTCAGCTGTACGAAGTCGCACAGCTCCCGCGGCGTTGCACGCACACCGTACCCGGTGGTCATACGGGTGACCTGCTCCTGGATCGTGTGCACCGTCCACGTCGAGGAGGCCGCAGCGCAACGGTCCAACGCACGGCCTGCAACCTCCTGTATCAACAAGTCATCCACCGACACAACGGCCGGAGCTGTTGCACGCGTGAGGGTTGCAGCGTCGTAGCCGGACGCACGCAGTTCCGCCCGCCAACCCTCCTCGTCTGTGAGCGTGGCCGGCTTCTTGTTCGGCCGCTCGAACCCCCACGCCTGCGCGAGCATCCGGGCACGCACCACCGGCCCCGGCTCCTCGCCCGGATGCACCTGCTCCCATTCCGCCTGGATCCGGACCAGGTTGCGCTCCACCTGCGCGCCGCGCTTGGACATTAGCGCGTTGTATTGCTCCAGCTCTGTGACCTCGCCGGTTGCGGGGTCGAGTGTGAGACCGTGCGCATCGAGCACGGCCGCGAGTTGTGGGTGAGCGGCGATGACCGCGGTGCCGAGGGCGCGGATCGCGCCCTGCTGCCGAAACAGCGCCGCTGTGTCGAGTGCCCGCCAGGCGCCGGCGGCCCGGACGCGGGTGCCGATCTGGAAGTGGATGTGCCGGTGCGGATCGCCCGCCCGCGAGCTGCGATGCACGACGGCGACCGTCTGCAACTGCTCGACCTGCACGACCTCCTGCGCACCCCGCGGTCCGACACGAGTGACGGAGTGCTGGGCGAGCCAGCGGCGGATCTCCGCCGCCGCATCGGCCTGCGCGGCATCGAGCGCGTCGGAGACCTCGGGGTGCAGGGCCGCGGCGATCGACAACGACTTGGGTGCGTTGACGACCATCTCTGCGAACCGGGGCGAGCCATGCTTGCCTTCGCCCGGCAGCCGCGGGATGCCCATCGACGTGCCAGTGACCGGGTCGATCCAGTCCACCCACGCCGCATACTCGTCCGCCGACAGGGTGCGCGCCTCGACCAACTCCCCGTGGACGTCTGCGACGGTGAACCCCGCCAGCGCGGTCCCGGCCTCCAGGTAATAGTCGTCCGCGGTCGAGCGATCCGACTCCAGGTACCGGCGCGCGGCCGCGCCACGGAACAGGATCACCCCACCCTTCACGTTGACCTCCCGCACGAGTCGTCTCATGAGACAGGTGCGCACCACGGCCCCCGTAGCATGCGTCCATCGTTATTCTCTGAGGCGACGAGCGAGCGACAGAGCAGTCCGGCGATCCTGTGTCAGGACATCGTTGACACTTCGACGCTCGAATCGTTGGCTGCCGGCATGGCGTCGAGAGGCCGAGGGTTTCAGCGGTCGACGGTAAAATCGAGGGGTAGGCGGAGACGGTTCTCAACGGCGCGTGAGCAGCGGGGAGGCCGAACATGAGCGACGACACCGAGGCCGATACTCCCGCGGGGCCGCCTCGCACGATGGGCGAGTACGCCGATCGCTGGCTCGCTGATCTACTCGACCCCATCGACGCGGGGTCCCGGCGGATGATCGTGCAGACGATGGCGATCAACTGGATGGGCGGGCCGCTCCCGGATCGGGAGAGCGTGCAGCGCCTGCTCGAGGCCCACCAGGCAAATCAGCGAGCAGCAGTACGACGGCTGGGTCATGAGCTTCGCCATGCGTTATGGCAAGGACGGCCGTGACGGATCGATCATGTGCCCGACTATCTCGCAGGTGGATTCGAGGTCGGCGGGAGCAGACAGACGGCGCTCTGGTATCTCGCGGGCATGGATGACACCCGCTAGCTCACCGCCCGCGTCGAAGCGGCCGTCACCGACGGGCTGCTGACGCGAGAGGAGGGTGACGCGGTGCGTACGCAGTCGCTGTCGTATCCGCCGTTGCCGCCTCTGGTGCCGTTGCCCCGGGAATCGCTCCGTTGCCGGAGGACTGGCCTCCGCCCACCCCGGGCTATGGTCCGGTCGCGCTCGCTCCGGGCACGCACGCGTGCATGGGTATGCGACGATCGAGGCCCACCGAGAAGCTGCCGCAGTCAAGGAACGGATGCGCACCGGCGACCGCGACGAGGGCATCCGGATCCTCGAAGTCCTGTCCGGTTCCGAGCTGCTGAAACCCGCGCAGACGGCACCGGACGTCGTCTCTGGCGTCGGGGTCGGTCTACGGCACACCCTCGCAGAAAACGCGGCGCATACCGCCCAGATCGTGGCGTCGGGCGAGTCGCTGGATGTCGCGTGGCGGTTCGGCATCCTCCAGACCCTCGACGACTACGCCTCCACGCTCCGCGACGCACCGGCACTCACCGGGGCAGCGGAGTTGAATGCCGCATTCGCCGCGCCCGCGGATCACCTCGCTGAACGCGACGGCTGGGACGCGCCCTCGTGGGCGCATGATCCTGCTCGAGTTGCGAACGCCTGGTATCCCGCGGTGCCAGGATGCCTCCGTGCGGATGCGGGCCGAGACAGCTCCCGCGCGTTCCGCCGACGTGGCATCTACATCACCGCGCACTCGCTGAACCGGGCGTAACCATCGCCGGCGGAGGATGAATGCGGTTCGTCAGAGGCCGAGCGATGGCGGTTCGTTCCGCGGCCGGTGGTGAGGCGGCGCGGGAGGCTCCGGCGGCTCGCGACGAGTCGTGCGATCGCGCAGCCTGCCGAACAAGCCCGGTGCGTGCTCTTTCGCGACGAACCGGAGAACCGTATCCCGACGCCGCTGCTCCTCTCGCAGGGCATCGCTGTCGGCCGCGGGGGCGGCGGCGGCGATGTCGATGAGCCGGGCGGCGTCGGCTTGGAGCGCGCGATATGCCGGGATCGTGGCAGGACTCAGATAGCCGGTGCGTTCGCGGGCAAGGTCGAACACAGCCCGGTAGCGCGCGAGCCACTGGGCAGCGTCAGCTGGCGACAGCGCCCGCTTCTGCTCGGCGCGGAGCACGTCCGCGGCCTGGGCCGGGTGCGCCCAAGTGCCGTCGGGCGTGCGGGTGTTGTCGTAGAGCAAGTGTTCGCGCGAGTGCACCTGGATGCGAGCGACGGCCGGGAGCGCTTCAAGCGCGACGACGACATCCGGTGAGTCCTTGAGCGCCGTCTCGTGTACCTCTGGCGGTGTCCAGCGTGCGGCGAAGGGTGCCGCCGCGGCGAGATAGCGTTGCTCGGCGCCGAGGCGTGAGACCGGCGCTGGCGTGCCGACGGCGACGACCTCGACCCGGTACCCGGCCTCTGCGAACCGTGTCGCTGTGTCTGCCATCATCGCCGGGTCGCGGAAGGTGCTTTCCAGCAGCACCGGATAGCGACGCTCCCGCGCATGGTCGAGCGCGATGCGAATCAGCCCGCCGAGACCGGCGCGGTCGCTGCGGGCATGCCGAGCGGGTCTTCTCGCACGAGCCGGTCATAGTCCGGGTGGTAGCGGCGCAGGTCATCGCCGGTGATCGACACCAGCTCCGGGCGCTCGGTGAGGAGCGCGTCCTGCGCATGGGTCTTGCCCGCAGCCGGCTGCCCGCCCAAGAGCACGAGAACCGGCTCGCCCTCGGGTCGCGAAGGGAAGATCGCGTCACGGACGGCGAGGTCGAAGACCCAGCGCAGCCATGACTCCGAACCGACTTCCGGGGCCGTCACGCGAGCTGGGTGCTCCGCTCAGCCAACGCGTCGGCCTCCTCCAACCATGCCTGCTGCTGGGCGATCAGGCCCGCTCGGTCTGCCGGGTCGAGTGCGCGTTGCTGCTGCGCGACCAGCCGCACACGCGCACCCCAGTGCTCCTGCTCAAGCGCATCAGCGGCGGTGAGCTGGCGTTTCACGAGAAGAGCAGAGAGGCTCGTTGCTGCTTGGGCGGTGATGTCGTAGAGCACCACGTCGTCAACGAGATGCTCGTCGTACCAGGCGCGCAGGGACTCACCGGGAACCGTGCTCGGAACCGTCATGCTCATCGTCCACCTCCACGTCGCCTTGCACCTCAGTCTACCGTCGAGCCCAGCCCCGCACCTGATAGATGTGACGGCAACACAGATGCGATGGATACGCGCGTCCGAAGGTCGGCTCAACGGCTCCGGAATATGTCCGGAACCGCTGAGCAGCGCTGACGGTGAGGGAAAATTTCCTACACCGTCCATGACGCGCGCACGGTGCCGAAAAACTTACCGAACCATGTTGGTGCAAATCTTGCCCGACCACGGCAGTGCCAACTTCGCACCCTCCGGTGCAGCGCCGGTGTCGAAGCTTCGAGTGTGTATGGAAGCTGTTGGGCCACCCATCGAACCCCATCTGGTATGCGCCGACGTACTCGAGGTCCACCTGGAAGAGGACGGCACCACCGTCCGCCAACTGGCGACAGCCCGACGCTCCGATCCCACCATCCGTCGTCGGTGTGGTCCTACCGGCGCTGATGCTGCTCCGCCTCGTTCAAGAACCACGCCAGCGACTGCCGACGGTTCTCCGGCCAACTCATCGGATCGTCCATGGTGAGTTCGTCGGACTGGAGCGCCCACCACAGCGTGGTCTCGATCCCACAGTCGCCGCATGTTCTCGGCGAGATCACACCCCAGACGCCCATCCGCGGTGGGAAATCCCAGCCCGCTTGAAAGGCTTCGCCCGGAGTCAGGATCTCCCGTTTACCGCAGTTCTCGCACCAGTGCTCGAACGCCTCGTTGCTCACCACGCAACCAAACATAACGAGGCCGTACGACATTCCCTCGAATCGTTCAGCACAGCATCACCCCGACAATATCTATTACCAATCCTTGTTAATCTGTCGGCGTGGCGCGGAACACATCGGTCAGTCTTGACGACCACTTCTCGAACTTCCTCACCCGGGAAGTCAGATCGGGACGCTACCGGTCCGCCAGCGAAGTCGTCCGCGCCGGCCTCCGAATGCTGGAGGACCAGGAGACGCAGATGACGGCGCTCCGAGCCGCGCTCGTCGCCGGCGAGGAGAGCGGTGAGCCAGAGGCCTTCGACTTCGACGCGTTCATAGCATCCAAGCGATCGTGAAGACGTTTCGGCTTACGCCGGCCGCGAAACGAGACCTGTCATCCATCTGGGACTCAGAGCGATGGGACGCGAACCAGGCCGAGATGTATGTCACCGAGATTCGAGTCGCGATCGAGCGCATCGCAGCCAATCCCGATCGCGGACGCACGTGCAACGAGATTCGCCAGGGATACCGTCGGTACAGCATCGGCAGTCACCTGATCTTCTACGTCGATAGAGCCGACGGCGTGGACGCCATCCGCATCCTGCACCAGCGGATGGATCCGCTGCGGCACCTCTGAACGGTGCCGTCGGATGCGCACCGGCATCGTCACGACTTGAGCACGGTGACACCACACCGTCGCTGGACGTTGCAGCACCTGGCACGCGCGAGAACGCTCGAGGTCCGCCTCGAACAGGACGGCACTATCCTTCGCCAACTACCGTACTTTCGGGTTCAGTACTTCTTGCGATAGCGGGCGTTCGGGCGGCGTCCGTCTTCACCGATCCGCGACGGCATGCGTTCGTGGCCGAGCACGGCGGCGAGGGCGCGCGTGGCGTTCTCCATCACGACGCCTTCTTCGGTGGTGTATCCGATCCGGATGTATTCCCCGTCAGGCGCCTCGGGCCAGTAAGGATCTCCCGCAGCGATCGCGTACCCGGCGAGCAGCACCTCGGCGACGACGTCGTCAGCACGATACCCCTGGGGTAGTCGCAGCCACAGCCCGGTACCGTTCTCGCCCCAGTGCCACTGGTGCAGGGATTTCGCGTGGACGGCCAGCGAGGTGTTCAGGCTGTCGCGCGCCCGGTGGACCAGGAGACTTCGCTTCCGGTTCCAGTCGTACCACCAGGGCGCATCGAGCAGACGCACCGCGATCTCCTGCAGGTGCGGGGACACGAACCCGTTTTCCACGGCTCGTACCTGCCGGATGCGGTCGGTCACCTCGCCGCGGGAGGTGACCGCGGCGACGCGGAGCGCGGGGCCCATGCTCGCCGACAGGGTGCGGATGTGGATCACGGCGCCGTGCTCGTCGTCACAGATCAGCGGGCGCGGAGCCGACCGGAATCCGAAGTCTCGCGCCCAGTCGTCCTCGATCACGAACGCGTTGCACCGCCGCGCGACCGCAAGCGCAGCCGAGCGGACCTCCTCGGCCCACGAGGTGCCCGTCGGGACGTGCGCGGTGGGCTGCGCATAGAACAGTTTCGCCCCGCTGGTCTGGAACGCCCCCAAGAGATGCTCGGGGTCGATGCCGTCGTCGGTGCGCGAGATACCAACCGGGCGCAGACCCGCCGCGCGTGCCGCGGCGATCGCACCCGGATAAGTGGGCGCCTCCATCACCACCGCGTCCCCTGGGGCGGCGAGCGTGCGGAAGATCACCGACAAGGCCTCCTGTGCTCCTGTTGTCACGATCACATCCGACGCGGCGAACCGGGCGCCGCCCTGCCGGGTGAGCGATTGCGCGAAATGCTCCCGGAGCTGCGGGTTCCCGTCCATGGGCGGGAGGCGCTGGGCGGCGGGAATGTTCTGCGTCGACCGCAGGCTCGACCAGTGATACGCATACAGCGGCAGAAAGTCCCCTGCCGGGTAGAACTGGTCGAGGCGGATCGTCGGCTCCGGATACCGTGGCGCAGAGTCTGGCTGCACCGCCACCGCGCCAGGCTCCGGAAGTGAGTTCGCCTGCCAGGTGAAGTCGCGGGTGACCACGATCGGTGGGCGTTCGCGCACATAGTTGCCCGCACCGCGCCGGCTCTCTACCAGCCCGTCGGCGACAAGCCGCGCGATCGCGTGCTGGATCGTCACCGGGCTCGTCCGGTACCGCGTCACCAGCGTGCGGGTCGCGGGGAGCTTCGTGCCCGGCAGCGCCGCTTCGACGAGCAGCCGCAGATCGTCCGCGATCTCCTCACTTCTGCTACGGCGTGTCATAGCACTTCACAGTAGCGCTTGACCCCGGAACATTCGCTTCTGTAGCAGATACGGACCACTGGACGTACTAAATTCACGGCTTCAAATCGAAGCGCTACAGGCTGGCCGACGTAAATTCGGCGGCCGCGGGCCGGTAGCACTCCCACAAGGCGTCCTTATCCGCCGAGGATCGCGTTGAGGATGTCGGCGGTCACGATGTCGACCTGCTCGGCGGTAACGACGTAGCTGGTCCGGGTGACCATCTCGTTCGCATGCCCGAGCAGCCGGGAGGCGATGGTGAGCCCTGCGGATCGCTCCACGAGGGTGGCGACGGTGCGTCGATAGATATGCGTCGAGTACTGCTCGACCTCCACCCCGGCCTCGCGCAGCGCTGTCTCGTTGTCCTCGATGAACGTGCGCAACAGTCGCTCGTAGTTGGACACGCTCATCGGCCTGCCGGTCTTCGTCGGGAACAGCAATGCGTCGGGGCCGGGGCCGGCTAGTGCGAGGCGTCGGCGTACGGCGTCAGCGGCGAAGGCAGGGAGGGCGATGCGGCGGCGTTGCCGGGTGCGTTTCGGCGCATTCTTGCGGGTGATGCCCTGCACACGGGTCTGGACGATGGTGCCATCGATGAGGACCGTCGGCGGCGCGGTCGTCATGTCCACGTCGCACCGGCGCAGGCCGATGCACTCCCCCACCCGGGCGGACGTGCCGAGCATGATGTCCATGCCGTCAACGAGAGCGCGCCAGTTCGGTCGAGGCCCCATCCCCTCGCTCTCCCGCCAGTGCGTCATGAGTTCACGGATAGCGTCGATCTGCTCCGGCGTGAGCATCGCCGTCTTCTTCGGCGGCGTCGGCAGGCGGGTGACGTCTCGCACAGGGTTCGTCGGGATCGCGTCATCGCGCACCGCGAAGCCGCAGATCAGCGACAGCACAGAACGCGCCTTCCGTGCCGCGGAGATGCCGCGCTCGACCAGGAGGTTCTGCAGGATGCGGTCGCAGCGTCCGACCGTGAGCGCGCCGAGCGTGACGCCGCCGCAGGCCGGGACGAGGGTGAGTCGCACGGTGTGCTCGTAATTCTCGTAGGTCGACCACGACAGCATGCCGTTTTCCGCTCGAACCCGCACCCTAGGCAACCAGGAAGCGGCAGCCTCGGCGACGGTAGAGGACTTCAACACGATCGCCTTCGTGTGCGTCGTCAGCGACTTCGCGCGGGCGAACAGCTCGACGCGAGCCGCGTCCTCGGTGGCACCGTCGGAACGGAGTTGCACCAACTCGCCCGTGTCATCGCGCATCCGGGCGCGCGCCCGCCACTTCCCATTGGCAAGTTGTGTCACCTGGACCTGGCCGACCTCTCCGGCGGCGATCCTCGGCCTAACCATGACGCTGCTCCCGCGCCCACGCCAGCACGTCGTCACGGTCGTACTTGACGTGCCTGCCGAGCTTGAGCCACGGCGGCCCCGACTTCGTCAGCCGCCAGCCCTCCAGCGTTCGCTCCGGCACCCCGAGCAACCGGGCGACCTCACCCTGGGTCAGGAACGCTGGCTCGACTTCGACGTGTGCATCCATACCGAGTAGGTGCGCAGCCGGTGCCAGCGCGGAACTGCGGGGACGAGCGCGTACCTGTTCAGTGAAAGCGACCACGAAACGCGCCCGACGGGGGGTTTTGGTCACCAATCTGGTCACTACGGGCCAGATCGGACCGCTCAGCGGACCGAGGAGGGAGTCGGACTTCCCCGGGAACTCAACGATCTCAAAGCTGGGGTACCTGGACTCGAACCAAGAACAACTGAACCAGAATCAGCCGTGTTGCCAATTACACCATACCCCACCGGCCCGCACCGAAGCCCGGGCCGATTGTCAACTTTAGCCTACGCAGGAGCACGCGGCCAAAACGGCGCCGCTACCGGGCGCGCCGACCGAAAAGCAGCGCGCTACTGCGCGACCGACGCGCGTTCCGCGGCAGCCGCATCCGCCAGCGTGCCGAGCAGATCACGGTTGATCGCCGCTGCCGTGTCCGCGCCCTCGCCCGCGGCGACGATGAGCTGCTGTGGCCCAGGCGCCGTCGAATCGCCGGCCGCGTACACACCGGTCATCGAGGTGCGGCCATGCGCATCCACATGAACAAGCCCGGACTCATCGCGCGCCAGCCCCAGCCCGGCCGCATACTCGACCGTCGCCGACCAAACGGGCCGCACGAAGCCTCCGGTACAATCTACGACTCCCCCGTCGATGAATCGCACGCCCGTCATCGTGGCGCGCTCCCCCTCGATATCGTCGATCTTGCGGCGATCGACACGGATGCCAAATGTCGCCAGGTCGCGCTCCTCCGCCTCCGTCACGCTGCCCACGTCGTTGGTGAGCACAACGAGCCTGCGCGACCATTGGCTCAGTTCGAACGCACGCCGGGCAAGATCGTTCGTCTCGCCGATCAGCACGAGCTGCTCGTCAGACTTCTCGAACCCGTCGCATTCCAGACAGCTGTGCAGGTGGGTCCCGTAGTAACCGCGGATGCTCGGCACCGCCGGCATCGCCTCGCTCAACCCGGTCGCGATCAGCACGGCGCGTGCGCGATCGACACGACCGCCCTCGCCCCGGATGCCGCGCGCGGCCACCGCAAACGTGCCATCCGCCTCGGGCGTGATCGACTCCACCCGACCCAACGCGACCTCCGCGTACGGGTAGCGCTCAACTTCATCACGCCCGAGTTTGCGCAACTCGAGCGGCGACATCCCGTCCCGAGTCAGAAAGCCGTGCGAGTACAGCGTCGCCGCATTGCGCGGCCGATTGGCATCGAAGACCAGCGTGCTACGGCGCGCCCGCACCAGGTTGAGCGCGGCCGAGAGACCCGCAGGGCCAGCACCGACGACGATCACATCGCGGAGAACACCCGGCTGCGCGTCTGGCCGCGCTAGCGGCTGACCATCCGGCCGCGCATCAGACTGTGCACCCGACCGCGCGCCCTGCTGCCCGCCAGGCTCCACATTCATCAGTCGACTCGTGCGGCGCTGGCCAAACGCGCGCTCAGCGTTTCGACGCGTGCGAGCGTCTCAGTCCTGCCGAGGATCTCGAGCGATTCGAACAGCGGCGGCGAGATCCGACGCCCGGAGACTGCAACGCGCAACGGCCCGAACGCGACACGCGGTTTGAGCTCCAACCCGTCAATCAAGGCTGAGCGTAGCGCGGCCTCGATCGTCTCGTGAATCCACCCGTCGTCCTCGATCCCGGCGAGTACTGGCAACGACGCAGCCAACACCTCGGCGCCATTCGCGGGCAGCGTGGCAAGTCCGTCGTCCTCGTAGACCAGCGAGGCGGCATCCGTGAACAGGAATGCGAGCAGGCCCGGCGCCTCGCCGAGCAGCTGCATCCGCTCCTGCACGAGTGGGGTTGCCAGCAGGAGAATGGTGCGCTGCGCATCCGTCAACGGCTCCGTGACAACGCCCGCTGCGGCCAGGTACGGCACGATGCGTGCGGCAAGGTCGGCGACCTCGAGCAGGCGGATGTGGTCGCCGTTGATCGACTCGGCCTTCTTCAGGTCGAAGCGGGCCGGATTGGGGTTCACGTCGACGATGTCGAACGCTGCGACCATCTCGTCGAGGCTGAACACGTCACGGTCGGCTGCAAGCCCCCAGCCGAGCAACGCCAAATAGTTGACGAGCCCCTCCGGAATGAACCCGCGATCGCGGTGGTGGAACAGATTCGACGACGGGTCGCGCTTCGACAGCTTCTTATTGCCGTCGCCCATCACGTAGGGCATGTGGCCGAAGCGCGGCACGAACGTGGTCACACCGATGTCAATCAGCGCGTGATACAGCGCGATCTGGCGCGGAGTTGAGGGCAGCAGGTCCTCGCCGCGCAACACGTGCGTGACGCCCATCAAAGCATCGTCGACCGGATTGACGAACGGATAGAGCGGATGCCCATTCGGGCGCACCACAACAAAATCACTGGACGATCCGCCCGGGAAGGTGATCTCCCCACGCACCAGATCGTCGAAGCTGAGGTCGGTGTCCGGCACGCGCAACCGCAGCGCCGGCTCGCGGCCCTCGGCGCGGAACGCGGCCTTCTGCTCCTCGGTCAGGTCGCGGTCGAAGTTGTCGTAGCCGAACTGCTTCGGCCGGCCGGCCGCCGCATTGCGGGCGTCGATCTCCTCGGCGTTGGAAAAACTCTCGTACACATGACCGGATGCTGTGAGCCGGGCAACCACGTCGCGATAGATGTCGTAACGCTGGGACTGGCGGTACGGCCCGTTGGGTCCTCCGACCCCTTCGCCTTCATCCCAATCCAGGTGCAGCCAGCGCAATCCTTCGATGATCTGCTCGTAGCTTTCCTCGCTGTCGCGCGAGGCATCCGTATCCTCGATCCGAAAGACGAGTTTGCCGCCGTTGTGGCGCGCATACGCCCAATTGAACAGCGCAGTGCGGATCAGACCGACATGCGGAGTTCCTGTCGGCGATGGGCAGAAGCGAACGCGAATGTCGCTGCCGGTGGCGGTGGTGAACGGGTGTGCGATTGTCTCAGACATACACAGACGATCTTAGTTTCTTCTTGTATCGGTTCCTCAGTTTGTCTTGGCCGCTTCAAGTCAGTGAATGCGTCGTCCGCCGGTCGAGTAACGCGCGAGCGCAGCGACCACGTGTATCGAGACCACAGTGAGCCGCCCTGCAGAGGTCTCGATACGGGTCTCGATACGGGTCTCGATATGCTCGTTCCTCGCTACTCGACCACCATCTTTACCTCACTGCTTGACGAAACAATACGAATCGGCGACTGTAAAAAGGCCTTGTCAGTTTGTTTCGCATGATCGCAGCTTTGTTCGATTCTATTTGAGCATAGCTCTAGCTATTCTGGTCGTTATCTTCTATAATTGTGTCATGACCAGCGCAGCCGACAATCCCGTCACGGCCACCGGTGATCCGACCATTGTTGATCCGACCACCGACGATTCCACCACGGATAATTCGACCATCGACGCCGGACCGCTCGGCCTTGTCACGGCTCTGCTCGAGTCAGCGGGCGTATTCGCGCGGTCGGTCGCCGTATCGCAGGCGGCACAGTTGGCCGCTGTGCGCGAAGCGATCGTCACGGCACGGCGCAACCCCGTGGTTTATGTCCCCGAAACGTCTCCGCGCCGCGAGGCCGTGACTCTCGCGGCGCGAGCCGTCGTGATGGAATTGTCCCTACGGCTGTCGCTTCCTGAAAACACGATCTGGGCTCAATTTCACGAAGCCGACACCCTGATGGAGCGGCTCCCCAGAATGTGGGAACAATTCTGCTCCGGGAACATCGGATATCAGAACGCACGCGAAGCCGCCTCGATCGCGTGGGTCCTTCCGCACGATGATCCGAGCACGTTCAGCGCTCTCGACGAAGCGCTCCTGGAGAAGGCTGCACGACTGACGCCGTCGCAATTTCGCAAGGCCGCGCGCGCTGCACGAGAGCGGATCCACCCAAAGGATCCAACAGAACGCCACCTGGAAGCCCGAGCCGATCGGCACACGGAAGTCTCGCCTGATAACGACGGGATGGCGTGGTTCTCGATGTTCACCGACGCATCCACGGTCATGAAGATCGATGCGCGCATCAACGCCACTGCATTGAAGCAGCGTCGCGTGGAAGGTGAACAGCGCACACTGGCACAGCTGCGAGCGGATGCCGCCGGCGACATCCTCACCGCGCGTGGCATGCCATCCGAGGTCAAGGCCCGCGTGCACCTCAGCGTTCCCGTCACCGCGCTGCTCGACCACCCCGACCTGCTTGCCAAGGCGCACACTAAGCGGGCGGTGTTGGAGGGCTTCGGACCGATCGACGACGCCACGGCCCGCCTCCTGACCGCGGATGCCCCAAGCTTCGGGACTGTACGTTGAACGGTGTAACTCCGATCAAGGAGGTACGAGATGAGCATGCAGGTTGAGGCGGTCGAGCAGGCCGTGTCGGAAGGAGCCGGGACGCGCGTGGCGATAGCAGTTGAGGAACGAGA
>DATCDQ010000033.1:0-9500 GCA_036510655.1 Microbacteriaceae bacterium | reverse complement strand
ATAAATTATTTGCATTATGGAACTTAGTGCAGAACTCGCGACGCTACCCAACTGCTCGATCGACGAGCTCGATCGCGTCGCCGCCAACACCGACCGTTCAGGCTTCCTGCCCGAATCGCCGCCGATGGCAGTTATCAAAGCCACCAGCGTCGACGACGTTGTCGCCACACTCACACTCGCCTCAACCAGACGAATCCCGGTTGTCACGCGCGGCGCCGGCACCGGGCTTGCCGGTGGTTCGTCGGCGCATGCGGGCGAGATCGTGCTCGACCTCTCCCGGATGCGCCACGTTCGCATCGACCCCGTCGAACAGATCGCAATTGTCGAACCCGGGCTACTCAACGCAGAACTGAACGCCGCAGCGGGCGAGTTCGGCCTGTTCTACGCCCCTGATCCCGCGAGCACGGCAATCTGCTCAATCGGGGGAAACGTGGCGACCAACGCAGGCGGAATGCGCTGCGCCAAATACGGCGTCACCCGCGACGCAGTACTTGCGCTGACGGTCGTCCTTGCGGACGGACGAATCCTCCACACCGGAACCGACACCATTAAAGGGGTCGCAGGCTACGACCTCAAATCGCTGTTCGTCGGGTCAGAGGGCACTCTTGGCGTCGTCGTCGAGGCAACCCTGCGGCTGCGGCCACTTCCGCCATTCACGTCGACCGTCGCGGCGTTCTTCCCTGACGCCCGGTCGGCCGGAGGCGCCGCATCGGCCGTCATCGCCTCGCGGGTCCAGCCATCGATGCTGGAGTTCGTGGACGGCCCCACGCTCGAAGCGATCGACGAGGCGCTCGGCACAACGTACCGTCAACGCGGAGCCGCAATGGTGCTCGCACAGACCGACGGCTACGGCGCGCTCGCCGAGCGAGACGTCGTTCTGGATGCGCTCCGACCGCATGCGGTCCACATCGATGTGGCTGAGACGCAGGAGGAAGCCGACGCCCTGGTGCAAGCCCGTCGCGAGGCGATCCCGTCGCTCGAGCGACTAGGGACGGTGTCGATCGGAGACATCGGAGTGCCGCGCGGTAGATTGGGCGAAGCGATCGCGGGAATCGAGCAGATCTCGAAAGACACGGGTGTGCGAATCAATACGATCGCCCATGCATCAGACGGAAATCTGCACCCGATGATCGTCGTGAATGATGGATCGTCGATTGTCAGCGGCGCACCGAAGAAGGCACTCGGGGCGATGTTCCACCTGGCCGCAGGACTGGGCGGTACCCTCACGGGTGAGCATGGCGTCGGGCTCCTGAAGCGCGATTGGCTCGAAGAAGAGGTGGGGTCGACTGCCCTCGAACTGCAACACAGCATCAAGCGCGTGCTCGACCCACACGCTATTCTGAACCCTGGCAAGGCGATCTGACGCGGGCGACGGGCACGCAACGGCATGTGCGGGGCGAACCTGTCGCAGAACGAGTGGAGTGGACGGTGACGGAACCCGAATCGTCGACTACAGGCGTCAACGCGGTCAATCGCGCATTCGACATTCTCACTGTCCTGGCTCACGGCACAGGCCAATCAAGGATCGGCGACATAGCCAATGAAACCCGATTGCCGCAGCCGACGGTACATCGCCTCCTGAAAACCTTGGAAGCCTTGGGGCAGGTTCGGCAACTCGACAGCAAACAATATGCACTCGGCGCGGGCCTGATGAGTCTTGGTGAAGCGGCAACCCGGCAGTTCGGCGCATCGGCCCGGCCCCAACTGGAGTCCCTTGCGGACGCTCTGTACGAATCCGTCAACTTCGCCGTGCTGGACTCGGACATGGCACTGTACATATCCCAAGCATCATGCCAGCGCGCGATGCGGATGTTCGTCGAGGTGGGCAAGCACGTGCCGCTCCACAACACGGGTGTCGGCAAGGCTCTTCTCTCCCAGCTCGACGCGGAGCGCGTCAAAGCGATCGTGGCCCGAACCGGGTTGCCGGGGGCGACAGAGCACAGCATCCAGACGTTTGATGAACTGACGGAAGAGCTAGACCGCATCAGGTCACGCGGCTACGCCATCGACGAGGAGGAGCAAGAGATCGGCGTGCGCTGTCTGGCCGTACCCGTGCCGGGCACCGTCATCCCGAGTGCACTGTCCATCTCTGGTCCAGTGGCACGGATGACCAACGACTTCGAGAGTCGGGCAGCGCCACTCTTGCAAAACGCTGCGCTAGCGATCGCATAGGGGAAGGCCGGCTCGTGGCGGGACGTCGTTTTCTGCATCCCGTTCTATGTCCACGTTGCAGCGGGAATAACGTCAGCTGTCATGGCGATCTTTGGGCTCGATCTGACGAGCATGCTTTGACGAGCGAGGCTCACATCAGTACTTCGGGGCGAATCCCACTCACGGTTTCACACCCTGCAATTGCAGCCGAGTGGCACCCCACCCTGAATGGGACTCTGAATGCAGATTCCATCTCGGGGGATTGCACGCGATCGTCTACTGGGTTTGCCCACTCGGTCATTCATTCGACGCTCAAGCGAAGAGTCGCGCCTCTTACGGTGGCGACCGCACGCCAGGCTGCCCATATTGCTCCGGACACCGCACGTTACAAGGATTCAACGACCTTCCAACTACACGTCCAGAGATAGCTGCCGAGGGGCATCCCGACCTGAATGGCGACATGGACGGCAAGGCGACGGGATGCCCGTATCGCACCGGAGTGGTTATGACAGGGCGGATTCTAGCCATCGTTGCAACACGTGACTGATGATCGAGATGATACTCGGGCCGGTGAAGATCAGCCTCCCGTTCAAATGGAACTACCGCATCGACACCAGCATCATCAGCGTTTACCGCTGCGCATGAACGCCACTGTCACCATTCATGAGCCGGGGAGGATCCGCGCCGTGGATTACCGCGGCGGCCGGGACACGAACGGACGTTACCCGACCACCTACTGGGGTCTCCTACGTGTCCATTCTCAGGTCGGGCAAGCGGCTCGGTATGTTCAGTGACGCGGCGCTGACGACTGCTTGCATGTCGGCGAAGGCGACGGCGGTGTAGATCTGTGTTGTTGCCGGCGACGCGTGCCCCAGCAATTCCTGTGTCGCGCGCAAGTCTTTCGTCCCCGAGTACCCGATCGTGGCGGCACGATGGCGGAGGCTATGTAACGTCCATCCGGGTGTGCAACTGGTGACCCACCGGTAGATGGTGCTGGAGTGCAGGTGTCCACCGAATCGGCCCGGGAAATAGTACGCGTCGCGACCCTGCGATCCTTCCAGACCGATCAGCGCTCCCAGTGTCAGCTGGTCCAGGGGCACGATTCGTTCCCTCGATCCTTTGCCGAAGAATCGGATCGCGTCCCCGTGACGATTCTGCGGATGCAGCCCCGCAATCTCCGAGCGCCGCAGCCCCTCGGTCGCCGCGAGCAGAATCATCGCCCGTACCGCCGGGGACGCCCCAGCGAACGCAGCCAGAACCACAACCTCAGGCGTCGGATGCGGCAACGGCTTAGGCACGGTTACCGGTGACAGCCCATACGCCGGGTCGGCGCCGATTCGACCGGACTGATGCGCCCACCGGTAGAACGACCGGAACGAGGCGCGGATCTTCTTCAAATACTCCGGCCGCCATCCCGCACTCTCGGCGCCGATACCGAGGTAGAGCACGAGATCCTCCGTCGTCACGGTGAACAGGTCGGGGGAGTGGCGGGAGAACCGGTCAATGTCTCCGATCCGTTGCCGGATCGTGCCCGCGCTCTTGCCCGATGCCAACAAGTGGTATCGGTAGGCCGCGGGAACCATCATCGCCCGTTACCTAATCGTTATGCGCTGAGAGCTCTGCGCCGCAGGAACTCGTCCGCGTCGGTCACGACGGCTTCAATAACCCCTCCGGACTTCCGCATGTTTGCGGGGCAGACTCGTAACCCAGAGGTCGCAGGTTCAAATCCTGTCCCCGCAACCAATAATGTCCCGATCTCCCGGCGGAGATCGGGACATTGCTTTGTGCCCGTGGTCCCAACTTTCAGAGAAGCCATGCCGCAAGCGCGGCTCGCTTTCTGGCGTTACATCGGCGCTGAGTACCCTCTCCTGCCCGTCCGGCTAGCTAACGCGGTCTCAGAATTCCGCCCAGGTCCTGCGCCGGCCCGCATTCATTGTGCGCAGAACGTCGTCGAGGCGACGGTGGCGATCTGGGCTGGCTCGGCAGCATCCTCCGCGGCGCTGATCGGCTTCGGCCTGGACTCCGTGGTGGAGGTGCTCTCTGCACTGGCGATTGCGTGGCAGTTCACCCGTAAAGACCCCGAGCGCTGGGAGAAGGCGACTCTTCGGGCGATCAGCATTGCTTTCTTCGCGCTGGGCGCCTATGTCACGGTCGACGCAATCTTGAACCTCACCGGAGTGCAAGAGGCCAATCAGAGCCCGCTGGGCATCGGCATTACCGCGCTCAGCCTGATCGTCATGCCGGTTCTGGCGTGGTTCGAAATTCGTACCGGCCGCGAACTCGACTCGAAGAGCGTGTTGGCTGACGCCAAGCAACTCTTGTTGTGCGTTTACCTCTCAGGGACCGTGCTCATCGGGCTGTTGCTCAATTCCCTATTCGGATGGTCGTGGGCCGATTCGATCGCTGCGCTGGTTGTCGCGGTGCTCGCCATTCGCGAGGGCGTCGAAGCCTGGCGCGGCGATGTCGAATCACGAGTCAGCGTGCTCGGGAAAACAGAAGAGCACCATGAACGTTGAAGTGCTGCACACCGACGACTACTCGAATAAGGAGGGTGCCGGCGAGAACGCGCAACCCAGCGCTATTCGGAGAGGACAGGGGCGTTGAACGATCCTGACTGGTTGAGCGGGTCGCCAGCGAGGGCGTGCGGGAGGTAATCGCGTTGGAGGATCATGGCGACGAGTTCACCACGACTGTGCACGCCGAGCCTGTTGAAAACAGATTTCAAGTGATCCTGCACGGTGTCAACGGTCAGGTGCAGACGGTTCGAGATATGCCGGGTCGACATACCCTGGCACACAAATCCGGCAATGGTTCTCTCTCGGTCGGTCAGCCCGTAGACGGTCATGATCATCGGTGCGATATCGGCGGGCGCAGGCTTCTCGATGATAACCGCGATCTGCGCATCGCCGCCGGTATTCATCCAGGAAGCATGCAGCAGCCACAGCGCACGAAACGCAGTATTGTGACCGCAAGCCGGTTTCCAAGCGGGTGAATGGAGGTCGTACCTGATGGCTGCTGAGCATCCGATGACGATCGGGGTTCTGTCCCGCCGGGCAGGACTCCCTGTCAAAATATTGCGCTCCTATGAAGACTTCGGTCTGATCTACACGGTAGGCCGGAGTGCCGGGAACTATCGGCTGTTCGACACCGACGCGCTGTGGTGCGTTGCCATGGTGCGCGGACTCCGCTCACTGGGTTTGACGATGGCGGAGATCCAACACCTGAGCGTGAGCTACCTGGCGCCGGCCGGCGAACCCGTCGGTCCGCAACTGGCGACGCTCTTGGGAGCGGTGCGCGCTCGCACAGCGGCACGCATCGCGGAACTCAGACAACTCGTCGAGCGCATCGACGCGTTCGGGGCCGAACACGTCGACGAGCTGGCTGGCCACGCAGACTTCCGTTCCTGGGATCCACGATTCAGCGACAGAGCTTGACTCTCCCCCCGGGGGAAGGCATAGGTTCACAGTGAGGTGCCAGAGATGACCGACCATGTGACCAAAACGCAAGACCACAACGCGATCCCCATCGCCGAGGACAGCGACCGGGTCTGCTGCCCGACGGATCTCATGCCGCTCAGCCGTTCCCGGAGCGAGGCTGACGACCGCTCACGAGGCGAGGCCGACGGCCGCGTCCGACAGGCGTTGTGGGGCTGGTCGCCTCCCACGCGGCCGACCGCGAACACGCTGGCGGGACGCGTCGAACGGCTGCTCCCCCGGTCCGGATGGTCATGCCTGCTCTATGTGATCGGCGTCGCGGCTCTACTGATGTTGGCTCCGCTGCTCCCGATGCGAGCGCAACTCGCCGTCGACGGAGTCGCCTTCCTCGCAGCAGGTGGCTGGTGCGCGTTGAACTTCTGGCTCTGTCGACATGCCCACTGCCTCGTCACCGGCGTCGGCTGGAGCGCTCTGGCCGTTCTGACATTCGCCGAGGTCGGAATCGGCCACAGCGTGATCGCAGGTGATGAACAGCTGGTCTTCCTCGGTATCCTCGTCCTCGCCCTCGCATTCGAGGCGACGTGGTATCTCGCTCACGGCACCAACGCCGTATCCCGAAGTACATCGCGGAGGGCTGTTAGGTAAGAGCCGGTTGCGGCACCGGCGCTCCAGTCGGTATTAGTCTCGCCACGCGACGCTTGATACCCGCCCAGATCTTGCGGCCGCGACCCTTGAACCAGTCGTCGTCATCGGAATTGCGGTTGAAGTACAACTGGATCGTGCGGATCGCCGCCACCGCTAGCCAGAGGCCCGCGAACAGGACGTCGCCCTCGACGACGTCGACGAGCGCCAGCCCGACGCACATCACGATCACGGCCCACGCCAGCACGAGATAGGCGGTACGCCACACATAGCGCGGATGACTTCCCCGTACGAGCCCGCGGTAGGTCACGAAGGCATACATCTCGCCTAAGCTCGCGGCGACGGTCGCGAGTAGCAACGCAGCGACGAGACTCGTCATACCCCTACTATTCTCGTTCCGACTGCGCTGCAGGTGTGAGTTATCGCCCGGTCCTCTGCGCGTTCCCTGAAGGATGTCGGACCAGACGATCGCCGCTGATGGTGGACGGCAGAATCGCTCAGTTACCTGAGCGCGATCTGCACATCCACCCGTGCCCGACCCTCGGCCTGGTCAAGGCCACGATCGGCTGCGGCCAGCTCGGCCAGCGTCTCGATTTCGTCGTGGCAAGCTGAGCAGCCACGCAGGTGCGCCCGCAGATCCTCAGGCAGCGGCAGTCGCCGGTCGAGAAGGTCTTCGATTGCCGCATCAGAGCGGTCGAAGCACTCGTCGCATGACAGCCACGGCTCGAACGGGCCGGTTGCCTGCTCCAGGATGGCGCCAGTCCACGATTTCTGAGTGTTCATCACTTCACCTCCCTTCCGGCGGATGGTTGAAGGTAGCCCTGCGCGATCAGATCGTCCCGCAATCGTCGGCGTGCATCATGCAGGGTCTTGTACACGGTATTGCGGGTTGTGTTCAAGCGCTCAGCGACGACGTCGATGGGGACGCCTTCGATCGCGATCGCGATGAGGATGCGCTGCTGGTGAGGGGTGAGGCAGTGCGCGATGCACGCGCGCAATGCGTCGGCCAGAGCGGTGCCCTCGACGTGCTCAAGGGGGTCGCCGAGCCGCGTCACGGGCTCCGGCACCGACGATAGATCGATCTCCACCCGCGACCACAGCTCGCGCCGCACCGCTGTCGCGGTGAGCAGGATCGCAAATTTGTACGCCCAGGTGGTGAATCGGCTGCGCCCCTCGAACGACCCCAGCCGAGCGAGGATCGCGACGACTGCATCATCCGCGCTCGACTGCACGATCGCGTCGGCGCGGGCTTGGCCGAGTCGCGACGCTTCGCCCATGCGGCTGAGCTTGAACCGTGACGCGCGAATCATCAGCGTGTGTAGGCGACGAATCGCCTCATCGCGCACAGCCTCACGGCCGGTCAGTCGGCCCACCCAGTCGTAGGCAAGCTCGAGATCTCTTGCGCTGGGATCCTCCGCGGGGAGGAAGGCGTCGTCGATCTCGCTGTCCGCTGCAGCGTCATCCCGCTCGAGCAGCCCGTCCGCGTGATTCTCCATGATGAGTTTGTATCACCGAACGCGCGATTCTTACCGTGATTCTGCACATTCGTTCCGATCAGTAAGACTTCGCATCGCCGCAGCACTCATCTGACATGACAGAAAGCCAGCCCTCAACCAAGAAAGGCACCTGATCATGAACAGAACCAACAGCCACCCGCGGATGGCGATCGCGACGGCGGCCCTGACGACCATCGGCCTGCTGGGCGCACTCGGGCTCGTCGGATGCAGTGCCACCAGCACAGCACCGGCTGAGCACGTGCAGCCGGCCGCCGTGTCCATGTCGGACATGTCCTCGCAGCAAAGCACGACGTCAACGTCAGCGCAGATCGGCCTCTACACGGCAATGTCGCACCTCTGGGCGCAGCACATGGAGTGGACAGACGCAACGGTCGTCGCGTTCGCCGAGGGATCGCCGGCGCTGACGCCGACCCTCAACCGCCTGCTGCAGAACCAGGCCGACATCGGAAATGCCATCAAGCCGTTTTACGGAAATGCAGCGGGCGACCAGCTGACGACGCTGCTGAAGCAGCACATCAACGACGCTGTTCCGGTCCTGACCGCCGCGAAGGCCGGTGACACTGCCGCGCTGAACACCGCTGTCGACGCCTGGTACGGCAACGCCAAGGCGATCGGCGACTTCCTCGCGGTGGCCAACCCGCACTGGAAGCAGGCCGACATGGAGGCGATGATGAAGCTGCACATCACCCAGACGATCGCGTACGCAACCGACGCGCTGGGCGGCGACTACGTGAAGGAAATCGTCGACTACGGCACCGCCGAGCAGCACATGCAGGAGATGTCCGACATGCTCAGTGCCGGCATCATCCAGCAGTTCCCGAAGCAGTTCAAGTGACCATTGTGCCGCGGCGCTAGCCGCCTCAGCACCCGGGCGGCAGCGCGGAAGCGCGGCCGCCCGTTGCCCGGTCCGCGGCAACCTGGCGCGGCTGCCCTGGTCCCCGAGCGAGCTGCGCAGGCACCCAGATAACGGAAGACGAAGATGATGACTTACATCGTGCGAGACCCCGAGGGCTCGACCGCCCGTGCCGTCGGCATGCAACCGACTTCGCGGCAAACGCTGAGCATCCCATCGCGCGGCGGGTTGTTCCTCACAGTGCAGCGGCGCCGCGTGCTGGCCATGCTGCGGATCGCATTCGGCCTAGTCTGGGCGGTCGATGCCTGGCTGAAATGGCTCCCATCGTTCGCGAAGCACACCCTCATGGGCAAGCTGCTCGCGGCCGGCGAAGGGCAGCCAGCGCCGGTACACGCGTGGATCGACGGCTGGACGCACTTGATTGCAACAGCTCCCCGTGTGTTCGCGGTGCTGCTGGCTCTCGCCGAGTCGTTGATCGCGGTCGGACTGCTCATCGGCGCGCTGACCAATGCGGTGTGTTCCGCCGGGGCGCTGCTCTCTCTGACCATTTGGGCGACGGGAGAGGGATTCGGCGGCCCATACGGCGACGGCACCACCGATGTGGGAGCTTCCCTGGTGTATGTGATGGCATTCGCACTGCTGGGCGCCGTCGGAGCCGGCGGAGCATGGGGATTCGACCGGTGGCTGCACTCCACGCTCGGGCGGATGGCCTGGCTCAGCAGCCGACCCGCCTAGTACTACAGTCGTGTTTATTTTGGTATGGTCGGCGTGTTTTGGCTGGTTCTGCTCGGGCGTGTGTTAATCCTTTGCGGTGGGCGATGATGTTTGTGTGGCAGAGGTACGCGAGTGGGCCATCGGGTTGGCGGAGATCGGCGAGCTGATCGGGCCGCGGTTTGCCCGGTC
>DATCDQ010000032.1:0-15898 GCA_036510655.1 Microbacteriaceae bacterium | reverse complement strand
ATTCCGAAATGCCGGACCAGCTGGTCCTGGACTTTCTTCGCGCCAGCTACTCCGGGGCTGCCGAACTCGCCCACTGGAACGTCATTCCGTAACAGACGGAGACTCCGCCTCGACCCTCACCGGGCGGAGTCTTGGCTCTGGAGAATGGCCATCCAATCGTGGGGAACACGTTCGGCCGGCCCAGGGACGGTTTGATCGAGAGGATGATGTGCCGGTGCTGCCAGCGTCGGACCGTCGAAGAACTCTCGTGATTGATAGTTCCAGAACCAATCCTCGCCGGGCTCAAAACTTTGGATGAACGAGTGTCCCGTTGCCAGCGCGTGTGCGGTCGCATGTTTGGCAAGGGAGTCGTCGCAACATCCGATATTCCCGCAGACGGCGCACCTTCGCAGGTGAAGCCACCATCCACCTCTGGACTCGCAATCACGGCATCCGGCGCCGCTCGGCGGCATTGTGGGATTGATTTCAGACTGTTCATCGGTCACGGTGTGCGACCTTTCATGGAAAACGCGATCGGGGATGCCACGGTGGCGTTCATCTGTCCGAACGCACTGAACACAGGGCAGAGCATACCCATGCGAGACGGATGGCGGAAGAGGTATCTTCGCGGCGGCGAAATACTCCCACGGGAGGTCGCGCGCTCTACTGATCGAGGGCAGGCTGAAGGCATGGACGGTTCAGTAACTTCCCGCATCGACGCCTGCAACCTTGCCCTCGACGGGCGTGTGGCGCTGGTGACCGGCAGCTCGCGCGGCATCGGTGCGCGCATCGCAACTCGCTTCGCCCAGGAAGGTGCCGCGGTTGCGGTGCATGGCCGCGACGCATCCGCTGTCGAGGGTGTTCGCGACGGCATCCTGGCCGCCGGTGGCCGCGCGATTGCCGTCATCGCCGAGTTGACCGAATTCGAGGCGATCGAACGGATGCGTGATCGCGTCGAGCAGGAGCTCGGACCGATCGACATCCTCGTCGCAAACGCGGGCGGCAACCCGACCCCGCCTGGACCAATCGAAGACGTCACCGAAGCCGAGTGGCACGCGACGATCGACGCCAACCTGACCGCGACGTTCCTGACCATCAAGAGCTTTCTGCCGGGGATGAAGGCGCGCGGTCGCGGCGGTATCGTCACAATGTCTTCTGCTGCCGCGCGCCGCCCGACCGACATGTCGCCGGCGCCCTACGGTTCCGCGAAGGCCGGAATACAGACCCTCACACGGTACGTCGCGCTACAGGCCGGTCCGTTCGGTGTGCGCGCGAACGTGATCGCACCCGAGACGATTCTCACGGAGAACAACCTCCAGCGCATCCCCGGCGAGGTGCAAGAGAAGCTGGCTGTGTCGCATCCGGTTCGCCGGTTGGGGACGCCCGGCGACATTGCCGAGGCCGCGCTCTTCCTGGTCAGCGACGCAAGTGGGTGGATCACAGGAACCGTCACGGATATCGCCGGCGGCTCGGTCTTGGCATAGCGCGCAGGTTTCGCGGCCGCGCATCTGCCGCATTCGTTGATGCTGGTTGCTGTGAACACTCACAGACCAATTCGGGTGGGCCCGAGGTTGACTGGCTAACCTCTCTGAATGTCGTTTTCGGAGACAGCAATCGATCTGTCCGCGCTGAAGGAGCGGTCGGGTGCGATCGATGCGGTGCGTGTGGTCGGCGTCATTGCCGTCGTCGCCGGTCACACCCTGGGAACGCCGTTCGTGCACACGCTGGTCTACAGTTGGCACGTTCCGTTGTTCTTCTTTCTCGCCGGGTATTTCTGGTCGCCGCGCAGTTCACTGACGCAGGAGCTGGCCAAACGCACACGAACACTGGTCGTGCCCTATCTCACCTGGTTCGTGCTGATCGCGCTCGCGTTCGTCACCTTGGATTCGACCCTTGAGAGCAGCACGGTCGCTCGCCTGTTCGCGCCGTTTTCGAACGGGCAGGATTCGGCCATGCCATACACCACGTTCTGGTTCGTTGCTGTGCTCTTCTTCTCTCTCATCCTCCTGCGATGCCTCTGGTGGCTTCCACGCACAGTCGTCTGGGCCATCGCCATTGGCGGCGCTCTCCTCGGCTATTTTGCCGGGGACACGCTGGCCGAAACTCCACTCGCGATCGGTTCGGCTCTGCCGTGTCTAATCTTTGTTTTGCTCGGCACCGCGGCCAGAAGCGTGCGACCGCGCATCGCCCAGCCGGGCCTGGTCGGGCTGGCACTCCTGCTCGCTTCAGCCGTGTTGGTGGTGGGCGGGCTCTCGTCGCCGTTGGACATCAAACAGGGCGACTTCGGCACGCCGCTGCTGAGCACCGTCGTCGCGGTGATGATCTCCTTCGGGCTGCTCTTGGTGGCAGAATCAGTTTTCGGGCGGATGCCTGGCAGCGTCAGTCGTCTCGCAACCCGGCTTTCATGCGCGTGCTTCATGGTCGTTCTGCTGCACCCGCTCGTCATGTGGTTGATGCTGACGTTCGGTCCGACCGTGCCGGACTGGCAGTTGTTCGTCATCACCGCCGCGATTCCATTGCTGGCGGCCATGCTGGCATTGCGATCCGCTGCATCCTTCTGGCTCACCGGAGTTGACCGCGTGCCAGCCGCAGTTTCGTAGCGGATGCGCAACCTGAGCAATCCAGCGAGTGCATTCGTCACCGCGCGATTGAACTCTGCACACCGCTCGCACGTGTACCTCATGACAGTCCCTACCGATGGGGACTCGAATCGGAAGCGGGTTTGCACATGGCTGAACGCGGCCAGGCCTTTTTCAAGGTCATACGAATTCTCAGCGCGGTCGTGCTCTTCGTGATCGCCGGGATCCATCTATTCCTTGTCTTCGACGGCGTCGGAGGCCTGCTCGGCGTGCTCTTCATCCTCAACGTCGTCGCGGCCATTGTTCTGGCGATCGGGATGCTCACATTCCGTGGCAGACTCCGGCAGATCGTTTCCGTTTTGAGTCTGCTCTTCATTATCGCGAGCCTTCTTTCGCTGGTGCTTGCGCTCACCGTCGGGCTATTCGGTATCACCGAAGTGTGGAGCTTCACCCTCGTACCGGAGACGGTCGTGATCGAAGCGATCGGCATCGTCGTACTCGCCGTCACTTCGACCGTCGCGCTCCGCACGCCGCGGACGGCCTGATCGAGGCTCGCTCCGCCTGACGGCCAGCCAGATCACGTCTCGACCGAACGATTCGACGAGCAACGCGAGCGCGATGCCGACCAGGACCGTGTCGATCACCGGAAGCAGACGCGTCGCGGCGATGGTCAGCGCGATGCCCTGCACTGCGGTCACCACTTTGCGCCAATAGCGTGGGGGGAGCCGGCGGCGAAACCACGGCAGAAACCATCCGACGGCGACGAATGCGTAGCGCATCAGACCGATCGCGAGCACCCAGACTCCCATGGTCTGCGCGACGAAGGTGCTGAGCACCAGTAGCAGGAACGCATCGACTTCCATGTCGAACCGCGCACCGAGCTCGCTCGTCGTTCCTGTGCGACGGGCAACCCAGCCGTCGACTGCGTCCAGCAGAAGCGCAGGCACAACCAGGCTGATCAGCAGCGCGACCGAAACTTGGCTGAAGAACGACGAGACGACGATGCCGGTGATCGCAGCGACCAATGTCGACCGTACCGCTGTCACGATGTTCGCCGAGCCGAATCGGGGTGCATTCCGACGCCGCAAGCCGCTTAACAGGAGTGCGTTGGAGATCAGCAGATAGCCGAGTGCTGCCAGCCATCCGGTGAGCGGCAACCGGGTGATGTCGCCGCGAACCGTGAGCGCGGCGAGCAGCGCAACGGGGGCCGCCCCGGCGGCGCTTGAGCCGATTGCTGCCAGTTGAACTCTGCTCATGCCTGTCTCGTGTCTCTAGTGCAAATGTCATTCACCATTCAATAACACGCCAACGGCGTGACAATGGTTCACGACGAGGAGTTGATGTGCTCGAGGCCACAGCATTCTGGGTTGAGAGACCTGGCCAGGGAGCGTTACGTCACGAACCGGTCCCCGAGGTCGGTGATTCAGACGTGCGCGTGCGAACTCTGTACACCGGTGTGAGTCGTGGGACCGAAGCGTCAGTCTTCGGGGGTCACGTGCCGGAAAGCGAACGCGAACGGATGCGAGCGCCATTCCAGGAAGGCGATTTTCCCGGACCTGTGAAGTACGGCTACCTCAACGTCGGCGTCGTTGAACAGGGGACAGAAGAGTTGCTAGGCAACGTCGTTTTCACGTTGTTCCCGCACCAGTCGGTGTTCGTCGTTCCCGCCGGCGCAGTCATCCCCGTACCTGAGGGGATTCCGGCGCGGCGTGCAGTTCTTGCCGGCGCGGTAGAGACCGCCGTCAACGTGTTGTGGGATGCCGCGCCTCTCCTGGGCGACCGCGTCTCGGTTATCGGCGCCGGCATGATCGGATGCTGTGTCGCGCGCCTGCTCCGCGGCATGCCCGGCGTGGACGTCACGATTGTCGACACCAATCCGGCGCGGCACGTGGTGGCCGAAAGGTTGGGCGTGCGGTTCGCCAGCCCCGCACAGGCACCGCACGACCAGGACATCGCAATCAACACGAGTGGGTCGGACGCCGGCTTGCAATTGGGATTGGAATGCGTTGTGACCGAAGGCGTGGTGGTCGAGGCGAGTTGGTACGGGGACCGGCCGGCGAGCCTGCTGCTCGGTGCCGATTTCCATTCGCGTCGGCTCACCATCCGTTCGAGTCAGGTCGGTGTGGTGCCACCCAGTCGACGCGGGACCCGCACGACGAGGGATCGCCTTTCGATCGCATTGAACCTGTTGCAGGACCCCGCCTTCGACGCCCTCCTCACGGGCGAATCCTCCTGGCGCGACCTCCCCGAGGTGATGTCGTCGCTTGCTGGCGGACCACAAACCGACCTCTGTCACACGATCAACTGGGCGGACTGATATGCCTTTCTCTGTCACAGTGCGTGACCACATGATGATCGCGCACAGCTTCACCGGCGAGAGCTTTGGACCGGCGCAACGACTGCACGGAGCCACGTTCATTGTCGACGCCACATTCGGCGCAGACGAACTCGATCACGATGGTGTCGTTGTGGACATCGGGCGAGCCGCTGCCGTGCTTGCCGAGATCACCGGGTCACTGACCTACCGCAATCTCGACGACGAACCCGAGTTTCTCGGGACGAACACCACAACGGAGTATCTCTGTCGGGTGATCGCCGATCGTCTCGCCACACGCATTGGCGACGGATCGCTCGGAGGCGGCCCGACACTGAGCTCGATCACCGTCACGCTCCACGAGTCACATATCGCCTGGGCGAGCTACTCGAGGCCGCTGTGATCGAGGAATTGCGCGTACCGGTGTCATTCGTGGTTCCCGACGGAATCGACGACCCGGACCGGGTCAGTGGTGGCAACGTCTACGACCAGCACATTCGCGATGAGCTGCGCATGAGCGGGTGGGACGTGCAGCTGATCAAGGTGGCAGGCTGCGACGAGCCACAGCTGTCGCAGGCGTTGTCTCGGCTGCCGGACCAGGCGCTCGTGCTGATCGACGGGCTCGTCGCCGTGTGCGAACCCGATGCGCTCGTCGATCACTCACGGCGACTTCGAATCATCGTGCTGGCCCACATGGTCGCGAGCCTGCTGCGTGATCCTACGGATGGTGCTGACACCGCAACTCGCTTCGCTGACCGGGGGACAGACATCCGCGACGATCACGAGAGCCGGGCACTGCATGCGGCCCGCCGGGTGATCGCGACCAGCAACTGGACTCGATCCGAACTCATCACCCGAAACCTTGCGGAGGCGCAGCGGATTGTCGTGGCGCAGCCCGGAACAGACCCGGCTCCGGCGCGAGCCCCCTCGAGCTCAGGAAATCGACTGCTGTGCGTGGGAGTAGTCGCTCCGCACAAGGGTCAGGACGTGCTTCTGCAAGCGTTGGCCCGACTGACCGACGTCGAACGTTGGGTGTGCACGATCGTCGGATCCCGCAGTTCGGCACCTGCCTACTTCGCAGAGCTGATGTCAATGGCCGAGTCGGCCGGTATCGCCGATCGGGTGGCATTCACAGGTGCCCTCACCGGAGCGCGCCTAGCGGATGCCTACAGTCGGGCCGATCTTGTCGTCGTGCCGTCCCGGAGCGAGAGCTACGGCATGGTTGTCGCGGAGGCGCTCGCGCGGGGCATTCCCGTGGTGGCGACCAACATCGGTGGAATTCCCGAGGCGATCTCGCGTAGCGCAGCGGGGATCGTCGTTCCGCCGGAGGACCCGTGGGCGCTTGAGGTCGTGTTACGCCAGTGGTGGACGAGCGCGGCGCGGCGTGCGGCGCTGAACGACGAGGCATTGAGGGCGCGCGAGGCAAGCAAGTCGTGGAATGCTGTGGCCGCGGTCGTGGCCTCGAAACTCGATGAGGTTGCTCGTGAGGGATCGGAGCTGCCCGCATGAGCGAAATCATCCAGGTCAGCGACGAATGGCTCGCCGTGCGCGAACCCGAGGATGCCCGCGCGCGCTCCCGCGACCTCGCGCTCGCCGCAGCGGCGATGTTGCCAGCGGGCCCGATCGTTGTGCACGATCTGGGCAGTGGCACGGGTTCGATGATGCGTTGGCTTGCCCCTTTGCTGCCAGGACCTCAGACGTGGGTGCTTCACGATTGGAGTCCTAGCCTGACCGAGCGCGCGATCGACGGGCCGCGCCCGGTGGATCAGGACAACGAGCCGATCGACGTAAGCGCTCAGGTTGGACAGCTTGCAGATTTGCAGGCCTCCGATCTGCAGGGGGCCTCTCTCGTCACGGCGTCGGCACTGCTGGACGTGCTGACGTCACGCGAGGTGCACGCCATCGTCGACGCGTGCGTGGCCTCCGGCTGCCCTGCCCTTCTGACGCTCAGCGTGACCGGCTTCGTCGAGCTGAACCCCTTTGACGAACGCGACGATGCTTTCCGGCGGGCATTCAATGCGCACCAACTGCGGATAACGGATGGTCGCCGATTGCTCGGCCGCTACGGCGCGCTAGTGGCGCGCGGCCTCTTCACTGAGGCCGGTTGGCACGTCCGCTCCAGCGTCACGACCTGGCGGCTCAACGACGCCGAACCTCGTTTGCTGCGTGAATGGCTCGATGGCTGGATTGGCGCGGCGGTGGAACAGTCTCCCGAGTTGCAGGACGAGGCCGTGCGCTACCGGGAGTGGCGTGTAGCCCAACAGGGTCGCGGCGAGCTCTCGGCGATCATCCGCCACGTGGATTTGCTGGCATGCCCACGGTAGTGACCGGGACCGCCCGGGCGCGCGCGCGCGGCTTTGCGCGATCGAACTCGTTCCGCCTTACGATGCGTCTGGTGGTCGGCGCAGGTGTGCTCTTCGCGGTGGTCACCCATGTCGGCACAGGTCCGTTCCTGCACGGTTTGCTCAGCCTTGACGGCCCCACAATCGGTGCGGCGGCTGCGCTCGCAGCAATCGCCACGGCTGCGGCCGCGTGGCGCTGGCGACTCGTCGCAGGCCGTCTCGGACTCGAATTGCCCTGGCCCACTGCGGTTGCGATGTACTATCGGTCGCAATTCCTGAATACCGTGCTTCCCGGCGGAGTGGTCGGCGATGTGCATCGGGCAGTCGCCCACGGCCAGCGCGTCAAGCGGATCGGGCAAGCGTCCCGAGCCGTAGCCATCGAGCGCTCCGCAGGCCAAGTAGTGCAGCTGACGCTCGCGCTCGTGATTCTGTTGTGCGTCGGAGCAGGGTTCGGCGGATACGCCGCCACAACCCTCGACCTTGGCGGAACCGTGTTGACGGTGACTGTGATCGGCGGGACCATGCTCGTAGGCGGCGTGCTGGCAGCGTTGGTGTTGAGCGTGCGCGTTCGCACCGCTCTGCGGCATGAAGTCGCTGAACTACGGGTGGGCCTTGGATCAGCGCGTGCTTCCTGCCAGGTCGCAATCGCGTCGGTCGTCGTGGTCGCATGTCACGTCGCAGTGTTCGCGATCGCAACTGCGGCAGTCGGAGTGCACGTCCCGCCGCTTCAGTTGCTCATCCTCGCGCTCGTGGTCCTACTCGGCGCATCCATTCCGCTGAATGTCGGCGGTTGGGGACCCCGCGAGGGGATCGCCGGATGGGCTTTCGCACTGGCCGGTTTCGGCGCCTCCGCGGGTGTTGCCGCATCCGCACTGTTCGGCATTCTTGCCATCATTTCCTTCGCACCTGGTGCGATCGTCACGGTGGTCTTCGCCGTCCGTCGTCGCGGACAGCAGCCTGTTCCGGCGCTCGTCCCTCTCATCCATTGTCTCCCTCGACGTCAGGAGAACCCATCGTGACCGCTCCGTACATCACTCTCAGCAGTACCATCTCGCTCGACGGCTATCTCGACACGGCCGATCCGCCGCGGCTGAGGCTGTCCAATGACGCAGATTTCGACCGGGTCGATAACCTGCGAGCGCAGAACGACGCCATCGTGGTGGGTGCCCGCACTGTGCGACGGGACAATCCCCGATTGCTGGTACGGAGTGAATTGCGACAAAACAGGCGCGAGAGTGCCGGCCTGACGCGCTCGCCGTGGAAGGTCACGGTGACGGCATCGGGTGATCTCGATCCGCGCGCCGCGCTGTTCGCGGATGACGACACAATGAAACTCGTGTACTGCCCAACGTCGCAGTCGACAGGCCTCCGGAGGCGACTGGGCGGTGCTGTCATTGTCGTCGGGCTCGGGGAGGAAGTAGCCATGAGCGCACTTGTCGCTGACCTGTCGGATCGCGGCGTCCGGCGCCTGATGGTTGAAGGAGGCGGCGTGACCCTCACGCAGTTCCTGGCCGCGAGCCTCGCCGACGAACTGCAGTTGGCCATTGCACCGTTCTTCGTGGGTGACAGCAGCGCGCCGCGCTTCGTCGGGGATGCCGCATTCCCGTGGACAAGCGACCGACGCGCCGCGCTCGCGGAGACCCGAATGATCGGCGACATCGTGCTCCTGCAGTACGCACTCTCGTCGCGCTTCCGTCACGATGCAGGCGATACTTCGGGCCCAGCGCCGGCTCTGCGGCGTCTCGCAACGAGGATGTCATGAGTGCGGTGCGACCAAACACAGTGCGAACAAACACTGCGACGGCCATCTCGGCGGTTTTCCTGTTCATTGCTCTTGTGGCCCCCGGGATCATCTCTTCCGGATCATCGCTCGCATTGCTCCGCGTTCCGCTAGAACCGGTGCTCGCGCTCGTCGTGCTCGCGGTGCTGCCGTGGCGCGTCATCCGCCGGGTCGTTGCAGTCCTGTTCGGGGCCGTCTCGGTGGCCGCGATTGCGAGCGCCGCCCTCGATCGCGGCTTCACGACTACGGTGGGCCAATCGTTCAATGTGGTGACGGGCTGGCCGGAATTGGCCGCTGCCTACGGTGTTCTGCGCGACTCGACGGGAACCTTCGCCGCGGCAGGCATCCTGGTGCTGATCGGCCTGGTGACGGTTGTAGCGATCGTCGTCGTGACGGCGTCTCTGCTGCACTTGGACGGTGTGATTCGCAGGCACCGTCGGAGGATGCTGATCGGAGGATCCGCGGTAACGGCGATCTGGGTCATTCTTGCGCTCGTCGGCGCGCAGTTCGTGGTCGGCGAGCCCGTTGCGGCTTCGGACACCGTCGCAGCCGCAGTTGCCAAATCCGATCAAGTGGCTGTCGCGGCGGCCGAGCAAAAGGCGTTCGACCAAGCGGGTCGAAGCGACGCATATGCCAGCTTGCCGGCATCCGATGTGCTCACCGGTCTCAAGGGTAAAGACGTCATCGTCGCGTTCATCGAAAGCTACGGACAAGTGGCCGTGCAGGACAGCTCATTCTCTGCCGGAGTGGACACGGTGCTCCGCAACGGGAACGCCGAGTTGGCCGCGCACGGATACTCCGAGCGGAGCGCATTCCTCGCGTCGCCCACGTTCGGCGGGATCAGCTGGCTCGCCCATTCCACCCTGCAGACCGGATTGTGGATCGACTCGCAACAGAAATACGACCAGGTCACGGCCGGGAACCGTCTCTCGCTCACTGCCGCTTTCAAGAAGGCCGGCTGGCGCACGATCAGCGACGTGCCTTCCGATGCCGGCCCGTGGCGAGTCGGCACCTCGTTCTACCACTTCGACACAGAACTCAATTCGAACAATGTCGGATATCTCGGCCCGCAATTCAGCTATGCGCGCATTCCAGACCAGTTCACGTGGGCGTACTTTCAGAACCACGAGCTAGCCAAACCGCACAAGCCGCTCATGGCAGAGATCGACTTCGTCTCCTCGCACACCCCATGGACTCCGCTTCCGCACAAGGTTGCCTGGCCGTCGGTTGGCAATGGTTCGATCTTCGATCCTCAGCCTGCACAGGGACTCCCGCCCAGCGTTGTCTGGCAGGACCCGCATCACGTGCAGCAGCTTTATGGACAGTCAGTGCAGTACACGATGAGCACCCTGTTCTCGTTTCTGACCACTTTTGATGATCCGAACCTCGTGCTGGTCGTGCTCGGTGACCACCAGCCCGCCACTGAAGTCAGCGGGGTTGACGCGAACCACAATGTTCCGATCAGCATCATTTCCAAAGACTCGAGTGTCATCAACCGCATCTCGTCCTGGCACTGGCAACCCGGGATGTTGCCCTCCCCGACAGCACCGCTCTGGCGGATGGACACTTTTCGCAACCGGTTCCTCTCGGCGTATGGTCCGTAGCGCCGGCGCATCATTCGCCAGCTGGCTTGTTCATAGTGCGCAAAACGTCGGAAAGAACTGCCATTCCGACATTCTGCGCACAATGAATATGGACCAGATCGGCATCACCAACACCTCTCGCGCTGCACCGGAGTCTTTGCGAGGGTAAACCGGACGCCTAGGCAAAGATCGTCGGGTGAGCGAATGACGTCGTGTGGGCGACCCGTATCGCAGTCGGGCGTCGTAGCGTATTCATATGACCGATGTCGAGAACCCGAAGCTATTGTCGCGCGGGCGCTCGAGCTTTCGCCGATCATCGACGGTCACAACGACTGGGCGTGGGAATGTCGTCAGCGACGGGGCTACTCGGTCGAGGGGCTGGCGAGCGGGCTTGCGACCGACACCGACATCGAACGGCTGCATGCTGGGCATGTCGGCGCACAGTTCTGGTCGGTGTTCGTCGACGATGCGCTCACCGGGGCGGATGCGATCCAGGGCACGCTTGAACAGATCGACTGGGTTTATCGGTTGGCCGCGCGGTATCCGCAGACGTTCGCGATTTCGACCAGCGCCGCGGACGTCGAGGCCGCGCGTGCATCCGGGCGGATTGCGTCGTTGCCCGGGGCGGAAGGCGCGCACAGCATCAACGACTCCCCGGCGGTGCTGCGGATGCTCGCGCGCCTCGGAGTGCGTTATCTCACACTGACGCACGCCCATAACACCAGCTGGGCCGATTCGGCAACGGATGCGCCCACGCACCTCGGGTTGACCGAGCGCGGTGTGCACTATGTGCGCGAGATCAACAGGCTCGGGATGCTCGTGGACCTCTCGCACGTTTCGCCCGAGACAATGCACGCGGCTCTCGATGCTGCGACGGCACCGGTGATCTTCAGTCACTCGTCGTGCCGCGCCCTTTCCGATCATCCGCGCAACGTACCGGACGATGTGCTGAGCCGTTTGCACGATAACGGCGGCGTGATCATGGTGGCTTTCGTGCCGCAGTTTCTCAGCGAGGAATATGCGACATGGTTCGGCGGCCCCCTCACGTCGCCGGCGCCGACTGTCACCATCTCCGACGTGGCGAATCATGTTGAGCATGCACGGGCTGTTGCGGGGATCGAGCACGTCGCACTCGGCGGAGACTTCGATGGGACGGATGCGTTCCCGCTCGAGCTCGAGGGCGTCGACGGCTATCCAGCCCTGCTGGAAGAGCTCGCGCGGCGCGGCTGGAGAGCCGACGAACTCGCGGCGCTTGCCGGCCTCAACACCCTTCGAGTACTCCGCGAAACAGATGAGGCGTTCGCGGCAGCGGGCTCGACGCATCCGCAGTTCGTGCTCTGATCCCGCACCGCCAAGCTGGCATCGTTGCGGTCAGTCAGCCTGTGAAAACTTCGCGGTGTGAAACCCGCTCGAAACACGCCGAGCGTATAAAGTGAACACACGATTCACGCGCGAAGGAGTCAACACAGCATGCTCAAGACCGGACAGCGGATCGCAGGAGTGATAGCCATCGGCATCTCGACCGTACTCATTGTTTCTGCCTGCACCCCCAGCGGATCATCTTCCTCGTCCTCGTCGTCGACGAAGACCCTTGTGGTCGACAACTCGTTCGACCTGAAGACCTCGGACCCGGCGCGCGCGTTCGAGTTCACCGGCTCGATCGTCGACCGCGTGCTGTATGACACGGCGCTCACCTTCAACGGGAGCGACGTCACGAAACCTGTTTCCAGCATCACCAGCTACAAAGAGAACGCCGACAACACGGTGCTCACCCTCACGATGAACGGAAAGCACACGTTCTCGGATGGCACTCCGGTGACGGCCGATGACGTCGTCTGGTCACTCAAGCGAGTGCAGGCGATCGCAGGCAACCCATCGTTCCTGTTACAGGGCGTGGCCGTCGCCAAGACGAGTGCGAACACGATCACCCTGACGTCGACGACGCCGAACCCCGCGCTTCCGTTTATCCTGCCGAACCCGTCGCTGGGCATCCTCAATTCGAAGTTGCTTGAGAAGCACGGTGGCACGGACACCAAGGCCGACCAGGCCGAAGCCTACCTGAACTCGACATCGGCCGGCTCGGGTCCGTACATCCTCAAGAGCTACAGTGTCACGACCAAGGTCGTCTTCGCGCTGAACCCCCACTACACCGGTCCTGCCCCGGCCTTCGGCAACGTCGTGCTCGAGAACGTCGCCGCTCCGACCCAGAAGATCAACGTGCAAGCGGGCCAATCGCAGGTAGCCCTCGACCTGAATGCCGATCAAGTCGCCGGGATCGGAGGCAACACCACGACGATCAAAGGCACGTCACCTGACGTGATCTACAGCTGGTTCAACCAGAATGCCACTGTCGGCGCTGGTGTGACGAATAACCAGGACTTCTTGAAGGCCGTGCGCCAAGGCATCGACTACGCCAAGATCGAATCTCTGACCGGTGCAGGATCGACACAGCCCGGTGGACTGATTCCCTCACAATTTCTCGGTGCACTCAAGTCCGACCCGTCAAACAAATACGACTTAAATGCGGCGAAGGCCGCGCTGGCAGCATCCGGTTATCACGGGCAGTCGATGTCGTTCGCCTATCCGAACGACTTCAACATTGCCGGACTTCAGTTCCAAACCCTGGCTGAGGCGATCCAGTCTCAGCTCAAGGCAGTGGGCATCAACATGACCCTGTTCCCGATGCCGATCTCGACCTTCCTCGACGCCTACCGCGCCGCCAAACTGCAGGCGGGCATCGTCTACTGGGGCCCGGATTTCCCGGACCCGTCGGATTATCTGGTGTTCAACCCCGGCCAGGATCTCGGCCTTCGCGCAGGCTGGGTTGCCGGGGCGGATCCGACCGTCACCGCGGCGGCGAATGCTGCTTCCGCTGCAGTCGGACCGACCGACCGCGCGACGGCTTACCAGAGTTGGCAGACCGCGGCCAACGCCTCCGGTCCGTTCCTCCCGATCGTGCAGCCGGGCCAGTATGTAGTGACCGCGAAGTCGATCACGCACTTAGAGCTCAACCCCGTGTGGACAGTTGACCTCGCCGAAATTAAATAGCGTCGTCACGGAGGCGCCCGCCGGCCGAGGTCTGTTCGGCCGTCTCCCACCGCTGACCCGCTACATCCTGGTCCGTTTCGGAGTCAGCATCCTGCTGATTTTCGGCGTGACGCTTGTCACGTTCGTTCTCACGAACCTCGTTCCAGCGAACCCGGCGGCGGCGGCGCTTGGCGAGCGGGCCTCGTCAGACCCCGCGGCAGTCGAAGCCTTCCGCAAGGCGCAAGGACTCGACAAACCGGCGTATGTGCAGTATTTCGTTTATCTGGGGCACCTCCTGCAAGGCAATCTGGGCGTCTCGACGCAGACGCACAACCCTGTGTCGCAAGATCTCGCCGTCGCGTTCCCGGCGACCGCCGAACTCGCCCTTTTCGTGATCGTCTTCTCAATCATCATCGGCCTTGGCCTCGGCACCTGGGCCGCTCTGCGGCAGAACCGCTTTTCCGACCAGCTGTTCCGCGTGTTCAGCCTCATCGGCATCTCGATCCCGACGTTTTGGCTTGCTCTCGCCGTCTTCTTCATATTCTTCTACCAGCTGCACTGGGCGCCTGGAGCGGGCAGACTCGACCCGGCGGTTACAGCGCCGCCAACGGTGACAGGCATGTACACGATCGACTCGCTCATCGCCGGTGAATGGTCGACCTTCTGGAACGCACTGTCGCATCTGATTCTGCCCGGACTCGTGCTCATTCTGTACACCGTCGGACTGCTCGTGAGATTCTCGCGGTCCGCGGTACTCGACGTGCTCAATCAGGAGTATGTACTCGCCGCCCGCGCGAAAGGGCTGAGTTCCGCAGCAGTGATATTCCGCTACACCCTGCGAGGGGCGGCGTTGCCGATCCTCACCATCGTCGGGCTCGCGTTCGGGTCCCTGCTGTCAGGCACCGTTCTCACCGAGCAGGTGTTCGGGTGGGGCGGCATCGGTCAGTACGCGTACAAGGCAGCGACCACTCTCGACCTTCCAGCCGTGATGGGAGTCGGCCTGATCGTCGGCGTCGTGTACATCCTGACCAACTTCATCATCGACGTGATCTACGGTGTCATCGATCCGAGGGTGCGTGTGCAATGAGTTCTGAATCACGTCTCGACGTCGAGGCGGATGACGCGGCCGCTTCCCTGCTCGAAGAGGCACTTCCGCGTCGCCGCTTTCGCTCACTGCTGCCGAACTCGTTCCGCAGACCGATGGCGATCATCGGTGTCACGGTCATCATCCTGTGGTTCCTGGTGGCGATCTTCGTTCCATTGATCGCTCCGCATGATCCGCTCGGGCAGAATTTCGCTCGCCTTGCGCCGCCCAGCGCCGCGCATTGGTTCGGCACAGATGCGCTGGGTCGCGACGTTCTCAGCCGTGTGTTGTACGGTGCGCGAATCTCATTGCCACTCGCATCCATACTCGTGATCGCGTCGATGCTCATCGGCTCGATCCTCGGTGCATTCGCCGGCTATTTCGGCAGATGGCTCGATGAGGTCATCATGCGGTTCTCTGATCTGGTGTTCGCGTTCCCGACGATCATCCTGGCAATGATCGTCACGGCAGCTCTCGGCCCAAGCCTGACCAACGCGGTAATCGCTCTTCTGCTGGTGTCGTGGCCGAGCTATGCCCGTGTCATGCGTTCGATGGTGTTGGGGGCGCGATCGCGAGAATATGTCGTCGCGGGCCGGCTGCTCGGGTTCAGCCCGGTCACCTCACTGCGACGAGATATCCTGCCGAATGTCGCCGCCCCGATTTTGGTGCTCGCCACCCTTGACTTCGGGAACGCGATCTTGCTGCTGTCCGGGCTGTCATACCTCGGGCTCGGAGCGACGCCGCCGACCCCGGAGTGGGGCGCGATGGTCTCCGACGGCGTGCAGAATTTCAGCGACTGGTGGCTCGCGGCATTCCCAGGTCTTGCCATTTTCACGGTTGTCGTTGCCTTCAACCTCCTCGGTGACGCCTTGCGTGATTCGCTCGACCCCCGTTCAGCGGGCGCGGTTCAGGGGGTCAAGATATGACCGGCGAGATGGTCACGGGCGCGACCGGGCTGAAAATAATGGGCCTGACCCTCGAACTCGGAGCGAAGGGCGATGTCAAGCAGATCCTTCGCGGCATCGACCTCGAAGTGCCGTCTGGCCAGATCACCGGGCTCGCGGGGGAGTCGGGGTCGGGCAAGACGATGACAGGGTTGGCCGTGTGCGGTCTGCAACCGCAAGGGTCGCGCGTCGGTGGCGTCATCAGCCTGATATCGCAGCGCAGATCGGTTGACAACCTCCTGGCACTCCGCCCGCAGGCAATGAAC
>DATCDQ010000031.1:0-107333 GCA_036510655.1 Microbacteriaceae bacterium | reverse complement strand
GACGGCACAGACGAGGAAATCCTGTGGCAAGCGATCTCCGTTCAGTTTCCGGCGATCGTCTCCGCGCTCTTGCCGACGCAGGCGTGATTGCTTCGAATAATGTCCCAGTATCTCTACTCTCAGTTGCTGTCGCGCGCTGCTGATTACTCGCGACCGTTTCGCGCTCATAGTGCGCAGAATGTCGGAATGCCCGGGCATTCCGACATTCTGCGCACTATGAGTAATCCAGGCAGCGGGCTTGTGAGTAGTCTGGCGACGTGGCCGGTGCGGATCGAACGGGTGTGGATCGAACGTATGTGTCGGGCGACGTGACGATCGTGTTCACGGAGAGCGGCGTTGAAGGCGGAACGGTGTTCGTACTCGTGCACGGGATCGCATGACATGCGCAACCTGGCAGTGTTTTCAGATTCGCGAATCTCCGCCCGGACTACAGCATCCGTCCAGCATCGTTTCATAGCGTGTGGGCAATGACTGTCCCATCCGCAGAAGGGCCGCGTCGGCAGAATCAGCAGCACCGTCGGGTTTCACGTAAGACCATCGTTCGCCGACGTGTGCTGTTCAGCTCGGCAGCGGTTGTCGTGGTTGTTCTGGTGGCAGCGGTCGCATTCGTCGTTTACCAGTACAACGATCTGTCGAACGGGATCCATCGTTCCTCGATTTCGCTTCCGAAGACATCCGCCAAGCGGGGAGTCGCACAGAATACTGGCGCGACCAACATCCTGGTGATGGGTTTGGACAGCAGGCTCGATGAGAACGGCAACCCGTTGCCGGCGGCCACCTACAACGCGTTGCACGCCGGCAGTGGTTCCGATGGAGGCTACAACACCAATGTTCTGATGCTCATCCACATTCCGGCCGGCGGCGGGAAGGCTGTGGGCATCTCGATCCCGCGAGACGATTACGTGGCCTTCCCAGGCTCTCCGTACGGAGAATCAATGGGCAAGATCAAGGAGGCCTACGGGCTCGAACTCGCCCAAACCCAGCAGAATCTGGTCAACACGCAGCCGAATTTGAGCCAGGCCGAGGTCTACCAGCAGGCGCGATCGGCGGCACGGCAGGAAGAGATCACCACCGTGTCGCAGTTTCTCGGCGGGGTGCCGATCAATCACTTCATCGAGGTGACGATGGCGGCATTTTATGAGTTGGCGGTGGCGGTGCAGCCAATCAAAGTGTGCCTGGCGGAAGCGACGTCGGACCCCTATTCTGGCGCGAACTTCACGGCCGGATACCAGGAACTGAATGCCTCCCAGGCTGTCAGCTTCGTGCGCCAGCGCCGCGATGAGAACAACACCGCGTTGGACTTCACGGACCTCGACCGAGAGCGACGGCAGCAGGCGTTCGTCATCTCACTGCTCTACAAGCTCGAGCACGAAAATGTGTTCACCAACTTCGGCCTGATGCAGACCCTGATCGACACGGCGAAGCAGAACATCGCCCTCGACTCCGGATTCGATCTGCTGAGCTTCGCCTCAGACGCCAAGCGTTTCGCGGGCGGCGGCATCTCGTTCGACACGTTGCCGATCACCGGGTTCGCGACAATTGGTGGGCAGGATGTCAACACGGTCGACCTGACCCAGATCCAGTCGACGACAGCGCAGTTGATCGCGGCGTCCGACGCGTCGGCGACGGCCACATCGAGGGCGAAAGCGAGTGCGAGTGCCAGTAAGAAAGGCTCGGGCAAGCAGAGCGCGAGCTCGGCTCCGAGTTCAACGCCGAGTGCAACGGCGAGCACACCGCCGAATGTCTCGACCGAGTGGGCGATTCCGATTTCCTCCGGGGCTGTTCCCTGCGTCAAGTAGGAGCGGCTCGGCACCTGGTCACGCGGTGGCGCTGTCGCTCGACCTCTCAACCGCGCCAGCCTCAGCAGGCCGCGTGAGTCCGACGAGGGCTTCGCGGCCCGGCATGAACGAGACGGTCACGAGCATCCCGACCGCGAGGGCGACGATCGCCAGGAACACCAGGTGCGTGCCCGCGACCAGGTCGAGTGCGGATGGCGTGCCACCAGCGCCGCCGGCGCTCGCATTCACGATCGCCCCGAATACCGCAACACCCACCGCGCTGCCGACTGAACGGGCGAACATGTTGTTGCCGGTCACGACGCCGCGCACGTCCCAGTCGACGCTCGCTTGCGCCGCGATCAGCGTCGGCGTTGCAACCAGCCCCATCCCGGCGCCGATGATCGCGCAGAACAGGGCGATCTCCCACACCTGTGAGTGCGCACTGAGCATCAGCATCAGGCTGGTGCCGAGCAGCACGAAGGCCGTGCCGATCAATGCCGTCGCCCGGAAACCGATTCGCAGATAAAAGCGGCCAGCCAGTGCAGCGGTGATCGGCCAGCCGAGAGTGAGGAACGCCAGTGCGAAGCCCGCCACGAGCGCGCTCGTTCCGAGCACCACCTGCGCGAACGTCGGCAGGTAGGACGACAGCCCGATCACGATCGCACCGACCACCGCTGACGCGAGCGTGCTCGTCAGCAGGATGCGTCGGCTGAACACCCAGAGCGGAAGAATCGGATGCTTCACCCGCTTTTCGACGATGACGAACCCGATTAGGAGCACCGCGGCGAGCACGAAGATGCCGATGCCCAACGCCGAATCCCACGCCCAGGACACCCCGCCTTCGAGCAGCCCGAGGATCAGCAGCGTCGTTCCGCCTGTCAGGAGCACGGCTCCGGGGTAGTCGATCTTCTGCGCGCTCCTGCTCGCGTTCTCGTGGAAACTGCGCCAGATCATGAGCGCAGCGAGCAAACAGATCGGAACGTTCACGTAGAAGATCCACCGCCACGACAGGTAGTCCGAGAAGATGCCGCCGATCGCCGGGCCGATCACGGAGGACAGCCCCCAGACGGCAGCCAGATAGCCCTGAACCTTCGCCCGCTCGACCACGGTGTACACGTCGCCGGCGATCGTCATACTCATCGGTGCGACCGCGCCGGCGCCGATGCCCTGAATCGCGCGGAACAGGATCAGCACGGGCATGCTCCATGCCAAACCGCTGAGCACTGATCCGAGTAGGAAGATGCCGATGCCGAACAGCATCACAGGCTTGCGGCCGAAGATGTCGGCGAACCGCCCGTACAACGGAACGGTCACCGCTTGAGCCAGCAGGTAGATCGAGAACAACCACGGGAACTGGCTGAAGCCGCCGAGGTCTTTCACGATCGACGGCACGGCCGTCGCGATGATCGTCGAGTCGAGCGCTACCAAGGCCGTTGAGAGCATCAGGGCGGTCAACAGCGGTCCGCGTTCGGATCGTAACCCGATTCCGGTGCGCGTGCTCGAGTTCATGGATTCCTTCCAGGGTGCTCAACCTACAAGTCACTGCAAACGACTCGTATTCCGGTCCGCCCGAAAGTCGTCATGCCTCCGTCGCGCGATGCCGCGCGGTGCGCGTCCTCCGCTCAAACGGAGTTGAGGGCGCGAAGGCGGCCAATGTCGCCATCCCGGCATCCGGAACGTAACGGTCCAGCGACATCAGCCACCCATCGGGCGGTTCCGGCCACCAGCGTCCCGGCGGCAGGCGGCTGAGCGCGCCTGCGACGCCGGCAGCGGATGCGGCGCACGGCACCACCCGACTCGGCGCGACCGCAGCGAGCGCGCCGAACCACCAGTGCTTTGCGGTGGGCGACAGGGCATCCGGATCGAGAACGAGGTAGTAGTCGGGCAGTGTCGTGGCCTCTCCACGGAGCGCAGCTCGTGCCTCCAGAACGGATACTTCGATGGTGCCGAGCGGCGCCGTCTCGTCGTAGAAGCCAATCCAGGCCTGTTGCACCGCCTCGAGCGGGTCGTGATCGTGCACCACATACGCGGTGTGGGCCCGGCTGAGGAACTCGCGCTCCGAAATCGGCGAATCGGCCCGGATGGACGCGGCGCGAACGTTGGGCAGCGTGTCGAGCTCGGTGAAAATCGCGTCCGTGACCGCGCCGACGAGGATCACGACCGTGCTGTTGGGCTTGCGCACGGTCTCCAGTCTAGATTTGCCGCCGTAGGCTGAGACGGTGAACCCAGCTACACCGGCCTCTGCGAACCGTTTCGAGCTGACACTTCGCAGACCGCGGCTACCGTGGCATCCCAAACCGACGGTCGTGTTCAACGGTCGCGGCCAGCCGGCGCAGTGGGGCACAGGCACGTGGCAGTACCCGCGCGGCGGGGACTTGACCGTTTCCGTCTTTTTGCACAACAGGGTGTGGACGTACGGATCGGCCCGCGCGACGCTCGACCCGGACCACCCGGCCGCTCTCGTCTATTCCGCCCCCGTGTTGCCGTTCCTGCCCGGTAGGATTCGCAGTGTGCCGCGACTCACTGCGCATTCATAGCTGACGTTGGCCGGTTCACATCGACCGGGCGGATACTGATGATCAGTTCGGATTCTGAAGACAAGTTCAGATTCTGAAGACAAGCTCAGATTCTGAAGACAAGCTCAGAGGCGATAAAGCGGGTTCACGACCCCGAAGGGAATGACGCTCATGATCAGGCACGGATACGGCGGCATGGTCGGCATGTGGCCGTTGATGGCTGTCGGGATGCTGGTACTCGCTGGAATCGTGGTGCTGATTGTCCTGCTCATCATCCGGTTTGCGCGCGTCGATCGCGGTGCGATACCGCAGGGTGGCGTGCAGGGGGCCGGCCCGGAGCTCGGGTCGGCTCGTAAGATCCTCGACGAGCGGTACGCGCGGGGCGACATCGACGAGGAAGAGTACCGTCGGCGGCGCGAGACACTGACATAGGTCGCCGCTCAGCAGTTCCGCCGGGGCGTTCGGCGTGTGCCCCGAGTTCACCCGGCGAGGCCGCATTCGTAGGCCAGCACGACGGCCTGCACGCGATCGCGTAGCGCGAGTTTGGCGAGGATGCGTGTGACGTGCGACTTGACCGTCGCCTCGCCCATGAACAATGCGGCGCTGATCTCGGCGTTCGACAGCCCACGCGCGACCGCGCGGAACACCTCGAGTTCTCGTTGCGTCAGGCTCGACAGTTCCATGGGCACCCCGCCCGGTGTGGGTGGACGCCGCACGTAGGCTTCGACCAGCCGACGGGTCACGCTCGGTGCGAACAACAAGTCCCCGCCGCGACTTGCGCGAATCGCCGAAGCCAATTCCGCGGGTGGCGTCGTCTTGAGCAGAAAGCCGCTGGCCCCTGCACGCAGCGCGGCGAAGACGTACTCGTCTAGGTCGAACGTCGTGAGCATCAGGGCGCGTGCCTGTGGCCGTGACTCGGCCAGTTTGTGCAGGCCGTCGATCCCGTCCGATCCGGGCATCTGCACGTCCATCAGCACGATGTCCGCTGATTCGGATGCCGCGACCCGCGCCGCCGACGCCCCGTCGGCTGCCTCGCCCACTACGACCAGATCGGGTTCGGCGTGCAGGATCGCCTTCAGTCCGCCTCGGATCAGATCGTGGTCGTCCGCGATCACGACTCGGATCATGTCGCGCCCTCCGATCCGTTCGTCGCACGCTCCGCGGCCGCTGCCTGATCGTGGCGGAGCGGTATTCGCGCCCAAACCCGATAGCCGCCGTTCGGTTCCGGCCCCGCGGCGAATGCACCGGCGGATGCTCGCACTCGCTCCGCCAGCCCGGCCAGCCCGAAGCCGGACAGAGGCGCATCCGGCGGTCTGATGCAGCCCCCGTTCGTCACAGAGATCTCGTAGCACTCGGCAGTCGCGGCCACACGGATGACGACCGCCGCGAGCGGTGCGTGACGCGCCACGTTCGTCAGCGCCTCCTGGACGACACGATAGGTGATTTGCTCGACGGAACCCGAGATCGGGCTGTCGAGTCCGCCAGAAGGGGCAGACATCCGGTCCCGGGCAGCTGCATCGACCACGCGGATGCGCATACCTGCGGCGCGCATCCGCTCGATGAGCGACTGGAGGGATTCGTGGCTCTGCTGCGCGAGTCCGGGTGCGCCAATTGCGCCAGCATCCAGTAGGTCGAACAGCGTCGTCAGTTCGGACAGCGCTTGGCTGCCGGCAGACGTCACGATCTGCGGCGCGCGTCTCGCCGCGTGCACATCGGACGTTCTCAGCGCCTGTGCGGCTGACGCCTGCAGCACCATGATGCCGACCGCGTGACTGGTCACGTCGTGCAGGTCGCGGGCGATGCGAAGGCGCTCTTCGCGCACCGCCCGTTCGACGTGGGCGTCGATGCCGGCCTGCAGAGTTGCGGCCTTCACGTGCGCATGTCGAGCCTCGTGGTCCTGCGCGCTCCACTCGTGCCCGGCGAACCCCGGGAGGCCGAACATGACCAGGAGCATGGGAATGTTCTGCGGATCCCCGTCCAGCACCGGCCACAGCGTGGCGGCGACGAGCGCGGCGAGACCGGCCCAGGCCGATGCGCTGCCACAAACCGCCACAGACCACGCCAGCAGGCACAGGGTGACGAGCGCACCGGCCGCGGTACCGATGAACACGGGCACGCCGGCTACGCTCAACGCGCCGACGAGGAGGGCTGCGATCAGACAACCGGCCACAGGCTGCGCCCGACGCAGCAGGAGTGTCAGCGGAAGGGCGAGCAACAGTACCCACCCGAGCGGCGTTGGCGTAGGCTCGCCCGGGATCTGACCGTCGAGCAGCGTCAGTGCGAGCAACACCAGGATCAAGGCGAAATCTGTGATCCAGTATCGGCGGGCGACTCGAGCGCGCGGAAGCGCGGGCTCATTTTCGGTGCGCAGCAGTCCGAGAAGCCAACGCAGCTCGGTGATCGCCGCCCTGCCGCGCTCGGTGATCCGGTCGATCGGCTGTGGATCTAATTCGGCCGATGCCGCAGCCGCATCGCTCATCATTGCATCGACCGCGCTGCGGATGACCCCCAGCGCCTGGCCGCCGAGCCGAGCCCGCTCGTCGGCAACCACACCGGCCGCCAATCCGTCGACGTCGATCGCCTCGAGTGCGGAGGCGTCGCGACGGGCCCGGCGCGCCGTGGTCGACCGGCGACGCACGATACAGCCGAACGCATAGGCGCTGCCGAAGAGCATCGTGCCGAAGATGATGTTGCCAAGCGTGAACTCGATGGCCACCAGCGCGGTCAACAGGTAGATGACCGCGACGATCGGGCCCCGCGTCAGGCTGGCACAGTATCTACCGAGTGAATAGAGCGCGACGATGCCGGGCGCCAGTGCGGCCGGATTCTCCGAGGGCACCTGAAGCAGCGCGTAGCCGAGTTGCAACGCAGCGAGCGAAACGGCGGCGGTCACTGGCAACTGCCGCATCCCGAGCACAGCGATCGCGGATAGCGGCGCGATGACTGCAGCCCACTCGGTCGCCGGCAAGAGAAAAACCAGGATTGAAACGCCGATCGCGGCGGCGACAACCCACTCGCTGAGCCGCGGCGCCGTGAGCCTCATGCTGCCCAGGCTATCGACGACCGGACATAACCGCATCCGTAGAAGGTCGGAAGCGGCATCCGCCTTCTCGCTAAGAATTCGCCGACCGGCGGAGGACGCACGAACCGGTACAAACGCGCAGACTGGCGGCATCCATCAGCTCCACAGACAAGGACATGCCATGAAACTGCTCCCTCTGGCCGGCCTCGCGGCCGCAGCCATGCTCTCCACCATCGCCATCACGGATGCCCTTTGGCAGGGTTTCGTCGTCGGCACCCCGCCGCCGTGGAACTGGGAAGGCGGTCACGACTGGATGATCGCCGGAATGAACTTTGGCGACGCCGCGGCGTATCTGCTCCTCGCCGTCGTTCTGATGCAGATTGAGCCACGGCTCGATTCCGGCGGATTCACGCGCTGGGTTCGTCGCCTGCTGGTCGTGACGTTCGGGTTGTTCGCTGCGATGACCCTCTGGGGCTTGATCACCGGCGCGACCGCAGAGTCTCTCGGCGTGTTTGAGATCGGCACGACCATCCTGTTCTTCGCTCTGTTGATCCTGCCGATCATGTTGGGCTTCGCCCTGCTGCGTCAACGCCAGTTGCGGCTCCCGGCCATTCTGCTCGCCGGCTCCATCGTGCCGTTCATCTTGATGATGTTGCTCGGCGAACTGACGACGTTCGCTCATCCCGCCTACGCGGAGGCGATGGCGCTTTTCGGCATCGCACTGCTTCCGTTCGCGCTGGACTCCGTGCAGGCGCCTGTCGCTCGCCTGATCACCGTCGAGCAGCAGCCGGCGCGAGCGTGATGACGGTCATGCCCGAATGCGCGGCGGCATCCATTGTGGCAAGCGCGACGGGGGCTTCATCCAGCGTGATCGTGCGGCCGACCAGGCGCCGCGGGTCGATGCTGCCGTCAGCGATCGCCGCGAGCGTCGCCGGATACTCGTGTGCGGCCATGCCGTGGCTGCCGCGGATTTCCCACTCATTGGCGATGACGTCTGCCATCGGCACGCCGACAACCGCGTCGGCGCCCGCCAGCAGTCCGACCTGCACATGGCGGCCGCGTTTGCGCAGACTGCGGATCGAGTTCTCGCTGGTCTCTGCGCTGCCGTAGGCATCCAGCGACAGGTGAGCGCCACCACCGGTCACCCCGCGAACGACGGATGCGACGTCGCCGCGCCCGGAAACCGCAACGGCACCGAGCTCGTCGGCGCGCGCGAGCGCATCGGAGGACACATCGACTGCGACGACCTGCGCACCCGCTGCAACTGCGATCATGATGGCCGACAGCCCGACCCCACCGCAGCCGTGAACGGCCACCCACTCGCCGGGCGCGACGCGCCCCTGCGTCATGATGGCGCGGTAGGCGGTCGCGAACCGGCAGCCCAAAGCCGCGGCAGCCACGAAATCGAGCGTCTCGGGCAGGGAGATCAGTTTGGTGTCCGCGTGGGCGATCGAGACGAGCTCGGCGAACGAACCCCACTGCGTGAAACCGGGTTGTTCCTGGTGATCGCACACCTGCTGGTCACCGGCCGCGCACTGTTCGCACTGTCCGCACGCGCAGATGAATGGAACGGTCACACGGTCTCCCGGCGCCCAATTTCTGACTGCACTGCCCACTTCTTCGACGATTCCTGCGAATTCATGACCGGGAACGTGGGGGAGCCGGATGCCCGAATCGTGACCCATCCAGCCGTGCCAATCGCTGCGGCACAACCCGGTCGCCTTCACCCGGATAATTGCACCGTCTGGCGCACATGCCGGCGCCGGAACATCCGCAAGGTGCGGCTGCTCCCCGAATCGTTCGAACAGCACGGCGCGCATCCGAATTGGTTTCCTCCCTGGCCAAGCGATGCCGGCCGATCAGTTTCAGGCGGGCAGCTTCGCCGCGTCCAGTTTGGCAGGCTTGCGCGGTCGTTCCATTTTCACGATCACGATTCCGCCCACGATGAGCGCGCCGCCGGCGGCTTGCAGAACCGTTGGAACCTCGCCGAGCACCCACCAGGCGAACAGGATGGCGAACAAGACCTCGAGCAGGCCGACGAATGAAGCGACCCGCGAGCCAAGCTTGCCGGCGGCCAGAATCCCGGCCAGGTACGCGAATGCGGTGGAGACCACCACGACGACGCCCATCGGCACGAGCCAGGAGACGCCCGGGTGTCCCAGCAGAGTGACGGGGCTGAAGGAGAACGTGAAGGGGATCAGCCCGACGCTGCCGACGGCGGTGAGGGCGATGGCGCCGACGAGCAAGCCGGAGCACACGACGACGACCGGCGGCAGCGGATCGGTCGGAAGGGCCGACAGGAGAAAGTAGCCGGCGACGCAGACTGCGGCGCCTAGCGCGAACACGACGCCGAGGAGGTCAAGCCCGCCGGTGCCCGACGGATTGATCACCAGCAGCAAGCCTGCGATGCTTAGCACGGCGCCGATGATCACCAGCAGCGTTGGCGGGATGCGTGTGCGCGCCCAAGCCAGCAGCACCAGAAGGATCGGGGCTGAGTATTCGATCAGTAGCGCGATGCCGACGGGCAACCGCTCGATTGCAGCGAAGTAGAGCACCTGGGTGCCGACGACAGCGATGATGCCGTAGGCGAGGATCAGTTTCCACCGGGCAAGCAGAAGCCCGTAGCGCCCGCGCAGTGCGATCAGTGCCGGGATCAGCAGAACGAGTCCGCCGCCTCCCGCACGCACGGCGACCGCTGCTGCGGGGGACCAACCGGCCTCGAGCAGCGGTTTCACGAAGGCGCCACTCGTGCCGAACGCGGCAGCCGAGGCGAGAGCGAGGATCAGCGTCGACGCGTGCGTGCGCTGGGCGACCGGAAGTTTCTCGGTCGTCGACGCCATTGGCAGGTTCCATTCATGTCATGATCAAACTGAGCTATGGTGGTGACACTAGTTTATGTGCAGGTCAGGAGTCAACATGCTTTTCGCCTATGACACCGAAGCGATGCTCGTCTTCATGGCGGCGCTGGTCAACACGGAGCCTGGTGCGTCCGGCTCAGGCGACGACGAATTGTCGACTCTCGAACAACTGACCGAATTGACGGAGCGCTTCGGCTATGCGGTGCGCACGGACCACAATGCCGGCGAGCTCACGGCGATCCGCCGTGTGCGCACAGAGCTTCGCGGATTTTGGGGCCTTGACCGCGATCACGCGGCCGGGCGGGTGAACGAGATTCTGCGCGACGAGCGGGCCCTACCGCAGCTGGCCAGACACGAGGGCTGGGACTGGCACATTCATGCAACACCGACCGGCGCGCCGCTCGTCAGCCAGATGCGCGTTGAGGCTGCCATGGCGCTCATCGACGTGATCCGCGCCGATGAAACCGAGCGGTTGCGCGACTGCGCGGCGGACGACTGTGCTGCCGTGCTCGTCGATCTCTCGCGCAACCGATCAAAGCGTTACTGCGACGTCGGCAATTGCGGCAACCGCATGAATGTCAACGCGTACCGGGCGCGCCGTGCGTCCGCCCAACGGTGATCTACCGCGGCTGAGCCGCCGGTCCTGATTGGCCGACCAGACTATGCGGCGCCGACGGTCAGCCCGGCGCAGATCAGTTCGGCCAAGGCAGGCAGGTCGTCCGAGTCGTCTTCGTGCTTAGGCTCGCTGCCACGATGTGCAAGCGGGCGCACCGTCAAGATCGCCACCCAGGCCTGCGCGGCCGCGCGCAATGGTGCGGCGGCGAGCGGTCGCATGACGCTGGCTTGAAGCACACGCTCGATCACGGCCTGCACATGCTTGCGGTGTTCGATCAGATGGGCGAGCACTTCGGGATGCGTGTGCTGCTCGCGCTGGATGATCACCCGAACGACGTCGGATGCGCCCTGCAGCTCGTACAGTTTCTTCGTCACGTTCAACAGGGAACGCACCGGATTTCCTTTTTCGACCAACGGCGCGGTGTCGACAGGGTCGAGATCCAGGCGTTCGGTGACAAGCGTGCGCAACAGGTCCGCTTTTGCGGGGAAGTAGTAGAAGAGCAGCCCTTTCGGAACGGCTGCAAGCGTCGCGATCGCCGAGGTGGCGGTCGCAGCGAATCCTCGCACGGCGAACAACTGCTCGGCGGCATCCAAAATGCGGGTGCGTGCTCCCAGTGCGTCATCCATGGGATTCCTCACTGCTCAGCAGGCGCGTGCAGGGCGGTTGAACCGCCCCGCACACTCCTTGCTCGACCGATCAGTGCGGGATCGCCTTGCTGTGCGTCCGCATCGTCGGCTGCAGTGCGAGCAGGGCGACGACGATTGCGACGCCGCCGCAGATCCACGACGTCCAGGCCGCACCCATCGAGGCGGCGTACACGCCCGCCCATGGCGATATAAACAGCAATACCCCGATCACACCTTGCACCCATTCCATTCGCATCATGCCGGGCGCCGCGAGGTTCCACAGACCGGAAATGATCAGCAGAACACCGAGCACGAGCATGAGCGCAATGGATGCGCCTGCCGATGCGGTCCAGATTGTTGCCAGAGCGGCGTACAAACCAGCGGCCACAGCCACCCAGTCTTCCCACCGTGTCCATTTCTTCATTGAGACCAGCCTCCTTGTAAACAGCTCAACAGCTGGCTCCCTTTCGAAAAGGGGGTCGATTTCATTGTATTCCTATTACTGACTGACCGCCCGGTCAAATAGTCAACAGAATCTTGCCGGTGTGAACGGATGACTCCATGCGGCGGTGCGCATCGGCCGCGCGTTCAAGCGGGAAGACGCTGTCGATGATCGGCCGTACTCGCCCGCTCTCAATCAGCGGCCAGACATTCGCACGAACCGCGGCGATGATCGCTACGCGCTCCGCCAACGGCCGGGCACGGACCGTGGTGCCCCAGATCAGGCCGCGTTTGGCCGCGAGTGCGCTGACCGAGATCGTGGAGTCGGCTCCGCTTCGGTTCGCAATTGACATGATCCGGCCGCCTCGGGCGATCGCCCGGATGTCACGTGCGATGTATTCGCCGCCGACCATGTCGAGCACGACATCCACACCGGCGCCGGCGGTGATTTCATTCGATCTCTCGACGAAGTCCTCCGTGCGATAGTTGACGCCGACGGCACCGAGCGAGCGGCAGAAGGCGACCTTGTCATCGGTACCGGCCGTAGCGATCACCGGTGATCCGAGGGCGACCGCCAACTGAATCGCCATGGTGCCGATCCCGCTTGAGCCGCCGTGCACCAACAGTGTTTCGCCGGGGGCCAGGTGCGCGGCCATGAAGACGTTCGACCAAACCGTTGCGGCGATCTCGGGCAGGCCGGCCGCCTCGATGAGGTCGATGCCTGCGGGTACCGGCAGCATGAGCTGGGCGTCGACGCTGACGCGCTGCGAATATCCGCCGCCGCCCAGCAGCGCGCACACGCGGTCGCCTACTGCGAAATCAGTCACTTCTGCGCCGATCCGAGCGACCGTGCCCGACACTTCGAGGCCTGGCCAGGCGGGCGCACCGGCAGGTGATGGATAGAATCCCCGCCGTTGCGAGATATCCGCTCCGTTGACGCCCGCGGCAGCCACGTCGATGAGCACGTCATTCGGCCCAGGCGTCGGCTCGGCGACCCGTGTGAGTGTAAGTGCGTCCGGGCCGCCCGGCTGGGGAACGGTCACCGCTCGCATCAGTTGTCCTGTCATGAGACCATCGCCTTCACGCTCGCCTTCACCCTCACCTCAGTGCCTCGAGCAGCGCGTCGTGCAGTGCGCCGTTTGTGGCCAGCGGCTCACCGCTCCACAGCCCGGATTCTCCGGTGACGGAGGTAAACCGCCCACCGGCCTCTTCAACGATCGGGATCAGCGCTGCCACGTCATACGGCTGCACCCCGAACTCGCCCACTGCGTCGATGAGCCCCTCTGCGAGCATTGTGTACGACCACAGGTCGCCGTAGGCGCGGTCGCGCCACACCTGCCGTGTCAGTGCCACAAGTCGGTCGAGATAGCCCGCCTGGTCCCACTGTTGCACGCTTTGGAAGCTGATCGAGGCATCCGCCAACTCGCTGACACCGGAGACGCGGATGCTGTACGGCTCGCCCGCACTCTCTTGCGCCCAGGCGCCGCCTCCTTTCGCCGCCCACCAGCGCTTGCCCAGCGCGGGGGAGCTGGCGACCCCGACGACCGGAATCCTGTCGACCACGAGGGCGATCAGCGTGCCCCAAACAGGCACGCCGCGCAGATAGTTCGCTGTGCCGTCGATCGGGTCGATGATCCACTGCCTCGCGCTGTCGCCTTCGATGCCGTATTCCTCGCCGTAGATGCCATCGTCGGGCCGCTCCGCGGCGATCAGTGAGCGGATGGCGCGCTCGACCGACTGGTCGGCATCCGTCACGAAGGTGCGATCCGGTTTTGTCGAGACGTGCAAGTCGTTGGCACGGAAGCGCGCCACTGAGACAGCATCGGCGGCATCCGCCAGGCGAAGCGCGAGGGCGAGGTCGTCATTCAGGGCAGAATCGGGGACGTAATCCGGCACAGCCGGGCTGAGGGGCGCATTCACCTCTCCAGACTAGACGGGCGCGGCGACGTGCGAGCGTCCTCTGTAAGGCTTCCGCCGACCCTTTTGAGTTGGCGTCGAATGCACTCGTGATGCTAGTGTTATCCCTCGGTTCGGCATGTGATTTCCGGCCGAAAACGCACCTCTAGCTCAATTGGCAGAGCAACTGACTCTTAATCAGTGGGTTCCGGGTTCAAGTCCCGGGGGGTGCACCGAGAGGATCCTTCTCAGCAGGCTGAAAGGCCTGGTGAGGGGGATTTTATAGTCTCTGGACAGGGCCGATAAGGAGCCTGAAAATGTCCAAGAATTCGATCAAGGGGCCATTAACGGCGCATAACCCCCGCTCCGATGGGGTTTGCGCAGAGCAGGCGAGGGTTGTGCTGGGGTACCTCGGCGTGCCTGTTCGTACCCTGTGCGACCGGCGGGTGGACGGCCCTGGGCCCAAGGCGTTGCACGCCGGGCAGAACGGATGTTGCTATCGTGCGTTCGATCATTCGACTGGTTTTTCGGCGTGTCCGCCGAATTGCTTGCGCATCGCCGAGAGCGTTTGGTCGGCGAAATGGTCCAGTCCGCGGGAGCCGAACCGAGACGCCAGAGCGCTCAGCAGCACCGGGGACGGCACCCCTTCCTCAATTGCGGCGATCGCGGTCCACCGGCCCTCCCCGGAATCGGAGACGCGGCCCGAGTATTCGTGCAGGTCGGGCGACTCCAGCAGGGCCTGTGCGGTGAGGTCCAGCAGCCAGGAGGCGATCACGCTGCCGCGGCGCCACACCTCGGTCACCGAGGTGAGGTCGATATCGTATTGGTAGAACTCGGGGTGTTCCAACGGTGCCGTCTCCGCGTCGTCTTCACGGCGGACGGTGCCTGCGTTGGCGTTCTTGAGAATATTCAGGCCCTCGGCATAGGCGGCCATCATGCCGTACTCGATACCGTTGTGCACCATCTTCACGAAATGCCCGGCGCCGACCGGACCACAGTGCAGGTACCCGCGCTCGACCTCAGCCGGCCGACCTCGGCGGCCGGGTGTGCGCGGCGCGGCGTCCACGCCCGGGGCGATCGCCTCGAAGATGGGCCGTAGGCGCTCGACAACTGCTGTTTCGCCGCCGATCATCAGACAATACCCGCGCTCCAAACCCCACACACCGCCGCTGGTGCCCACATCGAGATAGTGGATCCCGCTCTCACGGAGGGTGGTGGCCCGGGCAATGTCGTCACGGTAATACGTGTTGCCGCCGTCGATGATCGTGTCGCCAGATTCCAGCCGCTCACCCAGGTCGTGCACGGTCTGCTCGGCGATGGCCCCGGCAGGCACCATGATCCACACGGTCCGGGGTTTCTCAAGCTTCGCCACGAGTGCGTCGAGGGTTTCGGCGCCGACCGCACCCTCGGAGGCCAGCCCGCTCACCTGCTTAGCGTTGACGTCGAAGACAACGCACTCGTGGCCGGAGGGCAGCAGTCGTCGCACCAGGTTGGATCCCATTCGGCCGAGTCCGACCATTCCCAGTTGCATGCGCTTATCTCCGTTTCGCTTCAGACTCAGCCAAGATGCGTTCGATGACGTCTTGGAGCCGCCTCAGCGCAGCCGCGGTCTCGACGCCGAGACCGACACGGAGGGCACTCCTTCATGTTGCGCCTGCGGCCGTCTGCCGTCAACAGGCGCACGGAGCCCCTTTCAGCAGAATGGCATTCGTGCCATCCTGACGAGAGGCCGTTTAAGGAGCAGAACCCATGGAGACTGAGCGGACGTTCGTGATCATCGGCGCGGGATTGGCGGGGGCGAAAACCGCCGAGACGTTGAGGGAAGAGGGCTTCGACGGGCGCATCGCGCTGATCGGCGACGAGACGGAACGGCCGTATGAGCGTCCGCCGTTGTCGAAGGATTACCTGCAGGGAAAGTCCGAGAAGGAGAAGATTTACGTCCACCCCGAGGGCTGGTATGCCGAGCACAACGTCGACCTGCAGCGGGGAATCCGGGTGACCGGAATCGACCCGCCCGCGCACCGGGTGAGCCTCGACAACGGTGAGCCGATCGGTTACGACAAGCTTCTGCTGGCTACCGGCTCGTCACCGCGGATACTGCCTCTGCCGGGCGCCAACCCTGAGCGGGTGTTCATGCTGCGCCGGGTGGGGGATTGCGAGCAACTCAAGACCGCATTTGCGACGGCATCCCGAGTCGCGATTGTGGGTGCCGGTTGGATCGGGCTGGAAGCGGCTGCGGCGGCCCGGGCCGCGGGCGTGGAGGTGACCGCGTTGGAGACGTCGGAGTTGCCGTTGCTGCGGGTGCTGGGCCGCGAAGTGGCCGAAGTATTCGCTGACCTTCACCGTCGCCACGGAGTGGATTTGCGCTGTGGCGTCCACGTGGCCGAGATCACGGGGGAGGACCCGGCGCGGGCCACGGGTGTGCTGCTGACCGACGGTACCCACATCGACGCGGACCTGGTGGTCGTCGGTGTCGGCGCCATCCCCAACACCCAGCTGGCCGAAGCGGCTGGACTGGTGGTCGATAACGGGGTGCAGGTCGATGAACATTTGCGCTCTTCTGACCCGGACATCTACGCGGCCGGTGACGTTGCGAATCAGTTCAACCCGCGGTTGGGCAAACACATTCGAGTCGAACACTGGGCCAACGCGCTGAATCAGCCCGCCGTCGCAGCCAAGTCGATGCTGGGTATCGACGCCGCGTACGACCTGCTGCCCTATTTCTACAGCGATCAGTACGAGTTGGGGATGGAGTACTCCGGCTATGTCGAGTCCGGCGGTTATGACGAGGTTGTGTTCCGTGGGGACAAGGACACCCTCGAGTTCATCGCGTTCTGGATGAAAGACCACAGGGTGCTGGCCGGAATGAATGTGAATATCTGGGACGAAACCGAACACATCCGCACCCTCATCGGATCCGGCCAACAGATCGACAGCGCACGATTAGCCGACACCGGAACGGCGCTGACGGACATGCTCACCGGACGACGACCGTGAGCGAATTCGGGGCCGCTAAACCCGACCGAGCAGGTCATCTCCGCGCAGATAACGTCGCAGGTTCTCCAAGAACAGCTCGACGATCCGTTCGTTCTCGTGCGGCGAGAGGGCTGCCGTGTGCGGACTGATCAGCACGTTCGACATCTGCCAGAGCGGGCTCTCGGGCGCCAGCGGCTCCATCGCGAAAACATCGAGGACCGCTGCAGCGGGCTGGCCGCCTTCCAGTCCTCGGATCAGCGACTGCTCATCGACGACTCCGCCGCGGCCCACGTTCACCAGCACGGCATCCGCGCGCATGCGGCTGATCTGCTGGGCGCCGATCATGCCGGCGGTCTGTTCGGTCAGCGGCAGCGTCAGGACGACGGCATGGGCGGTCGGCAGCAGGTCGCCCAGGAAACGCGGCGGCCGGATCGTCTCGACCCCCGGCACAGTGCCGCGCCCGGTGCGGTTCACGCCGGAGACGTGCATACCGAACGCGTTGCCCAGTCGGGCGACCTCGGTGCCGATCGATCCCAACCCGAGGACAAGCAGTGTTTTGCCGGCGACGTCGGACATCGGGTAGTGCTCCCAACGGCGCGCCTGGGTGTCCGCCAGTAGGCGTGGAAGCTGTTTGGCGAACGCGAGAATACCGAACATGGCGAATTCCGCCAGCGGTCCGGCGTGGACACCGCTGGCTCTGGTGATCAGCACCCGCTCGAGTTCTTGCCCGGTCGGGCCCGCGGCGTCCACCTGCTCACCCGCCCCGCCGGCGGTCGCCTGCACCCACCGCAGATCGGTGTTCTCCCGCACAAGCTCCGCCAGCTCCTGCGGGGAGCTGCCGGGCAATCCGAACAGAATCTCCGCGTCGGCCAACAGCCGTTGCCAGCGGGCCTGCTGATCGGCGGTGCGACGAAATCCTTCAACTCCGCGGTGGTCGCCGGGGAACCGTGTCGGAGGCAGAAGATCTGGCTCGAACCTCACCTCGAGTCGGTCATCGACGGCTTCAATGCGGGCCACCAACTCTGCTTCAAGGGGCGTGGCGACAGCCAGGATGACGCTTCGGTGCGACGTGCTCATCTTTTCACCCTAGCCCTCGGCCCCTATCCGATTCATGGTCTGCGGCGTACGTTGGAGCGTAGACGCGAGCCATCCAGTTTTGCCGCTAACGGGCGCCTTTCACATCGCGAGGGAACATGACATGCCAACAAACATCACACCGTCGGATAGCGAGACAATGACTGGTGAACGACTGGATTTCGCACACCGGTTGGCCGCCCAGTTGAGAGTGGATTCGATCCGGTGCAGCACTCAGGCGGGCTCCGGGCATCCAACATCATCGTTATCCGCCGCAGATCTGATGGCGGTTCTGCTTCTTCGCCACCTGCGCTGCGACTGGGCCAACGCCCACCAGGCGACAAATGACCACCTGATCTTCTCGAAGGGGCACGCCTCCCCATTGCTGTACTCGATGTACCGCGCCGTGGGCGTGGTGGATGAGGATGAGCTGGTCAACACCTACCGGCAGTTCGGCTCCCGCCTGGAGGGGCATCCAATGCCAATCCTGCCCTGGGTGGATGTCGCCACCGGCTCGCTCGGGCAGGGGCTACCCGACGCCGTCGGCGTTTGCCTGGCCGGGAAATACCTGGACAAGCTGCCGTACCACGCCTGGGTGCTCTGCGGGGATAGCGAGCTGGCCGAGGGCTCAATCTGGGAGGCCATCGATAAGGCCGGCTATTACAAACTCGGCAACCTCACCGCGATCGTCGATGTCAACAGGCTCGGCCAGAATGGCCCAACCGAGTTGCAGTGGGATATGGAGACGTACGCCAAACGGGTCGAAGCGTTCGGCGCCCGCGCCCTCGTGATCGACGGCCACGACCTGGCGGCCATCGACGTCGCACTGAGCGAGGCGAGGTCCAACCCGGACCAGCCGACGGTGGTGTTGGCCCGCACCATCAAGGCCAAGGGGGTTCCGGAGATCGAAGACAAGAACGGCTGGCACGGCAAGGCACTTCCGCCGGACATGGCGGAGCGGGCCATCGCCGCACTGGGTGGGGTGACCGATCTGATCATCACGACCGCCGTCCCGGATGCCGGTGAGCCGGCGATCCAGGCCGACCCATCGGTGACGATCACCCTGCCGACCTGGGATATCGGCGAGAAGGTGGCCACCCGGGCGGCGTTCGGTGCCGCCATCTCCGCTTTGGCGGTGCGCCCGGAGGTGGTCGTCCTGGACGGTGAGGTCGGCAATTCCACGCACGCCGGCGAATTCAAGGATGTCTGCCCGGAACGGTTCTTTGAAATGTTCATCGCGGAGCAGCAACTCATCGCCTCCGCGGTGGGACTGTCGGTGCGCGGCTACATCCCCTTCGCCTCGAGCTTCGCCGCGTTCCTTGTTGCCCGGCCGTACGACTTCATCCGGATGGCCGGCGTCTCCGAAGCCAACATCCGCCTGGTCGGCACCCACGCCGGCGTCGAGATCGGGCAGGACGGCCCCTCCCAGATGGCGTTGGAAGACGTCGCGGCGATGCGCGCCATCCACACCTCCGTGGTGCTCTACCCCAGCGACGCACCGTCCACTGCCGCACTTGTGCGCACCATGGCCGACACGGATGGCGTTGTCTACCTGCGGGCGACCCGCGGCGCCTACCCGGTCATCTACGGGCCCGATGAAGAATTCCCAATCGGCGGATGCAAGATCCACCGTGCCGGGGAAAACGACGCCGTGGCGTTGATCGGGGCCGGAGTGACACTGCACGAATGCCTGGCCGCGGCCGCACAGTTGGCAACGGACGGTATCGCGGCGCGGGTCATCGACTTGTACTCGATCAAACCGCTGGACCGCGACACGCTCATCGACACATGCCGCATCACGAACGGGCGGTTGGTCGTTGTGGAGGACCACTACCCGCAGGGCGGCATCGGCGGCGCCGTGATGGAGGCACTCGCCGACGCGGACGTGGGCGAACTTCACGTCACGCTCCTGGGCGTCAACGGCCTGCCCATGTCTGGCCAGCCTGCTGAACTGTTGGATGCGGCCGGCATCTCTGCACGCCACATCGTCGCGGCCGCACGCGAACTCGTGGAGGCGCAGGCATGAACCCAAACGACACAACAGACAATCCTGCGACGCAGGCGAAAAACCACTAATGGACCACCGCGGTGCGTCCCGCAGGTGAAACTCGAGCCGGTTTGCTAGTGGATGAGTACTTTGAGGGCGTTATGTTGGGCCGCGTTTCCGAACACGTCGTAGGCCTCCATGATTTGGTCGAACGAGAACTGGTGGGTGACGAACTTGTCGGCCGGAAGCCGATGCTGTGCGACGAGCTTGAGCAGCATGGCCAGGGTGTTCGTGTTGACGAGTCCCATTGAGATGTTGATGTTGTGGATCCACAACTCGTTCAGGGCGAGTTCGACGGACTTGCCGTGGACGCCGATGTTGGCGACGTGTCCGCCGGGGCCAGCGCCGACGACGGCAACAACGTCGCCGGGCTTGACCTGACCGTACTGCACGCCGATTTCGAATCCGGTCGGAAGGATGTCGGACAGGACGATTCCTTCCGAGTCGGTGACGCCATCCGGGATTTTGTACACGGAGTTCCCCGCGAACGGGATGCGCACATACTCGGCCTGGGTGCCGTCGATCATGTAGCCGAGAATCCAGCCGATCCCTGCCTTGCCTTCCGGGTTCAGGCAGTGACTGTAGAGGCCGTGGTGGCAGTTTTCGCACGTTCCGCACGAGCTGACACAGGCCAGGATGACGCGGTCGCCGACCGCGAGTTGTGTGACTCCTTCACCGATCTCCGTGATGACCCCGACGCCTTCGTGTCCGAGGATGCGCCCGGTTTCGACCTCGGGAGTGTCGCCTTTGAGGATGTCCAGATCGGTGCCGCAGATCGTGGTCGCCTGCATCTTGACGACGTGGCACGCGAGAGCGCAGGTCACCGACGGCGCCTACGTCGCTGGACAGCGGGCGCATCTTGGAAGAGGAAGCACGCTTCGCAGACAAACGCCATACGGACGAGACGACACGCGGACGAACTAGACTGATCGCGTCGATCTACCGCGAGGTCGCGCAAGGAGGTCGCGGGTGCCGATCACGCGGACCGTGCTGGAAGTTGCCGAGCAGCATCCGCACCAGCCGGCGATCGTCGCGGCTGAAGGCCGGCTGACGTATGTGCAACTCGTCGAGGATTCCCGGCGCATGTTCGCCGCCGTGGATGCGTTGCACCGGGGTCAGGACACGCCGCCGGTGCCCGCTGCTGAAACCGGCGGCATCCCGATCACGGCCGTGAGCATCGACTCAGCGTTCCATACCGCACGCATTGTTGCGGGGCTCGCCGGGTTCCGCGCTGTGTCGGCGACCATTGACCCACTGTGGCCGCTGGAGCACAGGGTGGGTATCATTCTCGCCGCCGGAATCGGTGTGGTGATCAGTGATGCCACCGACCTTGCGGATGCCCTCGCCGCGCGCGGCTGGACCGGTACGATCCACCCGCTCGCCGACTTCCTGCAGCGCGAGGCATCTGCCACGGCGGCAGCGGTACCGACGGTACGCCACGGTGACGAGCCCTTTCTCCTGTTGTTCTCCTCGGGCACCACGAGCAACCCCAAGGCATTCCTGAAGACGCGGCACCAGTACCGCGAGAACTTCGCGATCTCCAGCGCGCATCTGGAACCGTGGCCCGGCGTCGCAACGCTCGCGCCGGGCCCGGTGTCCTACAGCCTCACTCTTTACGCGCTGATCGAATGCCTCGCCTCCGGTGGCAGCGCGCACCTGGCGGACGTGTTCGATCCGCTGGAAGTGGCCGCGCGCATCCCCGACGAGAAGATCACCCGTGTCGTTGCCGTGCCTGCCGTCGTGCAGGCACTGGTGGATGCCGCCCGTCGTGACCGGGCCCGATTCGCAACGCTCGACCTGGTTGTCACAGGCGGCGCGAACCTGCCCGCCGTTCTTCGCGCGGGTCTGGCCGAGGCGTTGCCCGATGTGCGGCTGATCAGTTATTACGGTGCAGCTGAGATCGGGTTTATCGGCGACAGCCGTGACGGTGACGGTACCCGGATCAGCGTCTATGACGGCATCACGGCGAGTATCCGTGACGAGAACGGCGCCGAACTTCCCGAGGGCGAGTCCGGCACGCTGTGGATCCGTGCTGCTGCGTGCTCTGACGGTTACATCGCCGGTACAACTGATGCCGTGCTCAAGCGCTCCGACGGGTGGGCGAGCGTGAATGACCACGGCCGACTCGTCGACGGTGGGTTGGTTCTGATCGGCCGCGCCGGGGACATCGCCGTCACAGGCGGACACAAGGTGGCGTTACCGGAGGTGGAACGCGCATTCGAGGGGATGCAGCAGCTCGGCGCGATCTGCGCGGTTGCGCTCCCGCACCAACGGCTGGGCAGCATCGTCGCACTCGTCATCGAGGGGGAGACGCCGGACAAGGCCCAGCTGCTCGCCCGGGCACGGCGCAAGCTGGCTCCGCAGTTCGTACCCCGGCGGTGGTATCGGGTGCAGCGGCTGCCGCGCACCGTCGGTGGAAAGATTCGCCGCGCCGCCACCGTCGAGCTCGTCGCGCGAGGAGAGGCGGTGCGGCTATGACCGGCCGCCGCCGCGTGGCCATCAGCGGACTCGGGGCGATCACCCCGAGCGGCCTGGATGTGCCGACGATGTGGGATGCCGTCCGCAATGGCCGCAGCGCCATCACGACGCTTAACGATTCCGAATTCGCCGACCTGGCCGTGCGTATCGGCGGACAGGTGCAGGGGTTCGAGGCATCCAGTGTGCTCGCACCGAGCCTTGCCCGTCGGCTGAGCCGCAGCCAGCACTGGGCCGTCGCGGCCGCAGACCAGGCGATGGCACAGGCCGGCTGGACGCCCGGCGCCGGCGAGCTGCCGTGGAACCCACACCGGTTCGCGGTGATCGCCGCTACAGGCTCCGGACCGGTCGACGCCATGCAGCAGGCCACTCGCGCCCTCGATGAACGCGGCCCCCGGGCAGTGCCGCTGACCCTCGCAATTTACGGTGCACCCGACGCAGCGGCGGCCGTACTCAGCCAGCGCTATCAGGCGTTCGGCCCGGCACAGGGCGTGTCGGCGACGTGCGCAAGTGGCGCGATCGGTCTCGGGGAGGCGCTGCGTCGCATCCGCCACGGCTACGCCGATGCGGTGCTCGTCGTCGGTGTCGAGGACTGCCTGAACCCGGTGAATCTCGCATCGAACGCGAATATGCATGCCCTGGCATCTGGGTATGAGCATGATCCGGCAGCCGCATCCCGGCCATTCGATCGGGCACGCTCCGGCTTCGTGATGGCGGCCGGCGCCGCCGCCATTCTGCTCGAGTCCGAGGAGAGTGTGCGCACTCGCGGGGCGCTCGCGCTGGCACTGCTGGCCGGTTTCGGGGCCGCCAGCGATGCATATCACCCGACCGCGCCGCATCCGCACGGTCGCGGAGCGGCGCAGGCTTTGCGTGATTGCCTTGCCGACGCGGGCGTCACGCCGGATGCCGTCGACCATATCAACGCGCACGGCACCGGGACACCGGCAGGCGACGCCGCCGAACTGCATGCGCTGGATGCCGCGCTCGGCGACCGAGCTCGCAGCATCCCGATCAGCGCGACCAAGTCCAGCACAGGACATCTGCTCGGCGCATCCGGGGTCGTGGAGGCGATCATCGCCGTGCAGTCGCTGCGTGACGGTCTGTTGCCGCCCACGCGCAACCTCGACGATCCCGAGTTCGTGGGCTGGGATATCGTTGCGGGCGAGGCCCGGCGACAGCGTGTCGACACGGTGCTGTCGAATTCGTTCGGGTTCGGCGGGCACAATGGCGCGGTGCTGATCAGACGCGCCGGCGCATGACACCACTGGATGACGCCGATGGATCACGCCAGTGGATCGCGAAGGAGTAGATATGTCAGACCGAGAAACCCGACACGCAGAGTTGGCCGCGACGTACCTGCCCGACGACCTGTTGGCACGTTTCCGCGGGCGTGCCGACATCTACGATCGGGAGAACCGGTTCTTCGATGAGGACCTCGCCGAGCTGATAGCGCAGGGCTATCTCACAGTATTCGTGCCGGCGCAGTTCGGTGGCGCGGGTCTGAGCCTCAATGAAGTCTCCCGGCTGCAGCAGCGCCTGGCCACGGCCGCACCCGCGACGGCCCTGGCCATGAACATGCACCTGATGTGCGTCGGGGTTGTTCGTGCGATGTTCGAGCGCGGCGACCGGTCGCTGACGTACGTGTTCGATGAGGCGATGGCCGGGGAGGTCTTCGCGTTCGGGGTAAGCGAGCCGGCCAACGATTGGGTGCTGCAGGGGTCGAACACGCTCGCCGAGCCGCAGAAGGACGGCGGCTACCTGCTGACCGGGGTGAAGATCTTCACCTCACTGTCGCCGGTATGGACGCGCCTGATCACCCACGGGCTGGACAGCACGGACGCCGACAACCCGAGGCTCGTCTACGGGTTCCTCGAGCGGAGCGCGGAGGGCATCGGCGTGTCGGACGAGTGGGATGTGCTCGGGATGCGCGCGTCGCAGAGCCGTACGACGATCCTGAAGAACGTGCGGATGCGGCCGGAGAAGGTCGCTCGCAGAATTCCGACCGGGCGATACCCCGACCTTTTGACGTTCGCGATCACCAGCAACTTTCAGCTGCTGATCGGATCGGTGTACGCGGGCGTTGCACGTCGTGCGCTGGATTTGGGTGCCGCAGGGCTGAAAAGCCGGAGGTCGGCCAAGAGCGCCACGACCTACGCCGAGGTGCCGGAGTTCCGCGCGCGCCTGGCCGACGCGCTCATGGAGTACATGGCGGTGCCCGCACAGTTGGATGCCTATAGCCGCGACTTCGACGACCTCGTCGATCACGGCGCAGGCTGGCCGCTGCGTCTGATCAGCGCCCGCCTCAACGCGTCGAACGTGGCCCGGCGCGCGACCGAGACCGCGCTGATGTGCGCAAGTGGGAGCGGATTCAACAACGGCACCGAACTGAGCCGCCTGTTCCGGGACGCCACGGCCGGCCTGTTCCATCCGCCGAGTGCCGACGCCGCCCGACCGATGTACGCGGCCGCGTTGCTCGACGATCCTACGGTTGCCTGACGGGTTGGCTATCGGTGTGAGCGCGATTCGCTCCCGCCCGGCGTCCAGCGGGTCCGTTGTGTCGGTGTCGGTGTGACGCAGGTGGTACACGAGCACCGGGCAGTGCGCGTGTTCGGCGCACGCGGAGCTGACCGAGCCCAGGAGCATCCCGGGGAAGCCACCGTGGCCGCGGCTGCCGACCACGAGCATGAGTGCATCCTTGCTTGCGCTGGTCGGGGCGAAAGTCCCGCCTGACCGGTGGCGGCGTGTCGATGCGATCCGCATAGGACTTCCGCCTCTATGCGTGCCGGCGTCGTCGCCGTAGTGTCTGTCCAAACAGTCCGATGTGAGGAGGTCCGCAATGCGTCGAGGTGAAGGACCCGTCAAGCGACTTTCTGACGAGGAATGCTGGAAACTGCTGCGTACGCAGACACTGGGACGCGTTGCAACGAGCGCGGGCGGAATGGTCGACATTTTCCCGGTCAACTACTATGCCGACGGCTCGAGCATCCTCTTCCGCACGGCGCCAGGCGACAAGCTCGTTGAATTGACCATCAATGAGAACGTCACATTCGAAGTGGACGCATACACAGAGCTGATCGCGTGGAGTGTCATCGCGAAGGGAACGGCGCGCGCACTCGATCGGCAGTCCGAAGTCGACGACGCAGAGAAACTGCCACTGAATTCGTGGATCCCCACACTGAAAAGCGTCTATGTTCGCATCACACCGCAGAGTCTTACCGGGCGACGGTTCGAACGTGGGCCCGAACCAGAATGGGTTTGAACTCAGGGGCTTTCGACTCTAATGATGTGTCGGCAAGGCAATCAATATGGATACAGGCGTTGCGTTGCGCGGAGAATGTCGCTGCTCACGATGCGAGATCAGAGGAAGCGAGAATACGATGACTAGCACTATTTTGGTGGGTGTCGCCGGAACAGAGGCCAGCCGGGCAGCGCTGCGTTGGAGTATGAAACGGGCGGCCGCAATCGGAGCCGAGGTGATCCTGACCTACGTCGTCGACGACGAATGGGCGACCATTGGGGCGCGGATGCTCGATGACCTTCGCGACGACGCACAGCGCGTTCTGGAAGGCGAATCTGAATACGCGCGCTCCCTTGCACCCGAGGTCGTGAGGCATACTCGGTTACTCCACGGCAGCCTGATGAAGGAACTTGTCACAACGTCGGACAGCGTGGACCTGGTCGCCGTCGGAACACACAAGACGGGGTTCGTCAACGGCAAGGTCTTCGGCTCACGGAGCCTACTGCTGGCCGCCGCAGCCCACACCCCAGTGGCCATCATTCCTCAGACCTCGCAACGTGATGGACGAGGGGTCGTCGTGGCTGTGGATGATTCTGTTGCCGGCCGGCTGGCCATCCGATTCGCCGCCGTGGAAGCCGAACGTGCGGGGGAAACCCTCACGCTCCTCCGTGCCTACGCCGTGCCGAACTTCCCGGGGAGAGACGATTCGGCGCGGCGCGAGCTAACCCAGCACATCGAGGCGAGTACCACGATGGTCTTGGCTGCCGCTGCCGCTCTCGTGCGTGCGGTCGCCCCTGCCGCTGTGGTCAAGACCCGCAGCGTCCAACGCCCCGCAGCGGAAGCATTGGTTGACGCGTCGGCAGCCGCCGCACTCCTGGTGATCGGGAGTTCCCGCCGAGAAGACCCGGAACAGATGATGGTGGGTTCGGTGAGCCACGACGTCCTGATCAACATCACTGGTCCGACGATCATCGTGCATCCCGGAGACCATCAGCGAACGTCGTCGTGATCGTTGAATCGATATTCGGACGCATGCCGCGCGGAACGACTACAGCGTGGTCCTATGCCTTCGGACCACGTTCCGCGAGAATCCGGCGACTCGTTGCTTTCCCCTGCCGATCGCGCATACTGGAGTCACCCCGCGCTAATCATCGGTAGTCGTGTGCTTGCCTCACTGTTTTGGCCGCGGATCTATGCAGAGCACGTGGCCGACGAAGATGCGCTGAGCTTCCCAGACGCACCTCGCGGTGACTTGGACCAGGCACTCGGCACGATTGCGCAACGACACACAGTTGGGCTTCAAACTGGTCAAATGGATTAAGGGAATCGAGTTCGTCGAGGACTTCACCGAAATCGGCGGCGGTCTTGGTGGGTATAACAACGACCACGAATTCTTCGGCTATCGACAGTCGATCTAACGCAGTGCCCGTAGCGGGGGGACATCGATGGACCCGTTGAGTGGCTCCGGTACTAGACGGATGCCGGTACCCGGACTAACGTCAGCCGCAGCGAAACGTTCGCTGAACGGTATGCGGAGGTCTATCATGACCGAGGAAACACCCACCCCACCAACTCCGGGAAAACCCTCCCCGGCCGAGCCGCCGGAAGGTCCTGATACGGATACTCCAGTGGGAGATATGACAGAGCAGGGTGAAACCGAGATAGGTCCTCACCCGTCGCTTACCCATCTGGAGAATCTCGAACAAGCCGACCTTGAAGAGTTCGCAAAGACCAAGGCAGAAGGAAAGCCCGAAACGTAGGCAACACATCCGGTCCCCGAGCACGCAAGACGCGGATATCGAGACTAGTGCCCGGTGATCGTGAACCAGATTCCGTAGAGGCCCGCCAGGCACATGATTCCTGTGGTGGCCCAGCCCAGTGTGGCGGCGAGTTTGCCGTTGCGATGTATACCCATGAGTGTGCGGTCGCGCGAGATGAGCATCATGACGATCAGGAATGGCCCCGCCGCGATTCCGTTGACGATGGCGCTGAGTACGAGAAGGCCGATGGGGTCGGTGCTGACCACGCTGAGGATGGTTCCGCCGACGATGCCGACTGCGAGCAGTAGGTAGAAGGCGGGCGCTTTGCGCGGGCTGCGGTCGAGTCCCCACTCTTTGTTCAACAGGCCGGCGAGTCCGGCCGCGCCGGATGCGGCCAAGACGGGAACGGCCAGAACCCCCGAGCCGATGAGCCCGGCCGCGAAAAGGATGGTCGCAGCGCTGCCCGCTAACGGCTCCAAGGCTTTAGCCGCGTCCGCGGCACTGCTGACAGTCTTGCCATGCCCACCGAGCGTTGCGGCGGTGGCGGCCATAATCGCGAACATGATCAGCACGGAGAAGATCATGCCGGTGAATACGTCAATCCTGCCGTTGAGTAACTTGCGTTTGGCGGCGGCACGCGTTCGATGTTTGAGAGCGGGGGCGGCATCGCCGCCCAGCTCTTCTGCGCGCAATTCTTCGATGCGCTGGGCGCTCTGCCAAAAGAACATGTAGGGGGAGATCGTGGTGCCGAGCACAGCGACGACGAGGCCGAGGTAGGCCGGCGAGAACTGGAACTGGAGCAGCAGCAGGCCGCGCACAACGTCACCCCAATTGACGTTCGCCGCGAACAGCACGCCAACATAGACGAGGAGAACGAGGCAGAGCCATTTGAAGACCTTGGCAATGCGCTCAAACGAACCCGCGGCCAGTGCGACAGCGATTGCGATCCCGGCGATGGCGGCCCACAGGGGTGCGGGTCCGGCGTGCAGGAGGTTCATGCCTGAACCGATAGCCATCAGGTCTGCTGCGAGATTCAGGCAATTCGCGCCGATCAAGGCAACGAGAAGGATTCCGATCGTAATCCGCAACCGGTGGCCGAACTTGCGGCGAATCAGCCGCCCGAGACTGTCTCCTGTCGCCAGCGCTGTGCGGTCGCAGATTTCCTGGACCGCCATCATCAGCGGCAGAGTGAACGGCACCGTCCACAGCAACCCGTTGGAATAGGTAGCGCCCGCTTGGGAGTAGGTTGCGATTCCGGATGGGTCATCATCAGCGGCCCCCGTGACCAATCCGGGCCCAAGCACTCCAAAGAATCGAACGATCGGCGATTTCTTCTTGCCGACGCCTTCAGCTGCCTTCTCCGAATCGGGTGTTGGTTGCGACCGGGTTTGCCCACTTGGCCCGGAAACTGGATCCATGTCAGCCCCTGACCGTCGGGGGTTCATCAGACCGTCGGGTGTTCATCAGGCGTGAGCGCGCAATCGAGACAGTACGTTCTCGCTATTGGGGGTTGCACCCGGGTTCATGGTGGTGAAATGAGCGGTTGCCGCCTCCAGAGTGGCGAAGGAGAACCATTCGAATCCATGATCGAGTTGCATGACCTCAAAGAGGTCGTTGCCTTTCTTCTCGATGAAGCCGAGAAGGCTGCGCGCGTCGTGCTCGGACCATCGGATGTCGCATGCCCGCCATTGAGTGTCAGAAAACGGCTCGATGACGATGTTCTTCCGACCGCCGCCGCCAAAGAGTACAGTTCCCATGATTACTTCTCCCTTGAACTAACGAACCGCATGCGAAGTCCGCCACGACAGAACCGCGTGCCGCGGCAAGTCAGACGGAAGTGTGTCGGCGTCCCGTGATGAAACGGAACAACCAGACGATGACGGCAATAATCAGCAGGACGATACCTACCCAGAGCAGCCACTGGACGGCCTGAACAAAGCCGCCGAAGAAGATCAGAACGATCGCGATAATCGCGATGACGACAACCAATGCAGTCATTTCAATCACTTTCCATTCGTTTGAGTATTGTGAAACGGGACCCGTCTATCGGACGGTTCAAGGGAGCCGATTGTTCGTGGTCAGGTCTGGCCTTGTGACTGCTGTTTCAGCAGCGCACTGATATCGATGGGTTGCGTGGCGAGAAGATCGCTCTCAACCGCCGCGGCATTCAAAGTTTCAGCTTCACCGACGGCCGAATCGTCGTGAGTCATGCGAGATCATCCGGCTGCGGTTGCTGATCCGTAACGCTGTCGCCGTCGATCCATTCGTGCAGCAACTGGGTGCTTGCCGTGGCGAGGGTGTCTTCCCACGCGGAGTCAAGCGCGGAGTGCGGCCGGTACACTGACTCGTCCCCGACCACAGATGGCTCGCGGAAGTAGCCGTCAGCTTGCGCCGAAGCTACACCGGGATCCGAAGCAGGGGCCCGTGTTGATGTTGCTGTTGTCGCATTGTTTTCCATGCCGCTGCTCCACATCTGTAGAACTCGAATGAGTTTCAAACGGTGCGTGCTCCGAGGGCTGGAGAGAACGATCACGATCTAGTATCTCATTTATAATAGAGAACGCTCGCTCTGTCAAGGAGTAGTCTGTTCACATCATGGCTGTCACAGAGAGGTCGCACACGGAATCACCCGCGCGTGAGCGCATCATTACCAGTGCATATGAACTGTTCGCGAAGCGCGGCGTGCGTGATGTCGGCGTGGACGAGTTGATACGTCATTCGGGCGTTGCGATCTCGACCTTTTACCGGCACTTTCGCTCGAAGGATGACCTTGTTCTGGCCTTCCTGGAGCGCCGTGAACAGGTGTGGACGTTGGGCATACTCGAGTCGGAGGCGAGGCGGCGAGGGAAGACACCCACGGGGCGTCTCCTGGCTATCTTCGATGTTTTCGACGAGTGGTTCCAGCGAGACGACTACGAAGCGTGCTCATTTGTCAATGTGCTCCTCGAGATGGGTTCCGAAAATCCGATCGGTCGGGCGAGCATTGCCTATCTCGGCCACATCCGCGACTTCACCCGCCGGTTGGGCGAGGAGGCCGGACTGCGTAATCTCGACGACTTCGTCTGGTCGTGGCACATCCTGATGAAAGGCTCGATAATCTCAGCCGCCGAGGGGGATCGCACGGCTGCGTTGCGTGCAAAGCGGATTGGGGCGCTGGTGATTGACCAGTTGTCTGGTGATCCCGTTGGCCTGACGTTGTGAATACACCTGCGCGCACGAATCATGCCATGGATTTGGGTGCGACCGTGCTGGGGGCACCGAGAATATCCAGCGTGCGACCGGTGACGCCTTCCGCGACGGAGCGCAGGCTGAGATTGTTGTTGCGGGCATAGGCCCGTAGCGCGGCGAATGCCTCGCCCATCTCCATGGACCCGGTTTCGGAGAGTACGCCCTTGGCCTGTTCGATGAGGACTCTGCTATCAAGTGCGCGCTGGAGTTGCTCCGTGACGATGCCGCTTTCACGAATGATTCGCTCCTGCAGGATGCCGATCGTGGCAACGTCGGCGAGTGCCTGAGCAACCGCCGCATCCGTGGGGCTCAACTCCCCGACGCTCGTGCCGAAAAGGTTCATCGTCCCGATGATTTCTCCGCGCAGTCGCAGTGGCGTTGCATGCACTGAGTGGAATCCCTGCTGGAGCGCTGCGGCCCTGAATTCGGGCCATCGTGTGGCCGACTCGTCAATGTCGGCGACGGCAACGGCTGTGCCCGTGGAGAAACAGTCGACGCAGGGGCCCGCTCCGGCATTCAGCTGCATGATCTCGACAAAATCGGCACGCTCACTCGTTGAAGCCACGAGCTCAAGGTCACCGAGCGCGTCGGCGAGCATCAATCCGCCGGCCTGCGTGTCCAAGAGATCAATGCACTCCTCCATGAGGGTGTGCAGGAGATCAACGATGTCAAAGTTATCGGTGAGCGTGTCTGCAAGTTTGACGAACGCCGCATTGAGCCTTGTTTCTCTCGAGATCTCGCTCATTTGATCGCCCTTACGTTCTTTCTGACAGCCTTGCGAAGCATAGTCGTCTTCATTCTGTTAGATCGCGAAAGTTGAGCCGGCGCATGACTACTTCGTGCGCCACATATTGTACCGTTCGCCCCCTGGAAAAGGCATGGGCCTGCAGGCGGGAAAACGCCTCCGTGGCGCTCATCTCCAGCTGCGCCAGAACCATCCCGGTCGCCTGATGCACCTCCCGCCGCATTTCGGGAACCATCATCCCGTTGGTCGGCGCATCCTGCCCCGCGGACCGGCCGGCGAGACGTAGCGCCGGCCCCGCGGTCAAGGCCGTGAGGGAGAGAGCCCGAGAGACGGTGCCGCTATCCATCGTTCCCGGGCTGGAACGGTACAGGTCCACTACCCCGATGGTGACAGCACCCATGATCAGGGGGAAGGCGAACAATGCACCGATCCCTAGCTCGAGCGCGGCAGCGCCGAAGACCGGCCACTGTGAATGTGCCGCCTCATGCAAATCGGGAACCAGAACTGGTTGCCCGGTGCGCAACGCCGTCCAGTGCGGTCCTTCTCCCAACTCGAACTGAAGTTCTTCCATGCGCGCGGCAACCTGGTCGCTGGCACCAATCGTCGACTGCCCGGACCCACCGATCACCGATATTGAAACCCCGGTCACGGAGAGGAGCTCGACAAACGATGAACACAGACCTTCGCCGGTGTCGCGTGGAGTCGCGGCACCCGGTTTCTCTGCATTAATCGGTGCAGTGTCATCGGTCATCAGAGACTGCCATCAAAACGATCAATCTAGTCATCCCGATCGGCTGGGTGTAGCTAACCCTTGACAGAGCGACCGCTCCGGTCAAAGACTGGGCTCGAGAGCGATCGTTCCGCTTTCTCTCAACAGGCTACAGGAGTGCGGCGCATTCGCAACGATCGATAGGTCTACTCGGAGGAAGCGGTTGAAAGCCAAGAATCCCATTGATGCAAGCCCGCCGGTTCAGTTGGATCTGGGACGCCCACCCGGCGATTGGTCTGAGCGCCTCAGTGAGGTGACAAAGGGCGCAGCGGACTGTCATGGGGATGTATCAGCTGCCCTGACCTGGTGCGTCGGTGTTGGCGGTTACGCACCAAAACCGGGAGACGGACGCACCGTGCAGCTGTGGGAGATTCTGGCTTCCACCGCGTCTGTTGATGTTGGCGTGGCGCGTATTCTGGAACCCCACCTGGATGCGCTGGCGATCCTTGCGCAGGCCGACAACGTCAATCTTCATCGCGTTGGTGCGAACGCCGACAGCACGTGGGGAGTGTACGCGGCTGAGGGAGCGGAGTTCGCGCTGACTGCATCCGGCAGCGAAGGCGAATGGTTACTAGACGGGGTGAAACCCTGGTGCTCTCTTGCTCGGGACGTTTCGCATGCGCTGGTCACCGCGCACACTGGCCCGAGCACGCGGCGTCTGTTCGCCGTGAATATGGCGCATGCCGGCGTCGTGCCCGTGGACGTGCCGTGGGTCTCGCGCGGGCTGCAACAGGTCGCCAGCACACCGGTGCAGTTCGCGCACGTTCCTGCCGTGCCGGTGGGGGAGGAACGGTGGTATCTGACGCGTCCTGGTTTCGCCTGGGGCGGGCTCGGCGTCTCGGCCTGCTGGTGGGGTGGCGCGATCGGTGTGGCCCGGCTGCTGTATCGTCAAGCACTCCAGCGTGAGCCCGACCAAGTCGCACTCACCCTTTTGGGCGCCGTGGACACGGCCTTGAATGCGGCGCGAGCCGCCTTGGCCGAGGCAAGCGTGCTTGTCGATCACCAAGCTGCCTCTGCTCCTTCGCCGTCGATCCTTGCTCGGCGGGTACGCAATTTGGTTGCTGAAGTGGCGGAGTCGACGATCACTCACGTCGGGCACGCGTTGGGGCCGGCGCCGTTGGCACTCGATGAGGAGCACGCTCGGCGCGTCGCTGATCTGCAGATATACATTCGTCAGCATCACGCCGAACGCGATCATGCAGCCCTGGGCCGCGACCTTGTCAGGATGGACGAACTGCCATGGTGACGTTCAATCATCTCGACCGCGGCACATCCGAGACTGAATGGGTGGCCTCACCCCGATGGTCGCAGGTCGGCGAATTCGTCTTGGAAGGCATAGACCGGCTCGTTGTCGTCGCGGCGCATCCCGACGATGAGACGCTGGGGGTGTCGGGCCTGATGGCTCGCGCCGATCTGCACGGCATTCGGACCTGTGTCATCGTTGCCACGGACGGCGAGGGCTCCCACCCGCACTCACCCACCCGTAGTCGCGACGAGTTGCGGCTCATCCGACGAATCGAGGTGAAGGCTGCGCTGCGCATCGTCTCGCCGAGCGCCGAGCTCGACCTCTTGGAGATCCCCGACGGCCAGATCCGCGACGAACCCGATCGGCTTCGTAGGCGTTTGCGGGAGGTGATCGGCTCACGTGGTGGTCAGCGAACGCTCATCGTCGCTCCGTGGCGGGAAGATGGCCACCGAGACCATGTCGCGGCGGGCGCCGTTGCCGCCGCCATCGCACTGCAGACGGGAACACGACTGCTGGAGTATCCGATCTGGATGTGGCACTGGGCTGCGCCGGAAGATCCCCGGGTGCCGTGGGCTCAGATGCTCCGATTAGACCTGACGCCGAGCGAACACGCAGCGAAAGAGGCGGCTACGAACGCGCATCTCAGCCAAACGCGGCCGCTTTCCGATGCTCACGGTGACGAAGCGCTTCTGAACCCGGAGGTTCAGGCTCACTTCGCGCGCAACTTCGAAACCTTCATCCAGACACCAACCGATATTCCCGAAGTGCCACTGCCCAGTCTCACCGAAGGCTTCTTTGACGAGTTCTATGCCGGCAAAATCGATCCGTGGGGCTTCGAATCGCGCTGGTATGAGGAGCGCAAACGCGCGCTCACAGTCGCAGCTCTCCCCAGAGCGCGCTTCGCCTCGGCACTGGAGGTGGGTTGCTCCACGGGAATGCTCACGCGCGATCTCGCCGAAAGATGTGAACGACTTCTGGCAATTGACATTGCCGCTGCACCGATTGAAACCGCACGGGAACGGTTGAAAGACTATCCTCGTGTGGAATTCGCCCAGATGAGGACCCCGCAGCACTGGCCGGATGGCCGATTCGATCTCATCGTCCTCTCAGAGATTGGCTACTACTGGGATGAGACAGATCTTCGACATGCTCTGGATCGCGCCGTGCGCACCCTGACCCGGGACGGCATCATTATCGCCTGTCACTGGCGTCACGACGTACCGGAATATCCACTCAGCGGCGACCAGGTGCATGCCGCGCTCCTTCAACGCACCGACCTTGCCCTGTTTGTGCGTCACCGGGAGGAAGATTTCCTCCTCGACGTGTTCTCGCGTCCGCCTGCGGTATCCGTCGCCAGAGAGACCGGGTTGGTATGAAGACGGAGTTCCCGGCGATGAAAGCGGTCGTCGTCGTGGTTCCCATCCGAAACGAGGAGGAACTTCTCGGCCGGTGCATTGCGGCCTTGGCACAGGCGGTTGAGCATAATTCAACCACCGCAACCGGGAACGTTCAGGTTGCCGTGACGCTCGTCTTGGACTCGTGTACGGACACATCCGCCGTCACTGCCCATGCTTCAGCGTTGGATGTGCTTTCCGTCGACTTCAACAACGTCGGTAGGGCGCGTTCAGCGGGGATCGACCGTGCTCTTCAGCTTCTTGAGCCCACCGATCTGACGCGTGTATGGATTGCGAACACTGACGCTGACTCGGCCGTCCCGCCGAACTGGCTCAGTTGCCAACTCGCCCTCGCTCGCATCGGGGTTGAGGTAATGATCGGAACAGTGCGACCAGATCCCAAAGACCTGGATTCGTCGCAACGCGCAGCGTGGGCGGCGACGCACGTGCCCGGCGAGGCGAACGGGCACGTCCACGGTGCCAACCTCGGCTGCACCGCAGACGCATACCGCGCAGTCGGAGGATTTCGGCCGCTTTCCGAACACGAAGACGTTCGCTTGGTTGAAGACCTTCGTGCGGCAAGCGCGCGCTGCGTAGCGACAGACGACTGCTGGGTGTTGACCTCAGGACGCCCCATTGGACGGACTGCCGGCGGTTATGCAGGCTACATTCGACAGCAACTGACCGCCGCCGCAGCGCAGCGCCCCGTTCAGGTTGCGTATTCTCAGGCTGGGCGGGGCGCAATCTTGTCGGGCTCTCAGCCGTAACTTCGGAGGCTACGGGCTTTGAGGCTCCGGATCTTCTCGAACCGGGGCATCAGTTGCAGGATCCGATTCATCGCCCGAGCGCGCATTGCCAGGGTCGACCGATGGCACAAGTTCGGCATCCGCGCCTTCCTCCGCGGCCGGATTTTCACGCTTGACGACGGGCGATGTTTGGGCTCCAATTTCGTTGGGCTCACTCGTCGGCGTCTGCTGTTCATCCGGGTTTGACATGATTTTCTCCTTTCCAATCTTTTGACGACATCACAGGAGTGTCGCGACGTGCAATGCGCAACTTCTACTGATGTACTGAGTCTACGCTCGGGTCCTCCCGCAAAAAGGGGCTTGATTACGGTCGCACGGACCCACGAGTTCAATGCATTTCGCGACGGATTGCCCCGATCTATTTTGCGCGTAACGCGGATGTCATCACGTGCGCCTGACGCAGTCGCCGACCTGAGTATCGTCTGACAGAGTGAGCGTTCTCTACTATGATTGGAACAGTTGAAATGGTCGTTCTCTCCAGACCTCGGAGTTCGCATCGTTAGTAATCCAGGGCTAGACGCTCGGGTGGGTTCTACCGGATGTGAGGGGAGACTTGTGATGACGAACACACTCGCAATGACATCGATGTCGGGGGCGGGCGGTCCTCGCACGGACATCCGCGGTGCATCGACGGATGCCGTACACGACTACCTGGAGCAGATTGGCCCGATCCCGATCTTGACCGCGCAGGACGAGATCGACCTTGCCGTGCGCATCGAGGTTGGGCTGATCGCAGGCGATCGGCTGGCCGCGGCAGGGGCCGCGAACGGAGCCACTGAGGCCGAGCTTGAGTTCCTAGTGCGGGATGGGCGCGCCGCCTACGCGTGCTTCGTCCGAGGGAACCTCAAGCTCGTGGTCAGCGTCGCAAAGCACTACACCGCGCGTGGGCTCGGAATGATGGACCTGATTCAGAACGGAAATCTCGGGCTGGACCGCGCGGTGAAGATGTTCGACTACACCCGCGGATTCAAGTTCTCCACCTATGCGATGTGGTGGATCCGCCAGACGATCTGGCAGAGTTTGGCTGGCGGAGCACGCGCGATTCGCATTCCCGTCCACACGATGGAGAAGATCAACCGGCTCCGCAGCCTGGAGCGAGAGCTCGCAATCGAGTGGGGTCGAGAAGTCAGCGAAGTCGAACTCGCGGATGAGTCAAATCTGACGATCCAGGAGGTGCACCGCCTGCGGTCGGCAGATCGAGAGCCAGTCTCGCTCGACCTCCGGACCGAGGGCGACGCCAACTCAGAACTCGGCGATCTGATCATGGACGACGGCTGCCCCTCTGTTCCCGATCTCGTCGCCCTGGAAATCACGCGGGTGGCCGTGCGCGCACGCGTCGACGAACTCCCGGATCGAGAGAGTGACATTCTGCGCATGCGCTTTGGACTCGACGGATGCGACCCGACGACCCTGGATCGCATCGGCGCTATGTTCGGCATATCAAAACAACGTGCCCGTCAACTCGAACTTCAGGCGCTAAAGAGGCTTCGGTCTCCTGAACTGCGCGCATACCTATAACGCGGCGCACGCCGAATACGGCATGGATCGTCGCGGGCGATCATGCTCACGTGCCGGAATTCAGTGGGACCGGTGGCATGATCAGAATCGGGCACGCGGCAGCATAGATGAGCCGGTGCGCCAGAATCGGTGAGCGGAGACTGGCCCGCCTTCGTGGAGCGTCCAGGACGAGCAAGTCTGCCTGTGCGGACTCAGCGAGGAGCACTGAACTCGGTGAACCACGAACCAGCCTGTAGGCGACCTTTGCATCCGCGCCGAGAACGCCGGTGACCAGGGTGCGAAGCTTGTTCAATGCGCTGGCATAGGCCAACGCGGGCTCTCGGGGATGTGCCTCCTGAGGTAGATGATGATCAGCCCGAGAAACGGCCCGATGAAGAAGCCGATGCGCCAGCCTCAGCTGTTGGGAAAGTCCGTGTTTGTTCCTTGTCATCGGAGTTGGCAAAGCAAGGTCCAGCTGATCAGGCATTTGTCAATTCAGGCGGTCGCTGAATTCACGGATCCGTGTCATCGAACTTGTCCAAAAGTTGAAATCGCGGGTGCTTGCGCGGACTCATCGATGCCGCGCGCCCATTCGTCTCGGAGGTCATGACCGACTGCAACCCAGAAGGCCGGAGGCCGCTCTGATCGCCTTGATCGTCGGCTTGTGGACGCCCCGGGACGCACGTCCCCCCGCGACTCAGCCGCAGGCGCGCAGTTGTCTTCCCGCGCGTTCCTCGAGCAGTTTCGCGACGAGAAGTTCGCCGTTGACGGGGCCGAAACGGGCCAGCGCTTCCTCGTGTAGCCGGGTGACCAGCGACGACAACTCGAACGGGACACCCTTTTCGGCCGCCAACGACGTCACGATTTCAAGTTCGTCGACGCACCGATCCAACCCAAAGGACTGCAGATAGTCGCCGGCCAGCAAGTGGTCGAGGTGTCGATCCATGAAGGTGCTGCCGCCGGCGCTCTCGCCGAGTGCTGCGCGCAACGTCTGCAGGTCGATGCCTAGGGATTGGCCGAGCAGTAGGGCTTCGGTGGTGGCCGCCACGTGCCCGAACCACAACAGGTTGGCCAGAAGTTTCGCCGTATGCGCGGCGCCAACGTCCTCGCCAACGACGCGTACGGCATCCGGTGCGCCGAGCGCCGCGAATACCGGTCGGACGCGGTCGATGGCGGATGCTGCGCCACCGACGAAGAATGTCAGCGTTCCCGACGTCGCGGCAGTCACTCCGCCTCCCATCGGCGCGCTCACGCTCACAATCGAGTCCGCATTCGCCAGCGCGGCGAGCTTGTGTGCGACGCGTGGATCGTTGCTGGTCAGATCCAACCAGCAGGATCCGGCGGCCATCCCGCGCAGGCCTCCGTTCGCGCCAGACATCGCCTGCTCCAGCTCGGGCGCTCCAGGCAACACCGTGATCACGATATCGACGGATGCCGCGAGCGTCGCGACATCCGGCGCCCAGATTGCACCGGCTGCCTCGACGGCAGCGCGCACCTGCGGACGGATGTCGAAAGCCGTCACCGAAAAGCCGGCTGTCACGAGCCGGGCGCACACCGGCAACCCCATCCGACCGACTCCGAGCACGCCCAGCCGCTCTGCGCTTGTCATGCAGGCACTCTACTGTGCTGATAGGTACCTTGCGACGAGTATGTGGTGACCGGTACGCGTTGATAAGTAGGTGGCACGAGTCGGGAGGCGCCCAGATGGCGAAGAAGTTTTCTGTCGGGGATCACGTGAGGTGGAACTCCGAAGCCGGTCACGTGCAGGGTCGGATCACGAAAGTGCACACCAAGGATGTGGACTACAAGGGGCATATGCACCGATGCAGCGAGGATGACCCGCAATATGAGATCGAGAGCGACAAGACGGACCACGTCGCACTGCACAAGGGCTCAGCGCTGAGCAAAGTGTAGGCGGCGGGCCGGCTCGCTCCTTCAATCCGGATGACCTGCTCAGGCCGGATGCCCGGGATGCAGGTCCTTCACCTGCTCGAAGGTCAACACCACGCCCGTGTCGTGTCGATGAGCCTCGAGCGGTTCTAGAATGAACCCCACGTGATCGCCGAACGGAATCCGCTGCACGATCGAACCAACCATCCAGCCCGGAACGCCTTCCAACACCGGAACCCCAGCCGGCCCACGCTGCCAACCGCATCGCTGGAACTTGTCGATCTCGTCGCCGGTCGTGCTGCCGAAAAGTGCCGCCAGCTCGCCCTGATCCCGGCCAAGCAAGTGCACCACGAGCACCGACGCGTGCTGCGCGACAACATAGGTGTGGTTGGCCACCGACAGACAGACCAGGAGTCGAGGCGGGTCAATGCTGACCTGCGTGACGAAGCCGACCAGGCATCCGGAGCGCTCTTCGTCGACCGCGGTGGTGACGATGTATATTGCCCGATCCACGCCATCGAGGAATCCGCTGAGATCAGTTGGCATGGCTACTCCGATCAATCCGGCTGACAGTGTCCGTGTGACGATACGCGAAGAGGCTACGCCTGGAACCGTTACGCGAGCAGTTTAGATGAGTCTCGTTGCACGTCGAGCGTCGGTGCTTACCTCTCGCGTCGTCGACTGAAATCTGCATCAGTGAAGTTCCGCTTGCGAGACCTGGCTTTCTGCGACTGGCCAGAGGATGGCCTGTGGCGGGATGAGTGATCTCCCGATTGGCTGGACCCCGCGCAGGATGCGATTCTCAGCCCGACCGCGTTGCGGGGACTGGTGCATCCGAGCCGCCTGCACCTATTGGATCTGCTCCAGGCCGATGGCCCGGCGACCGCGACCAGTCTCGGTTAACGGATCGAACAGTCCACCGGTGTGACCAGCTATCACTTGCGAGTGCTGGATGAGGCGCGAGAACCGCGCCGTGAGATGCAGGAGCTCACTGCGCGATATCGCCGGGACCTCGATCACCCGGATGCGCCACCCGGCACGGCGCGCGCGCACATCGAGTTTCAACTCATCCCTGAAAACCCGTGATGGTGGTCCGAAAGTCGCGCGCGACCTTGGACAACCCAGTTGAGAAATTGACAATTCAGTTGAGAAGAATGACAAAGGACACCAACGAGCGGACATCTTTCGTGTCAATCGGACAGATCCGCCGTCACGCGGACAAGTTCCGTGTCAAACGGACATCTTTCGTGTCAAACGACAGTGTTGGCCAACAGGAAGAGGTTGGCGAACGCGCCGCTCGCCGCGCCGGCCCAATATGTGCCGTTGACGGCGATGTCGACGCGACCGCGATAGTGCGACGGGATAAGTTCGTCGATTACCGAGTTGATGGCTGTGTACTCTCCGCCGATCCCCAGGCGGCGAGGAGATAGATGGTGCCGGTCCATTCGCGCGGTGACGAGGCTGCGCACCGGCTTGGGCGAATCTGCCTGCTTCGTTTGACCCATGATTGTCTTCTCCTTCCAGCTGCCGTTCATGACGGCGTCAGAGCATGTACCGGATCACCGCCGCAACTCCGCGATGGCAAGACAGCTCGCGACGCTCCCATCGATGATGGCCGCGCGACGCCGCCCGGGGTTGGCGATGGCGACGATCACCATGCTTGACGCGTGCAGGATGTCGATCACCCCGCCGACCCGATGCGCGGTGCGCGAGGCAGTTCGGCTGAGGATTGCGCCTTGCACGATCTGCCGGGCGCCGAGTATCCGGATCGCCCAGGTCGTGACGGTATCGGCATCGTGCCCGAGCTCAGCTCGGGCAATAGACGGGGCCGCGACAACCTGGCATAAGCCCCAGGCCGCGCGGACGATGTCGGTTCGAATCATCTGATTGACCTTCTTCCGAGAAGTGCGACGGCGCCGACCATGGCCGCGCCGCCGACGGACGCGAGCAGGCCGTGGTGTTCGGACGCCCAGATCTGGATGCTGCGCGTGATGGCTCGTGCGTCGAAGCTGCCGTGCGCGCCGTAATCGTGGCCTTCTGGTCCGTCCGCCGGTTGCCACAGGTTGGTCGGGTGATCTTTCGGCTGCGTCCGGTCATCCTGTTGCGAGGAGAACCCGGTGCGCGCGAGATAACGGTCGAGCAGTCCCGGCGCGATCGCGTTGGCCGCGAGAGTCGCGACGGTGCTGCCGCCGACCCAGTACTCGCGGCGCTTCGGGTGGTCGGCGGCGTATAGCACCGCGCGCGCGGCCAGTTCCGGTTGGTAGATCGGCGGCACCGGTTGCGCCGGCTTCGGCATCCGGTTGATCACCCAGTCGAATTGGGGCGTGTTCACGGCGGGCATCTGCGGCATGGTCACGTGAACGTTGCTTTTGTTGTGCAGAAGCTCGCAGCGCAACGACTCATGGAAGCCCTGGATGGCGTGCTTCGAACCGCAATATGCGGTTTGCAATGGTATTCCGCGGTAGGCGAGCGCCGAGCCGACCTGCACGATCGTGCCGCTGTCACGCGGGAGCATCCGTTTGAGCGCGATCATGGTGGCGTAGACGTAACCGAGGTAGTTGACCTCCGTGACTCGCTTGTATTCAGCCGGCGTAATGTCTGTGAATTGCGCGAACACCGAGGTGAAGGCGACATTGACCCAGACATCGATCGGCCCGAAAGCTTCCTCCGCCTTCATCGCGGCAGCCTCCAGCTGCTCCGGGTCCGACACATCGGTCGGGATGGCCAGTGCGGTTCCGCCGGCCTCTTCGATGTCGCGAACCGCCCCGGCCAGACCGGCCTCACCTCGGGCAAGGAGTACCACTTTGGCGCCACGTGCGCCGAACGCTAGGGCTGTTGCACGTCCGATGCCGCCGCTGGATCCGGTGACGACGACGACTTGACCGGTCTGGGATACGTTCATAGTGACCTCCTGTTAGGTTGACTAATCGTGTTGCAAGTCTGAGCTGCGCGCCATATTGGACTCACGGTTTCAGCGATGGGGTGGCCAGAGTCTGGGCTGTTTCCAACATCAGTGCGTGGACGAACGCCTGGGGCATGTTGCCGCGCATTTGCCGTTGCGCCGTGTCGTACTCTTCGGAGAACAATCCGGGAGGCCCGCATGCCGCTCGATTGCGTTCGAACCATCGGTTCGCTTCGACTTCGCGGCCTTGCTGGTGCAGCGCAAGACTGGTCATGAAACCGCAGAGAAGGAAGGCACCCTCGGCCTGACCGAGTTGCCGCTGGTCGTGGCGGAACCGATACATGAAGCCGTCCTGCCCCAGGTCATCCAAGATCGCGGTGAGTGTCGCAAGGGTTCTCGGATCGTCGGCGGGCAGCGCGCCGCGGATGGCAGGGATCAGCAGCGCTGAGTCGACGCGATCGTCGCCGGGGGCCCGTTGCCAGCGGCCGCTGGCATGCAGGCAGTCGGTAGCCGTGTCGGCGAGGATACTGTCGGCGAGCGAACTCCAGTCTGCACCCTGCCCGGATGGAGCATGACTTGCGATCGCGCGCAGACCGGCCACGCAACTCAGGCGTGAGTGCGCCCAGCGTTCGTTGTCGAGCTCCCAGATGCCGGCATCCGGTTCCATGCGCCGTTTTTCGATAGCGGACACAGCCACCTCGACCGCACCCCACTGTTCGGTGTCGAGCCGGTCACGGTCGGCGGCCGCCGCGAACAGGGAGAGCGCCTCACCGAATGCGTCGAGTTGGAACTGTTTGTTCACCCAGTTGCCGACCTTGTCGGAGCCGCCGGGATAGCCCGGCAGGTCAAGCGTGCGCTCGCTTTGCACAGGGCCTCCGGCGATCGTGTACGCCGGCTTCAGGTGCGGGCCGTCTTCAAGCATCCGTTCGGACACGAATCGCACCGCATCATCCAGCAGTGGGAAGGCTCCGCAGGCGGCGACGGCCTGTCCGGCATAACACTGGTCGCGGATCCACGCATAGCGGTAGTCGTAGTTGCGTCCCCGCCCCACATGCTCGGGCAACGACATCGTGGCCCCTGCGACCATGCCACCACCGGAAGACGTCAGTCCTTGCAGAACGGCATAGGAGTGTCGGGCGTCTCCGTCAGCGATCGTGCTTGACAGCTGTGGGATTGCACGTTCCCAACTATTGGCAGTCGCCGCCCAGGTGCGATCCGCGTCGATCGGCGTGTCGCGCAGTGGTTCATCGGAGAGTTCCAGAACAAGGTCGTGATGGGCTCCCGCGTCTACCGTCAGGCTCATGCGGAGGGCCCCGTCGCGATCAGCCATCGCTGATTCTGCGCCGGAAAAGCGCATGTACAAGGGGCCACAGCGCGCCGTCCACACTCCGTCATGACTGGAGAGCCGAGTCATCTTGTGGCTACCGAACCCCGCGCGCGGGTCCAAGACCATCTCAACGTGGGTCTCGCCTTCCACGGCCAGCACCCGGCGCAGCATCACCGCGGTGTGCGGGTCGCCCGGAAATGCCAACGCCTCGCGGCTCTCGATGACCTGGGAGGTTGTGACCCATCTGCTGTGCCAGATCAGTGTGCCTTCCTCGTAATATCCACCCCAGACGAACGGTTTCGCGCTCGGCGTGATCGCATACTTACCGCCGCCCCCGATCAGCGAGGAGAACACGGCGTCGGAATCCCAGCGTGGCGCGCACATCCAGGCGATATCGCCCCGCGGGCCGATCAGGGCGCCGCGTTGCCCATCGGCCAGGAGTGCGTATTCGCGCAGGACGTGCAGTGGGAATTCTTCTGCGTCACGGGTTCTTTGGGTAGAGGATGCCATGGGTGTTCTCTTAGATTCCTGCGCCGTTGGCGTAGAACTGCTGGTCTTCACGCCAACCGCCCATCCCCATGCCGATGTCGGCGATATCGCTCACGAATTCGATGCCCTGGATCCACTTGACCATCTTGAAACCGAGTTGGGTCTCGACCCGCAACCGGATGGGGGCGCCGTGTTGGACAGGTAGCGGTGCGCCGTTCATCTCCAACGCCAGGATCGTTTGCGGGTGCCGTGCGAGATAGATCGGGATGGTGCCGTAGAAGAACCCGTACCGGCCCTCACCCTCGGTCAAGCCTTTGTCGTCCATGCCGTAGAAGACGACATACTTGGCTTCCGGGGCCGGTTTGACCTGATCCATCACATCCGCCAACGGGATCCCTGCCCATTCCGCGATGGCCGTCCAGCCCTGAATGCAGTTGTGCTTGGTGATCTGCCTCTGCCCGCCGAGTTTCCGCAGCTCGGTCAGGGAATACGTCAAGGGGCGGGCCACCAGTCCGCCGACCGTGAGCCGGTAGTCGCGGAAGCCGCCGGCGGCCATCTGCTGGTACGCGTCGCTGGGCGGCGGATAGCCGTTGACCCGAAAATACGGCGAAATGTGTTTGCGGGAGAAGCGCTGGTGGGAGGTGAAACGGCGTGAGATGACGCGTTCGAACGGGTCGACCATCAGGCCGAGCAGCCGCTGGGTGCGTCTGCGGTATCGCACGGAGAACCAGGTGATTACCACCTGGAAGATGATGATGGCCAGCAGCGCGGCCAACCCGATGCCCGTTGCCAGTCTGCGGTCACCGCCCGGGTCGCCGAGAACGATCGCCGCCAGTTCCTTGGGCAGGCCGTGGATGATCACCATGAACGTGTGCACGACGATGAATGCAGCGAAGGCACACATGATCAGGAAGTGCAGGCTGCGTGTTCCTTGCTTGCCGCCGAATAGCTTGCCGTAGCGGGGGAAGCGTGCCAGCACGGATGGTGACATTGCTGCCCCGGTCAGGATCTGGGCGGGTGCCATCAGGAAGATCACCACGAAGTAGGCGAGTTTCTGTGCCGGTTCGAATGGTTGGCCGGGGATCTTGGCCGGGAACTGGAATTGAAGATAGCTGCCGATGGAATTGATCGTGTCCGGAATGATAGACCAGTGGGTGGGAACGATGTACTGCCAATAACCGGTGGCGAACATCGTGGCGATATACACGACCCCTGTGAGGATCCAGAACTGGATCGTCATGAAATGCCAATGCCGGCCCAGACCCAGGTTCCTTCTGCCGGGCAACGCGATCACCGGTGACCAGGACTCCTCCTCGTTCAGTGAGGTCCACGGTTTACGCGTGTCGGCACCGAATTGCTTCTTCGAGAATCGCAACCATTGTCTTCCCGGTGGACAGTCGTCGTGCCAGTACAGCTTCGGAAAGGCCGACAGCACCTCGATGCCGGAGCGGAACAGCATCAGCATCCACACGATGTTCAAGAAGTGGGTGATCACCACCCACCAGGGAAAGAACCCAGACACTCCTGCTCCTCCCGAACGCTCGGATACATGACACCCCGGACAGTGCTAGCCGCCACTACCGGCGAGCACCATTGGCCCCGCCGGCCCGGCCCTGTTTCCAATATGCGCTTTACTTGTCAGAGGACAAGGGGCGGCGCACACTGGCACTATGGTCAGCCTGAGCGCATCTGCACCCCAACAGGAACTCGCGCAGCTGCGCTTTGATCTCCTGGCCGGCCGCGGACCGGGCGCATCCGAGCAGGAGATCGCGGCACACACCCGCGACTGTCGGTGGCTTGGGGGACTACCCACGACTGAGGAGCTGGACCAGGTGGCACATCAGGCGATGCTTGCCCGCATCGGGGCAACGTTCACCTCGTTCAGCGCCATCGGGCGGTTTCTGGCCCGCACAGCACGGGTTGCAGCCGTCTGCATGTCGGCGGCGCTCGTCGTGCGTGCGGTGCTTAGACCGCCACTGGGCACGAACTGCTCGCGCTAGCCGTCGAAGAGATCGAACGCTACGGCTCGAACGACGTTCAAACTCCCAGGGGATTAAGCGCCACGCTCGGGGACCTCATCAGGGTGGGCCTGCCCGACTGCGAGCCGGTTAGGCGCTCAACGATTGTGTCCGCAAACCCGCTGAGCGCTCTCGTCGCGGAGCACTCAGGGAGGGGCTTAAGCGCGTTCTTGGCGTCGAGCGACCATCGCCGGGCTTCCAAAGCGTCAGCGGCTCCCTTTTCGCGGGACGCGGCCGAATCGCAGACGCGAAGACAGTCTTCGACCAGTTGAAATGCGACTCCGGCACGTTCTGCGAACGCGACGACGGGAGTCTCCCGTTCGGTAGGCGCTCCGGAGAAGATCAGCCCCAACCGTGCCGCCGTGCCGAAAGTGTTGCCACTCGTCGCAGCCAGTGTGCGCAGGTAGTGTTCTCGCGCATTCTCACCGATGCGCGGGCCGTCTTCGGCGTGAAGTTTACCGACACAGAGCCGTTCCATCATCTCGGCGAGGAGTTCGATAGCCCGCGGGCCGAGGGAGGTCGCAAGGCGGTTGGCTCTGGACAGGAGCACGTCGCCGCAGATAGTGGCGAGCGAATTGCTCCGATCCAGCTCTACCCCACTCTTAAGCGGTGTTACCGAACCGTCAACGGGTTGCGCCCGCGTGTCAACGACATCTTCGGAGTGAAAGACGGATGCGAGGTGTTCCAACTCGATGAGCGCCGCTGCGCGAACCACCCCGTCGTTAGCTCCCGTGCCGAATTGAGCCGCGAGCAAGGTCAGTGTCGTTCGCGCACGGCTGCCGTTGTGGTCGCGACGAAATCGTGAAGTGAGATCGCCCACGCCGCGGATGCCTTCTAATTCGCGAAGCACACGCATGCTCACGAGTCGCCGCGTGTGCTGGATGTCGGGCGACGAACGGCGCTCGTCCTCGCGGTGAGCCGACATCCGATCGCCGCCTTCGGGCGGTCGTGATGCGATGACGAGAGAGCTGAAACGATTCTGAGGATTCATTGTGACTGTCGCTTCCTACGGGCTCTGCTCAGCCTCGCCCAGCGTCGCAAACAGTCCGACCGGACGACCAATCCGGTCGGTGCGTTCGAAACTTCCCTCGCCGCGCTTCACGATCATCCCTGCGAACTCGCCAGCAGGCTCGGCAACCCACAGCCCATCATCAACCGTCAGCCACACAATTCCAGCACTTCGCTCTTCAGCACTCCGATCTCCCGCGCTCGCGCCCACCAGAGGCCCCCCGCGCGACATCACAGTGCTCACAGTCGTGTCCCCATTTCATGGTTACCGTTACTCACGGTCTAATCCGGCGGAAGCCTCTCGACAACCCCCTCCGGTTCCTTTGCCAGCCGGCGATGAGCACATTCTGGGTCGCACTCGAGTGCCGGCACGTTAGCGCCACACTGTGCGGTTGCCGCGCACGTGTCGCTGGCCGGCCTGGCGGCGCACACTGGCGAGCATGAGCCTTTCTTCTTCCAGTGAGCAATTCGAGATCAGCCGCGGTCAGCAGCATGCGACGATCCCAGGTCGGCGGCGGTATCCGCTCGTATGCCGACTCCGGCCGAGACGTGCTGTAGCCCTATGCCGCGGATGCCATGTGTGACGGCACCGATTACCACTGACCGAGCCGACCAAGAACAACGCGATCCACGGATTCCTGCACTGGCGACCGTGGCAGGTTCACGAACACGTGGTCGACCGGGTCGTGATGGGGGCCCGGCTGTTCCCGCTGCAGGGCTACCCGTTCCTGCTCGAGGTGAGCGTGGAGTACGCGCTTGGGCCCGGAGGGCTCACCGTCACAACCACGGCGACCAACCCCGGCGAACACGCGTTGCCGTACGGCTGCGGCCAGCACTCGTACTTGTCCCCGGGCGGTGAGGGTCTCATTGACGACTGCACCCTGCGGTTGGGTGCGGCGCCGGGACTGGACCAGGTATCGGCCGCAAGGGCCTTGGAACCGAGCCCATGACCTGCCGCTGCCGGATAAGGGGTCAATTTTCGGCCGACGTTGACATGAACTGACCTTGTCGACCCTCTGAGAACGGAGTAAGAGGGAAGCATAGATCGAAATTGCGAAGGAGAGTGACCGCCCGGCAGTCGATCGCGATCACTCCAACGAGCAAGGGGGCTGGCAATGTCTATTCCAGGTGCGTCGAACCCCCTCGCGTCAGCTCGTTGGGTACGGCTGGTCCCGATCGCTTTCGTCACCTATTCGTTCGCGTATCTGGACCGGTCCAACTATTCGCTGGGTGCGGCGGGAGGGCTGCAGCATTCCCTGGGGATAACTTCTGGTCAAACCGGCCTACTGGGTGGCTTGTTCTTCATCGGTTACTTTATTTTTCAAGTTCCGGCAGCGCGATTCGCTGAGCGACGCAGCGTCAAGACGCTGATGTTCTGGTCCCTTATCCTGTGGGGGATCCTCGCCGCTTTGCAGGGCATCGTCCCGTGGTTTTGGGCGTTGCTTGTGATCCGGTTTCTGCTTGGTGTCGTTGAGGCCGCTGTACTCCCGGCGATGTTGGTGTTTCTGGCGCATTGGTTCAGTGCGTCGGAGCGCGGGCGAACGAACACGTTCCTGATCCTGGGCAATCCCGTGACGCTGCTATGGATGTCCGTCATCTCCGGGTACATCATCGCGGCCACCAGCTACCAGTGGATGTTCATCATCGAGGGGTTGCCGGCGATCATTTGGGCATTCGTGTTCCGCGCACTGGTCGCGGACCGGCCGGCCGACGCCGAGTGGCTGGGTGAGGGCGAACGCGAGTCCATCGAGCAGAAGCTTGCCGAAGAACAGGCCGCGCTGCCGGAAGCGCTCGGGCTCCGCCAGGTGCTGACCTCCCGCAACGTCGTGATCCTCGCCATTCAATACGCGCTGTGGAGCGTTGGCGTGTACGGTTTCGTGTTCTGGCTTCCCACCATCGTCAAGGCCGCCAGCCAACAAGGAATCGGCCTCACCGGGCTGCTCTCGGCGATACCGTATGCCGCCGCAATCGTGCTCATGATCGTCGCATCATTCGTCTCCGACCGTTTAGGGTACCGGAGGCAGTTCGTCTGGCCGTTCCTGCTGGTGGCCACCGCAGCCTTCTACGCGTCCTACCTCATCGGTCCCGGCAATTTCGTGTTGTCCTTTGTGCTGCTGGTCATAGCGGGCGCTGCGATGTATGCGCCGTATGGTCCGTACTTCGCGTTCATCCCCGAGTTCCTGCCCGCAGCGGCCGCAGCACCCGCGATCGGCGCGATTAACGCCTTCGGGGCGCTGGGCGGGTTCGCCGGCGCCTACGTCGTCGGTCTGCTCGGCGGTGGAACGAAATCGGGGCTTGCCTTCGTGTTCATGGCGGCCTGCCTGCTCGCGTCGGCCGTCTTGATGTTCTTCGTCAAGCGAGCACCGACGGCACGCGAAGACAGGGATCGACAAGGCAACTCGGCCGGTCCCGCCCGGAAGATGGGATGAGCCTTCCATGGCCGACAAACCGGTGACAGTCATGATCGCCACACCATTCGAGGATTCCCTCGTCCAGCCGTTGTCGGAGGTGGATGATCGGGTTTCGCTCCTGTATCGGCCAGACCTGCTACCGCCCGTACGATATCCGGGCGATCATCGCGGCATCCGGCCGTTCCATCGCGACCCTGAAGCTGAACGAGCGTGGGACGCCATGCTCTCCCGCGCCGAGGTGCTGCTCGGGATTCCGGGCGACAGTCCAGAGAACCTGGCCGCTGTCGTACGCGACAATCCAGATCTGCGCTGGGTGCAAGCAACCGCGGCCGGTGCGGGCGAGCAGGTGAAGGCCGCCGCACTGAGTATGGATGAACGCGACCGGGTGACGGTCACGAGCACGAGCGGGGTGCATGCCGGCCCGCTGGCCGAATTCGCGATGCTCGGCCTGTTGTCTTTCGCCAAGGATCTGCCCCGCTTGCTCGCCGACCAGCGGGATCATCGGTGGGACCACTATCCGGTCGCGGAACTCGCCGGACACACGCTGCTGGTTGTCGGGCTCGGCGCGATCGGCGTGCAGGTCGCACGCCGTGCGAAAGCGATGAATATGCACATCATCGGTGTCAATCGCCGGGGCACTTCGTCGTGTCCCGATGTGGACGAGACTCACGCAACTGAAGATTTGCCGGACCTGCTGCCGCGGGCCGACGCGGTCGTGTTCAGCCTGCCACTGACCGAAAAGACGGAAGGCATGATCGACGCGGAAGCGCTTCGCAGGCTTCGCAGGCTTCGCAGGCTTCGCCCCGAAGCAATCCTCGTCAACGTCGGCCGCGGCGCGGTAATCGACGAACCAGGCCTGGTAGACGCTCTCGCTCAGCGACGACTCGCGGGCGCAGCCCTGGACGTGTTCACGCTCGAGCCTCTTCCCGATAAGAACCCGTTGTGGGACCTGCCGAACGTGCTGATCAGCCCACACACCACCGGACTTTCCCTCAACGAAAACAAGCGGATCATCGACCTGTTCACCGCCAACCTGCGCCATTACCTCAACGGTGAAGAACTGACGAATACGGTTGATACCACCGTGTTCTACTGATGGTGCTACCAATTGGGAGTGCGATGGGTACAGCACCGACTGCGCGGGAGCACAGCGTCTCCCAGGTCGGCACCCCCTTGTCTGTTCTGATCTCCGCGCGCATCCTGGAAACAATCAGCCACCGATCTGCGCGAAGCTACGAATACGAGGATCCCATGTCGCCACGCCGTATCACACGCACCGCCGTCGAGTCGGTGTACGGCATCGATCGGATGGTGCACAACGTGCGGACGGGTCGGTTCGAACGCAGCCTGGCGGCGTTGACCGCAGGGGGAGCGGTCGTGACGGCCGCAGAGATCTTCTTCGAGCATGACAAGGCCAGTTTCGGCAACAACTGGATGTGGGTGCCCGTCGTCCTCGGCCCGGTCGGTGCCGTGGCCGGGATCGCGGGGGTGTGCAGTCATCGCGCGGCCAAGACACTGTTGCCGCTGGCGTCCGCGACGATCATCGCCAACGGCCTTCAGGGCCTTTGGTTGCACGGCAGGGGTATCAAGCAGAAGCCGGGCGGGTGGAAGAACTTTCGTTACAACATGGAGATGGGGCCGCCGTTGATGGCGCCGCTGCTGGTGACGCTGGTCGGCGGGATGGGGTTGCTCGCGGCGATCCTGAGGCGCGAGAAATGACGACACTTCCGCTCGAGCCTGCTCAGGGCGGTGCGCGGTATCCCGGATTCGACGTGGTCGGTCAGGCCGCGCATTGGGACACGACCACCCGGGCGGTCGTCGAGGCTCGGCTGGGCCGGTTGCCGGCGGTACGCTTCTTCACCGAGCCCGAAGAGGCAGCGGCGAGTGCGTTGTTCGACCAGTTGCTGTATCAGCGGGAAGAGCCGCGTGTGCCGGTCGTGCAGCTGGTTGATGTGCGACTGGCCGAGAACCAGACTGACGGCTGGCATTACAGCATGATGCCCACGGACGAGCAGGCGTGGCGGGATTCGCTCGCCGGCCTGGACGTCGATGCGCGGGAAGCCCACGACACGACCTTCGCGGAGTGCGGGTGGGAAGACCAGTCTGCGATCCTTCAGACGGTGCAGGATCGCGGCTCCGAGCAGTGGCACGAGATGGTAGCGGCCCACGTCTGGAGTCTGTGGACCCGCTATGCGTGCACGGCGTTCTATGCGCATCCGTGGGCGTGGAACGAGATCGGCTTCGACGGGCCGGCCTACCCGCGCGGCTACAAGAACCTCGGCGTCGACAAGCTGGAGCCGTTCGAGGTACACGACGCGCATCCCAGCGACGACCCGGTGAGGAGTCCTCACCGATGAACGCCGTGAAAGAACGGAATGCCTCCGCGTGGCTGATGACCAGCGACGGTTCACGGATGCAACACGGGCTCCGCGAGAACATGCGCACGTTCGACGACGAGGACGAGGTCGATCTCGTGATCGTCGGTTGCGGGGCGGGCGGTTCGACGCTGTTGCAGCGGATGGCTAGGACTGGGGTGACGGTCATCGCGCTGGATGCAGGGCCGTTCTGGGATCCGGAGACGGATTGGGTCAGCGATGAGGCCGGCTCGCACGGCCTGTATTGGACGGAACCGCGCGAGATCGGCGGTGCTGACCCGGTGCCTCTGGGCTCCAACAACTCCGGCCGCGGAGTGGGCGGGTCAATGATCCACTATGCCGGTTACACGCCGCGGTTCCACCCCAGCGATTTCCGAACGCAGACGAATGACGGGGTCGGTGCGGATTGGCCGATCGCGTACGCCGATCTGAAGCATTACTACGAGCAGCTGGAAGCAGAGTTGCCCGTCTCGGGCCAGCATTGGCCGTGGGGGGACCCGCATTCATATCCGTACAGTCCGCATCCGGTCTCCGGAAACGGTGAAGTCTTTCAACGGGGTGCCCTCGCGTGCGGTGTGACCGCCAAAGTTGGACCGGTAGCCATTACGAGTGGCCGGTTCGGCAACCGGCCGCATTGCATCTACCGCGGGTTCTGCCTCCAGGGCTGCAAGGTCAATGCGAAGGCCTCCCCGCTGATCACCCATGTTCCGGATGCGCTGGCGCACGGTGCCGAGGTGCGGCCGGACTCGATGGTGACACGCATCGAAATCGACCAGCGCACGGGTCGCGCGAGCGGTGTGCACTACGTTCGCGGCGGCATCCCGCGGTTTCAGCGGGCGCGGATGGTGGCGGTGGCCGGGTACTCGATCGAGACACCACGGTTGTTGCTGAACTCGACGTCTGCGCGGTTTCCGAACGGGTTGTGCAACGACTTCGATCAGGTCGGGCGCTTCCTGATGGTGCAGGGCGCGCCGCAGACCGCAGGCCGCTTCGATGGCGAGGTCCGCATGTGGAAGGGGCCGCCTCCCGAGGTCAGCACCGAGGATTTCTACGAGACCGATCTGGCCAAACCGTACAAGCGCGGGTTCTCCGTGCAGACCGTGTCGCCGCTGCCGATCACCTGGGCGGAACACGTGATGGCGCAGGGCTATTGGGGCGCGGACCTGCGCAACTACATGAGTGACTACGTGCATTGGGCGTGTCTTGGCGCACTGTGCGAATTTCTGCCGCAGCCCGACAACCGCGTCACGCTTGCGAACGAGAAGGACCGGCACGGCATGCCGATCGCCCGGTTCGACTATACCCAGTGCGACAACGACAAGGCTTTGGTGAAGGCGGCGACCGAGGTGATGGAGAGCATCCTCAAGGGTGCAGGGGCGGACGAGGTCATCACGATCGACCGCTACGCGCACCTGGTCGGCGGCGCCCGGATGGCGGCCACGGAACGCGAGGGCGTTGTGGATGCCGACTGCCGCAGTTTCGCCGTCCCCAATCTGTACATCGTCGATGGCAGCGTGCTGCCGACGCAGGGCAGCGCCAACCCGGCGCTGACCATCATGGCCGTCGCCGCACGCGCCGCGGACCGCTTGATCCAAAACATGAAGTAGGAGGATATGCCATGGCAACCGTCAGCGATTTCGTGATCCAGCGGGTGAGGGAGTGGGGCATCAGCCGGGTGTTCGCCTTCCCGGGGGACGGCATCGGCGATTTCGACGGCGCCCTCGGCAAGGCCGAACGCGACGGCGACGGCTTGCAGTACGTGCGCCCGACCCATGAGGAGATCTGCTCACTCATGGCGACGGCGCACGCCAAATTCACCGGCGAGATCGGCGTGTGTATCGCCACATCGAGCCCGGGCGCGTTCCACCTGCTCAACGGGCTGTATGACGCGCAGATGGACAATCAGCCGGTGGTCGCGATTATCGGACAGCAGGGGCTGAACGCGCTGGGCACGTTCACGCAGCAGGAGAGCAACCTGGAACGGACCCTGGCCGATGTCGCCGTGTACGTGCAGACGATCGTCTCGCCCGAGCAGGCCCAGGCCGTCGTGGACACCGCATTCCGCACCGCTCGTGTGCGTTTGGGGCCGGCCGTGATCATCCTCCCGCACGACGTACAGGGAATGAAGATGCCTGAGTTGTCGCCGGCGAACTGGGTCTCCCGGTCGAGCGCCGTCGCGCCGTCCATTTCGATCGTTCCGCCGGAGAGTGAAATCGTGAAGGCGGCGGCCATCATCAACGCCGGCAGCAAGGTCACGTTCATCGTCGGCCACGGTTCGAACGGCGCGACCGACGAGGTCCTCAAGGCGGCGGAACTGTGCGGCGCCGGTCTCATCACGGCGTTACGCGCGAAACAGGTCGTGCCCTCCGATGTGCCATACCATTCGCAGCAGCTGGGGCTGCTCGGTTCGCTGCCGAGCGTGCACCAGATGAGCGGATGCGACACGCTCGTCTTCCTCGGAACCAACTATCCGTACAGCCAGTTCCTGCCGGAGACCGGACAGGCGCGTGCCATCCAGGTAGACCTCAAGCCGGAGCAGATGGGGTTGCGTTATCCGACCGAGCTGAACCTGTGGGGGGACGTGAAGGCGACGCTCACCGCCCTGATCCCGCATCTCGATCAGAAGACCGAGCTCTCCTGGCAGAACACGGTCGCCGAAGAGATGGTCGAGTGGGAGAACGAGATGGAAGCCCAGGCCATGCTGAGTTACGACGACGGCGTCAACCCCCGGCGTGTCTACCACGAACTGAACAAGCGGTTGCCGCCGAATGCGATCGTCACTGCGGACGCCGGGTCGACGGCCGACTGGTACGGTCACCACATCCGGCTGCGCCGCGGCATGATGGGCGACCTCTCCGGCAGGCTTGCGAGCATGCTCGCCGCCATGCCCTATGCCACTGCGGCGAAATTCGCGTATTCCGATCGGAGCGTGATCTGCACGATCGGTGACGGCGCGTTCCAGATGCTCGGCATGAACGAGCTCATCACGATCAAGAAGTACATGAAGGAATGGGACAACCCGCAGCTGATCATCATGGTCCTGCACAACGACGATCTCACTCAGGTGTCATGGGAGATGCGCACGGAAGACGCCAACCCGGTGTGGTCCACGTCGCAGGACGTCGAATCGGTTGACTACGCGGGGTGGGCCGAGCTGCTCGGCTTCACCGGCATCCGGGTCAAGACCGATGACGAGGTCGCTGGCGCATGGGACACCGCGTTCGCCAACCGGGGCGTCACCCTCATCGACGCGTACACCAGCAAGAATGTGCCGCCGCTTCCCGCGCACATCACCCTCGAGTTCGCGAAGAACACTGCCGAGGCGCTGCTGAAGGCCGACCCTGACAGGATGGAGGTCATCCGCGATTCCGCCAAGGCTCTCGTCACCGAAGGCATCGAACGTGTCAAGGGCAAGCTCCACATCGGCCAGGACCGTGAGGACAAGACCAGCGATGACAAGGACCGCGACGACAAGGAGAGCTGATGGGCGACGATCCGCTGATCGAGACGGTCGAGGCGCGCGTGTATACCGTGCCGACCGATGAGCCGGAGGCCGACGGCACGATCGCGTGGGATTCGACCACGATGGTGCTCGTCCAGGTGCGCTCGGGTACGACGGTCGGCACCGGCTGGACTTACGGTGCTGCCGAATGCGGCGCGGTGGTGAGTAGTACTTTGACGCCGCTTGTGGTCGGGCACAGCGCGCTGGATGTCGGCGGGTGTTTCGACGCGATGGTCAAGGCGGTGCGCAACAGCGGCCGCCAGGGCGCGATCGGTTACGCGATCTCGGCAGTGGACATCGCCCTATGGGATCTGAAGGCTCGCCTGCTCGGGCTGCCGTTGCACCGGTTGCTCGGTGCCGTCCGCGACACGGTGCCGGTATATGGCAGCGGCGGCTTCACGACCTACTCCGACCAGCGTCTGGCCGAACAACTTGGCGGCTGGACACACGAGCAGCACATTCCGCGTGTAAAGATCAAGATCGGCGAATCCTGGGGCACGAACCCGGAGCGTGATCTGGCGCGGCTGCGCCAGGCACGCGAGATCATCGGCGGTGGGGTCGAGTTGTACGCCGACGCGAATGGCGGGTACACGCGCAAGCAGGCCATCCGCATTGCGCATCAGGCGGCGGACCTGGACCTTCGCTGGTTCGAGGAACCCGTCTCCTCCGACGACCTCGACGGGCTGAGAGAGATTCGCAATGCTATCGACGCCGACGTCACCGCTGGTGAATACGGTTTTGACCTCACCTACTTCCGTCGCATGTGCCAGGCTCGGGCCGTCGATTGCCTGCAGGTGGACGCGAGTCGGTGTGGGGGGATCACCGAGTGGATGCGCGCAGCCGCGGTCGCCGCCGCATACGGGCTCGAGGTGTCGGCCCACTGTGGGCCCCATCTGCATGTTCACGTCGCTGCGGCAACCCCGAATCTGCGTCATCTGGAGTGGTTTCACGATCACGTGCGGATCGAAACCCGCTTCTTCGACGGCACCCTGGACCCGAGCGGCGGGGTATTGAGGCCGGATGACGACGCACCCGGCAACGGGCTGACGCTCCGCGACCGTGACGCCGATCAGTATCGAGTGGGCTAGCCGTCAACGAAGGGTGGGTGAGTATGCACGTCACGTGGGAGAGCGAGGTTGAGCGCCCGTGGATTGGCATGACATCGGAATCAATGACCGATGTCGAACACGCCCGCGCGGAGCTCGTGGCGACGCTCGATGCAATCAAAGGGAAATTGAATCTACCCGGCCGGATTCGTCGTAGCCGTAGGCGTGCAATACACACCCTGCGGGAGCTGCAAGTTCACCACCCACTGACATTCAGCATGATCCTTGCCACTGCGACGGCCACGATCGGCGGCGTCCTGTTCGCGACAATCCGCGCCCTACGTCACCGTTGAGCACTCAGAACCCGCACGAAGAAAAACCGGAAACGGTAAGCCGTTGGAAGCCTCACTATTGAATCGCACGACCGGGGGCGAGGCGACCGGTCAAAGTCTCGCCCCCTCTGGGGGAATATCCGGTTATGCATATCGGTGCATTCTGTAGACGAACTCCAACGCTCCCGTGCACACGTCGCGAAAACCCACCCACTGTGATCAAGCTTATGCCGATTCCGCGGAGGTGGAAAGTTTCTCGGCCCTTTGACAGGCTCATGAGGATCAGCTCCTCACGACGGTGATCGTGGGCGCCCGTATCCAGCCTGCGGGTTCACTGATGGTCGTCGACGAGGCACTATGTCACAGGGTCGGCGTCCGATTCATAGTGACGCGTCCGCCTCTCCAAGCAGCCCGACGAATACCGAGGTGAGGGCGGTGATCAGAATGAGGACCGTGACCCCGTTGGCGACACTGACGCCCCAGCTCGAACTCTAGTCAGTGCGGCCGGCGCCGTTGTTCGCTGACCGGGGTCGTACTCCCGCGGTGGCGCCGTAGTCGTTGAATACGCGTCGGATCAGGAGTTAACTACGAATCAACCTGAAATTATCCTGGGCCCGCAGAAAGGCGGCAAGGTCGTGGTCATAAACGTGCTCCTCTGGGTTCTCGTCGGCATTATCGTCGTGGTTATCATCATCTGGGTCCTCGTCTTCGTGTCGCGTCAGCGTCGAAAGGCGAAAATGGAGACTGAGCGCGGGCGCGCCGAGCAACTGCGCACAGAGGCGCGAGAAGGCGATCTGGCCGCACGCGAACGTGAGGCCAAGGCGGCCCGTGCAAACGCCGATGCGCAACAGGCACAGGTTGACTCAGAACGATTGCAGCGAGAGGCCACGCAACGCCAGGCGGATGCCGATGGCATCCGTACGAAGTCTGAGGAACAGTTCCAACAGGCGAACGAGGTTGATCCGGATATTAATAGCCGCGACGCTCAGATCGCAGAAGATCACCGCCCGCGCAGGGCCAATGACACGGGATCGCCGAACGCGTGACGCGATTGCGGCGCAGTGATCCTTCTGCCCGAGGTTTCCAGCGGGTGCGTTCCGGGCGCGGATTCGTCTATCGTGACCCGTCGGGCGCGACGGTTCACGATGGGGATTTGCGGGCGCGGTTTGAGGCTCTCGCCATTCCGCCGGCGTGGACGGAGGTGTGGATAGCACCGTCTACCAACGGGCACATTCAGGCAACCGGAATGGATGCCGCCGCTCGACGCCAGTACATCTATCACCCGACTTGGCGAGAGCATCATGATCGCGACAAGTTCGACCGGGCTCTTGCTCTGGCCGAGTTGCTGCCTACCGCCCGCGGCCAGGTGACACGAGCACTGCGCCAGAACGGAGATGTGCGGGCTCGCGCACTTGCTGCAGCATTTCGAATGCTGGACACCGGCTCGCTTCGCATCGGCAGCGAACGGTACGCCGAGGCCAACGGTAGCCGCGGACTCTCGACCCTTCTGTGTGAGCATGTGAGCGTAACTAAGGACACGGTTATTCTGTGCTTCCCGGCGAAAAGCGGCCAGCTGTGGGAAAGTGAGATCACGGACATCGATCTGGCCAGCTTCGTGCGGGGGCGCTTGCGCCGTGGGCCGGAGAAACTCCTGCTCTCGTGGAATCAGCGCGGAAAACAGCATGCGATTACGGCTGCGGACATCAACGCATTCGTACGTGAACGCACAGGCGGAGACTTCACCGCCAAAGACTTCCGAACCCTGCACGGCACGGTCGCCGCGGCAATCAGCCTCGCCTCAAGCGGACGAGCAGACAGCCAACGTATGCGAGCCTCCGCTATCAAACGCGCCATGGAGGCTGCCGCCGGTATTCTCGGGAACACCCCAGCGATCGCACGGAAAAGCTATGTTGACCCCCGCCTTCTCGACCACTACCTTGCGGGAGAGACCATCGATCCCGCCCGCCCGGAGTCCGCGGAGTCAGAGCTACGTGTCCTGCTTCTTCACGGACCGTAACAGCCCGTCAAGCGAACTTCTTAGCTGTCCGTGACGTGACCCTCTTCGTACCGCTTTATGTTGCAGCCAGCGCAATTGCGGCTTCAGGCGTCGCGACTCGGAAGCTAAACGACTGTTCGATGTAGAAGTGGATTGTGTCGCCGTCACTCCAGTCATGCCCGACCGACAGATCCTGACCAGAGTCGAAGAGAAAGTCGCCGCCACGAAGGCTGAGGACCACGCCGCCGCGCACGCCGGGAGCCCAGACGACTGGACCGCCGAGGATATCGCGCAGATGCTGGAACAGTGGGTACCCGCCATGCTCGGTGGTTTCCACGATTGCGGTGTAGTCGGCGGGCCCGACAGCCAGCCCATACGGTCCGCTGATTCCGCTTCGCAAGAGGATCTCGACTGCGCGTGCGACGCGGCTTGGATAGTCGTTGAAATCACCGACGCGCGGCACTTCGTCGTGAGGCGAGCACTCGGTGATGCCCGCGATGCCCGCCTTCTTCCAACCGTGGAAGACCGCGATGTTTTCCGTTTCGGCAATCCGCATGGCGGCCTTATCGAGGTCGGTCAGGTCGACGTCTTGTGCACCGCGATCACCGTTCTGCAACTCATCCCGAGAGACCGTGAACGGCGCTCGCACTTCGGTCAGCGGCAGTACGAGACGTTGGAATGCGTGCACTTGGTCGACGGGAGAATCGGCGACAGGCTTCACGCGGCCGAGATTTGAGGCAGAATGCCGCCATCCGTTTGGTCCAGAAAAGTCGATGAGCTTTCGTGCGCCAAGCGTGGCAACAAGCCGCTCTTTTGCTTCCTGATCGAGAAGCTCCCAGCTGTGAGAAGAGATGGGTGCACGAGCGCGAAGAAGATGATCTACGGTCATAGCTTCGCTCCTTTGAGGCTTCCAATTCCCAGCGAGGATACGTTCGAAACGGATGCGGGTGATCCGCTCGACGTTACGGGTGCTGGTTGGCCGTCGCCAACGGCCTCTTCCGACGTTTCGCCGTGTGCGACGATGTCACCGTTTTGGAAGAGGATTCCGCGGGCGGTTTCTCGCCAAATTGGTTTCGCGCGAAAAAGGAATTCAAGCTCCATGCTGAAATGCTTGTATTCCTCGCCCAATGCGTCCGTCATGATGGCCCGAGAATCCGGATCCTTCTCGATCGAGATGCGTTGCTCGTACCAGCCGATCGCTTCGGCTTCTTCCGTGAGGTTCGCGCACATTCGGGCGAACGTGCGAGTCTGGTCCGACAACTCTTCGGGCGGCTCGTGATACTGGTCAAAACCCATTGGGGGACTCCTTATGTTAGAAACAGGCTCACGTTTTGAGCTTACGCGTCAGGTCAATTCCACGATCGCTGTGTAGTCGGCAGGCTCGACGGCTGACTCAGATCGATTGCCGCGGCAGAGGGTCCTTGGAGCAGATGCGCCGCACACTCGATGCATGAAGCGACAGTCCTTCCAGCAGCAGGATCGGAAAGAAGAACGTCCCTTGGTGAGCGATCAGCCAGGTCGCAATCGGTGAGCTGTGCGTGCGGACCTGCGCGGGCATGAACGCAATCGACGTTCGCATGATCCCCCCAGACCTGAATCGACTTGTCTTGCCACGCTCGGCAGTCGAGGTCTGGAACGGCCAACGTTTCATTTCACGGTACCCCTCGCGCGAGCTATCATTCACGACATTCAGAGCAGTCCCAGGGTTCGCGGCGGTTATCTTCAATCCCGATCACCCGGAGAGATGTTCCGACCCAGACCTGACTTCGGAGTCCGCGGACACAGAAGTGATCCAGACAGAGCCAGGGTCGGGGCCAGTAAGGAGAATCACGCTAAAATCTTCCGCATGAGTTTCGAACGATCCACAACCCTCGATGACAGGATGAACCCGCGCGGGCGCATCCTCACCAGCGCATACGAGCTGTTTTCTCAGTGAGGAATTCGCGATGTCGGGATGGAAGAATTGATCGCGCACGCCGCGGTGTCGGAGACTGAGTTCCACCAGCGCTTTGCATCCAAAGAGGAACTCATTTTGGCTTTTCTGCAGCGTCGCGAAGAGATCTGGACGTGGGGGATGGTCGTGGGTGGCGCCACGGAACGCGCGTCGGCGCCTGAGCAGCAACTACTCGCCATATTCGACGTGTTTGACATCTGGTTTGAACGCGACGATTTCGAGGGCTGCTCATTCATCAATACGTTGCTGGAGATGGGTATCGACAGCCCCGCGGGTCGCGCTAGTAGCGAGTACGGGGAGAAAATTCGGTTGATACTGCGCGATCTGGCCGAGAAAGCGGGCCTCGTTGACTGCGACGAGTTTGCATCGTCCCTCCACATCCTGATGAAGGGCTCCATTGTCTCCGCTGTCGATGACGGACGTCGTGCCGCCCAACGGGCAAAAGCGATGGCACGGCACCTGATTGAGGAACACCGCGCTCAACTGACACCGACTGGCAGTTACCAGTGAAATTCTTTCGTTCGGGTGTGTGCGTATCGTTCTCCTCTGGCTTGCCTCCAGGCGTCGGCGCCAATGACCAAGCCGAGCACCGCCACCGAGAGCCCCAAGGCTGCCGCAATATCGGTTAACCAGTGGTAACCCAGATACAGGCGGGAAAAATCGACCCAGAGGATGCCCGCTACGGCAACGACTGCACACAGCACAATGCGCCACATCGACCAAACCCGTGAACAGATCAGGTAGCCTCCGGCCAGCAGGAAGTCGCCCACTCCGACCGCATGGCCAGAGGGGAACGAGGACGTGGGGTCGAAACCCATCAACATGAGGTTTCCCGGCGGCCGAGGGCGGCCGACGAGGTGCGTGATCACGAAAACGAGCAGCACACCAAGAATCATTGCGCTCGCGAGGAGCACCGGGCGCCAGAGGCGTCGAGATGTCAACGACCACACGACCGTGGCGACGAGAACAATTATTGGCATGCCCACAGGGCCCGAGACGGTCGCGGTCACCGACGTGACGGCCGTGAGAACCGGCGTCCGGTGTTGCACCAACCATGCCAGGAGTGGCCGGTCTGCCCGGGCCAGGTCGAAGTCCCCGGTCACGGATGCCAGCATCAGCAGAAACCATGCTGCTCCCACTGCAACGAGCAAGCCTGCGGCGATGAAAAGTCCGGCTTTCATTCGCCGATGCCGAACCTCATCGCCGGCCACTCGGTCGTCGGGCGGTTGGGCGGGGGACATATCGCTACTCTGCAGTCGCAGGATTTGACGTTGGGAACTGGTCAATGTTCATCGGTAACACCTTTCATCGGCCGTGTCTTACGTTGAGAGAAACTTACTCCGCCGGCACGCTGGTGCATACTGTTGACCAGAAACCAGGTTGTGCTGGTTCTGCGGTGCGATGAACCCGCCAGAGGCGTCTGGTTTGCGGCCGCTAAAACTGACCATGCGAAAGCCGTGCGCGCGGGGCTACCATGTGCACATGGCGGGTGGAGTCGCGGCCAAGGCTGCACGCAACGCGGAGCGCAGTCGACCGCTCCGCTTTCTGGCGCGAGCAGGCTATGTGGTCAGTGGTTTGCTGCATGGTGTCATCGGAGCAATCGCGATCAGCGTCGCGGTCGGTGCGGGCGGCGGAGAAGCCGACCAATCCGGTGCCCTCGCCAACCTCGCGGCCGCTCCGGGCGGCATCGCCCTCTTGTGGGTCATGGTGGTTGGGTTGGCCGCGCTCGGACTGTGGGAGATCATTCAGATCTTCGTGGTTATCGGCCCGGATCCGAAACGCAAGTGGGCGCATCGCATCGGCGTATTCAGCAAGGCTGTTGCTTACCTCACCATCGCGGCCATCACGTTCACTTTTGCCAGCGGTGGATCCACGAGTTCGGCCAGCTCGACGAAGGACTTTAGCGCCAAGCTTCTTGCCGCCCCCGGTGGCGTCATTGTGTTGGTCGTTGTCGGACTCGGAGTGTTTGGTATTGGCGGATACTTTGGGTTCAAGGGTGCAGCCAAGAAGTTCACCGACGACATCACCGTTCCGTCAGGAACCGCTGGCGGGGTCGTCACCGCGCTCGGGGTAGTCGGATACATCGCGAAAGGGGTCGCCCTCTGCGTCGTCGGAGTACTGTTCGTGATCGCGGCCGCTACCTTTGACCCCAGCAAAGCCACTGGACTCGATGGGGCGCTGAAGTCACTCGCCGCTCTGCCGTTCGGCGCCGTGATCCTGACGGTCGTTGGCATCGGGCTCATCGCATACGGCGTGTATAGCTGCGCGCGGGCGCGCCTGGCTCGACTGTCCTGAACGCGAGGGTGGCGTGGGCGTCGCTCCCTCATTTCTGAGGTAGCGTCGTCGCCGGGTGCGGCGGTGCGAGTTTGTGTTCGCCGTCGAGTTTCGCGGCCAGTGGCGCCCAGACGACGATCGCGACACCAATTCCAAGGAGCAACGCGCCGATCGTATCGCTCAGCCAGTGAGCGCCGAGGTAGGTGCGACTGAACATCATCACGACCGTGTACAAGGCGCCGGCCGCCCACACCCACCAACGTGGAAAAAGAAGGGCAAGAACTAAGGCCATGGCCGCCGCGTTGGCCACATGACCGGAGGGGAACGACCCGAAATCGACTGTCACCAGAATGTGTTCTGGCCGCGCCCTCCCGAACAGATGCTTCAGCAGCTGCACGCTGCCCCCCGTCACCAGAGTGGCCACGAGAAAGTACCCGGCGGCCCACGGACGTTTCGCCAGCAGCAAGGCGACGATGATCAGCACCGGCACAATGAATATTGCGACCACGCCCCCGCCGAGGAAGTCCATCGCGAACGAGAGGGCGTTCCAGACGGGAGCACGATTCGCGTTGAGTACCTCCATCCACCAGGTGTCGATGGAGAGTGGTAGCCCGCGATCAAGGAGCACGATAAGTGCACCCAAGGCAAAGGTGAGCACGAGCGCGACGATGCCGCTCACCAGCGGCCACCAATGAGTGACGCGTTTCGCAGACGGCTTGGCTGCAACCTCCGGGGTCCCGCGAGTGTCCATGCGACAATGCTAGATCGCCGGTGACCGATTGTTATCCCGCGGCTCGCCCGTCCGAGGGGACACGCACCGTGAGCGCGCCGGGTTCGATCCAGGTTTTGAGTGCTTGTGCCGTGCCGAAGCTGTCGCCGTCCAGCTCGATGTTGTGGGCCCGGGTGAGGCGGATCGTGATTTTACGGCCTTTGGCGTAGTGGAGAGCACGAACATTCTTGGCGGGGCCGGCAAGTCTCCGTCCGGTCTCGGTGCGCCGGAGTACTCCGTTCTCCCAAATGATCTTGGCGGTGATCTGCAGCCAGCCAACGAAGCCTTCCGGTCGCAGATAGACAAGTTGGAACATGCCGTCGTCGATAGCCGCGTCTGGAAGGAGAACGATGTCGGCCGGGAGAGATCCGCAGTTGCCGATGATGATGGTGTGCACGCGGGCCGACCGGGTTCGTTTGCCGTCGAGGCTGTATCGAAGTTGAAGTTGGTCTTTGTCGCGCAGTGCCGCGAGGAGTGCGCTGACATAGGCAAGCCAGCCAACCTTCTTCTTGAGCTCGTCGTCTGTATGCACGAGCATTTTCGCGTCGAGCCCGAGACCGGCCATGACAACGTACGCGTGTCGACTTGTTGTCTGGTCCTCATGCTTAATGTCGATGAGGGCGAGATCGATCTGGCGGTCTTGGCCGGTGAATGCGGTGTGAATCGAGCCTTCGAGGTCATCGAGAGCGAGGTCAAGATTGCGAGCCAGGAGGTTGCCCGTTCCGGACGGCAGCAACGCCAGCGATGCACCGCTGTCGTATACCGCTTCGGCCACGGCTCGCACCGTCCCGTCACCCCCGGCCGCGATGACCATTGTCGCGCCGGCAGCGAGTGCTTCTTTCGTCGGCCCCTGGCCAGCATCTTCCTTGCTGGTTTCGAACCAGAGGGTCTGGCCCCATCCATTGGCTGTTTCTCCGGCGGCCACCGCGGCCTTGACGGCGTCCAGATCGACCTTAATGGGGTTGTAGACCACGGCGGCCACGCGGGCCGTTGGGGCTTCGGCAGATGCAGCTTCACTCAAGGACATTAGGTTGTGGCAGCCAGACGGAGTTTCTCGGCAGGAATATCGAACGTTGCCGCCGGCCAGGAAAGGACCATGCTCTTCAACGCGTCGATGAGGAGGTGCTGCACGGCCAGGCGTGCGTACCATTTCCTGTCGGCCGGAACGACGAACCACGGTGCCGCGGCGGTTGACGTGCGCTCCAGCGCGGCCTGGTAGGCCTCCTGGTAACCGAACCAGTGCGCCCGCTCATCAACGTCGGCCGTGTGGTACTTCCAGTACTTGTCCGGCCGGTCCAGACGCTCGGCGAGGCGCGACTTCTGCTCGACCGAGCTGATCTGCAGCATGACCTTGATCACGGTGGTGTCATCGTCGACAAGTTCCTGCTCAAACTGGTTGATCAGGTCATAGCGTTTCTCGATCTCTGCGGCCGGGGCGAGTTCGCGCACGCGAGCGATGAGCACATCCTCGTAGTGCGAGCGGTCGAATACACCGATCATGCCGGCGTCGGGCAGCTGCTTGCGGATGCGCCAGAGGAAGTCATGCCTGAGTTCCGCTTTGGTTGGCGCCTTGAAGGCAAAGTGATTGATGCCCTGCGGGTCGACGGCGCTCACAACGTGTCGAACGATCCCACCTTTCCCCGCCGTATCCAGGGCCTGTAAGACGAGCAGCACCTTGCGATTGTCTCCGTATTTGCTGTTCGCGAAGAGCATGTCCTGTAGGTGGGAGAGGATTCCCGCCGCCTGGAGCCCCGCCGCGGGTGAATCCTTCTTCTGCCCCTTGAAGCCCGGAGTAGACCGCGTGTCGACCGTCGCCAGCGTAAATCCTGGCGTCACTCGAAGTGCGTTGATCGGGTCCTCTGTCCAATATTCTCTGACGCTCTTGCCCACGCTGAACCTTTCGCTGGTCCTCATTCTGCACCGGCACCATCCCTCGGCACCAGAGCCACACGATGCACTACCACGATTGGAGGCGACATGAAAAGACTGTCGCGCCCATTCGCGGTCCAGGTTCCGTTGAGGCGGCGGATGACGCCCCGGGTTAAACTGGTGTGACTCAACGATTCCGTTGACGTAAGGAGGCATCCCAATGGCTAAGAAATTCTCCGTCGGAGATCACGTGCACTGGAACTCCGAGGCGGGCCAGGTCCACGGCAAAATCACGAAGGTGCACACCAAAGACGTGGATTACAAAGGCCACACGCACCGTTGTAGTCCCGACGAGCCGCAGTACGAGATCAAGAGTGACACAACCGATCACGTCGCAATGCATAAGGGCGACGCGCTGACCAAAATCTAGCCCGCCGTCGGGTGCTATGGCCACTGGTCTCGGCGACAGAAGGCCGATCTTGTGCTCGAGAGCGGTGCCGTAGTCATTGAATCTGCATCGGATGAGGAGTTAACTACGAACTAGTCGGGAACAATCCTGTGTCCGCAGAGAGGCGGCAAGGTTATGTCAGGGAACGTGCTTATCTGGATCATCGTCGGCATAGTCGTGGTGATCATTATCTTCGTCATCATTTGGATTGCTGTCTTCATGTCGCGTCGGCGCAGCGTGGCGAAAATAGAGGCTGATCGGGAGCATGCCGGGCAACTGCGCTCGGAAGCGCAGGAGGGCGATCTGGCGGCACGGGAACGCGAGGCCAAGGCAGCGCGCGCGCAGGCTGATGCCCAACAGGCACAGGTTGAATCAGAGCGACTGCAACGGGAGGCTGCGCAGCGTCAGACGGATGCCGACGACATCCGTGCACGGTCCGAGGAACAATTCCAACAGGCGGACGACGTGGACCCAGATGCCAATACGGACGGTGGACCAGTCCGTGATGATCGTGGTGCACACAGGCCGGACGGTACGTGATCGTCGATCACGCAATGTTGCCAAACGGAGGGACATCGACATGAGCAATCCCGATCACCCGGAGAAAGGTTCCGACCTGGACCTGACTTCGGAGCCCGGTGACACAGAAGAGATCCAGGCAGAGCCAGGGTCAGGGCCAGGCGCCCTCCCCGAAGAAGGGGAAGCCGCGACCGTGGAGCCCGGCAGCGGCCCCGGAGCGCCGCAAAGGTAGAGAATCACCACAACCGAGCTATCCACGCACATATTCATGGTGCGCGTCGATAGGTCTGCTGCCTCTGAGCCTATTGCCCCACAGGAGGGATGGGCCTATTGCCCGACTCGAGTCCGCCGAGTCAGAACTGCGCGCTCTGCTTGCTTGCGAACCAAGAGTCAGTGTTTGAAGGCGTCTTTGACTTTTTCGCCGGCCTGCTTGATGTCAGCTGCGACCTGGTCGCCCTTGCCTTCTGCTTCCAATCTTTCGTTGCCGGTGACCTTGCCCGTGGCCTCTTTGCCTTTGCCGACGGCATCCTGTGCAGCATTGTGGATCTTGTCTGTTCCGCTCATGACCACTCCTCGAGGTATCGCCATCTCAGTTGATCCAACAAGCGTAGTTCTATCGTTTGCCCGAGGCTAGGCCGTCTCGCTTCTTGCTGTGGATGGCGCTGTCAGCTTGCACCCGGCAGGCAAACTTCAACGATGCCGTCCGAGACTCTGGTGAGCAATTTCGGCTGTGCCGATGTCGCCGGACCATGGATCACCTCGCCCGTTCGCAGGGAGAAGACGCTCTCGTGCCAGGGGCACACCACGCATGTGCCTTCATCGGCGATGATGTCGCCTTCGTGCAGTGGGCCGGAAAGGTGGCTGCACAGGTCCGATAGAACGTCGATCTCGTTTCCCTGGCGAAACACCAGGAGGGGAATCTCTCCCAGCAGGCGGTGTTCGAGTCGGCCGGTCGGCAACTCATCCAGCGGTGCGAGCGGGTGCCAGCCCTGCGGGAACCGGTGCGGAACATCCTCGGTGTGGTTGACGCCGGAGGCCTGACGATAGGTCAAATGCCCTCCCAGGAAGCCACCACCTGCAAGGAGTGCGAATGCCGTGTACCCCAGTGCCTTACCGCTGGTGTTCTTGCCTCGGCATCGTTGGACGAATGAAGCGGTGTACAGCCCGGTTGCCAGAAGGTTTGCAGTCGAATGGATCACGCCGACTCGTAATTGCTGTTCGTGCAGCTTCGACCAATCGGTGTAACCAGCGGCCGCGGCGGGCAACGCGCTCACGACCCCGGTGACCACAAGCAGGCGAGCCGCACGCCCGTTTCCGGGGATGAGGTCGAGTAGGGCGGCGGACATCCACGCTCCCAGCGGGATCTGGACGGCGAGCGGGTGCAGCGGGTGACCGATTGGCACCCCGTGCAATACATCGCGAAGCCACCGTGGCCGAACAATTGCGTTGACGGCGCTTCGCAGTCCGTTCACCAGCGGGTCAAGGGTTGAGGCGTTCTCGAGACGGTCAACCACTTTCAGTAGCGATATTCGCTTCATGCGGTCTCCCTAGTGGTCGTGCATTCGAGCCTACCGAGGGCTGCGGGCGGTCGCTAGGCCTTGCCGCTTCACCGTTTCCCCTGTCGTCGACACCGTCAGCTGCGATCCCCTTGAACACCCAATTGCACCGGCGTAGCGTAGAGGAAGAAAGGACCAAATGCCAGGCGCAAAAGACTCCCATCTCAAAGATCCAGAGCTTTACGAGAAACTCCGAGACGACGGAGCTTCCCAGGAGAAGGCGGCGCGCATATCCAATGCGGCCGCAAAAGAGGGGCGCTCCGCGATCGGCCGCAAGGGAGGAGAATCTGGTTCCTACGATGACTGGACAGTCTCCGAGTTACGCACAAAGGCGAAGGGGCTTGGACTTTCCGGGTACTCGCAGCAGAAGAAAGCGGATCTGATCGACAACATCCGGAACCACTAGCAGGCACTCAGTACCCTCGAACGGCTCCGTCGACAAGGAAGGAAGGCGCAATGCGTAAATTGTTGATTGCATTGGGAGTCGGATCGGTCGCGTGCGTCGCATTTGTACTCGGCGCGAAGACAGGTCGCGGCCGTTATCAGGAGATCGTGGCCGCCGCCAGTGCACTCTGGAATGACCCGAAAGTCAAGAAGGCCCGCAAGCGCGCCACGAAAGAAGCCGAGAAGGCGGCGAAGTTTGTCGCGAAGAAGACCAGAAAGTTGGGGAATTAACATGGCTGGCACACCGCGCAACGATCGCGCACGCGATCTCATCACGTCGGCGGCCGATGCCGCGCATGACACGACCGAGCAGGCGGCGAACGCGGTCTCACATGCGGTGCGCAATGTTGCGGATCGCTCGTCAGAGGCGATCGGCGTTGCGAAGACGCAGGCGGACAACCTGATTGAACGGGGTAGCGAGAAGGCTGTTGCAGGAGCGGCGAGCCTGACCCATGCGGTCAATGACCACCGAACTCGCAAGGTGGTGCTTGCGATGGCCGTTGCGGCTGTCGTCGGATTTATCGCGGGGGTGCTCTCCGAAACATATCGCCGCGATCATTAGGCGCGTCGAGAAAAGAATTTCTCTCTCACGGGCAACTCGCCCGGGGAAGTTTGGCCGATTGGCTCCCTGTCATGTTTCACGCTGCACGCCTGAGGGTGCTTTGTCCGGCCGCCAGCCCCGCCACGAGGGTTGTCGGAGTCGGCCTGTCGACGTCCATTCCCTGAACTCGACTTCGCCGACCAGGTCCGGTCGAACCCACTGCGCGTCGCGAGCGTCGGATGCCGGCACGCCAGACAGCGACGCTGTCTTGCGCGTGCGCTTTCCCAGCGTCTCACGCAGATCTTCCAGATCGTGATCGCTGAACCCCGTACCGACCCTGCCGATGTAGCGGAATCCCTTGCCATCGGGCAGCCCGAGAAGCAATGATCCGACGCGATTGGCACGTCGGCCCTTTCCTGGACGCCACCCACCGACAACGACCTCTTGGGTGCGGTGATGCTTGATCTTGATCCAGCTGCGTGAGCGTCTTCCGATCGAGTAGCGTCCCTCTCGCTCGCCATCACCCCTTCGAGGCCGAGTTCGTGGCTGGCCTCGTACGCCTCTGACAAGCTTCCCGTGAAGGAGGGAGGCACCTGTATGGCACTCGTTGTGGCTGGCGCGATCAAAGTCTCCAATTCATGGCGACGAGAATCATAACCGTGCGACGCGAGATCGGTTCCGTTCAGTTCGAGCAGATCGAACAGCATGTAATGCACGGGCGTGCGCTCGAGGGCGCGCCGGACATCCGTCGGCTTCGTCAACTTCATGCGCGTCTGCAACACGCCGAAGTCCGGCCGACCGGCCTTGTTGAGCGCAATGATTTCGCCGTCGAGCACCGCGTCGTTGTCGCCGACCAGCCCGACGAGCTCGCCCAGTTCCGGGTAGCTCGCGGTCACGTCGTTATCGTTGCGGCTCATCAAACGCAGCGATCCGTCGGACACGAACGCGAGCGCCCGGATGCCGTCCCATTTCATCTCGAACGCCCACTCGGCTTCGTCGTCGATATCGTGTGCATTGCCGAGCGAGGCCAGCATCGGTGCGAGTGCGCCACGTGATCGGGGCGAGGGCGTCTTCGGGTTGTCTTTCATCAAATGGATCAGCCAATTCTTGGCGCCTTTGCCCTCACCGCCGGTATGGATGAGCGCGTACTTGCGTGGCCCGCCGAGGCCGCCGCCCGGCCTGCCGTGCAGCGTGGCGATCACCTCTTCGCCGTCGCGCCACTTCTGAAGCTCATACGTGCCCGCATCCCAGATTGTCACCTGCCCCGCGCCGTATTCACCCTTCGGGATGGTGCCTTCGAAACTGCCGTACTCCAACGGGTGGTCCTCCGTCTGCACGGCGAGGTGGTTGCGACCGGGATCGACGGGTGGCCCCTTCGGCAGCGCCCAACTCACCAGTACCCCGTCGTGCTCGAGCCGGAAGTCGTAGTGCAGCGCCCTGGCGTGGTGCTCCTGGATCACAAACGAATGGCTATCAGATCCGGTGCCGTGGCGGTCGGGAATCGGCTCGGGTGTCTTGCCAGTCGTGCGCTTACTGCGGTAGGAGGCAAGGCGGTCACCAGCAGCGCTCGATGCGCCACGATCTTGGATGCGTCCTGCCGCGAGCAACTCCATCGGGTCCCCACGTCGCGCGACCCGCCGCAACACCTCTGGGTACTCGAGTTGGCGCAGGTTCTTCGAGGAGAGTTCACGCCACGTGCGGGGCGCCGCGACCGTGGGCCGGAATTCTCCACGCAGCGAATACGGCGCGACAGTGGTCTTCGAGGCGTTGTTCTGGCTCCAGTCGACGAAGACCTTGCCGCGCCGCAGTGACTTCTTCATCTCACTGACCACCAAGTCGGCGTGATCGGCCTCCAAGGCGCGCGCGAGCTCGTGCGCGACAGAGGCCACAGTGTTCGAATTCTGCGTTCCGTCCAACGCCGCATAGAGGTGGATTCCCTTGCTCCCGCTCGTCACTGGTATCAGGTCGAGCCCCATGCCGTCGAGAATGGCCTTGGCGTAGCGAGCGACCTCCGCACACTCCGCGAGCCCGGCACCTTCTCCCGGATCCAGGTCGAGCACGAGCCGATCAGGATTCTTCGGCTGACCATTGCGGCCGAACTGCCACTGCGGCACATGGATTTCGAGCGTGCCGATCTGGCCGAGCCAGGTCAGCGTCGCCAGGTCGTTCACCAGGGGATACTCGTTCGTTCGCTCCTTGTGTGTGATCGACGCACGCGTAACCCATTCCGGGGTGGAGTCATCCAGATTCTTTTGAAAGAACATCTCTCCAGGATCGTCAGGGGTGCCCACCCCGTTCACCCAGCGTTTGCGGGTCGCCGGCCGATCGGCGGTGTAGCGAAGCAGCGCATCCGCAATGTTCGCGTAGTACTCGAGAACGTCGCGCTTGGTTGTTCCCGTCTCGGGATAGAACACCTTGCCGAGATTGGTGAGCCGCACCCGTCGACCGGCAACGCTCACCATCTCGTGGGCTGTCTGCGATGTTGCCACGTTCTCCTCCTCAGTGCCAAGAAGTCATTCGAACAGATCATCCCGTGGGTCGATGTCCTCCGGCATGTCGTGCTAGGTCGCGCAGCTAGCCCGCCTTCTTCGGCTTGGCCTTCTTCGGGGAGCGGCTTGAGTCTGCCTTCGAGGCGCGGTTCTTGTCGACACTTCGCCGCAACGCCTCCATCAAGTCGATGACCTCACCGCTGCCTTCTTCGGACGTCTCGCCGAAGGTCGCCTCTGTATCCAGAGAATCGCCGTGTTTGAGCTTCGCTTCGATGAGTATTCTCAGTTGTTCCTGATACTCGTCGCTGAACTTCTGCGGCGTGAAGTCGTCCGCGAACGAATCGACCAGTGCTGTCGACATTTCCCGCTCCTTCGCGCTGATCCGCACGTTCTCCGCGAGTGCAGGGAACTCCGCCTCCCGCACCTCGTCGTCCCAGAGGAGCGACTGCAGCATGAGCACGTCGCCACGCGCTCGGAGCGCACCAAGTCGGGTCTTCTGACGGAGCGCGAAATGAACGATCGCCGTGCGTTCCGTGTCTTCGAGCGTTCTCCGCAGCAACGTATACGCCTTGATCGATTTCGAATCGGGTTCAAGAAAGTAGCTCCGGTCGAACATGATCGGATCGATCTGATCGCTGGGGACGAACTCGACCACGGTGATCTCCCGGCTGCGCTCTTCGGGAAGGGAGGTCAGATCGTCGTCGGTCAGCACAACCGTCTTGTCACCGGCCTCGTATGCCTTGTCAGTGTGCTCCCACGCGACAACACGTCCGCAAATCTCGCACCGCCTTTGGTAGCGGATGCGGCCACCGTCTTTGTCATGCACCTGGTGCAGCGCGATGTCATGGTCCTCCGTCGCCGCGTACACCTTCACGGGAACATTGACGAGACCGAACGCGACGGCGCCCTTCCAGATTGCTCTCATGCTTCCATTAGACGCTGACCTGCTCCCAGCTGCCAACCAATTGCGTGGTATCCGCATCAAGAGGAGCGCAGAACGATGCGCGTGTCGCGCGGGGAGCTCGACCCGGTGAGTTGAGGCGGTCATGGCGACGGACAACAGCATGAAGCCGTGACCATCTCAGCAAGTTGGTCACCCTTGCCCAAATCTTGCGCCCACCGTTGCTGTTCGATCGCTGCCCTACGGTCGCACAGACTCTGCTTGATTGTTGCCGCCGTCAAGAAACGGTTGTCTTCACCGATTCGGGTGCGCCTGAGCTGCTCGCGTGGGCGTCGCGCGGCGAAAGTAGAGGCTGATCGGGAGCATGCCGGGCAACTGCGCTCGCAAGCGCAGGAGGGCGATCTGGCGTCGCGGGAACGCGAGGCCAAGGCGGCGCGCGCGCAGGCTGATGCCCAACAGGCACAGGTTGAATCAGAGCGACTCCAACGGGAGGCTGCGCACCGGCAGGCGGATGCCGACGAGATTCGTGCGCGGTCCGAGGAACAATTCCAACAGGCGGACGACGTGGACCCGGATGCCGATAAAAGGACGGATGGAAGGGCTTTGCGGCATCGGTCCTGTTCTGGTGACACCCGGGCCGCGCGGCCCGCGAAAATCCGAGGTAATGTCAAGCGGATAGTGCTTTCGGCGCGGAACGGTACGATTGAACAATGGCCGATGGCGACGGCAAGCCCAAAACACTCGAAGCGGGCGTGGGTACTCTCGATGCGGGTGTCGACACCATGATCGGGGCCGTTCTCGGCGATCGGTACCGAGTGCGCGGCCTGCTCGGCCGCGGCGGCATGGCGTCGGTGTATCGTGCTGACGACGAGCTGCTGAAGCGCCAGGTCGCCGTCAAGCTCTTCGAGTCCGATGGTGGCGACGCGAACGATCTGAGGCGTGAGACATCCGAAATCCGAACGCTCGCCTCACTCAACCATCACGGGCTCGTAACCGTGTTCGATGCGAACGTCTCGAAGACGGATGCGAAGGACCGCGCCTATCTGGTCATGGAACTCGTCGATGGCCCGACCCTGCGACAGCGCATCCGGCGTGGGCCGATCGCGCCGGAGGAGGTGGCTGTCATGGCAGCCGACTTGGCGGAAGCATTGCATGTTGTACACGCGGCCGGCATCGTGCATCGGGACATCAAGCCGGACAATGTGCTGCTCGCCCACTCGACCACCCCCGACCGCGAGTTCAGGGCGAAGCTCGCCGATTTCGGAATCGCGTTCCTCGGCGACTCGACCCGGCACACGACGCCGGGCACCGTTCTGGGCACGGCCGCTTACTTGAGCCCAGAGCAAGCTCGCGGAGACGCGCCCAGCCCGGCATCCGACATCTATCAACTGGGACTCGTCTTGCTGGAATGTTTCACCGGCATCAAGGCATTTCCCGGATCGATCGTCGAGTCGGTGTCGGCGAAACTGGCATCGGACCCCGGCATCCCCGACGATCTCGCGCCAGAGTGCGCTTCGCTTCTGAGGGCAATGACTGCTCGAGATCCGGATGCGCGGCCGTCTGCCTGGGCTGTAGCAGAGGCGGCCGTGGCCCTCGGTCGGCCTGCGACCAACGAGCCTGCGGTTGATGTGACCCTTCTCATGGATGCCGCTACGGATGTGGTGGACGGCGCGACCGCAGATGCGGCCACGCAGACGGACTTGATGCTCCCGTCTGACACGAAGCGTCTGACGGCTCCCCTCGAACTGCGGCCTGACAATGCGACGCGGATCGCCGATGAGACTCTCGTGCTCGGGGTGGTCGACTATCCCGCGTACGATCGCCCGACGGCGGACGAATTGACAGACGTTCTGACAACGAACGCTCCTGTATCGACCAGCCCGGAATCAAGCGAACGGGTCCCGAACACAGCCCTCGACGCATCCGAACCTCGGTACGGCGGTCGACGGCATCGCGGCCCATGGATCGCCCTCGTGATCGCGCTGCTCGTCGTGATCGCCTTCATCGTGATCGTCGTCATGAACAACACGACAGCGCAGCCGACACCGGCCGTGACGCTGCCACCGGTCGGCGGCGCACTCGGCGACCACCTGAACCAGCTGCTCGGGAGCGTGACGCCGTGAGAGTTCATACCCTGAGGATGTCGCGTGCGCTCGCAGCCGTTATCGTCGGCGTCGCGTTGCTCGCCGGATGCACGCCGCAGCAACCGGATTTCGACGCGAAGACCGCCGAAGGGCTGCAGGCAACGGTGCTGCAGATCGGCGATCGCGCATCCATTGGCGATTTCAACGGTGCTCTTACCGAGTTGAACGATCTGCAGACCGAACTACGGCAGGACACCGCAGCCGGCACAGTAACTGGCGACCGAAGCACCCGCATTCAGGCCGCGATCGACCTCGTAAGAAAGGATGTGGAGGCCAAGATCCCGACCCCAGCACCAACCCCGGTCCCAACCAAAACCTCCGCTGGAAAGCACGATTCTGGCGGGCCCGGCGACAACAACGGGAACGGGACCAACGGGAAGAACGATAACAGCGACAACAAGGGGAAACGGTAAGGGAAACGACAATACGAGCGGCAGCGCGCCGGGCCAGTGACTCGGCTTCTTTCAGTGTCGTCCACCGTCTAGAGGGATCGAGGTGTCATGGCGTTCGTACGTCGAAAGTGTCATCGACTCGCCTGCGCGATTCCTGTGCGAAGCCACAGTGATTCGCACACAACGTCCCGACGACCTTGATGCCTACAGCTCATAGCAACTTGTGCAATCCGTCGGCAGCGAGCCTGCTGTCACGGTAGCGTCGAGTTTGCATGACTTAACGGGCCATGCTGAAACGCGGATGAAACACCCGCGATGAAAAGGAGAAGCGATTATGAGTATCGGAACAGGGATCGTCTTGTTTGTCATCGGCGCGATCCTGACCTTTGCACTAAACATTCAGGTGTCGTGGATCGATCTCCACCTCGTCGGCTACATCTTTATGGGCGCCGGCGTCGTGGTCTTTATCCTCGGAATCATCTTGGTGACACGTCGCCGCAGGGCGACGACGATCTCGCGGTCTGCGGTCGATCCCGTCGACGGATCCCACGTGACACGACAGACCTCGGAAAGCGACGATCCACCGCTATGAGATCGCACCGTGACGCCGCACCGGCTCAGCGGCATGCTAGACCGAGCACATTGCGTCGACGATCGCATTCTGCTGTCAACGTCGGCCGAAAATCGACCCCCTGATAGTTGGGCGGATGCTAGCCGTCATCGCCCCGCAAATCGTCCACGTTCACAGGCGCGTTGCCACGAAGCTCACGGGCGCGTAAGTCTAACTCAACCTCACGTCGGATCTGGACCCGATGTCGGATCGCCTTTGTGTCACGTGTGACTGAAAGCGCCGCGAGACGTGCAATACCGTCAGGACAAACCAACGACGAAATTGATCGTCGTTGCAAGGATCACAGATCCGAAAAGATAGGACAGGAGCATGTGCCGCAGAATCGTCGCTCTGATCATTGGATCTTCGATATTGGTGTCGGAAACTTGGAAGGTCATCCCGATGGTGAAGGCCAAATAGGCGAAATCGCTATAGCGAGGCGCCTGTTTCTGGTTGAAGCTCACACCGCCCTCCGGCCGCGCATAGTAAAGACGTGCATACCGCAGCGTGTATAGGGTGTGCACCAGCACCCACGACAGCGCCACGCTTGCAACGGCCAGACCCGCCAGGATGCCACGCCCGGACCCGTGGGCCGACTTCGCCTCCACCAGCACGAAGACGATGGCAACGAGCGCGGCGATGCTCGCGAATATCATCAGGAGGTCGGCGATGGCGCGGCCGGGATCTTCACGAGTAGCATGCGAGTGGGTGTTTCGAGCGTCCATTCGCCAGATTTCGATCCAGGCCCAGGCGCTGAACAGAAGACATGAGGAGGCCCATCCAGCGATCGGCGCCGCCACCCACGCGCCGGTGATTCCAACCGCTACTGTGACGGCGACCCCAAGGAGAAGCATCACCATGAGTCGTACCGGCGAGCGACCTCGATGCCCCCCAGGTGCATTCGATTCCATGTCGCAACTCTCCAATCGGTCGCGGAAATCACAGCTGGAAGGCGCCCAAGCGATCGTCTTCAAGTCGTGGACTCGCCCTTGTCGGCGGTACAGGCAGTGCCGGTGGCCGCACTATCTGGCCAGTATAGGCATACGAACGAATGGCCATTCCACCGGCATGACGGATCCCGCTGTCGGGAATCACGGCTGATGAGCCGGCCGTCGCCCGCAAAATGGTATTGTGCGTGTCCCGAGCGCGACTGAGTGCGTACGACAGCTTCTCCAAGCTGGTGCCGCCCGCGAGCGTGACATCCACAAGTGAATTCGGCGCGCGCGCGAGATGCAGGTCGGCGATCTCGTACCGCGTGCGCCTACAAGCCCATTCGTGTGGCAATGACGGGCACGGCCCTCGACAGCACGTAGCGCACCGTGTTCCAGTCGTGCGAGGACTTCGGCGATTGGATCAAGTCCGTCGTCATGCCCGCCGAAGTCGCCGCGCGCACCGCAGCGTGGGTGATCGGTTCGTACTTCGCGTCCTGTTTGCCCACACCGAAGATCGCAAGCGTGTCCTGATACGGAGCGTGCTTGGCAAGCAGGGTGAGCGGCTTGACCGCGTTGTACGCTGCAGCCGAGCCGCCGAACGCCTTCTTGACCGTGTCACGGCCGATCGTCGGCGCGATTTCGCCCGAGATGTCGATGAGCGAGCGATAGAGGTTCGGGTAACCCGCGCCGAATTGCAAAGCGCACGTGCCGCCCTGCGAATACCCGCCGACCGCCCACTGCTGCGCGCTGTCCGCCACATTGAGGTGCGATGTGATCCAGCGCGTCACATCGACCGTCAGGTACGTCGCCGATTTTCCGAGTGACGAGTCGACGCACATCGGGTTTGACAAGGGGTTGCCGAGCTGGTCCGGGGCAACGACGATCGGTGCGAGCCCGTGGTGGGCTGCCGCGTAGGCGTCGAGGATCCCCTGCAACTGCCCGGAGGTGAACAGGTCTGAGGGTGCGCCGGGTTGACCCGAGAACATCACCATGACCGGCAGTTTCGGCGCCGGCGAGACCAACGCGGCCGGCGGCAGATAAACGGATGCGGCGCGCGCGCTGAACCCGGACGTCGTCGCAGGAATATCGACCGTCCCCAGCTTGCCGTGCGAAGGCATGCCGGCCGGTGGCTGCCAGGTCTGCGCCAGGGTCGGATCCACCGGTCCGGCCTGCCCGTTCAGATAGCTGCTCGCGAGCGGGGGATACGGAGTGATTCCGAGGGCGTCCTTGAGATTGCGGAATGCCCCGAAATCGATATTGATGGCGGCGGCCGCGGCGATGAGAAAGACGACGATCGACACCACGGCGAGCAGCTTGCGCCACCACCGCGTGCGGACGAGGTTCACGATCGCGAGAAAGACCCCCGCGAACGCCATGACGACCCACACGCGTACGACCGTAGTCAGCGGCAGCCCGAAGACATCCCACACGTCACTGACCAACCAGGTCACCAGCCACCCGATTGCGGCACCCAGCGCGACGGCGGTGACGGCCGTGATCACCCAGCTTCGGCGTGGCCGCCTCGTCAGCAGGTAGAGGAACAAGAGTGCGGCCAGGACGTCCGCGGGGACGAGAAACGTGTTTTTGTCGATCCGGATGTTCAATAGCCAATCAAGCACGCCATAGCCTCTCACAAACACACCTCTCGGTGGCGGCAGCACCGCCTCGGCGCGCTAGGGCGTGCGCTGCATGAGGTAGACGACGTCGTGATTCTCGGGGATCGTGCTCGTCACGGTGTAGCCCAGGGCCTGGAGTTGCGTCAGTTCGGCCGGATGCGCCGGCGTGCCCGATCCTCGATGCAACACGAGCCAGACCCGCCCATCGCCGCTTGCGAGGCGGCTAGCGGCTTGCGAAACGGGCTCGGTGCGATCCCAGATGCCCGTGGTTTGCGCGTACGGTGTCACCAGTGTCACGTCATCGAGGCCTTTGAATGCCTGTGGATAGAGGTGTTTCGCACTGCGCGGGTTCTGCGAGGGGCTGCCGCCTTCTGTGAAGACGATGGCATCGCCGGGCTGCGCATTGCTCGAGATCGTCGCGGCGACCTCGGACCAGTCGCTGCCGCCGGGCATCCCGAACGGGCCGCGCTGGTGCAGATAGCTCGGCGCAGCGAGCGCGATGAGTGCGCAGACGGCGGCGACGATCATCCAGCGTCGCATCAGCAGACAGACGCCTGCGGCGATCATCATGGCAACCGCGGGTGTCACGAACGACAGATACCGCGCCGCATACACGGCGTGCACCACGTTGACGCTGACCAGCAGCACGGGTGGGATCACAAACCAGGCAACGGCTACGACGGCGAACGACGGTGATCGGGGCCCCGGTCTGTCCATAGCGCCCGCGCGCCGATGCCGCCAATCGCGCACCCAGCGCGCGGCAAACACGCCGAGTGCGCAGACGATGCAGAGCCACGCTACGATCGCGAACTGTGCTGTCCAGAACCACTGGCCTACGAAGAAACCGGTGAAATCGACGGTTACTCGATTCGCGAGGAACGAGATCTGTCCGCCCTCGGTGAGGTCGAAATAAATTGCAGGGGCTGCCAACAGGACAGCCAGGGCGGTGGCGAGCAGCCAGCGCCGGAGCATCCGTCGATCGCGTGTCACGGACAGCAGGATGGCCGCGTGCACGAGCACCATCATCGCCAGGTAGAGGAAGACGTAGACGGATGCGGCGAGCGCAAGCCCGTAGCCCAGCCAGGCGAGCCGACTGCGGCTGCGCGTCCGCACCAAATGGACCAGCAGGACCGTTAACCACACGGCACAGGTCGCGGTGAAGGCGTATTCGCGCGCTTCAGTGCCCATGTAGGTGACGCGCGGAATGATCATGTACACGACGGCGCTGACGACCGCGAGGCGCGGGCCGCCCAGCCGATGGGCGAGAACGACCAGGCCGGCTGTGGCGAGCCCTGTGGCTATCGCGCTCGGCAAACGCACGGAGAACGCCGATGCTCCGAACAGGTCGATCCACACATGAAGAAACACGTAGTACGCGCCGTGCACCGAGTCGATATGTCCGAGCATGGCGAACAATGACGGCCACGGGCGTTCCGCGGACATGATGCTCGCCGCTTCGTCCCCCCACAAAGACGGAATCCACGATCCAGCCGCGGCGACCGCGAAGCCGAGCGCGCCGAATACCAGAGCGAGAGGCCCGGATCGCGTGAATCGCCGGCGTCGGGTGCTCGCGGGTCGCGACGGCGAACCCTGGGCCGGCCGGTTTTGAGCCGACCCTGCCTGCGCCGGCGCGCCGGCGTGCGGCAGGACGGTCTCCGAGAGCATGCTCCCATTACGCCCGACCAGGCTGAAGGATCAGTGCTGAACGGTGCGATCGTTCGTGAGAGTCCTCTCAGCGTTTGCTATCGATTCCGTGATCGCGTCTGCTGCGCGAACCAGTGCGAGGTGCGACAGCGCTTGCGGTGTGTTGCCCGCCTGACGCGCGTTCTCGACGTCGTATTCCTCGCTGAGGAGACCCAGGTCGTTGGCGAGTCCGACCAGACGGTCCATCAGCGTTCGTGCGTCGTCCAGTCTGCCCGACCGGGCGTACTGCTCTGCGAGCCAGAATGAACATGCCAAGAACGGATGCTCGCCGGGCGGCAAGCCGTCGACCCCCTTCTCCGTGCGGTAGCGCAACGGCAGACCATCGCGAAGCAGATCTTCCTCGATGGCAGCAACCGTGTGCAGCATCCGCGGGTCGTCAGGAGCACAGAAGCCGGCCTGCGGAAGCTGCAGTAGCGCGGCATCCACCTCCGTGCCACCGAAATATTGGGTGAAGCAGCCGCGGACTGGGTCGATGCCTTTCGCGTCGATTTCGGCGCGCACCCCGTCACGAAGTCGCGCCCAACGTTTCGACGGCCCGGGCAGCCCGTACTCCTCGACGGCGCGCACCGCGCAGTCGAAGCCGGCCCAGACCATCACGCGCGAGTGCGTGAACTCACGCGGCTCCCCACGGATCTCCCAGATTCCTTGATCCGGTAGGTGCCACACCTTTTCCAGGTGGCTGAGCAGCGCGCGCTGCACCGACCACGAGTTCGGACTTTCTGCGACGCCTGCCACGCGTGCCCGGTGCAAGGCGAGCATCGTCTCGCCGATCACATCGGCCTGGAATTGCTCGGCTGCGCCGTTGCCGACGCGCACGGGCGACGAGCCCTGATAACCCGGCAGGCTCGCCACGGTGTGCTCGGGCAGATACCGTTCGCCTGCGAGCCCATACATGATCTGCACGTCGGCCGGGTCACCGGCCACGGCACGCAGCAACCAGTTGCGCCAATGGTCCACCTCGTCGTTGAAGCCGTGGTCGAGCAGCACGCTGAGAGTCAACGATGCGTCACGGAGCCACACGTAGCGGTAATCCCAGTTGCGCTCGCCGCCGAAGCTCTCCGGCAGCGACGTTGTTGCAGCGGCGACGATCCCGCCCGTCTGATCGTGGGTCAGCGCACGCAGGACGAGAAGGGAACGGATCACCTCTTCGTGATACGGGCCGTCGTGACTGCACGTCGACGACCATTGCATCCAGAATTCGTGCGTGTGCCGGATGCGTTCCGCCACGTCGGGCGGGTCCGGCGGCTCTTTGTGGGATTGATACCAGGTAAGTGTGATGTCGATGATCTCGTCCGCGGCCACCGTGAAGCTACCCTGATGGCTGTGGTTTTTGGGCCGCAGCGAAGGCCCGCGTAGGATCACCGCATCCGGTCCAGCCGCGGCGATGAGAGCGGGGCGCTCCTCATTCTGCAATTGGCGCACCCACGGAATCGCACTCGCATACCCGAAGCGCAGCCGAAGGTCTTGCGACATGGTGACGGTTCCGCTGATGCCCCGCACGCGCCGGATCACATCGGCTCGGTGATCGCCGTGCGGCATCAGATCTGTCACTTCCACGACGCCGGTCTCGGTCGTCCAGGTGGTGATCAAAATGAAGCAGTGTCCGTCATAGCGGCGGGTACTCGTCGCGTTCGCATCGGCGGGAGCCAACAGCCAACGCCCATGGTCTTCTGTGCCGAGCAGCGCGCCGAAAACCGACGCAGAGTCATAACGCGGCAGGCAAAGCCAATCAAGACTGCCGTCCTTGCCGATCAGGCCGGCCGTGTAGCAGTCGCTGATCAGGGCATAATCCTCGATCTTCTGGGACATGCCCCCATCCTTGCAGGTACTGTGAAGTTCATGACACAGGTCGTGAAGACTCTTCTCATTCTCGGTGCGAGCGGCGATCTTTCCGCCCGGCTGCTGCTGCCGGCGCTCGGACAGCTGCTGACCAACCAGACCGATCGGCGGCTGAAACTCGTCGGCGCAGGCGGTGAGGAGTGGACCGACCAAGCCTGGCGCGCACATGTTCGCGAATCGTTCAAGACGGTGAAGGCATCCGGTGACGGCGTGCGGGAGCTGCTCAAGTCGACGACCTACGAAACGGCGGATGTCACCAAGCCGGACGACCTGAAGCGACTGATCGACGCGTGCGATGGAACGCCCGCGATCTACTTCGCGCTGCCCCCCGCGATTGCGGCACTCGCCTGCAAGGCACTGCGCAGCGTCGAGCTGCCTCCTGGAACGCTGCTGGCGCTGGAGAAGCCGTTCGGAACGGATCGCCGCAGTGCCGCAGCGCTGAACAAGCTCGTGCTACAACTCGTGCCCGAGGACCAGGTTCATCGGATCGATCACTTCCTCGGCCGGTCCATGGTCTTCAACATGCTCGGTCTGCGGTTCGCGAATCGAATTTTGGAACCGGTCTGGAGCGCCGAGCACATTGAACGCGTGGACATCGTCTACGACGAGCAACTCGGGCTCGAAGACCGCGCGCGCTATTACGACAAGGCGGGTGCTCTGGTCGACATGATTCAAAGCCACCTGCTGCAGGTGATGTCCGTTGTCGCGATGGACCCGCCTGCGACATTGAGCGCCCGGGATGTGCGCGATGCGAAAGGCATCATCCTGCGCGCGGCGAAGGTGTGGGGCGACGATGCCGTCGCCTCGAGCAGACGCGGACGCTACACCGCGGGGACGGTGCTCGGGCACAAAATGCCCTCCTATGTCGATGAGGAAGGGGTGGATGCCGCGCGCAATACGGAGACCCTTGCCGAGGTGACGTTGGAGATCGACACCTGGCGCTGGAGCGGCGTGCCGTTCACTCTTCGCTCAGGCAAGGCCTTAGGGGAGCATCGCCGAGAGATCGTGATCACGTTCAAGCAGGCGCAGCATGTTCCTCTCGGCCTGCGTGGCGTTGAGCGTCCGACCAAGTTGCGGATGCTACTCGGGCCGGACGGCATGTCACTCGAGTTGAACGTCAACGGCCCGGGCGACCCGCGCGTGCTGGGCACCGCGATGTTGCAGGCCGAATTCGGGCCGGGGCAATTGCTGGCCTATGGCGAAGTGCTTGACGGGCTGCTGGACGGCGATCCGGCATTATCGGTGCGTGGAGACGCCGCAGAAGAATGCTGGCGCATCGTCGCGCCGGTGGTGACGGCCTGGTCGGCCGACGCGGTTCCGCTCGAGAACTACCGCGCCGGAACAGCCGGGCCGGCGGGGTGGCCAGTCATCGACTGAGGCGAGGCGCCGGTTCTGTTACGACAACTCTGTTATGCGACGAGTTCGTGTTCGTCGATGTGGGCAATCGGACCCGTCACAGGTTTCTTCAGATCAGTCCACACCGTGATCGGGGCCGGCCGCCAGCCGAATGCCGCCGGTTCTTCGATGCTGTCACTCGCTTCCGACGCGGCATCGGCAACGTGATCGCCCACACGTTCTGATTCGGGAACGGCTGCTTCAGCTACTGCTTCTTCAAGAACGGCTGCTTCTGGAACGGCTAGGTTGAGGGCCGCCAGACTCTCGCGTGCGATGCGCAGTGCCTCCACAACGTGTGTCGTGACCGAGTGTGTGACGACGCCGTAGAACAGCTGATCGGTGTCAGTCGCCTGTCGTCGGGTGAGCGTCCACTCGCCACGCTCACCGATCGCTGCCGCCACCTGGGCGTGGACGATGTCGAAGATCGCATCCTCCGTGAGTTGGGGTGCCGGCGCAGCAACCGCGGGGGCGACGTGCCGCCTTCGACCGAACATGGCGGATCCCCTTCCCGGGCCTAACAGCCTCTCTTGTACAGTCTGATCCACGCGATCGTCGGATCGTGGGGGACACGCCGCACGGTGGCTACTTCCCGCCGAGTTCGGGCAGATCGGCGGCTTCGTGCGACTTCTCGCGCACCGTTTCGATTGCAAGGGCGAGTGACAGCGCCCAACTGAGCCACATCAGCAGCAACCGACGGTTGCGGGGTCCGCGACGAGTCGCCCGGATTACGGACCACGCGCCGAAGACCGCTCCCAGAACGCTGCCGCTCAGCAGGTACTTGCGCATGACCCCACCCCTCCCGCTGCCATCACTTACCCAGCGTTCATCCAACCAGTGTGCCGCACGCCGGCGCTGAGTGGGTACTGGCAAGCCCCTGGGAATCTGACCGATCGTGCAGGATCTGACCGATCGGTCAAGTAATCTGACGGGCATGGCCCCATCGACATCGATCCCTACTTCTGTGCAGCCCCGACAGAACCCGAGCGACGAACTGCTCGCTGTTGCGCTCGAACAGTTCGCGAGCGCAGGTTTCGCCGGAACATCGCTGCAGCAGATCGCTGATGCCGCCGGCTATTCGAAATCCAGTGTGCTTTATCACTTCGCGTCGAAAGAAGCCGTACTCGAGGCTGCTCTGAGCCCGGCGATCGACCGACTCGAGCAGGTCTTGGCCAGCGTTACTGACCTCCGCAGCGGGCCGGCAAAATTGCAGGAGTTCGTGGAGCATTTCATCGACTTCCTGTTCGAATACCGCCTCGAGGTGCACACATTCATCAATCAGGGGCAGTCACTGGTCGGCATCCCGGTGATCGATCGCGCGAACGCGACCGTGCGCAAACTCGCCGAGACCTGCGCGACGGACTTCGACAGCGTCGAGGACCAGGTGCGATTCGGGGTTGCACTCGGTGGTGCCGCGTACGCACTGGTCGCCGGCGCGAACTTCGGCGAAGACACCATGCAGAGGCCTGAGGTGCGCAGCGCCCTGATCACCATCGTGGCAGGCCTGCTCGACCCGGCCCAATCACACTCGGCCCAATCCATCTCCACAATCGAAATCAACGGATAGGACGCCACCGATGGCAACACTTCTCTACCGCATCGGTCACTTCGCGTACCGCAAGGCGTGGATCGTCATCGGCGTCTGGGTCGCTCTGCTCGTCGCATTCCTGGGCGGCGGCTTGGCCCTGGGCGGCCAGACCCAGGAATCTTTTGCCATCCCCGGCACGGAATCACAACAGGCGATCGACCATCTCGACGCGGTATTTCCTGCGGCTGCCGGGGCCAGCGCACAGGTGGTCTACGAGGCTCCGCCCGGCCACACGATCTCCGAGGCCACATACACGACCGCGATCGACGCGATGGGGTCCGACCTCGGCAAGATCAGCGGCGTCGCGAACGTTCTCACGCCGTTTTCCAAGTATTCGACGAATGCAGTCTCAGCGGATGGTCGAATGGGAATCACGACCGTGCAGTTCGACAAGCCGTCGTCTGAGGTGACCAGCGAACAGAAGTCCAAGGTCGAGGCGACGGCATCCGCTGCCCGCGACGCGGGGCTCACCGTCGCGTTCGGCGGCCAGGTGTTCCAAGACACGAGTTTCGGCATCACGATCACAGAAGTGTTCGGCGTCATCTTCGCCGCGGTGGTGCTGATCATCACGTTCGGGTCACTGCTCGCCGCAGGGATGCCGCTGCTCACGGCTCTGCTCGGCGTCGGCATCACAATGGGCGGGGTGATCGCCGTGTCGGCCTTCACCACGGTCTCCAGTGCATCGCCCATGCTCGCCCTGATGCTCGGGCTGGCGGTCGGGATCGACTATGCGCTGTTCATCCTTTCGCGACATCGATCCCAGCTCGCCCAGGGAATGGATCCGGAGGAGTCCGCCGCGACAGCCGTGGCTACTGCGGGCAGCGCCGTCGTGTTCGCGGGAGCGACGGTCATTATCGCCCTGCTGGGCCTACTGGTGGTCGGCATTCCGTTCCTTAGCGTGATGGGTTTGGCCGCCGCCTTCGCGGTACTGGTCGCCATCCTCGTCGCCATCACATTGGTGCCGGCGATGCTCGGTCTCGCCGGAAAGCGGTTGATCCCGAAGCACGGCTCGCGTGCGTACATGCGCGCGCACGCCCTCATGATGGGTGAGCACGGCACGGGCAATCGCACCATGGGTCTGCGGTGGGTGAACTTGGTCATGAAGGCCCCGTTGGCCTGGGTCATCGCTGTCGTCGTCATTCTGGGAACCGTGGCGATTCCGGCCCTGAGTCTCGATCTCAACCTGCCGAGCGGTGGCACGGAGCCAGTGGGTTCAACGCAGCGGCAAGCCTATGACCTGATCGCAAAGGGCTTCGGCCCCGGCTCGAACGGCCCCCTCATCGTCACGGTCGACATCACGCAGACCACGGACGTCGTGAACGACCTGAGCACGGTCGAAGCGCGCCTGGCCAACGTGCCCGGCGTAGCATCCGTCGGTCAGGGCATCCCGAACCCGACCGTGGACACTGCGATCATCCAGGTGATCCCGACCAGCGCACCCGATTCGGACAAGACCAAGCAGCTGGTGCAGCGCATTCGCGATCTCGAACCGTCGATCGCGAAGGATCTCGGCACGCCGATCGCGGTGACCGGCTCGACCGCCGTTGCCGTTGACATCTCCAACAGACTGGCGGGTGCACTGGTCCCGTTCGGACTCGTCGTGGTCGGACTGTCGATTCTGTTGCTGATGACCGTCTTCCGGTCGATCTTCGTGCCGCTCAAGGCCGCCCTCGGCTTCCTGCTGTCAATTACGGCGTCGATCGGTGCCGTCGTGGCTGTGTTCCAGTGGGGCTGGTTCGCAAACCTCATCAACGTCGACACGCCAGGACCCATCTTGAGTTTCCTGCCGATCATCATGATGGCGTTGTTGTTCGGCCTCGCGATGGACTACGAAGTCTTCCTGGTGTCAGGCATGCGTGAGGAATTCGTGAAATCCGGCAAGCCGCAGGAGGCGATCCGCACCGGCTTCTCGAACGCGGCCCGGGTGGTGACGGCTGCGGCGCTGATCATGTTCTTCGTCTTCTTCGCGTTCGTCCCGGAAGGCTCCGGCGTGATCAAGGGCATCGCGCTCGGGTTGGCGATCGGTATCTTCTTCGATGCCTTCCTCGTGCGCATGACGCTGGTGCCTGCGGCGATGGCCCTTGCAGGCAAGGCCGCGTGGTGGTTGCCGAAGTGGCTTGCGCGCATCCTCCCCAACGTCGACATCGAGGGTGAGGGCCTTCGTCGGCATGTCGCCGACCACGCGTGGGCGACCACCCAGAATACGGCGATCACAGCGGATGCCCTCTACCTCGGCGTCGAGGGCAGCGAAGTCGGTCCGCTGGAGCTGTCTGTACCTCGCGGCGGCGTGCTCTGGTTACGCGGTGGCCCGGCCGACCGGCGGGTCGTCGCAGCGACGCTCGCCGGCCGACTTGATGCGCGCGATGGGCGGCTTCAAGTGCTGGGCTCCGTGCTCCCGTCAGAGCGTTCGCGGGCAATGCGCCAGGTCACACTGTGCGATGTCGGCACGGTTGACACGCTGAACGGTGACACGACAGTCGGCGAGGTCGTGTCCGAGCGCAGCGAGTTGAGTGGACCGTGGTGGCGCCTGACATCCTCGCGGCGGCAAGTGGCCGGCACCATCGCGCGGTTGGCCGATGCCCTGGACGCCCACGAGGTGCGGGGAATCCCACTTGACGGCGACACGACCATCGCAGCGCTCGGCGCCGTGCAGCGTGCCGGCCTGCTCGTGGCGGCCGCGCTCACCGAGCGCCCCGGCATCATCTTCATCGATCTCGGTGACCGGCTCGGGGATCGCGCGCGGCGGCACACCTTCATCGCCGTCGTCGAGAAGCTCGCACCAGCCGGCACGAGCATCGTCTTCGGCTCGCCGTCAGTACTGGTCGCATCGGGTGATGCCGAGGCAGACAACGCCGCGGTCAGCCGCCCGCTGACCGTGATCGATCTCGACACCCTCGCCAGAAAGGGCGTGCTCCTATGACCATGAAGACGATCAAGACCACGAAGACCATGAACGCGAAGAACAGACTTGAGCGGCTGTTCAGCCGCACGGCCGGTCACCGGCGGTGGATCTTCGGCGTTGTCGTCGCCGGCGTCATCGTGGTGCCATTGACCATCGCCGGCCTGTTCGCCGGGTCGCTGGGCTCGGCCACCAGCCGCGTCGATACGATCCCGGCAATCGTCGTGAACAACGACACCCTGGTGACCACGACCGCCGCAGACGGTTCGAAGCAAATGGTGCTCGCAGGTCGGCATCTCGTAACGGAATTGACCGGGTCGTCGTCGTCCGGTTTGAAATGGACCACCTCGAACTCGAAGGACGCGGCCGCGTCCCTCGCCTCCGGCGATGCGTTCGCCGTCGTGACGATCCCGAAAGACTTCTCCCAATCGATTCTGAGCATTTCGGGCGCAGACCCTACTCAGGCGAAGTTGTCCATTCGAACGGATGACGCGCATAGCTACCTGGCCGGCACCGTCGCGCAGAGCGTCGGTTCAGCAATGACGAGCAGCCTCGGCAAGCAGATCACCACGCAATACCTGGACGGGCTCTACGGCAACCTCGCCAGTATGGGCGCAGGGCTCCAGAAGTCCGCAAGCGGTGCGGCCTCCCTCGCGACGGGGGTAACGGGCTTGACAACCGGGCTGGCCCAGCTGTCGTCCGGAATGGCGTCGACCGCATCCGGGGCGGCATCACTCTCCAGCGGGATCGACGGTTATACCCACGGGGTCGACGGTCTCAGCTCAGGGGTAGCGCAACTGTCGCAGCAGACGGCGTCGCTGAGCCAACTCGGAAGTTCGACGGCCGCCTACGCAACCGGAACGGCACAACTGGCGAGCGCGATCGCGTCGGCGAACACAATGCTGCAGTCCGACGACCCTGCGACCGCAGCACAGGGCAAGGCCATGATGGCCGCGCTCGTGCCACAGCTGACCGGTGCGACATCCCACTCGGGGGAGCTGGCAGCCGGCGCCTCCCAACTCGGCTCGGTGCACGACGGCATCGCCCAGCTTGCAGACGGTGCGGCCGCACTCTCTGGCGGATCCGCTCAACTGCGGTCGGGAGCAAGTGGGCTCTCTGACGGGATGGCACAGCTGGCGGCCGGTGTTTCGGGCACGGCATCCGGTGCGACGCACGTCCAATCCGGTGCCGACCAGCTTGCCGCCGGAATGAAAACCGGCGCGGCGCAGGCAGCCGGCATGAAGGATCTGAACGCGAAGGCGACGGCCAAGGTTGTCGCAGACCCGGTGGGTATCTCCGTCACGAGGGCGAATCCGATCGGTTCGGTCGGCTCCGTGATCGGGATGATCTTCGTGCCGATCGGATTGTGGATCGGTGCGCTCGCCATCTTCTTGTTGCTGAGGCCGCTGACCGCGACAGCATTAGCGTCGACCGCCTCGAGCGGCCGTCTGCTCGTCAAGGGACTCGGTCGCGCGGGTGGCCTTGCGTTGGCCCAAGCGATCGCCTTGACCGGGCTGTTGCACCTCGCGCTCGGAGTGTCGTGGGCGATGATTCCAGCGACCCTGGCATTTTCGATGCTCATCGCACTGGTGTTCACGGCGATCCACTATCTGCTGACGGTCGCGTTCGGCCGCGTCGGCGTCGTGGTGTCGCTCGTGCTGTTGGCCCTGCAATTGGCGGCCGTCGGTGGGTTGGTGCCGCTGCAGGTGATCTCTGCACCGTTCCAAGCGCTGAGCCCACTGCTCCCGATGAGCTACGCGGTGCAGGGCATGCAGGGCATCGTCTCGGGCGTCGGCGGCGGGTCGGTGGCAGGGCCGGCGATCGCGTTGCTCCTGTTTGCCGGCATCAGCGTGGTGGCATCGCTCTGGGTGGTCGCACGCAAACGCGGCGCCAGGGCGTTCGGCTTCGCCCTCGCGCGCAGCGCGCTCTGATGATCTGGCGGGCCAGCATGGCGGGCCTGGCTGATAACCTGACACCGAACGGGGCGCTTGCTCCCGCTCGGTGGGAGGCACGCCATTTCTGCGCACAATGAAGAGACCCGCTCATCGGATGCCGTGACATTCGACCTTGTGATCGTCTCGAACCGCCTGCCGGTCGACCATGTTTCCGGCGAGGGCGCCGACGCCGTGTGGCGGCCGTCGCCTGGCGGGCTGGTGGCGGCACTCGAGCCGGTGATGAAGGCGCGGGACGGCGTCTGGATCGGCTGGGTCGGGATCGCTGATGTGCAGTTCGATCCGTTCGTCTCAGACGGCATCGACATTGTGCCGATCACGCTGAGCGAGCAGGACATCGAGTACTACTACGAGGGCTTTTCCAACGACACGCTCTGGCCGCTGTATCACGATGTGATCGCCCCGCCGAGCTTCCATCGTGAGTGGTGGGACGCCTACGTCGCCGTCAATCGACGGTTCGCCGCGGCCGCCATCGCCTCCGCAGCTCCCGGTGCAGTGGTGTGGGTGCACGACTATCAACTTCAACTGGTTCCGAAGATGATCCGTGACCAACGACCTGACGTCGTCATCGGTTTCTTCAACCACATTCCATTTCCCGCATACGGCATCTATTCGCAGTTGCCGTGGCGTCGACAGATCGTCGAGGGGCTGCTCGGCGCCGACGTGATCGGGTTTCAGCGTCTGGCGGATGCCGCCAACTTCGCCCGCGCAGCACGTCGCCTCAAAGGATTTGACACGCGTGGCTCTGTGATCGAGGTTCCGATCGAGGCGGACGACCCGAACGCAGGGTCGCATCGGCACGTCACGCGCAACCGTCGGGGGCACCTCGTCCGAACCGTGCTGGTGCGACAGTTCCCGATCTCGATCGACGCCAAGCTGTACCAGGACCTGGCGCAGCGGCCGGAGATCCAGGCGCGTGCGCGCCAGATCCGTGAGGAACTGGGCAACCCGAAGACGATCATGCTCGGCGTCGACCGACTGGACTATACCAAGGGCATCGGCCACAGGCTCAAGGCGTACGGGGAGCTGCTGCGAGACGGCGCCATCTCCGTTGAAGACGTCACGCTCGTTCAGGTTGCCAGCCCCAGCCGCGAACGGGTTGCAACCTATATGCAGTTGCGCGACGAGATCGAATTGACGGTTGGCCGCATCAACGGTGACTACAGCTCGATCAGCCACACCGCCATCAGCTATCTCCACCAGGGCTACCCACGCGAGGAGATGGTGGCCCTGTACCTGGCGGCGGATGTCATGCTCGTCACCGCGCTTCGTGACGGGATGAACCTGGTCGCGAAAGAGTACGTCGCATCGCGCGTCGATGAAGACGGCGTGCTCATCCTCAGTGAGTTCACCGGGGCATCCGATGAGATGAGGCAGGCGCTGTTGATCAACCCGCACGACATCGAAGGTTTGAAGGACGCGATGCTCCGAGCCATTCAGATGCCGAAACGCGATCGCACCCGGCGGATGCGCGCCCTCCGACGCCGTGTTCTCACGTTCGACGTGCAGCGGTGGTCCTCGACTTTCCTTGAGGCGTTGACGCGGAACGACCACGACGACTACCCGGCCGAAGAACCGGCCGGACACCATTCCCGAGAACGTTGACAAGAGGAACGCTCAATGGCCGAACAGGCTTCAGTACAAGCCCGTGTATTCGCCGTCGCACTTGCCGAGTTGGCTCGTGCGGATCGGCTGCTCATCGCGCTGGACTTCGACGGCACGCTGAGCCCGCTTGTCGACAGTGCATCCGAGGCGCGCGTTCTGCCAGAGTCGGCCGCTGCGCTGGACGAGCTGAAGAAGCTGCCGAATACCTGGGTCGCCTATGTGTCGGGCCGGCCGCTTGAGAGCCTCGTGCGCATCGCGATGGCCGACGACGACGTGCTGCTGATCGGCTCGCACGGCGACGAAGTGCGGCTCGGCGCTGGGGTTGAAGAACTCGGTCTTGCCGACGACGAACGTGCTCGGTTGAGCGCATTGGACGCCAGGCTGACAGTACTGATCGCTGCCACACCCGATTCGATGCTCGAGCACAAGCCGGTCGGTCTCGGCGTGCACACCCGGCTGGTCGAGCCGGCCGCCGTGCCGGCACTGCACGAAGCCGCTCGGGCCGCTGCCGATGAGATCGGTGGTTTCGTCGTGCGGGAGGGCAAGGACATCCTCGAGTTCACGGTGCGCGACGCGACCAAAGGGGAAGCTGTCGAGCGATTGCGAGCGTATGTCAGCGCATCCGCTGTTCTCTATGCAGGCGACGACGTGACGGATGAAGACGCTTTCGTGGTGCTGCGCGACCAGGATCTCGGCGTGAAAGTGGGCGACGGCGAGACGGCCGCGCAGCACCGCGTGGCCGACCCGCATGCGGTCGCCGTCATGCTGAAGTTGCTCGCCGGCGCCAGGTCTCGGGCTTCAGCGCAACGGTCATAGACTCGGAGCATGCCTGAATTGTCACAGCCTGAAATCGACATCAAACCGCGCAGTCGCACCGTCACCGACGGAATTGAAGCCACAACGAGTCGTGGCATGCTTCGCGCGGTTGGCATGGGCGACGAGGATTGGGACAAACCACAGATCGGCATTGCCAGTTCGTGGAACGAGATCACTCCGTGCAATCTGAGCCTCGACAGGCTCGCGCAAGCAGCGAAAGAGGGGGTGCACGGCGGCGGGGGCTACCCGCTGCAGTTCGGCACCGTCTCCGTCTCGGACGGTATCTCGATGGGTCACGAGGGCATGCACTTCTCGCTGGTGTCGCGTGAGGTGATCGCCGACTCGGTTGAGACGGTGATGATGGCAGAGCGCCTCGACGGCTCTGTGCTGCTGGCCGGCTGCGACAAGTCCATCCCCGGCATGCTCATGGCGGCTGCTCGGCTCGGGCTGGCATCCGTGTTCCTCTACGCCGGGTCCACAATGCCCGGCTGGGTTCAGCTCTCCGACGGTGTCGAGAAGGAGGTCACGATCATCGACTCGTTCGAGGCCGTCGGCTCCTGCCTGGCCGGCACGATGAGCCGTGAAGACCTGCACGCCATCGAGTGCGCGATCGTTCCGGGGGAGGGCGCGTGTGGCGGAATGTACACCGCGAACACGATGGCCTCCGTCGCAGAAGCACTCGGCCTCAGTATGCCGGGCTCGGCCGCGCCGCCCGCGGCGGACCGTCGTCGCGACTACTACGCACACCGCAGCGGCGAGGCCGTCGTCAACATGCTGCGCCTCGGGATCACGACCAAGGACATCCTGACCAAGAAAGCGTTCGAGAACGCGATCACCGTGGCGATGGCGCTCGGCGGCTCGACGAACGTCGTGCTGCACCTGCTGGCGATCGCACGCGAGGCCGAGGTCGAGTTGACCCTCGACGACTTCAACCGCATCGGCGACAAGGTGCCGCACATCGGCGACCTGAAGCCGTTCGGCCAATACGTGATGAACGACGTCGATCACCACGGCGGCATCCCGGTCGTCATGAAGGCACTCCTGGACGCCGGGCTGCTGCACGGCGACGCGCTGACGGTCACCGGCAAGACGGTCGCAGAGAACCTGGCCGTGCTGAACCCGAAGCCGCTGGACGGAAAGGTGCTGCGCACCCTCGACAACCCGATCCACCCGACCGGAGGGCTCACCATCCTCAAGGGGTCGTTCGCCCCGGACGGAGCCGTCGTCAAGACGGCCGGATTCGACGCGGACGTCTTCGAGGGCCCGGCGCGTGTGTTCGAGCGCGAGCGTGCCGCAATGGACGCGCTCACGCGGGGCGCGATCAACAAGGGCGATGTCATCGTCATCCGTTACGAGGGCCCGAAGGGCGGCCCCGGAATGCGCGAGATGCTCGCGATCACCGCAGCCATCAAGGGCGCGGCGCTTGGCAAGGATGTATTACTATTGACGGACGGTCGATTCTCAGGCGGCACAACCGGTCTGTGCATCGGCCACATAGCACCCGAAGCAGTGGACGCAGGTCCGATTGCCTTCGTGCGCGATGGTGATCTGATACGGGTCAATATCGCGGCTCGCTCACTTGACCTACTGGTCGACGAGTCTGAGCTGGCAGCCCGCCGTGAAGGTTGGGAACCGCTTCCCCCGCGCTATACCCGTGGCGTTCTCGCAAAGTACTCGAAGCTCGTGCATTCCGCTGCGGAAGGCGCGATCACAGGGTAGGACGCGCATTCATCATCCGTTTCGTACGAAGTCAAGGAAACACTTCACCCATGTCCACGGAACCACGAATCGTGCCGTCTCCGACGGCCCCACACACAACCCCGCCGCACACAACACCTGAAACGCTGACCGGTGCGCAAGCCGTCGTGCGCACGCTTGAGCTGCTCGGCGTCACCGACGTCTTCGGCCTGCCGGGCGGTGCGGTTCTTCCGCTCTACGACCCGCTGATGGACACGTCGAAGATCCGCCACTTCCTGGTGCGCCACGAGCAGGGTGCCGGCCACGCTGCGGAAGGGTATGCATCCTCGAGCGGAAGGGTCGGCGTCTGCATTGCCACGAGCGGCCCCGGCGCGACGAACCTCGTGACCGCCATCATGGATGCGCACATGGACTCTGTTCCGCTGCTCGCCATCACGGGTCAGGTGTTCTCGACCCTGATGGGGACGGATGCCTTCCAGGAGGCGGACATCGTCGGCATCACCATGCCGATCACGAAACACTCTTTCCTGGTGCGACGCGCGGAGGACGTCGCGAGCACGGTCGCCGCGGCGTATCTCATCGCTTCGACAGGGCGACCGGGCCCCGTGCTCGTTGACATCACCAAGGATGCCCAGCAGGAAAGCGCTCCATTCATCTGGCCGCCGAAGATCGACCTGCCCGGTTACCGCCCGGTGACCAAGGCGCACGGAAAGCAGATCCAGGCGGCCGCCCAACTGCTGATCGAGTCGAAGAAACCTGTGCTGTACGTCGGCGGCGGTGTGATCCGATCGCGCGCACACAAGGAGCTGCTCGAGCTGGCAGAGGCCACAGGGGCTCCGGTGGTGACCACGCTCATGGCGCGTGGCGCATTTCCCGACTCGCACAAGCAGCACCTCGGTATGCCGGGGATGCACGGGACGGTTCCCGCGGTGCTCGCACTCCAGGAGGCAGATCTGATCGTGGCGCTCGGCGCCCGCTTCGACGATCGAGTGACGGGTAAGACCGCGCTGTTCGCACCGAACGCAAAGATCGTTCATGTTGACGTGGACCCAGCGGAGATCTCCAAGATCCGCACGGCCGACGTCCCTATCGTCGGCGATGCCAAGGATGTCATCGTCGACCTCACCTCGGCCTTCCACCGGCTGTCCACCGACAACAAGCCAGACCTGGGCGAGTGGTGGACGTACCTGGACGGGCTGCGTGAGGAGTTCCCACTCGGCTACTCGCCCACCACGGACGGGCTGCTCTCTCCGCAATACGTGATCAAGCGCATCGGGGAACTGACCGGCCCTGAGGCCGTCTACGCGGCCGGCGTCGGCCAGCATCAGATGTGGGCGGCGCAGTTCATCGACTATGAGCGGCCGAATTCTTGGTTGAATTCCGGGGGAGCCGGCACCATGGGCTACGGCGTGCCTGCGGCCATGGGCGCCAAGGTCGCCAACCCCGACCGCACCGTTTGGGCGATTGACGGCGACGGCTGCTTTCAGATGACGAACCAAGAGCTTGCGACCTGCACGATCAACAACATCCCGATCAAGGTCGCGATCATCAACAACTCGTCGCTCGGTATGATCCGGCAGTGGCAGACGCTGTTCTACGACAGCCGCTATTCGAACAGCGACCTCAACACCGGCCACGACAGCATCCGTGTGCCCGACTTCGTCAAGATGGCGGAGGCATACGGGGCCCTCGGCATCCGGGTCACGAAGGAAGAGGAGGTCGACGCGGCCATCACGCTGGCATTGGAGACCAATGACCGGCCCGTCGTGATCGACTTCGTCGTCAGCCGGGACGCGATGGTCTGGCCCATGGTGCCACAGGGCGTCAGCAACAGCTACGTGCAGTACGCGAAAGAGCATAGTCCGCAGTTCGAGGAGGAGGCATAGCCATGAGCGCACACGTTCTCTCACTCCTCGTCGAGGACAAGCCCGGCCTGCTGACTCGCGTCGCCGGCCTGTTCGCACGCCGCGGGTTCAACATCGAGTCCCTCGCGGTCGGTTCGAGCGAAATCGAAGGCCTCTCCCGCATCACCGTCGTGGTGGATGTCGAGGAGCTGCCGCTCGAACAGGTCACCAAGCAGCTGAACAAGCTCATCAATGTGATCAAGATCGTCGAGCTCGACCCGGCGCAGTCCGTGCAGCGCGAGCACCTTCTCATCAAGGTGCGCGTCGACAATCAGACTCGTTCGCAAGTGCTCGAGGCAGTGAATCTGTTCCGTGCACGCGTCGTGGACGTGGTGATGGACGCCCTTGTCATCGAGGTGACCGGCGACAGCGGCAAGACGCAGGCGTTCCTTCGCGTGCTCGAGCCGTACGGTATCAAGGAGATGGCGCAGTCCGGTCTGCTCGCGATCGGCCGCGGCTCGAAATCCATCACCGAACGCGTTTTTAAGAACTGACAACCCACACACAAGGAGATACAGAACAGTGGCTGAAATCTATTACGACAGTGACGCAGACTTGTCCATCATCCAGGGCAAGAAGGTTGCCGTCATCGGCTATGGCTCGCAGGGCCACGCGCACGCGCAGAATTTGCGCGACTCCGGAGTCGAGGTCGTCGTCGGCCTCAAGGAAGGCTCCAAGTCCAAGCAGAAGGCCGAAGAAGTGGGCTTCCGAGTGCTCAGTGCTGCCGATGCGTCAGAATGGGCCGACGTGATCGTCGTTCTCGCACCGGACCAGGTACAGCGCCACCTCTACGCAGACGACATCGCCCCCCATCTTGCTCCTGGGAAGGCGCTCGTCTTCGGACATGGCTTCAACATTCGCTTCGAGTACATCCAGGCGCCGGAGGGCGTCGACGTGATCATGGTCGCGCCGAAGGGGCCCGGACACACCGTTCGTCGCGAATTCGAGGCCGGCCGTGGCGTTCCCGTCGCCGTCGCCGTTGAGAAGGATGCGACAGGCAATGCCTGGCCGCTCGTTCTCAGTTATGCCAAGGGCATCGGCGGCCTGCGTGCCGGCGGCATCAAGACGACGTTCACCGAAGAGACCGAAACCGACCTGTTCGGTGAGCAGTCCGTGCTCTGCGGCGGTGTGTCGCAGCTGATCCAGTATGGTTTCGAGACGCTGACCGAGGCCGGCTACCAGCCCGAGATCGCCTACTTCGAGGTTCTTCACGAGATGAAGCTGATCGTCGACCTGATCTGGGAGGGCGGCATCGCCAAGCAGCGCTGGAGCGTCTCGGACACGGCAGAGTATGGCGACTATGTGTCCGGCCCGCGCGTGATCGACCCCCGCGTTAAGGAGAACATGAAGGCCGTGCTTGCGGACATCCAGGACGGCACGTTCGCGGCTCGCTTCATCGCTGACCAGGACGCCGGAGGCCCGGAGTTCCTCGCGCTGCGCGCAAAGGGCGAGCAGCACCCGATCGAGGCCACCGGCCGCGAGTTGCGCAAGCTCTTCGCGTGGAACTCGTCGAACGACGATGACTACGTCGACGGTGAGGTCGCGCGCTAGGCGGCTCACCGCTAGCAGTCCGTTTGCTCACGCGCCGGGAAGGAGCAGGATGCCCGGTTCAGCCGTGGCCGTCGAAATTGCGGTGCAGGACCTCGAGGGTGTGCGGATTGCGCTCGGCGAAGGTGCGGACACGGTCGAACTCTGTGCGGCGCTGGGGGTCGGTGGGCTGACACCGTCGGCCGGCGTCGTCGAATTGGCTGCTGAACTGGCCCGCGATGCGGGTCGGCAGGGATTTCTGCACGTCCTGGTGCGGCCTCGCCCTGGGGGCTTCTATTACACCGGCAACGAGATCGACGTGATCCTGCGCGACATCCGTCAGCTCCGTGAACTGGGAGCGGACGGAATCGTCACCGGTGTGCTCGACGAGCGCGGCCAGGTCGACATCGACACAATGCACGGTCTGGTCGATGCCGCAGGCCCAATCGGCGTGACGTTTCACAGGGCCATCGATGTTGCGCCGCACCCTGTCAGCGCAGTCGAGAAGCTGGCGCAGCTCGGCGTTCGCCGTGTGCTCAGCTCCGGTCAGGCCAAACGCAGCGTCGACGGTGTCGACCTGCTGTGCGCGATGACCGCCAAGACCGCGGGTCGGGTGAACATCATCGCGGGCGGCAACGTCGCGCCGAGCGACATCCCCGTGCTGGCGGCGGCGGGAGTGCACGGCGTGCACCTGTCCGCCCGACATGTGGTGGTCGGCACGGCGAGTGGCCCGGGCGGTGGCGACACCGCCTACGACGCGACGGATGTTGCGCTCGTGCGTTCCGCCGTCGAGGCTGCCCGCCGCCATACGTCGTAACGATGGTCGGGGCACGCCACGACACCCAGTAAAGTGTGAGACATCGCGCCCCATTGACCGTGGCGCACGAGCCTCGTCTGCACTGCGTCACCCGTGCATCGTGTTACCCCTGCACTGTGTGACCTGTACACCGTGTGACCTGTGCTCAATGCCACCGCTGCCGAGAAACGAAGGAACCGTTACGTGTCAAAACCGGTCGTGCTGATCGCTGAAGTCCTTTCACCCGCCACCGTCGAGGCACTCGGCCCCGACTTCGAGATCCGCACCGTCGACGGAACAGATCGGCCTGCACTGCTGGCGGCACTCACCGATGCGGATGCCGTTCTGGTGCGCTCCGCGACCAAGGTCGACGCCGAGGCGATCGCATCCGCACCGAAGTTGCGTGTCATCGCCCGCGCCGGCGTGGGGCTCGACAATGTCGACATCAAGGCGGCAACCACGGCCGGCGTCATGGTCGTCAACGCGCCGACGTCGAACATCATATCGGCGGCCGAGTTGACGATCGGCCACATTCTGAGCCTGGCCAGGCACATTCCGGCCGGGCATGCGTCGCTGGCTGAGGGGCAGTGGAAGCGCTCGAAGTACACCGGTGTCGAACTGTATGAGAAGACGATCGGAATCATCGGGTTGGGGCGGATCGGCGCGCTGATCACCGCTCGGTTGCAGTCGTTCGGCACGTCGATTATCGCCTACGACCCGTATGTCACCAGCGCGCGTGCCCAGCAGCTCGGCGTTCAGCTTGTCAGCCTCGACGAGTTGCTCGCCTCGTCGGACTTCATCACCATCCACATGCCGAGAACTCCGGAAACCATCGGCATGATCAGCGATTCGCAACTCGCACTGATGAAGCCGTCGGCGTTCATCGTCAACGTGGCTCGCGGCGGCCTCATCGACGAGGATGCCCTCTATCGTGCCCTATCGGCGGGCGTCATCGCCGGCGCAGGGCTCGACGTCTTCGTCAGCGAGCCGCCTGCGGATTCGCCGTTGCTCTCGTTGGACAACGTGGTCGTCACCCCGCATCTGGGTGCGTCCACCGACGAAGCGCAGGAGAAGGCGGGGGTCTCGGTTGCGAAGTCCGTGCGCCTCGCGCTGTCCGGTGAGCTCGTTCCGGATGCCGTCAATGTCGCCGGCGGAATCATCGACGAATACGTGCGCCCCGGCATCCCGCTGGTGGAGAAGCTGGGTCAGGTCTTCAGCGGACTTGCCCGTGACTCGATCACCAGTATCGATGTCGAGGTGCGCGGCGAATTGGCCGATTATGACGTGAAGGTGTTCAAGCTCGCCGCACTGAAGGGCATCTTCGCCAACATCGTCAGCGACACCGTCTCCTATGTGAACGCGCCGCTGCTCGCGGAAGAGCGCGGCATCGAGGTGCGCTTGCTCACCGACCCCGTCAGCGAGGAATACCGCAACCTGATCACAATCAAGGGTGCGCTGAGCGACGGGTCGCAGATTTCCGTTGCGGGCACGTTGACCGGGCCGAAGCAGATCGAAAAGATCGTGGGCATCAACGGCTACGACGTCGAGGTTCCGGTCGCCGAGCATCTGATCGTGATGACGTACGACGACCGCCCCGGTATCGTCGCGATTTACGGGCAGAAGTTCGGTGACGCCGGCATCAACATCGCCGCTATGCAGATAGCGCGAACGGGTGCGGGAGGCAAGGCGCTGAGCGTGTTGACCGTGGATTCGCCGGTGCCGGATGGGCTACTTGCCGACGTGCGCGAGGCGATCGCCGCCGATGTGATGCACGAGATCGACATCACCGCTTAGCGACAAACTGCTTGACCGCCGCAACCAGTTCGTCCATCGATTGGGATCGTGGCGTCTCATCGGTGAGCCCCATCGAGGAGTTGAAGTAGAGTCCGTCACCGACCAGCGCCACAATGCGGGCGGCGACCGGGTCCGTTCCCGCATCCGTGATCGTCGCGAGCCAGGTGGCCTGCATGCTGCGGATGGCGTCGCGCACGTCCGTGTGCGATCCCTGGGCCAGGCAGGCGCATGCGACGATTGCGCGCTCCAGTGCGCTCTGTGCCGTGTCGGTTGACGCGATCGATGTGCGAATGAAGTATTCGACGACGCCTTCCGGGGCGGCACGCATCCGTTCGACGTCCTCGGTGACGAGCGTGCGCAAACGCTGCAGCAGGCTCTGGATCAGTGCTTCTTTGGACGCGAAGTGATACAGCAATCCGCCCTTTGAGACCTGGGCGTTGGCGGCCACCGCGTCCAAGGTCGCGGCGCGCTCGCCGTCGTTGATGAGTAGGAGCTCGAACGCATCGAGGATGCGCTCGCGGGTCGGGGCGGTACTGGTCGACGAACGGGAGGGCACGCCCTCATCGTACTCAGCACACTGCGCGGTCATAACTGTTACTATACCGTCTGGACGGTATAGCGGCGATTTGAGAAGGAATAGAACTGATCATGACGACGGCACTGGCCGTGGCGCCTTCGACCCAACAGGCACGCGCTGGGGTGCGCCAGTGGGCTGCGCTCGGTGTGCTCATGCTGCCTGTGCTGCTGGTCTCTGTGGACAACACGGTTTTGAACTTCGCGCTTCCTGCGATCTCGGAGGCGCTGGAGCCGAGCGGTGTCGCCCTGCTGTGGATCATCGACATCTACCCGCTGGTGCTGGCCGGGCTCTTGGTGGCCATGGGCAGCTTGGCCGACCGGATCGGCCGGCGCAAGCTGCTGCTGATCGGCTCCGTCGGCTTCGTCGCTGTGTCGATCGTCGCCGCATTCTCACCGAGCGCAGAGGCGCTGATCGCCGCGCGCGCTGCACTCGGTTTCTTCGGCGCCATGCTGATGCCGTCGACGTTGTCTCTGTTGCGCTCGGTGTTCCTCGACCGCGACCAGCGTCGGATGGCCATCGCCGTCTGGGCGACCGGCTTCGCGGCAGGCTCGGCGCTCGGCCCGATCCTCGGCGGGCTGCTGCTCGCGCACTTCTGGTGGGGTTCGGTCTTCCTGGCCGCGGTGCCGGTGCTTCTTCCGCTGTTGATCCTCGTGCCGCTCTTGATTCCGGAGTCGCGCGACCCCAACCCGGGCATGATCGACCCGCTGAGCATCGCGCTGTCACTGCTGGCGATGGTACCGCTGGTCTACGGGATCAAGTCGCTCGCGAACGGGGGCAACGTGCCCGTCGGCATTGTGGCTGTCGTGGTCGGCTTCGTGAGCGGATGGCTGTTCGTGCGGCGCCAATTGCGTCGCAAGAACCCGATGCTCGACGTTCGCCTGTTCACGCGACCCGCGTTCAGTGGTGCCGTCGGAGTCAACCTGCTCAGTGTGGTCGCGCTCGTCGGCGGCCTGTTCTTCATCACTCAGCATCTGCAGCTGGTGCTCGGTCAGGATCCCGTTGACGCCGCTCTCACCCTGTTACCGGGGCTGCTCGCCATGATCATGGCAGGGCTCGTCGTCGTGCCGATCGCCCGCCGTGTGCGCCCGAGCATCGTCATCCCTGCCGGGCTTGTGCTTTCCGCGTCGGGTTACACGATGATCGCGGTGCTCGGCAACGGGTTGACCGCGGGTGCGTTCATCATCGCGTTCATCGCCCTCGGCATCGGTATCGGTGCCGCCGAAACCGTCTCGAATGAACTGATCATTGCGACGGCGCCCGCGGACAAGGCGGGCGCGGCATCCGCGGTCTCCGAGACGGCGTACGAACTCGGTGCGGTGCTCGGCATGGCGATCCTCGGCACGATCATCACAGCGAGGTATCGCGCGGCCGTGGTCCTGCCGCTCGGGCTGACGCCTGCGCAGGCGGATGCCGCGGGCGAGACTCTCGGCGGAGCAGCCGCGGTCGCGAAGTCGCTTCCGTCGTTCCAGGCGGAAGCGCTGATGGAGTCTGCGCGGCACGCGTTCGACAGCGGCGTCACGCTCACAGCCGGGATCGGCGCAGGGCTCGTGCTTGTGGCGGCCGTGCTCGCCGCCGTGGCGCTGCGTCGCGAGCGCCCGCAGCGAGCGACGGATACCGAGCCGGGACGCGAGTAATCTGGCTGTAGTCCCGATAGTTCTAGCCCAAAGAAAACTAGCCCTGGAGTCGTATGTCTCGCACCATCAAGCTCGCCATCATTCCAGGAGACGGCATCGGCCCAGAGGTGATCGACGAGGCGGTCAAGGTGCTCGACGCCGCGTGCAGCGCGGAGGAGGCGGTGTTCGAGAAGACACGGTTCAAGCTCGGCGCCGAACGCTACCTGGCGACCGGCGACGTGCTGACCGCCGAGGACCTCGAGTCGATCCGCGCCAACGACGCGATTCTGCTCGGCGCCGTCGGCGGCCTGCCCGGTGACCCACGGCTGAAGGATGCGAACATCGAGCGCGGCCTGCTGCTCAAGCTGCGCTTCAGCCTCGATCAGTATGTGAACCTGCGCCCGACGACGATCTTCCCCGGGGTGTCCAGCCCGCTTGCGAATCCGGGTGATGTCGACTTCGTCGTGGTGCGCGAGGGCACTGAGGGGCCGTACGTCGGCAATGGCGGTGCCATCCGCGTCGGAACGCCGCAGGAGATCGCCAATGAGGTTTCCGTCAACACCGCGTTCGGAGTCGAACGCGTCGTGCGCTTCGCGTTCGCGCAGGCCGCAGCACGGCGGAACAAGCTGACACTCGTGCACAAAACCAACGTGCTCGTCAATGCAGGAGCGTTGTGGAAACGTGTCGTGGATGCCGTGGCGACCGAGTTCCCGCAGGTCACCGTCGACTATCTGCATGTCGACGCGGCGACAATCTTCTTCGTCACGAACCCTGCTAGATTTGACGTCATCGTTACGGATAATCTCTTCGGCGATATTCTCACCGATCTTGCTGCCGCGATCAGCGGTGGCATCGGACTGGCAGCCTCGGGCAATATCAATCCGGATGGCGTGTTCCCCAGCATGTTCGAGCCGGTTCACGGATCAGCCCCGGACATTGCCGGACAGCAGAAAGCCGACCCCACAGCGGCGATCCTGTCCGTTGCGCTCCTGCTCAGCCACTTCGGTTTGGCGGATGCCGCGGCGCGGGTCAACCAAGCGGTGCTCGGCGATCTCGCAAGCCGCGACTCCACACCGCGCACGACGTCAGTGGTCGGCGACGCCATCGTGGAGCGCATCACCTCTTCACAGAAGGACCTGACATGACAACTGCACAGACAGCGACATTCGCCCTCGCCTTCGCCCGCACGCCATCCACATCGGCACGCGCCGAGGCCGAGCGCGAAGCCATCCTTGCCAACCCGGGATTCGGGCAACATTTCACGGATCACATGGTCGCAATCGATTGGACAGTGGACGGCGGGTGGGCGGATGCGCGCGTCGTGCCATACGCGCCGCTGCAGCTCGATCCGTCTTCTGCCGTGCTCCACTACGCCCAGGAGATCTTCGAGGGACTCAAGGCCTATCGGCACGCCGACGATTCGATCTGGACCTTCCGCCCCGAGCGGAACGCCGAGCGAATGCAGCACTCTGCACAACGGCTCGCGTTGCCACAATTGTCCGTTGAAGACTTCATCGAGTCGCTCAAGCAGTTGATCGCGCTTGACAGGGCGTGGGTGCCGAGCGCTTCGGAGACCAGCCTGTACCTGCGTCCGTTCATGATCGCGAATGAGAGCTTCCTCGGAGTGCGGCCGGCGCAGCGGGTCGCCTATTACGTAATCGGGAGCCCCGCTGGGTCGTACTTCGCCAACGGCGTTGCCCCGGTGTCGATCTGGCTGTCCACCGAGTACTCGCGGGCGGGCCGCGGCGGCACAGGCGCTGCGAAGTTCGGCGGCAACTATGCGGCGTCGCTGCTGCCGCAGGCCATTGCGTATGAGAACGGTTGTGCCCAGGTGCTCTTCCTCGATGGCGAGACCGGCACGCACATCGACGAGCTCGGCGGCATGAATATCGTTTTCGTGCACAAGGACGGCACCCTGGTGACCCCGCGGCTCAGTGGCACCATCCTCGACGGCGTCACGCGCGACAGCGTTCTGCAGCTGGCCCGCGACCGTGGTTACGGCGTTCAGGAGCGTGACGTGACGGTCGACGAGTGGCGCGAGGGCGTCGCATCCGGTGAGATCACCGAGGTATTCGCGTGCGGCACGGCAGCCGTCATCACGCCGATCGCGCAGCTCAAGTCGAAGGATTTCACGATCGGTTCTGCGGATGCTCCGGCCGGCGAACTCGCGATGTCTCTGCGCCAGGAACTGACCGACATTCAGTACGGGAGAATCCCGGATCGGCACGGCTGGCTCGTGCAACTGGATGCGTAGGTTGCCTGAGGTTCGACGGCGCTGGGCTCAGCGGCGCTGGGCCTGGCGGCGCTAGGCTCGACGCGTGAAGATCGCGCGATTCAGCTACAACGGAGCATTGGCCTACGGAATCCTCGACGACGACGAGTTGGTGATGCTCGATGGTGATCCGATGTTCTCCGGATTCAACACGACCGGCGAGCGGGTTCCGCTGTCGGCGGCCACGCTGCTGGCGCCGGTGATTCCGCGGTCGAAGGTTGTGGCCGTCGGTAAGAACTATCGGGAGCACGCGGCGGAAATGGGCGGCGAGGCTCCTGCCGCGCCGTTGCTCTTCCTCAAGCCGAACACCGCTGTTATCGGACCGAACGATGCGATCGTGCTTCCGGTGCAGTCCAAGCAGGTCGAGCACGAGGGCGAGTTGGCGGTTGTCATCGGTCGGATCGCGAAGAATGTCGCTGCCGAGGATTATGCCGACTACGTTTTCGGCTATACGGCGGCGAATGACGTGACCGCACGGGACCTGCAGAAGGCGGATGGCCAGTGGGCCCGTGCGAAAGGGTTCGACACGTTCTGCCCGCTTGGGCCGGTCATCGAGACCGAGTTCGACATCGCCGCCGCAACATTGCGTACGCGGGTGAACGGTGAACTGCGTCAAGACGGTCAGGTCAGTGACCTCGTGCACGACATTCCGTCCATCGTCGAATACGCGTCGAGTGTGTGGACGCTGCTACCCGGCGACGTGATCCTCACCGGGACCCCGGCTGGGGTGGGCCCGCTGCACGCGGGCGACGTCGTCGAGGTTGAAATCTCCGGAATCGGCACACTGCGCAATCCGGTGCGTGCCCACCACTGACCCTCCGGTGGTCGAGTAGCGCGCGAGGGACGAGCACGCGTATCGAGACACCGCGACCTGGTCAGCGGCCGAGGGCCCGCAACGCCGCTTCCACGTCTGACTCGTCGTTCCAGAGGTGGAAGGCCACGCGGGCGTTTCCTGCCCGGCCGGATGCGACGATGCCGGCATCCGTCAACCGCGCGAGCTGGTCGCCATCCGGGTCCTGCCAGGTGACGATCGCTTGACCGCGGGTTTCGAGTCCGAGCCCTGCGCATAGGGCGTCGCCGAGGGCGATGTCGTATGCCGCCACGTCGTTCATGTCCAACGAGGCATACATTTGCAGCGCGGGGGCCGCGCCAATCCATGATTGCCAGGCCGGTGACACATCGAATCGCCGGACATCGTCGGCCAGGTGCATGCTCGGACCGTACGTCGAGGTCCATGGGTTGTCGCCCGCGTACCAGCCCGCTTGCACGGGTCGCAGCTGGGCTGCGAAGTCTTTGCTCACGGTGAGGAAGGCGACGCCTCGCGGAGCACTCAACCACTTGTACGCGTGCCCGATCGTTGCGTCGAAACGCGAGGCATCGACGGGCAACCAGCCGGCAGCCTGAGTCACGTCGCACAGGGTGCGCGCACCGGCGAGTGCAGCGGCGGTAACGATGGCGTCCGCATCCGCGATCACACCCGTCGCAGATTGCACAAGGGAGAAGGCGACGAGCCACGTGTTCTCGGTGATGGACTCGGCCAGGGCATCCAGCGGCACGTGCCGAACGCGCACGCCGCGATGCTGTTGCTGTAGGAACGGAAAGATGATCGAACTGAAGTCGCCGTCGATGCACACGATCTCTGCATCGGCAGGTGCGGAGGCGGCGATCACACTGGCCATGACCGACACCTGCGAGCCGATGGCGACGCGCTCGGCCCCAACACCGACCAGTCGGGCGTAGCTCGCCCGGCCTGCTGCCACTGCCGCTTCATACACCGCAGTGTCCGTGCCGTTGTGGTACGCACGGTCGAGATCGGTGTGCTGTGCCTGAATCGTGTCCCGGGTGGGCAACCCCATCGTGCACGCCGCCAAATAGCCGTGGCCCCCGCCGAACTGAGCGTGGGCATCCCCAATGGTGAGTCGTGGTGCTGGTGCTGATGCGGATGCGGGTGCTGGTGTCAGAACGTCGGTCATGGTTCCAGCCTCGCGTGAATCGAAGCATTATTCCAGCACGAGTGTTCTATGTGGAAGATAACTTGACGTTATGATTGCCGCTATGACGTTGATGCCTGCGCTCGAGTCGAGATTTGAACTCGATTCCCACACTTTGCGGATTGTGCGCGAAGTGGCTGAGACGGGTTCGATCACGGCGGCTGCGGTCGCTCTCGGTTTCAGCCAGCCCGCGATCAGTCAGCATCTCAAGCGTGCGGAGGCTCGCATTGGCATGCCGATCGTCGCTCGCGCTGGTCGTGGTGTGCGCTTGACGGAGGCGGGGCGGGTGCTCGCCCGACATGCGCGCACGATCACGGCGGCCTTGGATGCTGCGGCCGGCGAGCTCGCTGAACTGGCCGGGCTACGCGCCGGTCGAGTTCGCCTGGCGGCGTTCCCGTCCGCGTCGCCGACGCTGGTGCCGAAGTTGCTCGGGCGACTGGCGCAGGTGCATCCGGGCATCGGCGTCAGTTATCTGGAGGCTGAACCGCCGGAGGCTGTACAGGCGGTGCGCGATCAGCAGGCAGACCTGGCCATCACGTTCAGCTATCCGGGTGACAGGGTTGACCCGCATAAGGACAGTGCTCGCGGTCTGGTCGTCGCCCCGTTGTGGCGTGACGAGATGCTGCTGGTGTTGCCCGACGACCATCCGGATGCCGCGCTCGAGACTGTTGCGCTCGACGCCTTGGCCGCCGAAAGCTGGATTGCCGGATGCCCACGCTGCCGGGGACACCTGCTGCAGCTCACTGAGCAATCCGGCTTCGAACCGACGATCGCCTACGAGACCGACAACTTCGTGGCCGTGCTGGGCATGGTCGCGGCGAAGCTCGGTGTTGCGTTGATCCCGTCTCTTGCTGTGGATGCCACGTCGGTGCCTCGGGGAGTCGTCATCCGCCCGACGAGCAATCGTGACTACCGCACGATCCATCTCGTTGGTGCTGCGGGGAGCGACCAGGTTCCTGCCATCGCCGCCACCACCGCGGAGGTCCTCGAGCTCGACACGTCGTCCTGGTCGTTGGTGCCGGCACTGACGCCGGCACGCTAGGCGGGTGAGTAGATCTGCACGCTGGAACGAAGGCGGGCAGAACTGCACGTTACAGGGGCAGGGGGCGAGCATCGCAGGCTAGAAGGGTGGCGGGTCGCTTTCGCGTTCGAAGCCTGTTGGTGTTCGCCATGCGGTCCGGCCTTGTGGGGTACGTGTGACTGTGATCTTGGTCTTGTGTTTGAGAGTGTGATAACCGCGACTGAGCGGCACGAGGTTGTCCTCGTTTGTGAGGCCATCGAATTGCCAGTCGGTGACGTGATCCAGATCGGATGCGTCGATTCGGATCGAGCAGGTCGGGCATCCGCAGTCAGGATATTGGCGGCGTAACCACTCGCGCTGCGCTTTGGTCGGTCGATAGGTGGTGCGATCCATGTTTAGGTCGACACCGGTGATCGGGTCGGTGAATACGCGCCGGAAGCTTGGGGTCTGTCAAATTAACGGTGTAACTGGGTTGTTGTTGGGTTAGTTGCTGTGGGCGGACAGGCGCCCGTTGAAGGTGATGTCGAACGCGTTCAGGGCGCCTTTCCAGCGCTGCGTCCACCGGGCCCGGCCCTGACCGGTG
>DATCDQ010000030.1:0-30406 GCA_036510655.1 Microbacteriaceae bacterium | reverse complement strand
CACCGGTCAGGGCCGGGCCCGGTGGACGCAGCGCTGGAAAGGCGCCCTGAACGCGTTCGACATCACCTTCAACGGGCGCCTGTCCGCCCACAGCAACTAACCCAACAACAACCCAGTTACACCGTTAATTTGACAGACCCGAATCTGGCGGAACCTCACCCGCGAGAACACCCTCCATACTGCGCTTGAATGGATCGAAGATCTTTACACGCGACTTCAGACAGAGAAGCCACCAATCGATTACCAGGTCCGGCGCACCATCGGCGACGACTTCGGACTGCTCGCCCGCGCCATCCTCCGCGCTGCCGCTGGCAAGGAGCGTGCACGCGGAGAGCAGCCCGGGTTCATGGTGCGCCGGTTCTGGGAACTGTTCACCGGCGGCGACATCCGCTACTGCCGCGCCCCACCCGGGTTGAGCCCTGACACGGCCCAGTATCGCTCGTTTCGTACACGCGCGATCGGCGCCGACGCCGAATACGGCACCATCTTCACCGATGCGCACGAACTTCTTCGCGCCTCCGGCGGGTTGCGGATTCAGGGGCCCTTGGTCTGGCAACCGCCATGACTGCCCGGCGCGAGTCAGGCGTCAGGTTCGGCGAAGCCCGAAGCAACCATGACCACGATCGGCGCGGATCTTCCCGCCCAGCTGGTGGCCTACACCGTGTTGAACTACGTTCCACCGCTCGGAGTATCCGTAGTGGCTGTCGAAGCAGCAGTAGTCAAGACCCTGAGAGGGACGGGACGAGCCAGTCAGTCGCAGCGCAGGGAGTTGACGCTGCAGATCCTTGGGGAACTGTGCGAGAACATCCACCGCAACACGCCACGCAACCGCCCGACCTCCGCTACGGAATGGCTAATCCAACGCAGGATCTCCCATACCGAAATGGCGGCAACACTGCGCGAATAGGTGATGAATCAGTAGCGGCCAATCTGGTTGGCGCAGCCGAACTTTCTCCGATGGAGTCAGTCACAGCCGACCAGCCGGGTGGTGGGCGGAAATCGCCTCGACCGGCAATTGTCCGGGTCATCGATCTCGAGGTCGGGGACGCTCACCCGGTGAAGGTGAAGGACTTCGCCGCGGCGAGAACGTCCGGTCCAACCTCCACCGGGTCTCCTTCGCGGAGAATGCGGGCCGGTGCGCCGTCGCCCAGGGCCGGGTTCATGCCCTTGAACCAGGACTGCACAGTGATGGCCGAGTACCGCTCACGGAGGAGGCCGGCGATCTGGAATGCCAGGCGCAGTCGATCAGCGTCGCGTTCCCCCGGGGAACGCTGCCCCGTAGCCCACGCCGCGACCGGTTGGGTCGACTTCACGTTGCCGATGTAGGCCACCAGGCGCACACCGAGAATCTCGCGGATCTTTACGACGACCTCGGGCAGCGTCGAACGTACCGAGTCCTCGTAAGCGCGAAGGCCCGGGCGCTGCTCAGATACGAGCGCTGTCCAGTCTGTCATAGCTTCAGCTTACTGCGGAACTCTTGAAATCACCGTTAAATCCGCGCCATAATAATACCCATAATCATCCTGTTAATCGCATGATTGCATTCAACCGATCGAATCGTCAACGATGACAAGTGAGATGAGAACGTATCCCCCTGTTGTCCCTTGGGCGGAGGCGCTGAGTCGAGGGCGAGTATTGGACCGTATCGCCATCGAGCGCGCGGGAGTCGTGGTGGAATCGGACGATGTCTTCCGCAATGGCGCCGAGGTACATGCAACCACACGTTGCTTAGCAACAAAGTAGGGACTTTGAGGCGTCCGGCCGCGCACCCGGCCGCGCCCGGTGACATCCAACTATTCGGTGGCGAGTGTGCGGGGTATTTCGTGTCGGAGGGCCGCCGCGGTGGAAAGCAGGGTGGCGACGAGCAGGAAGACGAGTCCGCCTTCGCCGATGACCCCGAGCGACGCGAACGAGGTCTCCGGAGCTGGAGAGGGACAGGGCGCCGGCGAGGATCACACCGTGGTGTCACTCGTAAACTCGTCGGAATGGTGAAGGCGAAGCTATTAGCTGCTCAGCTACCGTCCAGGTAGCCGTTCGCGTCGGTCGCGATTGATGTCTCGCACGCAACTCGCAAACCATTGAATCTGAACAGCGGGCCAATATGTCTCAATTTACAAGGCCTCCCTTGCGGTTGCGGGCCAAAGCTATAGGGTTATTAATCGGTTAACTCCCGGACCAAAACACTGTAGTGGCGGGTCTAGATAGTCGATGGCTGGGACTCGTCGCCGCCAGACCTCGACACGGAAAGGCGCCGATGAAGGCACTCTATAAGGCGCAGCGTGGCCCCGGCCTCGAACTGGTTGATCGTCCCGAACCGGTCGCGGGTCCCGATGAGGTGAAGATCCGGGTGTTGCGTACCGGGATCTGCGGCACGGATCTGCATATTCTGCGGTGGGACGATTGGGCGGCGTCGGCGGTCAAGGCGCCGTTGATCCCTGGGCATGAGTTCTTCGGTGAGGTGGTCGAGGTAGGGCCTCTCGTGCCCGACGTGGCGGTCGGCGACATGGTCTCGGGTGAGGGGCATATCGTGTGCGGCATGTGCCGCAACTGTCGGGCGGGGCGGCGGCAGATGTGCATCCGCACGAAAGGTTTGGGTGTGCAGCGTGATGGGGCGTTCGCGGAGTATTTGACGTTGCCTGGCACGAATGTGTGGGTGCATCACGAGTCGATCGAGCCTGAGGTGGGGGCGATCTTCGATCCGCTTGGCAATGCGGTGCACACGGCGTTGGCGTTCCCCGTGATCGGTGAGGATGTTCTGGTCAGCGGGTGTGGTCCGATCGGGTTGATGTCGATCGCGGTGGCCCGTCATGTTGGCGCGCGTTTCATCGTCGGTACGGATATCAGCCCGGCCCGGCTCGAGCTGGCGAGACGGATGGGCGCCGATTACACGGTGGACGTGTCGCACGACCCGAGCCGACACGCGCAGGATGCGCTTGGCATGCGGGAGGGCTTCGACGTGGGTTTCGAGATGAGCGGGGCGCCATCCGCGTTGCCGAGCATGATCGAGAACATGAACCACGGTGGTCGGATCGCCATGCTCGGCTTGCCTGCCGCGCCGATCGCGATCGACTGGGGCACCGTTGTCACCCACATGCTCACGCTCAAAGGCATCTACGGCCGGGAGATGTTCGAGACCTGGAACGCGATGGGCGCCATGCTGCAGACCAGCGCCGTACTGCGCGCGTCGATTGCGTCGATCATCTCCGAGAAGCTGCCTGCCGCCGAATGGGAAGCAGGTTTCGCCGCCGCGACAGCAGCCGACGGCGGCAAAGTGATCCTTGACTGGGAGGAACTGTGATGTACGGAGCGTTCAAGGAACACCTCACCGGGCAGCTCGCAGAGATCGAGGCGGCCGGATTGACCAAGCGGGAGCGTGGCATCCGCGGACCGCAGCAGACGCTGATCACGGCGGACGGTGCCGAAGTGCTCAACTTCTGCGCGAACAACTACCTAGGCCTCGCGGACGATCCACGGCTCGTGAACGCGGCGAAGTGCGCCATCGAAACCTGGGGTTATGGCATGGCCAGCGTGCGGTTCATCTGCGGCACGCAGGAGCAGCACCTCGAGCTCGAGCGCCGCGTATCCCACTTTCTCGGCACGGATGCCACCATCCTGTTCTCGTCGTGCTTCGACGCGAACGGCGGTGTCTTCGAGACGCTGTTCGGCGCCGAGGACGCCATCATCTCCGACGAGCTCAACCATGCGTCGATCATCGACGGCATCCGGTTGTCGAAGGCGCAGCGATTGCGGTACAAGAACCGCGACATGGCCGATCTGGAAACGCAACTGCAGGCCGCCGTCGACGCCCGCTTCCGCGTGATCGTCACGGACGGCGTGTTCTCGATGGACGGCTACTTCGCACCGCTCGAGGCGATCTGCGATCTGGCGGAGAGGTACAACGCGCTGGTGTTCGTCGACGATTCGCACGCTGTCGGCTTCATTGGCGAGAACGGCAGGGGAACGCCGGAGCTGTTCGGGGTGTCCGATCGGATCGACATCTACACCGGCACGTTCGGCAAGGCGCTTGGTGGGGCATCGGGTGGCTATGTGTCTGCTCGGGCCGAGATCGTCGACCTGCTGCGGCAGCGTGCGCGGCCGTACCTGTTCTCCAACACGCTCGCGCCGTCGATCGTCGCAGGAACGTTGACCGCGCTCGACCTTGTGGAGCAGTCAGCCGAGTTGCGGCAGCGGTTGAAGGACAACGCTGCGTTGTTCCGGCAGCTGATGACGGATGCCGGCTTCGAACTGTTACCTGGCGAGCATCCGATCGTCCCTGTGATGTTCGGCGACGCGGCGCTGACCGCACGGATCGCGAACGAGATGCAGCATCACGGCGTGTACGTGACGGCGTTCAGTTTTCCCGTAGTGCCGCGGGATGCCGCGCGCATCCGCGTGCAACTGTCGGCGGCGCACACGGATGACGAGATCCGCCGGTGTGTCGACGCGTTCGTCGGCGCGCGCGACGCCGCTGGTGGGGCGTCGTCATGGTCAGCATCGGGCTACAACCCCGGTAGCGGTCTGTGACCCGCTCCGCGACATTTTAGCGTCGGCCCTTGCGGTCGAGAGATTAATCCCCTAGCTTGTTTAAACGGTTAACAGTGTTGTGTGTGGAATGCCACTCGCAGCGTCAACGTCGACGGAACTGGAGAGACGATGAGAGCGGTACTGCAGGACGCTCCGACTTCCCGACCGGCAGCCAGGGGTGATTCCTCTGGGCCTGGTGCACCGTTGAGGTCGAAGAGATCTACCCGGTCGGGGACCGGCGCTAAGCGGGTCTCGTTGCGGAGTCGGTTCCATCGGGACAAACAGATGATTCTGATGATGGTGCCGGGCGTGGTTTTCTTGGCGTTGTTCTTTTATGTCCCGATCCTTGGCAACGTGATCGCGTTTCAAGATTTCCAGCCCTATCTGGGTATCACTCAGAGTGATTGGGTCGGCTTTCAGAATTTCATCGATCTGTATTCCAATCCGGACTTTTGGAATGCGCTGAAAAACACCTTGGTGTTGGCAGCGTTCCAGCTCGTCCTGTTCTTCCCGATCCCGCTTCTGCTGGCCGTGATGGTCGACTCGTTGATCAGCAATCGTGTCCGCAAGGTTTTTCAATCGATCGTCTATCTGCCGCACTTTCTGTCCTGGGTGCTGGTGATCGCCCTCTTCCAGCAGGCTCTTGGCGGTGCGGGCTTCGTGAACAATATGCTCCGCAATTTCGGGATGGGCACCATCCCGTTTATGACCAACCCGGATACGTTCCCGTGGCTGATCACCGTCCAACTCATTTGGAAGGACTCCGGCTGGGCGATGATCATCTTCCTCGCCGCCCTGGCCAGCGTCGACGTCGCCTTGTATGAAGCGGCTGCCGCTGACGGCGCGGGCCGCTGGCGGCGACTGTGGCATATCACCCTCCCGTCCCTGCGTACTGTGACGATCCTGCTGTTGATCTTGCGCATCGGCGACATTCTGAGCGTCGGTTTCGAGCAATTCATCCTGCAACGCGATTCCGTTGGCGCCGGTGCGGCGGAGGTGCTGGACACCTTCACCTATTACGCCGGTGTTATCGGAGGCGACTGGAGTGCCGGTGCCGCCGCCGGCCTGGCAAAGGGTGTCGTCGGGGCGCTGCTCATCTTCGCCGCTAACAAGCTCGCCCATCACTTCGGCGAGCCCGGCATCTTCCAAAGCAAAGCCCGCTGATCCAGCTGCACCCGGTGACCTTCAAGGAGACTCTCGATGGCAATCACACTTCCCAGACTCAGCCCGTTCAAGTCGGATCGACCGGCGTGGAAGGAGAGACCCTCTGCGCTGTATCAGACCCTGAAGGGGGTGATCGTGGTCGGGATAAGCCTGGCGATCCTGATCCCGCTTCTGATCGTTGTCTCGACCTCGTTGGCTGATAACAAGCAGATCATCGCCTCGGGCGGCTACGTGCTGTGGCCGATGCATCCCACCCTGGATGCCTATAAGACCATCTTCAACGGGTCGCTGATGTTCCAGGCGGTCGGGGTCAGTGTTTTCGTCACGGTCATCGGGACGGCCGTGGCGCTGTTCACGACTGTCACGATGGCCTACGCCACCAGCCGTCCCACTTTGTTCGGCCGGCCGGTGCTGCTGCTGGTGCTGTTCACCTTGCTCTTCGCCCCCGGTTTGATTCCGATGTACCTGATGATCCGTCAGCTCGGACTTCTCGACTCGCTCTGGTCGTTGATCCTTCCCGGCGCGCTGAGCGCTTTCAACTTCGTCGTGATGCGCTCGTTCTTCATGAACATTCCTGCCGAATTGATCGAGAGCGCACGGATCGACGGGGCAAGCGATTTCACCATCCTGCGCAAGATCGTGGTGCCATTATCCAAGGCGGTGATCGCCGTGGTCGGGCTGTTCTACGCTGTCGGCTTTTGGAACGCATTCTTCAACGCCCTGCTCTACATCAACGACACGGCCAAGTGGCCGATCCAATTGGTGCTGCGCACCTATGTCCTCCAGGGCAAGTCGCTCACGGCCAACCAGCTGGGAATCACCCAGATGCCCCAGCCGCAGGCGATTCAGATGGCCGTCGTCGTTGTGGCGCTGGTTCCGATCTTGTTGGTCTACCCGTTCCTCCAAAAACACTTCAACAAGGGCGTCATCACCGGCGCCATCAAGGGTTAACAAACAATTCGCGTCACGAAAGGATCATTGTGAATGCTCAGGTTCCCCCCACAGGTGCCGGCTTCAGTCGCCGCAACTTCCTCAGCTTGACCGGGCTCTCGGTGGCGGCCGTGGCGGTAGGCGGCTCTCTTGCATCGTGCACATCCGGCGATGCGGGAGCCGGCGCCGCTGCCGGCGGCGCCGTGAAATTGCCGACCTACAAAGAATTCACCGGCGTCAAACCAGATCTTCCCGGCACGGCCCAGGGCGTCCAACAGGGATTCCTGAGGATGCCGTCAACATTCGTGACAAGCGTTCCCAAGCCCCCGCTGAGCGGACCGGTCACCGCGATGACCGAGACTTTCAACGTTCCACCTACCCCAATGAGTTCCAACCCGTTTTGGAAGGAATTGAACACCAAACTCGGCGGCGACCTGAAATTGACCATCGGCACCGACCCGGGATACCCGGAGAAGTTCGCCACGATGCTGGCCGGCGGCGATCTCCCTGACATGGTCTGGCTGCCGTCGAATCAAGGCATCCCCAACATCGCGCAGATGCTGAACTCCCAATTCGCGGACCTGACGAAGTATCTGTCCGGGGACGCCGTGTTGGAATATCCGAACCTGGCCGCTCTCAAGCCAGCGGTGTGGAAGTCGGTCATCGTGGACGGCAGACTCTGGGGTCCGCCCGTCCAGAGCACGTCCATGGGACAGGTCTACCTCGGGAACCCGCGGCTGTGGAACACGGTCGGCGGAATTCAATCAAAGTCGGCAGACGAGTTCTATCGGAAGGCGAAGGAACTGACCGACCCACGCCGGAAGGTTTACGCGCTGGCCCCGGACTACGTCAATGCCGTGCACATGTTCGGCGAGTGGCACGGGGCGCCGAACGGTTGGAGCGCGAGCAAAAGCGGCAAGTTGACCAACCGGTTCGAAACGGAAGAGTATCAGGCGGCCATCGAGTTCGCCGCTAAATTGTTCGCCGCCGGATGCTTCTACCCGGACGCCACCATCGCCAATGCGGTCGCAGCGGTCGCGCAGGGAACCATCGGCGCCTATGTGGAGGCCGATCCCAGCCAGAACACCAAACTGCGCCAATACGACCCGGCACTTGCCGCAGATATCCTGATTCCCTTCGGCTGGGACGGCAAAACCAAACCCACCTACGACATGAAGGCCGGCGGCGCCGCTTTTACCGTCATCAAGAAGACGAGCGAATCGAAGATACGGCAGCTGCTGGGCGTATTGAACTATGTGGCTGCGCCATTCGGGACCGCCGAATATTTACAAGTCAACTTCGGCGAGGAAGGCAAGGACTTCACGTTCGACTCGGCCGGTAACCCCGTCGTCTCCAAATCGGCACAGGCGAACGTTGCCCTTTCCGGCGCGTTGCAGATCCTGGCTACTCCCGAGCAGCCGATCTACAGCATGTACCCAGAGGACACCCGGCGCGCCCATGCTGCTGAAATGTCGCTCATCGAGTTCGCCAGTTTCAGCGCCACCACCGGCGCATACTCCAACACCGACGTCAAGCTCGGCCCGAAACTCACTTCGCAACTATACGACAAGCTTACAGATGTCGTGACGGGCAGGGCGAAGATCGGCGATTGGCAAGCTGCGGTCAAACGGTGGCGAGCGGAGGGCGGAGACAAGATTCGTTCGGAGTACGAGGCCGCCCTGGCCAAGGGCGTCACCGCCGGATCCTAAGCAAGCCCCTGGTGGTGATGCCGGTTGCCGAGGCGCCGGCATCATCACCATTGAATTCCGAGAGGGTAAATGTGACGAATGTGACCGAGCGCACGACCCGTACCACCATTCGCATGGTGGCGGCCGAGGCCGGCGTTTCAACAGCTGCAGTTTCTTACGTTTTGTCCGGCCGGCGTGGTGGCCCCGGCATCTCTCAAGCCACGAGCGATCGCGTTCGCGCGGCAGCAGAGAAGCTGGGATATCACCGGAATCGCGCCGCACGAACCATACGTACAGGCCGGACGAACCTGGTGTTGCTGTCTTTGACCATGCTCTCGGACCCATGGTCGCTGGCCATGGCACAAGCTGTCAGCGGCGAACTCTCCGGGGACGGAATCACCCCGATGATCTTAGCCGACGCCGACTGGAGTACCGTCTTGGACCAGCAGGATGCGGACGCCGTATTCATCGACCGACCGCCAGACAGCCCCGAGACCCTTAAGCGTCTGACCGAACTGTCCGCGCGCGGGGTGAACCTGGTGATCTTTAGCGAGGAAAACCTTGAACCCGACGGCTTCGACGTCGTTCGTTCGCCTGCACTGCCCGGCTGCGCACTCGCCATTGACCATTTACTGGAACAACACACCAAAATCGGTGCACTCAGCTATACCCGAACAATCAACCCCGACCAGCCCTCACGGTTAGACCCCTACGTGAATGCTCTGGCAGCCGCGGGCATCGAACTGCGGCAAACCTATATTGAGAAGTACGAGAACAACCCACAGAGCGCGTATGGGGCCGCGGTTCGACTGTTGAGCCTACCGGACCGGCCAACGGCGATCTATGCGACGACAGATTTTGCTGCGATCAGCGCCGTGCAGGCGGCGCACCGGATGGGGCTGCGGGTACCCGAGGACGTCTCGATCATCGGTGCCGGTAACACGCCCGAGGGGGCGCTCATGCAGCCGTCCCTGTCCTCCGTTGGCCCGAGCGGCTTCTTCGAAGACGTGGCCGCGCTTATCAAACGCCGGGCCACCGGACAGGACAGCACCCCAGGAAACGTATACGAATTCCCCTGGACGATCATGGTCCGCGACTCGACGCGACACACCTAATCCAACCCGGCACGCCAAGCAAACATGAACAATCAGGAGCACACATTGGACCTCAAAATTGGTGTCGTCGGATTCGGCTTGCGTTCCAGCCTCTGGCGGCACGTTCACAAACCAGGCCGAGGATCGATAATCTCGATCGTCTGCGACACCAGCGAACGCGGCCGAGCCGAGGCCGCCGCGAAGCTTCCCGGCGCCATGATCACAGGCAATCTCGACGAACTCCTCGACCTGGACCTGGACGGGGTTCTCGTCCTCACCCCCGACCACCACCACGCCCCGGTAGTGCTGCGAACGTTGGACGCGGGCATTCCGACATTCTGCGAGAAGCCAATGGCCACAACCATCGAGGACGCCGACGCAATGCTGGACCGTGCGTGCACCACCGGGACCAAACTGTACATCGGACACAACATGCGACACATGCCCGTCATCGTGCAAATGCGCGAGTTGATCACGCAAGGCGCCATCGGCGACGTCAAGGCGATCTGGTGTCGGCACTTCATCGGAAACGGCGGCGACTTCTACTTCAAGGACTGGCATGCCGACCGCCGCAACTCGACCGGACTGCTTTTGCAAAAGGGTGCTCACGATATCGACATCATCCACTGGTTGGCCGGCGGCTACACGACCCGAGTGGCCGCGATGGGTGCGTTGAGCGTCTACGGAACCATCACCGATCGAAAGGACCGCGCCGACGAGCGCATGTGGGACTGGTACTCCCTGGACAATTGGCCCCCGACAGCGCAGACCGGGCTAAACCCGGTGGTTGATGTCGAAGACATTTCGATGATGAACATGCAGTTGGACAACGGTGTGCTGGCCTCGTACGAACAGTGTCACTTCACACCGGACTATTGGCGCAACTACACCATCATCGGAACCGCCGGTCGGATCGAGAACATCGGCGACGGGCCCGGTGACCAGATTCATGTCTGGACACAACGGCACCCCGGATTCGCCGAACCAGACGAAGTTCACACCATCCGCGACGGAGACGGCGGCCATGGCGGGGCGGATCCGCTCCTGATGGCCGAGTTTCTTCGGTTCATCCGCGACGGCGGTAGCACAGTAACCTCACCAGTTGCGGCGCGTGAAGCAATCGCCGCGGGATGCGCGGCCACCGAATCGCTACGCGGCGACGGCTCCGCGATTGCGGTCCCTCCACTGGATCCGAAGCTATGCCAGTACTTCCAGGCGGTCGATGCCACCGCGCCGGCACTGGTCGATGAAACTGTTGGCGTCATCGTCGATCAATGACGACGCGCTGATACCACCGATAGCACTCGAACCGAAAACCAGTAGGAGAACCATTGCAATTCTCAGTCCAGCTCTATTCTGTCCGCGACTTCCTGAAGGATGATCTGCCGGGGACCATCCAGCGGTTAGCGCAGATCGGATACACCCAAGTGGAAGCGTACGACTTCGTGGCCAATGTGGAAGCCCTGCGTGCCGCGTTGAGGAACAACGGGCTAACCGCGCCGTCAGGCCAGGCGCTCCTCTTGGATTGTGACCAGGACGAAGCATTTGCCGCCGCACAGGCCGTGGGCATCGACACCGTGATCGAGCCATACAGTCCGGCGAAGCTGTGGCAGAACAAGGACGACGTCCTCGAAATTGCCGGCAAGCTCAATGCTGCCGCGACCAAGGGAGCGGAATACGGCATCCGGGTCGGATACCACAATCATGCCTGGGAGCCGGCCTCCTCGTTTGGAGACAAGAGTGGACTGGAGTTCTTAGCGGACAATTTGGATCCAGCAGTGGTCCTCGAAGTGGATACCTATTGGGCTGCCGTCGGCGGACAGAACCCGGCACGCCTAATCGATCGCCTGGGAGATCGGGTGAGATTCCTCCACATCAAAGACGGACCCATCACTCCTGACCAGGCGGCGCAGGTACCGGCAGGGCAGGGCCAGATGGCCGTCTGGGATATCATCGACGCCGCGAAGTCTCTTGAGTTCGGTGTGGTGGAATTCGACGATTACGCCGGAGACCTCTTCGATGGTGTCGCGCAAAGCCTGACCTACCTTAGGAACGGGCGGGTATAACGATGACAAAATCAGGCCCTGTGGGCGTCGCCGTCGTCGGCGCCGGGACAATAAGCAAACAATATCTCGACAACCTCACGACTTTCCCAGACGTCAAAGTGCACGCCATTGCTGATCTGTTCGAGGATGCGGCCGCGTCTCGAGCCACGGAGTATGGCATCTCAACCCATGGCGGCGTCCAAACGGCATTAGATCACCCGGATGTGGAGATCATCATCAATCTCACGATCCCCACCGCGCACGTGGAAGTGGCCACAGCAGCGGTTGGGGCAGGGAAGCATGTGTGGAGCGAAAAGCCGTTCTCGCTGGATCGAGACAGCGGCCAGGGTTTACTGGCTGCGGCGGATGTTGCCGGCTTGCGGCTGGGGTGCGCCCCGGACACATTCTTGGGTGCCGGCCTGCAAACCGCACGCAGGCTGATTGATCGCGGCGATATCGGCACGCCATTGACGGCGATCACCATGTTCCAATCTCCTGGCCTGGAATCAATCCACCCTAATCCTGAGTTCTTTTTCCAACCAGGCGCCGGCCCACTCTTTGACATGGGACCCTACTACCTCACCTCCCTCATCCAAACTTTCGGATCCGTCCGCAGGGTGGCGGCCGTCGGGTCTCAAGCTCGGGCCACCAGGACCATCGGAATCGGCCCGAAAGCCGGCGAGATATTCAGCGTCAATGTACCAACGCACATCGCCGCGCTGGCTCAGTTCGAGAGCGGCCAGTCCTCGCAGAGCATCTTCAGCTTCGACTCTCCCCGCTTCCGGATGGGATTCGTGGAGATCACCGGAACCGAGGCCACCATCTCGTTACCGGATCCGAACTATTTCACCGGAGACATCCGCCTTTCCCGGCCCGGGGACACTGAAGAGATCGTCATCCCCGCGACCGGCTCGGCCGCCGGACGGGGGATGGGGGTCGTCGAAATGGCACGTGCAATTCGTGCAGATGCGCCCCACCGGGCATCTGGAGCGCTTGCCTACCACCTGCTCGACACGATGGTGTCGATGACCGAGTCCGCCGAAACCGGGACGTTCGTTGATGTGACAAGCTCGGCAGCCATCCCGCCAGCCCTCCCCGCTGACTGGGATCCGATGGCAGCGACCCTCTAAGCCTTGATCCGCCGGCCCGATGATCGTCAACACGCGAAGGAGTTGCCCATGATCCCGCACGCACCCTGGTTTACGGAATCCCGGCTGGGCATGTTCATCCACTGGGGTTTATATGCGCTGCCCGCCCGACACGAGTGGGTAATGAGCCGCGAACAGATTCCCTCTTCAGAATACGAGAAATATTTCCGGCATTTCGATCCGGACCTGTGTGAGCCGCGTCAATGGGCCCGGGCAGCCAAGGACGCCGGCATGAAGTACGTGGTGTTAACCACCAAACACCATGAAGGATTCTGCCTATGGGATTCAACCCTCACCGACTACAAATCCACCAACACTCCCATCGGCAAAGACCTCGTCGCAGAGTATGTCGAAGCTCTCCGGGAACAGAACCTGAAGGTCGGCTTCTATTATTCGCTTATCGATTGGCATCACCCTGATTTCAGCATCGACGGCCTTCACCCTGACCGCGACGACCCTAGGACAGCACAACTCAATGCGGATCGCGATATCGGCAAATATCGCGAATATCTGCACGCTCAGGTGCGCGAACTCCTGACCAACTACGGGCAGATCGACTATCTGTTCTTTGACTTCTCCTACGACGACCAAGTTGTCTGGGGTGGTAAGGGCAGCGACGTTTGGGGCTCGGACGATCTGCTGGCGATGATCCGTAAGCTTCAGCCGGGAATCATCGTCAATGATCGACTTGGCGCCCCTGGCGATTTCGTTACGCCAGAGCAGTACCAGCCGTCGGGGCCGCTCGTCACGATCTTCCTGTTCCAGTTCGTCGACATCTGGAACAACTACCTGCTTCCGGCGATGGTGCTGGGCGATGACCACATGCAGCCCGTGACCGTCGGACTCGTCGGCTGGAACGCCAGCCACGTCGCCGTGCCGCCACCACTCGTAGTGATCGGCTCGCTGGTCTCGGTGGTCCCCCTCATCGTCGCATTCCTCGCGCTGCAGCGCTTCTGGCGGGCAGGAATGACCGCGGGAGCGGTCAAGTGACGGCCGCAGCCGCCACGGCCATTTTGAGCTACTCAGAGGGTGTGCTCCTTCGGAACGGCGCCGAGCACCGCATACTCTCCGGTTCCGTGCACTACTTCCGGGTGCATCCCGACCAATGGCGCGACCGACTGGAGCGCGTCGCTGCGCTCGGCATCAACACGGTCGACACCTACGTGGCGTGGAACTTCCACCAGCGCAAAGCCGACGCGGCAGCTGACTTCGACGGCTGGCGCGACCTGGAGGCGTTCATCCGGATTGCCGCCGAACTTGGACTCGACGTGATTGTGCGCCCCGGCCCGTACATCTGCGCCGAGTGGGACAACGGCGGATTCCCGGCGTGGCTCACGGCCCGCACGGGGACGAAGACCCGTACCTCCGATCCCCAGTTTCTCGCGGCGGTCTCCGACTGGTTCGACGAGCTCATTCCGCGGCTGGCCTCGTTGCAGACCTCGCAGGGTGGCCCGATCGTCGCCTTCCAGGTTGAGAACGAATACGGCAGCTACGGCGATGATGCTGCCTACCTCCGTTGGCTACGGGACGCGCTCGTCGAACGCGGGGTGACCGAACTGCTCTACACAGCCGACGGGCCGACCGACCTGATGCTCGACGGCGGCACGATCCCTGGCGTGCTCGCGACCGCCACATTCGGCTCTCGGGCGGCGGAAGCTGCGGCGCTGCTGCGGTCGCGCCGCGACGGCGAACCTTTCCTCTGCGCCGAGTACTGGAACGGCTGGTTCGACCACTGGGGCGAGAGGCATCACATACGTTCCGTGCCGAGTGCGGAATCGACCCTTGCTGAGATCCTGCAAACGGGCGGTTCCGTGAGCCTCTACATGGCACACGGCGGGACCAATTTCGGCCTCTGGGCGGGCGCCAACCACGACGGCGCGCTGCAGCCTACGATCACCAGCTACGACTCGGACGCAGCGATCGCCGAACACGGAGCGGCTACACCCAAGTTCCACGCCTTCCGCTCTCAGTTGGCAGAGTTCACCGGTGCTGCAGCTCGCAAGCTACTGCCCGACCCGCCCATCCTCGCTGCGCGGACGATCACGGTGTGTCGTGGCGGCGGGCTGCTCGAGTCGCTTGAACTGGCAGCGGCCGCAGTGGAGGCGCCGAACCCGCCGAGCTTCGAGGAGCTGGGTCTCGCTTCAGGACTGGTGCTGTATCGGGCGCGGCCGCGACTTCCCCACGGCCGCAACACTCTGACGATCGCCGGACTGCACGACCGGGCGCAGGTGTTCGTTGACGGCCGACCCGTGGGGGTGCTTGATCGGGAGACCGGAACGCTTGGGCTGGTGGGAACCGGATCCCAAGTCGAGCTGCAGATCCTTGTCGAGAACCAGGGCCGCATCAACTATGGCCCGCTGCTCGGGCAAGGTAAGGGCATCCTGGGCGGTGTACAGATCGGTCGACGCCTCGTGCACGGTTGGACCGCACGGGCATTACCGCTCGACGAGTGGTCCGGACCCGAACTAGCCCGGCTGGCGGCCGGCCCCAGCTCGAACAGAGGCACAGGTGCGACTGCTGGTCTCACCACGGCAGGATTCGCGACGGCGCACCTCGACATCGCGGAACCCGCGGATACATTTCTCGCACTCCCGGGCTTCGTCAAAGGATTCGTGTGGGTAAACGGGTTCTTGCTCGGCCGCTACTGGGAAATAGGACCCCAGGTGACGCTGTATATTCCCGCGCCAGTGCTTAACGCGGGCCAGAACCTATTCACCGTGCTCGAGCTGGAACGGCGGGGAGAGACGCTCGACTTCCGCTCTGGCCCCGAACTCGGCCCCCCCGAAGAATACGTCGAGACTTTGGACGTGTGACGCGCGCTCAGCGACTAACTCAATTTCTCTAAAGCAGACTCGAGCCTTCGTCCCCGCTGAAGTTGCGGCGTTACGGTCGGCGCGGTGGTCGCCTGCGCAGGCGGAGACGTCCGGGATGGTGTGGGCCGTGTGGAGGAGCGGGTTGCGGCGATGGTGATGAGCGGGGTGTCCGTGTTTGCCCAGTTTCGGGATCCCTTTGGTAAGCCATTCACGGTCGCGGTCTGGCCAGTCGGCACGCCGTGGCCGTGCGCAGTTGCGTATTGCGCCGTGCTGGGTCTAGCCACGAGCTGCCGCCTGGCGGCCAGGGCTGGCTTCGAATCAGGCGCCCGCGCCGGCGTCGGCTGCCGGTTGGACGAGGTCAGCGATCTGGTGCGCGGTGTGCAGGACGCGGGCGGCGGTGGCTTTGATCACTTCTGTGTCGCCGGTGGTCCATCCGGCGATGTAGCCGATGCTGTAGGCGCTGGTGTCGAATCCGGCGAGGGCGGCGACGATGTAGGCGACGGACTCGGCTTCGACTTCCATGCGTCCGCGGTGTTGACGGTACTCCGCCAGGTTGTCGATGTGGCCGAGTTGGATGTGTGCGGCCTCGTGGATGAGGGTTTTCGCCGCCTGCTCAGGCGCGAGATCACGTGCGATGATGACGGTCCGCCGGGTGGGGTCGGTGTACCCGTTCGCCCAGGCAAGAAGCTGACGGGACACGGCCCAGCCCTTGCCTTCGAGGTGTGCGGTGAGCCGTCCTACAATGCCGTGGTCGTTCTCTCCGGTGAGTCGCTGGAGAGGGTTCTCCGTCACGCAGGCGCCGGGGATGGGGTCGGTCTGGGTGATGTCGAACACGGACAGCACGGGAAAGAACCGTACGATCCGCTCCTCCTGGTCCGTCGCGTCATCGTCGGCGTCGGTGGTCTTCGTGCTGTAGTCGAAGATCTTGATTGAAGTCTCTCCTTTGCGTACTTGGCGGTCTTTGTGTAGGTTCTCATCGGAGTTGTCGTCTGAGATCCGCGGGATCTTGCAGATCTTCACACCTCCGTACGCGTCGGCTTGTCTCGCTAAATTGTCATGTTCTTAACGCGTCAGGGGGCGCATGCTGCCGGCCATGTCGCGCGCTTCGACCAGTGGACCGTTGCACGTGCCCGCAGGCGGAACCTGCACTGGTCGTCCGGTCGTTCGGGCGGGTTGGGGCAAGAGAGCGTATGTCGGAGGGCTGGATGATCATCGCTTCCGCACCGCATGACACGAAGAGGTTCGAAAACAGCCGTCGGTAGGCTGAGCGTATGCGCGACGCGGCGGTACCGGCAGCGACCGGTCCCGCGGACCGCCCACGTGAGGTGCTGCGCTTCCCGGCCTTCGCCTTCTTCTGGAGTGCCACGACCATCCGAGCATTTGGGAGCGCGATATCCGGCGTTGCCTTTCAGGTTCTGATCGTCACGGTGCTGCACGCAACGCCCGTTGAAATCAGCATCTTCAGCGCACTCGGCGTCGTCCCATATGTGTTCCTCGGGCTGATCGTCGGTGCCCTCATGGATCGCTGGCGCCGACAGCGCACACTGGTGATCACCAGCATCGGACGGGCCGCAGCCCTGGCCTCGATCACCATCCTGCTGCTCTTCAACGCGCTCAGCTTTTGGTCGTTGGCGATCGTTACCGTGATCCTCGGGGTCTTAGTTCTCTTCGCAGACTCGGCCTCTCAGCCGCTCCTACCGCGCATCGTCCCTCGGGATTCACTCGTGATGGCCAACGCGCGACTCGGCCAGAGCAGCACCGTGGCCGGGACCGCGGGCCCAGCCCTTGGCGGAGCGCTTCTGAACCTCCTTGGCGCGCCGGTCTTGTTCGCGTTCGACGCCGTCATCACCGCCGTCTCGGCGGTGCTCCAGTCGCGAATCAAAGTCGTGGAACCGAAGCCAGCGCCCCGCGCAGATGGGCGCCACATCGGACACGACATTGCCGAGGGAATGCGCTACACCTACCGGCATCGGATGCTGCGTCCTCTCGCACTGTCGGTTCACACCTGGTTCCTGGGCAACAGCATCGTGTCGACCGTCTTCGCCGTCTTCGTCCTCCGTGAGCTTGACCTCGCGGCGTGGGCCTACGGCGTCACGCTCGCTTTCGGTGCAGTCGGCGGTTTCCTCGGGGCGCTTATTGCGCCACGCATTGGCGCCCGACTCGGCGCGGGATGGGGAATCTTCATCGGCCGCGCGCTTGTTGTCGTGCCCTGGCTCGCCCTGGCAATCGTGCCAATTGACGCAGCCAGCGCGATCGCGGTTCTGCTGACTCTCGTATCGGCTGCGCAATTCGTCTACGGCCTCGCCATGGGCATCGAAGATGCCAACGACACCGGATACCGGCAGGCTGTGGCGCCCGACGCATTACAGGGGAGGATGAACTCGACCATCCGAACGGTAAACCGGGTCGTCTTCTTGCTCGGCGCCCTGCTCGCGGGACTGCTGGCAACATTCCTCGGCTATCGCCTCACCATCGCAATCGGAGCGATAATCTTCGCAGCTGCTGCCCTAATTGTTATCGCCTCCCCGCTCCGCAAGGCCCGTCACTCGGACACGCCGGAATAGGCGTTCCGAAGCGCTGACGCTGTTCGCCAATGCTGGCACACCGGGGCGCCGGCACCCGTCCCGCAAGTCGAAGGCCTACCGGTCGATGCGGATCGCGCCGATGATCGCCTGGTAGCGTTCTCTGTCTGCGAAATCACACCACTGCCAGAGCGTAGGCCGACCGACTTCTGCGCTCAGATGTAGGAATCCGCTTGCTAACGCGACCACCACGTGAGCGCCCCAGGAGTTCGCAGTCCGGTCGAAGAGCACGAGGTCGAGATCCCGCACTTCTGAAAGATCCACATGCTCGAGCTGGCGGTCAGCCCAGAGTTCGCTCGAACGGTGGGGCGGAACCGTCCTGCCGAACAAGCTCAGTTCGGCATACGCGTAGCCTTGACAGTTCACACCCTCGGGCAATGTGGCCGGGACAGTGTCGTTTCCACATGCCGCGAATGACGCGTGTTAGCGAATGTCGCGACCATGAGAAATGGCTTCCACCTTCGATTCTCACAACATGCCATAGTGAGGGAATTGCGAGTGAGGCTAATACTGTGTGCGTAGCCAGCTTACGAAGCGAAAGCGGAATGCAGGGCTCCTGTGACGAACCCGGCCGCCTGCTGTCCCGACATCGACGCCAGTACCAGCCGGGCCGGGTGTGACGCCTGTTCGATGTCCGTGCGGGCCCTGGAGAGTGCGTCCTTCGACTCGGCGGAGACGGTCACGAACCCGCGGTACTGCACATCACCGAACCCGTCGACCAGATCGTGTTCCCGTACCGCAAGGTCCTCTTCCTCACGCAGGTGCGTGAGGGGAATCCGGGAGGAGAGCTTCGTCCGGATGGTGGCTGCCGTTTCCATGTCGGACTGGGCGCGGTTCAGCTGGGCGAGCGCCTTGTGCGTCGCCACGGGGCGAACCTGCAGCGTGATCACTCGTGTCGCGTCCCCGGCGTAGAGCAGCGGCTCGAGAAAGCCGGTGCGGACGTCGGTGCGCGGCCATTCGGCCACCCAAAAGGTCTGATGCCAGGACTGGTCCACCCGCATCGTGTCCCAACCCTCGTCGATCCCCATCACTGGCGGCGCGGCCTGCGCCGCCGTCGCGGCGTCTTGCTCGCGTCGGGTTGCCGCCGATACAGGGTCGGCGGAGAGCGCCAAGAGTTCGTCGAGTTCGTCCGAGGTGAGCCATCCCCCCGGGGTCAGTCGGGCGTGTTCCATCGAGGTCTCGATACCCGCCACACGTTCCTTCAGCACAGCGGCGAGACCGGTCAGGCCCTTGCCTGCGTCGCGGATCGCAGCGTTCAGAATGCCGGTGTCGAAGGTGAGGGTAGCGAAATTCGTGAATCCCATCGACCGCTTGGACGCGGTCTGGGTCAGATCCCAATACTGCTGACGCAGTTCGGGGCTGACCTGCGGAGCATGTTCGCTCTCGCGAGCCAGCAGGTAGTCGCGCAATTCGTTCGACGACGCGCGGTCGACACGGATACGGATGGTGGTTTCGCGGACGCCGGGCAGGCTTTCCAGGGAGCTGAGCCATTCGACGAATCCGTCGTAGGCGGCTTCTTGGGTGCCTTTGTCGCGTAGCGCCCACGCTCGGGATCCGACGCGGACGGTGACGGATGCGAGGCGGCCGCGGGCGTTGTAGATGAACGCGCCGGCGCCGGGGATCTGCACGACCTGCACGTCGCCGAGCGCACCCGGCAGCAGAAATTTCGAGGTCACGGTCGGTGTGACGGCTTCGATCTGGGCGTGGCCGACCTTCAAGGACGCCATGGTGACCCGCAGCCACACGTCGCGGCGGAACAATGTCTGCCCGGCGATGCTTCGGTACGCGTAGCGGGCAGCCTGCGCGGCGATCACAAGGACGGGTTCGCGTCGATAGGTGGCGAGGGCGAAAAAGGCCACGAGAGCGACGATCGGCAACATCACCCAGATCGCATTGGGGTTGATGAGCAAGGTTGCCAGCAGGGCGGCGATGGCTCCGCCGACCACGACGAGTTGCAGGAAGGTCAGTCCGAGGAAGATCCCGCGGCGCTCGCGGGCGGCGAAGCGGACGCGGGGTGCGCCCTCGTCGCTGATCAGCTGGTCGGCGGTGAAGGTGGTCATGAGCTATCTCCCAACCTTGATGACCCGAGCGGCCGACCGGACAGGGGCCGCGGCAGTGTTGACACGTGAGAACTGGTCACGCATCGAGAACCGGTGATGAAGCGCCGTGCCGACCTCAGCTCCCGCGAACGAGACGAGCTTGGTTGCCCAGAGCGGGCTGAACGAGGCGGCGATAACCGCGCCGGCGGCAATCAGGATGACCCCGATGCTCAAGCTGGCTTTGGTCAGCTCCACCGCGAGCAGGACGACGCCCGCTGCGAGCGGTTTGGCGATCAGCAGTCCGACGGTGAGGTTCATCCACCGTTGCGCCCACGCGGTCAGCTTGGGCTGGCCGATCATCATCAACCCGACCGGGGCCATTGCAGCCAAAGCCAGTAGACCGAACTCGCGGATGGACATGGCGATGAAGAGGAACAGCGAGGCGATCATCATCAGTCCGACGACCAGCAGCGCCATCACATATTCGCCCACCGAGGCCGGTCCCTGCGCTCCTTGCGACACCATAGTGAAGATGACGCCACCCTGCGTGAATTGGGAGTCGTGCATGACAGCGTTGGGGGCCTGCTTCGAAACATCCAGGATGCCTATCACGCGCAGCAGCCCCTTGCTGAGGTCGCCGCCTTGAACGGTGGTGGTGAGACTGGTCGTGATGGCGTCGGTAACACCGGAAGCCTTCTGCATACCCCAAACGCAGATCGCGGAGAACGGGATGGCGAGCGCAGCGCCAGCGGCGGTGCGGCCGATCCGGTGCCAATCCTGCAGGATCATTGCAATCCCGATCTGGACGAGCGCGACGATCAGGATGACGGGCGCGGTGACGGCGACCCAGAACAGGAATTGGGAGTGGGCGATGTTCCAGCTGCCCTCGTCGATGTTGGTGTTGAATGCCCCGCCGATCATGGTGGCGATGAAGTCACCGAGATTGCGGATGGTGGACGCCATGAACTGGGCCACCGTTTGTGAGGCTTGGCAGCTGAAGTCGGAGAGGAAGCAGCCGTAGTTCGGCGAGAACGGATCGGGCGGCGCGGCGAGAACGAACATGATGCTCACGCCACCTTCAGCGACTGACCCCAGTTGATCAGTCCCGCAATGCCACCCGCGACGGCGACCCCGGCGATGCAACTAACCAGCCCGACCATGCCCATCTTCTGCACGCGCCCGTTGGAAGAGATATGGCCGACCACGATGAATCCGGCGGCGATGAGTCCGCCGATCACGGCGAGGCTGAGGACGATGGCGAACACGACATTCGCGATCGACTGGAGGGCGGATACGCCAGGGCCGGAGAAGTCCGGTGACGGGTTGGCCACTGTCAGGACGGTGATCGCGCGCGAATGCACGGTCACCAGGGCCTCGTTGAGTGCGTTCATGATTCGGTATTCCTTTCCGTGGTGTCCGTTTTCGAAGTGGGTTCGTTCGTCTCAGCCAACCGTTTGGCGGTCAGCAGTCCGCTGCCGACTCCGTCGAGCAATGCGATGCCGACCATCAGGAGGAGACCGAGCAGGTTGAGCAGGACGTCCATGAGGTTCACTCCCCGCTCGCGTTCGCGGTGGAGCTCCGTAGCGGAACGATCAAATGCAGGGGCTGTCCCTCCGAAGGGACATCCACGGTGAGCAGGAGGCGGTCGACGCCGGGCGGGAGATACCAAGCCGCGGCAAACGAGCGTTCCTTGTCGTTCGGTACCGTCCAGTCCGTCTTGGTGCCAAAGAGGCCGATCGGGAGCCACGGCAGTCCGACCGCCTTCGCGGCGGCAGGTCCGTCAGCCGTGTCGAGGACGGCCGGTTCGGGACGCCCATCGAACTGGGTCCCCTTCAAAGTGGTGCCGGTGACGATCTGATAGGTCTGATTGCCCTGCGAGGGTTTCCATTCCCCGGTCATCGTGAGCTTCATGAACACCACGGGCGCTCCGGCACGGAAGAGTTCCTGTTTCGAATCCGGGAGGGTGCACCGGCAGCCGTGCTTCGACGTGAAGGTGCGGCCCGGAAAGACCTGGACGTAGACGGTATCCACGATGCCGTCCGCCGCCGGCACTGCAGCGGACGATGCAGTCGGCGTCGGCGTCGCCGAGGCAACGGTCGTGAATGACGGGTTTCTGGCGGGCCCCGTGGTGACGCAGCCGACCAGCGCCAAGCAAGGCAGCAGTGCCCCGATTGCGATCAGCTTCTTGCTCATCTCAAGTCACCTCAGTTCTCGTCTGCGCCTTCACCTACACGTTCCGGTTCGAGGTGGGTTTTGGCGCGCATTGGTGAGTTGGGTTAGTCAGGGCACCTGAATGTGCTGGTGGTTGCAGGTATCGGCGAAGGCGTGGGTGATGTTCATCAGCAGGCCGAGAGCCACGCCCGACTGGGCGCGGCAGTCGCTTTGACCGGCACTCGACCCGTGCGGGGCGTAGGGATCCAGCACATGGATCAATTGGATGGAGAGGTCGTCCGCACCGGTGAGCGAGCGACGGTTGAGGGCGTAGAAATCCACGGCTTTGCCCTTCCAGTGCGCCGACTTCGTCCCGGCGCCAGGTGTTGTGCCGGTGCAGCGACGGTTGAGGTCGCTGACGCCGACCTGCTGGAACGACTGGACGGCGACGACGATCAACTGAAGGACGTGTGCGTCGATTACGCAGTTCGGACTCGCAGTCCCGTCAGCCATGTTGATGACCTGTTGCTGATACCGGGCTTCGAGGAAGTTCAGCTTTCTTGCCTGGATCGCTCCCACCAGCACGGCCGCGGCAGCGCGGGCGTCCGCCGGGATCTGGCACGCGCCAGCGGTTGCCCCGGTGAGCGCGGCGAGGACCCGTCCGGCGGGAGTCCAGAAGGGTGCGTAGTGATTTGGGTCCGCGTTGATCTGGACGGCGTGGGCGACCAGGGTCGGAGCGGTGGTCTGCCAGCCCGGCACGTGGAGCATCCGTGTGTAGAACGCTGCGGCAGCAGTGGCTGGGTCCATTCGTTGGGCAGGGGTGCCGTAGCCGGCGCCTTGCTGGAAGACCCCGATGGTGGTGTTGTCGACGGCATCGCCGTGGTCGAGGTTCCGTAGCCCGGACTCCCCTATTGCAACCATCAGGGCGAGCGTTTGACCGTGCGGTGGGATGTTCATCTGCTGGCCGACGGTGATGATTGTCGCGGCGATTCTCAACTGGTCCGGCCCATACCCGCCGACGTTCTGACCTCCGGCCACGGTGGGCGCGGATCCGCCGCACACTCCCCCACCGCCGAACCCATGGGCGCCCATCGCGAGAACCATCGTGACCGGCAGAGCGACCAAGCTGGCAGGGACGACGAGGACAAGGACAGCGACAACGATCAGGAGATTCCGCGTTGCTTTTGGATGGGTGACCGCGTGCGCGGCAGCGGCGCCCGACGTGATCATGCCGAGACCTCCTGCTCTAGAACGGCGCGGGCGATCATCATCAGCCGTTTCGCCGTCGCGATCCGCGCTCTCGCCGATCCGGCGTGGATATGCAGCGTCGCGGCGATCGTGTCGGCGTCGTCGTCGATCATCTCGGCGACCTCACGGAAGCCGCCCCGCTCAGGGACGCATCCCACAACGACCGAGCCAGTGAGAGGAAGGCCTGCGTCGGCGGCCGCGAGTGCAGCGCGCACGGTGTGCGCCGCCTGGCTCACGCGCTCGCGAACCGTCCGAAGCCCGCGTGCGGAGAGGTGGTGCATGTCAGCCACGCGATCGCCGTCACCATCGGTGAGCCCCAACTCGCCCACCACTACCCAGTCGGATGGCCCGACAAAATCGGCGACCAGGCTCATCCACCGGTTGGCTTCGAACCGACCTATCAGGGCATCCAGCGGGTCGATGTCACGCCCCGATTGGATGTCCGCCGGCAGCTCATCGGTCTCAACGACCTTGCGCTGTAGTTCGCGCAGGACGACATGGCGAGTGATCCCAAACACAAACGCGTTCGGTGTCCCTTTCGCCGGGTCATATGCGGAACAGCGGCGCCAGACGGACTCCCGCACGATTTGCAGAACGACATCGACATCGTTCGGCCGGCCCCACAGGCGGTATCGGACGAATGAGCGCATGCTGTCGACGGTGCGGAGAAGTTCTCCCAGACGATCGTCCACAACTGCGACTTGATTTCCTCCAGCCACGAGATCACAACCTTCCTTGCATGGAGGTGGCTAATGCGAAGGACCGGGTTCGAGCCGTGAGGCCCGTTAGAACAGTGGTGCGACTTGGCGCGCGTGAGCGCGGGAAAGCCCACCTGGGCAAGAGAGGGTGGATGAGCCGAGCAGCGCCGAAGTCATGGGGTTCGGGGCGGCGCCTCCGGATTCGATGGTGGAGCGGCGACTTCGACTCTGAAGTGCGGGAGCCTCAGCCACGATGCGTCACCGACGCCCTGACTCGAATCGCGAGTCCGGCGTAACGGCAAGTGGGGTAAGAATCAGCCACTCCATTTGGTGCCGCACGCTACCCCCGAACAGGGGTAGTCAACGCGGAACACGCCGGAGCGAACGAACTGTTCTACTGACAGCTTTCGCACTGCAGATCGTCCATCGGATCGACCGGCACGAGATAGCCATCAACAACGATGGCGCCGGCTGCAGCCGAAGCCGGACTCGGCCCGTTCACACGAGCACCCCGGTCCTGGTCTGCACACTCGCTTCCAGCCATGCGATCACCTCCGCACGCTTGTAGAGCACCTTGTGTGGCGTCGGCTTGTAAAAGCGCGGCCCCTTTCCGCGGTAGCGCAGCTGCGCCAAGGCCGCCTGCGACAGCCCCGTGAGCTCAACCACTTCAGATGGCTGAATGAATTCCCCTGTCATCTCAATTTCCTCCGCTTCGACAACTAGAGAGCAACTGATTTGTTGAAATGACAATAGCGATAGTTTGCTGGTTTGACAAGCACTTGCGCGTTAGTCTGTCAAAATGACGGACTACTTGCAGCAGACGAGTGTCGGATCCCGCATCAAACTGGCGCGGCGAGCGCGCGGTTTCCGCACCACACGTGAACTTGCCGATTCCATTCCCGGCGGCAACGTCACAGCCGCGATTCTCGAGAACATCGAGTCCGGCAGGAAGGCCGACATCAGCGTCACCCAATTGCTGAACATCGCTCGCGCGCTCAGCGTCCCACCGTCGATCCTCCTCGCTCCCATCGGCCACCCGAACTCACCGCTCGACCTGCCCAATCTCAGCGACGACTTCGACGGTATGACGGCGGCCGAGTTCGATTGTTGGTTCTCCGCGACGCCGGCGAGCTCCTATCGCCCCTCTCTCGCCGCCGAGCGGGCAGACATCGACATTCTCAATTCGCTCCGTGAACTCGGCACTCTGTGGCGAGAAGTCGAGCGGCTGCGCATCGTTCGCAACGTGCAATCCGCCTCCGGCGACACCGACCTCACAGGCTCAAACGCCGAACTTGAGGACCGCATTGACAGCGTGACTCGTGAGGCGGCCAAACTGAGCAGCCTGCTAACCACGAGTGGCGTCGTTGGCGTCGAAAGTAATCGGACCGACGTCCTGGGGTAGCTATGGGAAGCATCACCGCCTACGAGTCAGCGGCTGGGAAACGCTATCGGGTTCGCTATCGCAAACCCGATCACTCGCAAACCGATAAGCGCGGATTCAATACGAAACGTGAGGCGGAGCTGTTCCTTGCGTCGGTCGAAATGAAGAAGGCCACCGGCGAGTACATCGATCCCACGGCCGCCCGCGCGACCGTTGACCGCCTCGGACACGCATGGCTGTCCTCACGTTCACACCTGAAGCCGTCGTCGAGGTATGTCTACGAGTCGGCCTGGCGACTGCATGTGGAACCCCGATGGGGCAGGACCATGATCGGCACCATCCGCCACAGTGACGTGCAAGCGTGGGTCACCCAGCTCAGCAACGGGACGGAGGTGAAGAAGCCCAAATCGCCCACCATCGTCCGACGCTGCCACGACATCCTCGCCGGCATCCTCGACAGCGCGGTGAGAGATCACCTGATCCCGTCGAATCCGGCCCGTGGAGTCAAGCTTCCTCGTCGCGTCTCTCGAGAGCACGTCTACCTGACCAACGACCCGGTGGCGAAACTCCTTGAAGCCTGCAGCGACCACGCAGCGATCGTCGCAATCCTCGCGTACACCGGCCTCCGGTGGGGCGAAGCGACTGCCCTCCGCGTTCGGGACGTGGATACGGGTAGACGCCGGCTCTCCGTCGCGGAGAACGCCGTGTACGTCAACGGTGCAATCGTCGTCGGCACTCCCAAGACGCACGAGCGGCGCAGCGTCCCTTACCCCCAGTTCCTTTCGACTCCCCTCGCAGCGGCGTGCGAGGGTAAGCGCCGGGACGACATCGTCTTCGACGATGGCCTGGGCGGATACCAGAAGACTCCGACGATGACGGTCAACTCCTGGTGGGACCGAGCGCTCGATAAGGCGCACCTGCCAGCGATGACCATCCATGATCTGCGGCACACCGCGGCGTCCCTCGCGGTCAGTGCCGGAGCGAATGTGAAGGCCGTCCAACGCATGCTCGGGCACGCCTCCGCCGCCATGACGCTCGACACTTACAGCGACCTTTTCGATGACGATCTCGACGCTGTGGCGGACCGTCTTCATGACGCCGCGTTTTCAAGTGTGGGCAAAATGTGGGCAAACGGGCCAAAAGCGACCGACCAGACGGTATGAAAAAGGCCCCGAGATGGCGAGATCTCGGGGCCAGTAGCGGGAGCGGGACTTGAACCCGCGACACCACGATTATGAGCCGTGTGCTCTAACCACCTGAGCTACCCCGCCGTGACCTCCGCGCACGATCTGCGCAAGAGTCGAGCCCCGAGTCAGGATTGAACTGACGACCCCTTCCTTACCATGGAAGTGCTCTACCACTGAGCTATCGGGGCGACGCCTCGACACGACAATCGTCAGCGTTTCGGCAACCGTACGAGGATATCATCTGAACAGCTCAGCAAAAACCGGATGACGGCATGCTAAGTCAGCCAACAACGACACCCGGCAACTGCCACGCCGCGAATACCGGGCCACGCGAAGTTATGCGGATGCCGCCCTCATCCTCCTCGACGGATGGCACGACCGCGAGCGCGACGTCACCAAAAACCGGCACCGCGGCATCCGCACCGCCGACCGCGTCGAGCGGAAGGCGCACGTCGACATCCGCTCGCGCTGCGAGGACCAGGATGCTCTCGGCAGCCGACTCGCGCACGAAAACGAGCACATCGCCGTCAACGTGCAGCCAGCGCATGCCGCCGCCGTTCAAGGCGGAGTGATCGCGGCGCAGGTGGATGAGGCGGGAGTATAGGTCGAAGGTGGCTGCGGGGTCTCGATACGCCTGCTCGCTGCGCTCGCCGGCTACTCGACCACCATCAGTGAGTTCGCCCCACGGCAGCGGGGTGCGCGACGCCTCGCCGTCCTCGCCGGTGAGAGCGAACTCGTCGCCGGCCCACACGACCGGAATACCAGGGAACGTGACCGAGAGGCCGAACGCGACCGGCACGACATCCGGCCGGGCATGCGTCAGGAACCGCGGCACGTCGTGGGTGTCGAGCGCGTTCATGGTGCCGAGCAGCGTGCGCCACGGAAAGCCAGCAGTGAACTGCGTGTGCGCCGCCACGAACTGCGCGCCGTTCAGCTGCGGAATCGTGCCGACCGGCTGCCCGAAATAGCTCGACGCACTGCCGGGCCGCGACAGCCAACTCCAGAGCGGCCGGGTGAAGTTCGCGTACGTCATCGCGCCATGCCAGGCGTCGCCTTGAAAGTCGCTCGACGCATCGTTGGTCGACTCGCCGAGCAGGATCGTGTCCGGGTTCACGTCGATCATCGTGCGACGGATGGTGCGACGCACCTCGCCATTCAGGTCCTCGTCTCGGTACCGCCCTGTCATGTTGGCGACATCGATGCGCCAACCATCCAGCGAATACGGCGGCTTCAACCAGTGTGCGACGACCGAGTCCGGCCCCTCGATGAAGCGTCGGCGCAGTTCCGTCGAGTTCCAATTGAACTTCGGCAGGCTGCGCACACCCAGCCACGAGACATACTCGGTGTGCGCATCGTTCAGCCAGTAGAAGAATTCACTTTCCGGCGCATCCGGATGCCCGAATGCGGCTTGGAACCACTCGTGCCCGTCCCCGCAGTGGTTGGCGGTCAGGTCCCCGATCACCTTCAGCCCACGTGCGTGCGCCGCCTCGACTAGGCGGATCAGCGCGTCATCCCCGCCGAGCAGCGGGTCGACCTCGGCGAAGCTGGATGCGTCGTAGCGGTGATTGGACCGCCCCGGAAACACCGGCGTCACGTAGATCAGGCTCACCCCGAGTCGGTCGAAATGGTCGAGGTGCTCGATGATGCCGTCGATGTCTCCGCCGTAGAACTGCTGCGAGCGCCCGGGCTGTTCCAATTCGACCGGGTCGCCCCACTGCGCAGGGATCGCCCAGTCCGGAAGCGGCCGCGCGTCCGCTGCCGCTGAACGCGCAAATCGGTCGGGAAACAGTTGATACAGCACCGTGGAAGCTACCCAGCTCGGTGGCGCGGGGTAGCTGATCAGCTTGAAATCCTCCGCATCGAGCGTCTCCATCTCGTGCATGCCCGTCGCATTCAGCCACACACTCGAGCCGTCGGCCCGCGTGATCATGAAGCGGTACCCGTGCACCGGGTTCGCCACCGTGACGGATGCCTCCCACCAGTGCCAGCCGCCGCCCGCGGTCTGCACGGCCGCAGCATCCGCCGCCTGCACGGGCGCAGCGTCCGCGGTCTGCAGAAGCGCAACATCCGCCGCAGGCAGAAGCGCGGCATCCGTGAACTGTGGTTCATGGTCGGGATTCGATCGGGTGCGTACGGCGGTTACCGGTCCGAACGACGCCGGAATCCGCACGCGCACCCGCACGGCGTCACCGAGCGCGGGCGTCTGCGTCGACACGTAGAGGGGAGAGCCGTCGTGGTGGGGCATCAGCATATTCGTCACACTACTTGTAGGGTGTGCGGATGGCATACCCGGACAAGACAAACACTGAGTGGTGGCGCTCCGCCGTGATCTATCAGGTGTATCCGCGGTCGTTCGCGGATGCCAACGGCGACGGCGTCGGCGACCTGCGCGGAATCACGAGCAGACTGCCCGCATTGACCGAACTCGGTGTGGATGCGCTCTGGCTGTCTCCGTTCTTCACCTCGCCTCAGCGTGATGCCGGCTACGATGTGGCCGACTACTGCGCCGTTGACCCGCTCTTCGGCACGCTCGAGGATTTCGACGCACTTCTGGCCGCGGCGCACGCCGCAGGCCTCAAGGTGATCGTCGACCTGGTGCCCAATCACACATCGAGCGATCACGTCTGGTTCCAAGAAGCGCTTGCCGCCCCAGAAGGCAGCGGCGAGAGGGACCATTACATGTTCCGCGACGGCAAAGGAGCAGACGGCTCGACGCCGCCGAACAACTGGCAGTCCGTTTTCGGCGGGCCTGCCTGGACCCGCGTCAATCGGCCCGACGGCGCGCCCGGCCAGTGGTATCTGCACCTCTTCGACACGTCTCAACCCGACCTCAATTGGGAAAGCGAGTGGGTGCGCGAGCAATTCCGGCAGATCCTTCGATTCTGGCTGGATCGCGGCGTCGACGGCTTCCGAATAGATGTCGCCCACGGGCTGATCAAAGCGGCCGGACTCCCCGACTACACACCCCCGACGGGCGGCGGGAGCATGGGCGGTGGGAGCATGGGCGGTGGCGCTGGGGAGGGAACCGTCACGCCACCGCCGCCGCCCTATTGGCAGCAAGACGGCGTACACGAGATCTACCGGGATTGGCACGCCGTGCTGGCCGAGTACGACGGCGATCGCGCATTGTGCGGCGAAGCCTGGGTCGGGCCGCTCACCCGCCTGGCCGACTGGGTGCGGCCGGACGAAATGCAGCAGACGTTCAATTTCGCGTATCTCGAGACGCCGTGGCAGGCATCCGCTCTGCGCGAGGTCATCACCGCCTCGATGGATGCATTCTGCGCGGTTGGCGCGCCGAGCACCTGGGTGCTCTCGAACCACGACGTCGTGCGGCACGCGACGCGGCTTGCGTTGACGGTGCCGAGCCCACAGGGCGAGGGCCTCGGCCCGAAGAGCCTCGGCCTGCCCGATCCTGCGTTCGGGCTGCGTCGCGCTCGGGCCGCCACAACGCTGATGCTGGCACTGCCCGGCTCGAGCTACCTCTATCAGGGCGAAGAGCTCGGCCTGCCCGAAGTGATCGATCTGCCGGACGATGCGCGTCACGATCCGACCTGGTTTCGCACGCATGGAACGCGTAGTGCGTGGCCGGTTAGCTCAGGTAGCCTGTTTGCATGGGCCGGCCTGAATTTCCTCTGACGATTCTGGAGTTTCAGGCGAGGTTCGGCGATGAGCAGGCCTGCCTGGACTACCTGTTTCAGTGCCGTTGGCCAGAGG
>DATCDQ010000029.1:0-9179 GCA_036510655.1 Microbacteriaceae bacterium | reverse complement strand
ATTCCGACATTTTGCGCGCCCCGAATAAGCCGATCCGCGCCGGTGCGGCCCGATGCCGTTTGCGACCGGGGCCGCAACGGTGCATGGTGAAGGCAGGCCCGGATTGGACAGGAAGGTCGTACACAGCATGAAGTTGACGATCCTCGGCGCGGGCGGGTTCCGCACTCCCATCGTCTATCACGCGCTTCTGCGCGACACGGGCACGCCGCGCGTCACCGAGGTGGCGCTGTTCGACATCGACGCCGGCAGGCTGGCCGACATGACCCGTGTGTTGCGTGAGCAGGCTGATGCGTTCACGGATGCCCCGACACTGACCGTGACGACGGATGCGCGCACCGCGATCGCCGGCGCCGATTTCGTCTTCGCCGCGATTCGCGTCGGCGGTCTGGCCGGTCGCCGCGTCGACGAACACGTGGCCCTGAATCTTGGCGTTCTCGGGCAGGAGACCACAGGGGCGGGCGGCATCGCCTACGCGTTGCGCACCGTGCCGGTCATGCTCGCGTACGCGCGACTCATCGCAGAATTCGCTCCGGATGCCTACCTGCTCAACTTCACGAATCCGGCCGGCATCATCACGGAGGCCTTGCAGAGCGTGCTCGGCGACCGGGTGCTCGGCATCTGCGACACCCCGTCCGGACTGGGTCGACGGCTGGCCACGCTCCTCGACCTCGACGCCGACCTCGGTAACGACCCCGAGCACGACCCCGCCCGCAACCCCAACGCCAGTCGCCTGCAGTTCGACTACGTCGGCCTCAACCACCTTGGCTGGATGCGCCGAGTACTCTTCGACGGCCGCGACCTGCTGCCGGGCCTCCTCGCCGACGACAGCCTGCTCAGCACACTGGAAGAGGCGCACATCTTCGGCATCGACTGGATCCGCGCGCTCGGAGCGATCCCGAACGAGTACCTGTATTACTACTATTTTAACCGCGACGCTGTCGCCAATGTGCTCGCATCGCCCGTGACTCGCGGCGACTTCCTGGAGACGACCCAGACCGCGTTCTTCGGCGCGCTGGCGACACGCACCCGCGACGCGATCGGACTCTGGCGAGCGGCCGTCACGGAGCGCGACGCCAGCTACATGGCTGAAGCCAAGGGCGGCGTGCAGGGCCACCCGGCCGCCCCACCGGAGGTCGAGCTCGACCCGGCGCAGCAGGGTTACGCCGGAGTGGCGCTGGCGGTGATGCGCGCGATCAGTCGCAACGAGCCGACAACAATGATCCTCAATGTGCGCAACGGCGGCACGATCGCCGGCCTGCCCGACGACGCCGTGGTCGAGGTTCCCACGCTCGTGGATGCGGATGGCGTGCACCCGCTCCCCACACCCGCCCCGCACCTCGAGCAGCTCGGTCTGATGCAGCAGGTCAAGGCGGTCGAGCGCCACGCGATTGCGGCGGCGACCACCGGCGACGCGAGCGAGGCGCTCAAGGCGTTCGCGCTGCATCCGCTGGTCGATTCCGTGACCGTCGGCGAGCAGTTGCTGGCCGGCTATTGCGCGGCGCTTCCCGAGCTCGCGGCGCTGTTCGGGCGCCGCTAGACGACTTCTGTCGAATTCGCAATTATCACTTGCATAATTGCGCAAGCGTGCTTATATTGAATTCGGCACAGTGCTTCTGGCAGCGCCCGTCCATCACCGCTCGGGCCCCTTGACAGCGTGTGTCGCGAGGAAAGGAGGGTACTGATGGACGACGACGGCCATAAACCCCCCTTACGCACCCCGCTCTCAACCATCTGACACCGGTAGCGCTTTCGCGCCGGCGGCGGATGCCCTCGGTGGTGCCGTTCGGCGCGCCCGCGGTCGCAGGCGTCCGCTGACGTTCACGATCCCTTGTCGATTTTCGATCCCTGTGGCCTGAACGGGGAGGAAGCGGTCTGCCATGACCCTGAACACGAACACCCAGCCCATCCCGCGCCCGTCAGCTGTACTGGACTCCGCACACGTGGGCAACATTGAAGGGGCCCTTGGCACGATCCGGGTCGGCGACACGGCTCCTCGCACAAAACTTTCGGCCAAACTTCGCACCCTCATCGCCATCATCGGGCCGGGCCTGATCGTGATGGTCGGTGACAATGACGCCGGTGCGTTCGGTACATACACACAGGCCGGGCAGAACTACGGCACAACACTGCTGTGGACCCTTCTGCTCCTGGTGCCGGTGCTGTATGTCAACCAGGAAATGGTGCTGCGCCTCGGTGCAGTCGCCGGTGTCGGTCACGCCCGACTGATCCTTGAACGGTTCGGCAGGTTCTGGGGCGCCTTCAGTGTTATCGACCTGTTCATCTTGAACGCGCTGACGATCATCACCGAATTCATCGGCATCAGCATCGGCCTGAGCTATCTCGGCATTCCGCAACTGCCCGGCATCATCGTCTCCGCCGCCATCGTGATCGGCGCGGTGAGCACCGGGTCGTTCCGACGGTTCGAGCGCCTCTGCCTGATCCTCGTCGTCGGGTCATTCCTCTTGATCCCAATCGTGATCATGGTGCACCCGCCGATCGGCCAGATCGTGCGTGACTTCGTGATTCCCGGGATGCCCGCCGGCGCCGAGCTGTCCACGGTGATGCTGCTGATCCTCGGCATCGTCGGTACCACCGTCGCGCCGTGGCAGCTGTTCTTCCAGCAGTCCTACGTGATCGACAAGCGGATCACTCCCCGGTTCATGGGTTACGAGAAGGCCGACCTGTGGATCGGCATCGTGCTGGTGGTGATCGGCGGGGGCGCGCTGATGTCGCTGACCGCGGCGACGTTCACGGGGCATCCGGAATTCGGCAACTTCACCGACGCCGGGGGCGTCGCAGCCGGGTTGGGCAAGTACGTCGGCCAGGTCGCCGGCATCCTGTTCGCCCTTGCGCTGATCGACGCGTCGATCATCGGGGCTGCGGCCGTGGGACTGTCGACGTCGTACGCGATCGGTGACGTGCTCGGGCTCAAGCACTCGTTGCACCGCAAGATCTCCGAAGCCAAGGGTTTCTACGCGGTCTTCGCCGGGCTGCTTGCCCTCTCGGCGGTCATCGTGCTGATTCCGGGCAGCCCCCTGGGATTGCTGACCGTCGGCGTGCAGGTGCTCGCGGGCGTGCTGCTGCCGTCTGCAACCGTCTTCCTCCTGCTGCTGTGCAACGACCGGGCGGTGCTTGGCCCATGGGTCAATGGCCGCGTGCTGAACCTGTTCACGTCTGCGGTGATCGCCGTGCTGGTGCTGCTGTCGATCGTGCTGACCGCCAGTGTGCTCTTCCCCAGCATCACCGGGGCGACGATTCTGCAGATCTTGGTCGGCGGTGCGGTCGTAGCGATCCTCACCGGCGTCGCCTTCGCCGTGTATCGGGTGCGCCATCCGACCGCGAAGGAGCCGATCGACCGCAGCCAGCGTGAGAACTGGCGGATGCCGCCGCTCACGTTGCTCACGGCGCCGAAGCTCTCCACCGGGCGCCGACTCGGCCTGAGCGTGCTGCGCGCGTACCTGCTGCTCGCTATGGTGCTCGTGATCGTGCGGGTCGTCCAACTCGCACTGGGTCACTGACCCCATACGGGCGACAATTGAATCAGCTTCTGACGACAATCGAGCAAGGAGCCATCATGACCACTACCACCCAGGGCACGCCCTCCGGCACGGACGCGGCGCGTGTCATTTACCTGTCAACGCTTCTGAAACATGCCGTGATCGATGCGCACGGACAAGGCATCGGTCGCCTTGCCGACGTCATCGTTCGGCTGCAGCCCAGCGGTTATCCCACCCTGACCGGCCTCGTCGCGCGTGTCGGCTCGAACACGGTGTTCGTTCCGATTTCCGACGTCATCGAGATCGACGCCGACCGGATCGAATTGCGTACCGCGAGACTCGACCTGCGCCTGTTCGAACGGCGCAGCGGCGAGGTGCTGCTGAAGCAAGACGTCTTGGGGCACCGGCTGATCGAGGTCGACCGCGCGACCCTTGTGCACGCGTACGACGTCGTGCTTCGGCCGGGCGCAATCGGATGGCTGGCGACCGGGTTCGACGTCCACAAGACCAGCCGCTTCCAGCGATCCGACCCGACCCTGCGCGACCTGCGCGATTGGGGTTCGTTCGAGCCGCTGATCGGGCACGAGCCGTCGGGCAGGGTGCGCTCCGGGTTCGGCCGGCTGCGCGCCCTGCGGCCGGCGCAGATCGCCGACCTGATCGAAGAGGGCTCCCCTGAGGAACGGGACGACCTCCTCGACCATCTGCAGCACGATCCCGAATTGGAAGCGGATGTCTTCGAGGAATTGGACGATGACCGCCAGACCCAACTCCTCAAGTCCCGAAACTTCGACGACATCGTCCGCATCGTGTCCCTGATGCGTTCGGATGACGCGGCTGACGCGATCGGCGATCTCCCTCAGGAACTGCGGCAGCAGGTGATGGCGGTACTCGACGAGCCGCAACGCTCCGCCGTGCTACGTCTGATGCGTTACCAAGACGCGACCGCCGGCGGACTGATGGGCCTTGACTTCGTGGCCGTGAACGAAGCCACCACCGTCGGGGTTGCGCTCGATCGGATGGCGAACGCATCCGCTCAACAGCCGGAGGCGCTGACGACCATCTTCAGCGTCGACGAGCAGGGGCGTCTGGTCGGCGCGCTCGGGATAGTCAGGGCCTTACAGGCCGACCGGTCGGCGCTGCTGCGTGAACTGACAGCTCCGAATCCGGTGCACGCCACGCCAGCCGACGACGTCATCGATGTCACGACCCAGATGGCCGACTTCAATCTGTTGACGCTGCCCGTGCTTGACGATGACGGACGCATCCTCGGGGTGATCACCGTCGATGATGCGCTGGAGGCCGCGATCCCGGAAGACTGGCGGCGCCGCGAGCGGCAACCGCATCCGACCGGGCGCGTAGATGCCGGCCTCGATCAGACGCTGGCGCCGTCCGTACGGCCGGATCCAGCCGAAAGCGGGGAAGGCAGCGTGTCATAGATCGCGCCCCACTCCGCCTCGTAGCCGGCCGGGCTGAGGGCGCCCGCCTGACGCCGGTCGTCGAGCGCGGCAAAGCGTGCGAGGGTGGCCGCGATCAGTTCGATGTCGCCATCCGCGTGCCAATCGCCGGCCGAGGCGGTGATCACGGCCGCGAGGCGGCGCATCCGGTTTCCGAACGGGCGAAGCAGCACAGCGCCGACCGCGAACCCCGCCGCGTACAGCGCACCGCCAGCACCGAGTTCGAACGCCGCCGGCACGGTGGGTCCGAGCGCGACCATGAGCACCATGCCGGCGATGACACCGGCGATCGGCCAGGAGTGCACGGCGTGGAACAGTCTGCGTTGCGCGGCGGTCGTGCCCGGTGGATACACGGTCAGCCGCACCTCGCACCACAGTCCGCGGTAGGCCGGAGAACGATCCACGACACCCCACGACTGACGCCCCTCAGTCAGTCTTCTGAACAGCTGAAGCATGATTTCAGGATGCGCCGCACGGCCGATCGATGGCAGGATCCTTACACAGTCCTTACGGCCTGCGAGAGAAAACTAACGATTCTTGCCCGCGCTCGCGGGCCCGCGCGCTCAGTTGTCGCGGTCACTGCCATTCTGACGGCGCGTCATGCGTCGATACATCCACCAGGCACCGAGCAGGAAGCCGCCGCCGACCAAGACCAGCGGAATCACGATGAATAACTGGAACACGGCTCGAGCGTAGCGGATCAGATCCTCATGTTTACCTATGCGTTACCTCCATTTCAGTCGAGCCCTGCGCTAGCATGACCGCAGGTGGTCAGCAGCGTGGCGACAAACGGTCCGTAACAGCGCGGACGGCCCGAGGTCGGCCTATGGAGGAACAATGTTCAAAACTCGAAGGGCCATTGCGGTCTTGTCGGTGGCCACGGCCGCAGCGCTCGTGCTCAGTGCGTGTGGTAGCGGATCCGGTGGCAGCAGTTCATCCAGCAGTTCCTCCGTCGACGCCGCGACCGCGACGAGCGCAGCCGCATTCGGTGGTATGAGTGGGCTGGTCGCCGCCGCGAAGAAGGAGGGCACCCTCAACGTGATCGCTCTGCCGGACTCGTGGGCGAACTACGGAAAGATCATCGCCGCCTTCAAGACGAAGTACGGGCTCACTGTGAACTCGGCAAACCCGAACGGGTCCAGCGCCGACGAGATCAAGGCCGCCGATGACAACAAGGGGCAGGATACCGCCCCAGACGTCTTCGACCTCGGCGCCGCTGTCGCGCTGGCGAGTACCGCGAAGTTCGCGCCGTACAAGGTTGCGAACTGGTCGCAGATTCCCGCGGCGAACAAGGAACCAACGGGACTGTGGGTCAATGACTACACCGGAAGCATGTCGATCGGCTACAACTCCAACAAGTACCCGAAGCCGAAGAGCCTCGACGACCTGTTGAAGCCCGAGTTCAAGGGCGCCGTCGCCATCAACGGCGATCCGACGCAGGCCGGAGCGGCATTCGCTGCCGTCGGACTGGCGACCGTGCAGAGTGGTGGAACTCTCGACAACTTCCAGCCGGGTATCGATTTCTACAACAAGGTCAGCAAGGCAGGCAACTTCCTCACCGTCGACCCAACTCCCGCGACCATCGCATCCGGTGAAACGGGTGTCGTCTTCGACTGGAGCTACAACAACCTCGCGGCTGCCGCGACCGTTCCCGGCTGGAAGGTGACGACTCTCCCGGGCACCGCCTACATCAGCTACTACAACCAGGCGATCAACAAGGATGCCCCGCACCCGGCCGCCGCTCGGCTGTGGCAGGAGTTCGTCTACAGCCCGACGGCGCAGAACCTGTTCCTCGCGGCCGGCGCGTACCCGGTCACGATCGACGCGATGACCTCCGCCGGCACGATCGACAAGACGGCACTCGCCTCCGTCGGCGCATTGCCAAAAACCCGGGTCTCGCCGACGACTGCTCAGACCAACGCGGCGGGTGCGTTGCTGTCAAAGAACTGGGCAGCGGCAATCGGCCAGTAACGCCAATTGCGCCAGTAACATACGAACATGACAGTCGCTGCTGCGCCAGCCAGCGACAGTGGTGGCGCCGGGGCCTCGTCCCGGCGCCACCACCCCGCTGGTTCTGCGCCCATTCGCCGTGCGAAACGCGGATGGTCTTTTCTCGGGTTGACACCGTTCGCCTGCTACGTACTGCTCTTTCTCGCGCTGCCCACGATCATTGCCCTTGGCACAGGATTCTTCGACAACAAGGGCACCTTCACGCTTGACAACATCGCCGCACTGTTCAATCCGGTCATCCTGAACACGTTCGTCGCATCCTTCTGGGTGTCTGCACTCACAGCGGTTATCGGCGCGCTCGTGGGTGCGCTGATTTGCTACGCCCTGCTCGGAACACGTTCCGACGGCCGACTGCGGCTGATGATCGAATCGGCGTCGAGCGTGCTCGCCCAATTCGGCGGCGTCATGCTCGCCTTCGCCTTCATCGCCACAATCGGCGTGCAGGGATTGGTGACCGTGTGGTTGCAGTCGATCTTCCACTTCAACATCTACGCCAACGGCGTTTGGCTCTACACGGTTCCCGGCCTGATTCTGCCGTACATCTACTTTCAGGTTCCGCTGATGGTGATCACCTTCCTGCCAGCCCTCGAAGGTCTCAAGCCGCAGTGGGCTGAAGCGAACGCGACCCTCGGTGGCAGCCGGCTCACCTATTGGGTGCGCATTGCAGCTCCCGTTCTCGCCCCCGCATTCTTCGGCAGCCTGCTGCTGTTGTTTGCCAACGCATTCTCGGCATACGCCACTGCTGCTGCGCTGATCAGCCAGGGCTCGCAGATTGTTCCGCTGCAGATTCGCGCAGCACTGGTCAGTGAGACGATTCTGGGCCGATCGAACATGGCAGGGGCGCTTGCGCTCGGAATGATCGTCGTGATGGTGGTCGTGATGACGGCATACTCGTTCCTCCAGGCGCGCACAACGAGGTGGCAGCGATGAGCAGCAGGCCGGTGCGGATCGGCGTCGCCCCCAGCAAGCTTGCTCGGCGCATCATCCTCGGTGTGATCGGTTTCATCTTCGCGATCCCGATCTTCTCGATGCTCGAGTTCACGTTGCGAAACGGCTTGGCCGGCGGCTACACGCTGTCGCACTGGATCGGACTGTTCAACCCCGCGAACGAGTCGCAATACGACGTGCTGTACACCGGCCTCGTCAACTCGTTGGTGTTGGCAGTCGTGACCGTTGCGATCGTATTGTGTGTGCTTCTGCCCACGATGGTGCTGGTGCAACTGCGCTTTCCCTCCCTTCGGCGCGTGCTCGAGTTCATCTGCATCATTCCAATCACCGTTCCTGCGATCGTGCTCGTCGTCGGACTCGCCCCCATCTACTCGGTTGTCGCGCAGATCTTGGGCAGCTCGGTCTGGACACTGGCGTTCGCGTACGGCATCACGGTCCTGCCGTATGCGTATCGCACGATCCAATCGAACCTGGGCGCCATCGACGTCAACACCCTGAGCGAAGCCGCCCGCTCGCTCGGCGCCAACTGGGGAGCGGTGTTCTGGCGAGTGCTGATCCCGAACCTGCGACGCGGCATCCTGGCCGCGTCATTCATCTCGGTGGCCGTCGTGCTCGGTGAGTTCACGATCGCGTCGCTGCTCAGCCGGCAGAACCTGCAGACCTCGATCCTGCTGATGTCGCAAACCGATCCATACGTTGCGGTGATTTTTGCGCTGCTCGCACTCATTTTCGTGTTCGTGCTCCTGGTCATCATCGGCGGCGTGGGTGCCGCCGGCGGCCGCGGCCGCAGAAAAAAGAAGGAGGCCCAATCGTGAGCTCAACCGCTGGAGTCGCCGTCGAGCTGACACAGATCACCAAGTCATACGCAGGTCAACGTGCTCTCGACGACCTGTCCATCTCCGTGGACCCCGGCGAGTTCGTTGCACTCCTCGGACCGAGCGGATGCGGCAAAACCACCGCCCTGCGAGCGCTCGCCGGTCTCGAGACCATCGACTCGGGAACCATCGCGATCAACGGCGACGACGTGACCGACCAGCCGACGAACAAGCGCGACATGGGAATGGTGTTCCAGTCGTATTCGCTCTTTCCGCACCTGACCGCAGGAGAGAACGTCGGATTCGGACTGCGGATGCGCAAGGTGCCGAGCGCGGAGCGCAAGCGCAGATCGGCCGAGGCCCTGGACATGGTCGGTCTCGACCGACACCTCGACCGCTACGCGCACGAGTTGAGCGGTGGGCAGCAGCAGCGCGTCGCGCTGGCTCGCGCCCTG
>DATCDQ010000028.1:0-19378 GCA_036510655.1 Microbacteriaceae bacterium | reverse complement strand
GTCATGCACCAAGATTACAGCACACATCAACACGAATCGGTATACGACACACATATTTCCTGACTACATTTTCAGTCTCAAAACACGGCGTGTCGCCCGGAAAGACAGGGAACTACCCCAAAACGCCGCCGTAACTTCGGTCTATGGCACGCCAGTCGATCCGCGCCTGCTGGCGGCGTTCGACAAGCAGATGAGCGCGTTCCGGAGGGGCATGGCGCTGTCACTGGTGCCGGTGCATCCGATCGGGATTCCGTATGAAGGCATTGAGCTGCCGGCGTATCTGGTTCCTGCACCTGGCCGTGAGACCAAGGTACGTCCGCTGCTCATCCTGAACAACGGCTACGACGCGACGATCACCGACTTGTACTTCGCCTCAGGGGTGGCCGCCTTGAACCGCGGCTATCACGTGCTGATGTTCGACGGCCCCGGCCAGGGCGCGATGCTGTACAAGCACGGATTGCCGCTGCGCCCTGACTGGGAGGTCGTTATTTCCGCGGTCGTGGACTATGCCGAATCGGTGGACATCGTCGACCCGGAGAAGTTAGTGCTCAGCGGATGGAGCCTGGGCGGATACCTCGCTCCGCGGGCAGCGTCCGCCGAACCGCGACTCGCGGCATGCATCGCTGACCCTGCTCAGTGGGATATCGCGGACTCCTTCCGGGGATTCGCGAGGGCGTTCGGGGCAGGCGACGCCGAGCTGACCGATCTCGACAATCTCAGCGACAAGACCATCGAGGGCATGTGGAAAGTGATTCAGGCCGACCGAAAGCTGCGCTGGCGTATCGTGCAGCGCGGCTTCTGGGCCAATGGCGTCACCGACCTGCGTGGATTCATCCGTGCGTCAATCCGGTTCACGGTGAAAGAGCGGGTCGCGGGCATCCGCTGCCCCATATTGTTCACGGCAGCCGAGAATGATCCGCTCGCCGCAGGCACGCAAGCGTTCTATGACGCGCTGACCTGTCCGAAAACGCTGATCCCCTTCACCGCGGCCGAGGGCGCCGGTGGGCACTGCGAGATGGCCAATCGGTCCTTGCTCAATCTGCGCGTGCTCGACTGGCTCGACGACACGCTGTAGCTGCTGGGGCAGCTCGGCCCGACCTGGACCAGCCCTCCACAGCCCGCTGATCACGCGAATTGCCCACAGCTTCGCTGAGCCCAGCCCGAGCAGCTGTGTCGCGTTTCTTCAAGACGCCGCACAAGGCATCCGTTTATGATCGAGTACCACTGAGACGCTCTGTGGCGTCCTCCAGGCGGCACGGAAGCAAGGAGATGACCATGCCCGGAGACTACGTTGCGACCTCGACGATCACGATCGCTGCACCGACGGATCGCGTGTGGTCTGTCCTCACCGACCCGAGTGCGATCAGGGAGTTCATGTTCGGCACCGAGGTGAGAACCGACTGGAGTGTGGGCGGACCGATCCTCTGGCGCGGCGTCTGGCAGGGCAAGGAGTACGAGGATCACGGCGTGATCCTGGAGCTCGATCCCGGTCGACGGCTCGTGAACACGCACTTCAGTCCGTTGACGGGGCAGCCGGATGCGCCGGAGAATTACCACACGCTGACCTGGACTCTCGAGGCGGCCGGGGATGCAACGCGGTTTACACTGTCGCAGGACAACGCCGCCAGCCCCGACGAGGCGGCCCACTCGAAGAGCATGTGGGACGGTCTCGTGGCAAACGTGAAAACGATCGCCGAGCGCGAGTAGCACCGCCGTCGCCCGGGCTCAGTGCACGAAGCCGTTCCGGTTGTCCAGAAGATCGTTGCGTTCTTCCAGTGGCGGATAGCCGGTCACGAGCGGCGTGTCGACGCCGAGTGGGCCGCCTTTCGCTGCACCGCCGGGGGAACCGAGTGGTTTGGTCAGACCGGGCAACGGCTCGGCGAAGAATCGAGTGTTGTCGGCGGTGAACGCCTCCCACCGGTCCGGCACGTCGTCCTCATAAGCGATCGCGTCCACAGGGCAGACCGGTTCGCAGGCGCCGCAATCGACACACTCGTCCGGGTGGATGTATAGCGACCGACCGCCCTCGTAGATGCAGTCGACCGGGCATTCGTCGACGCACGCGCGATCCATCACGTCGATGCACGCGGCAGCGATGACATATGTCACAAGTGAACTCCTTCTCGTTCGTCGCACTCTTCGCACCTATTTTAGAGGATATTTCTCCGCTTTAATAGTTATCATCGAAGTGTGGCCCGCTTCGGGCGGCAATGGAGGAAGAAATGGCAGTCAAGGTCTGCGCAGAGTCCGATCTGCAGCCCGGTCAGAGCGTGAAGGTTCTCGTGAACGGCAAGGCCGTCGCGCTCGTGAAAGACGAATACGGCACCTGTCACGCGATCGGCGACACCTGTTCACACGCGGAAATCTCGCTCTCCGAGGGCTTCGTCGAGGGCAGCAAGCTGGAATGCTGGGCACACGGAGCGCGCTTCGACCTCAACACCGGCCGTGCACTGACCCTCCCGGCGACCGATCCTGTTCCGGTTTACGAGCTGAGCATCGTCGACGGCGACATCTACGTGGCCGCCTGAGCGGCACAGCCGCACCGCCGCATCCGTAGCATCCGCGGGTCCGCATCCGCAGCTCCGCATCCGCAGCTCCGCATTCGTACCATCGCAGCCGAGAGGGACCGCCCATGATCACGTCACTCGAACCCCCGACCCAGGAAGAGATCGAGGAGGCGCTCAAAGACGTCATCGACCCCGAGCTGGGCATCAACATCGTCGACCTCGGCCTGATCTACGAATTGGGTTGGGATGACGAAAAGTCAACCCTGGTCATCTATATGACGCTGACGACCGCAGAATGCCCGCTGCAGGACGACATCTCAGCACAGACCGCCCAGGCACTCGAGGGCATCGTCGAATCGCACACCATCAACTGGGTCTGGGTGCCGGCCTGGGGCACCGAACGCATCACAGAAGACGGCCGCGACATGATGAAGGCCCTGGGGTTCTATGTCTGACGTTCTCGTGGAGGAGCGCCCGTATGCCTACCTCGAGCCGCGCATCCATGGGGCGCTGACGCAGGTCATCGACCCGGAGATCCGGCGGCCCATCACCCAGCTCGGCATGGTTTCGGACATCAGTGTTGACGACACGGGCGCGGCGACCGTCAGCATCCGGTTGACGATCGCCACCTGCCCGAATTCGAAGAGCATCCAACGGGATGTCCACGACACCGTCGCAAAGGTCGCCGGCGTCACCGCCGTCACCGTGCTTGTCTCCGCCATGTCGCCCGCGGAGCGCGAGAAGTTGATCGTCAAGCTGCGCGGTGAGGCGGCGACCCGCGGCATCCAGTTCGGTCCGGATTCGCCGACGAGGGTCTACGCGGTCACCAGCGGCAAGGGCGGCGTCGGCAAGTCGACCATCACCGTGAACCTCGCGGTCGCGCTCGCAGCGAAGGGCTTGCGCGTCGGTCTGATCGATGCGGATGTCTTCGGCTTCTCCATCCCAGGGCTCCTCGGCCTGGTCACCGCGAACGAAGACGGCGTGCGTTCAGCGCAGCAACCGACCCGCGTGGACAGCATGATGCTGCCGCCGATCGCGTATGGCGTGAAAGCGATCTCGATCGGCATGTTCATCGAGGACGACTCGGTCGCCGTCGCCTGGCGCGGCCCGATGCTGCACCGCACCATCAAGCAGTTTCTCACCGACGTGCATTTCGACGACCTGGACGTTCTGTTGCTCGACCTTCCGCCAGGCACAGGAGACATCGCGATTTCAGTCGGGCAGATGTTGCCGCACGCGGAGATCCTCGTCGTGACGACCCCGCAGCCTGCCGCGGCGGAAGTCGCGGAGCGCAGCGGCGCGCTCGCCCGGCAGACCGGGCAGAGCGTCTTCGGCGTGATCGAGAACATGGCCGGCCTCGCCGCGCCCGACGGCTCGGTGATCAACCTGTTCGGCACCGGTGGAGGCTCCGAGGTCGCCGCTCGCCTGTCGATCGGACAAGAGCAGGCCGTGCCGCTGCTGGCATCCGTACCGCTCAGCCTCGCGCTGCGGGAGGGTGGTGACGCGGGCGTGCCCGTTGTGCTGCAGCATCCGGATGACCCGGCCGCCGTCGCGCTGAACGCCGTCGCCGACCTGATGGCCGCACGTGGCGCGCGCGTGCCTGCGGCGGTCGAGTAGGTCGTTGTGCGGTGGTCGAGTAGGTCGCGCAGCGACCGTATCGAGACCGAGCGCCGACCCCTACTCACTCACCAACGTCAGGCGAACCGATGAGCTGCCAGCCGAACACGGATGCCTCTCCGAGCGGCTCGCCCGCTGAGGCGGGCACTCGCTCGCCAGGCCATACTGTTGGTGCCGTCGACACGATCACCCTGCCGGCGGCGTTGACCAGGGTTACCGCGTTTGGCAGCGAACTGAGCACAGGGAGTACTCGGCGCTCGAATCGCGAGGCGGCGATATCGAGTGCGGCAACGCCGACGAATGCGCCTGCCGCTCGTACCGGCCGCGCCAGAGTGATCGCGTACTCGGTCCTGCAAACGTAGTCGACGTATGGTCCGGCGACATACCTGGTTCCGGTCCGTTCCGGTATCGCGTACCAATCGGCTGACGTGTAGTCGAAGAAGTCCGGCGCCGTCGGCTCGACGTTGACGCGGAGTGCTTCCGGATCGCGATGCGGCACAGCCCACCACCACTCCATCCAGTAGGGCGAGTCCACGAGGATGCCGGGCGCAACGATCACGCCGGCGCCGGCAATGGGGCCCGGTCTTTCAACGACATCGGAGATCGCGCCTCGAAGATCGATCAGGTCTTCGCGAACCGGTCGCCCGAGTCCGGCGACCCGAGCGAAGCCGCTGGCGACCGGCTGCAGCAAAGCGAAAAGATCCTCGAGTTCTGTCGTGATCTGACGCATCGCGTCGAGCGCTTTGACCGAGATCATTACACCTCACGCCCCGCGGTGCCGGTACCTCTGTTATCGCCCTCGTAGAGATCGACACGAAGGCGAAGCAGCCGATTCGTCTCGCTGATAATGCTTGCCTCGGCACGCATCCGTGCGCGCTCAGGCGCGTGGTCGGAAATCGCCGTAATCAACGAGTGCCTGGAGCGGATGGAATCAGCGAGCTCATCTTCTGCCAGCGGCTGCCAGAGGAGGTCACCGATCTCGACGCGGAACTGCTGTTCCTCGCGGGTCAGCCGCGGTGATTGAGACGCCGCCGCGATGATCACCCACAGTTGTGCGTCGGCTCGGCGGCGCTCCACGGGATTCCCTGCGGCTCGAAGACGCTCGAATTGAACGTTCAGGGCCCCGATCTCGTCCGACACGGCGCGCTCGGCCGCGAGGCGGGCGGCCATGCCGGAGATTGCGCGACGGTAGTCGCCGAGTTCGCGGATGTCCTGCGTGCTGAATTCCACCAGCCGCGGTGGCGGGAGCGAGAGGTCGTTGTCGACCGGCATCTGCGCGAAGGTGCCGCCGTCCCTCCCACGCCGCGTAACGACCAGTCCGCGTTCGCGTAGAGTTGCCAGCGCTTCGCGTAGCGTGACGGGGGCCACACCGAGTCGACGCGCGAGATCGGCCTCAGACGGGAAGCGCTCGCGGTCCAGAATCAGGCCAAGCCGGATTGCCTGCGCAAGCCGCCCCGTGATTTGATCCGCGCGACCGGTCTCATGAGTATCCGCGTTCAGAATTGCACTGATGGTCGCGGTTGTCAGGCCAACCTCCGCTTGGCGGTTCGACGTCATTTCCGTTGTCCCCTGCTCCGTCGAACTCAAGAAACTTCAAACTTCATTCGTAAAAACTATAGTCGCGCGCAAACATATGGGTTTAGTGTTTATCTGCCGCACGGCCCTTGTTCACTGCTCAACACACATGTGCACGGGATCGACGCCCCAACGAGAACCCGGAGTACGCAATGAAGCAACCCGAAGCTCAAATCGAACTGCACGCCAGGGAAGACGCCGCGCACCTCAAGCGCCTCGGGTACCCGCAAGAACTCAGGCGAGTGCTGGGGTTCTTCGACAACTTCAGTGTGGCGTTCTCCTACCTGTCCCCGATGGTCGGTGTCTACTCCCTGTTCGTGCTCGGGGTTGGAGCGGCTGGGCCGAGTTACATCTGGCTCATGGTCCCGGTTGTCGGTTTCATGTTGCTCGTCGCCCTCGTGTTCGGGGAACTTGCCAGCCACTATCCGATTGCGGGCGCACTCTACCAATACGGCAAGCGAAACGTGGGCCCGAGCTATGGATGGTGGGTCGGCTGGATTTATGGCTTGGCATTGCTTGTGACTGTCGCCAGCGTCGACACCGGTGTCATTCCGTACGTCAGCACGCTTATCAACAATCTGTTCGGCACCAAGATCGATCCGACATCACACGTCGTCATTCTCATCATCACGATCGCATTCATCGTGGTCCAGACCACGCTGAACAGCATCGGCGCAAAGGTCATGGGAATTGTGGCCCGGTTGGGCGTGTATGTCGAGACAATCGGCACGTTCGGCGTTGCCATCGCGTTGGCCATCGTGGGATTCCACCACGGCTTCGACTTCCTCTTCAGTTCGCACGGCGCTGAAAACCTCCACACGAATACACTGGGCGTCGACTTCGGCGGCAATTGGTTCTTCGGCGCCGCATTGGTCGCGATCCTTGCGCATGCGTACATCTTCTACGGCTTCGAATCGGCGGGCGACATCTCGGAGGAGACCAAGCAGGCATCCAAAGTTGTGCCCCGCGCGATGCGCGGCGCACTGCTGTACGGAGGTATCGCCTCGTTCGTGCTCGTGGCCGCGCTGCTACTCGCAACGCCATCCTCTGCGCATGGTTATGATTCTGCGATCTCGTTCGCAGGCGGCATCCCGGTTATCCTCGCCGAGCTGCCTTCGTGGGCGCAGGATCTGTTCTTGCTGATCATCTGCATTGCGTTCTTTTCCTGCGGTACGGCGGTTCAGGGCGCAGGATCTCGGCTCGCATACTCATACGCCCGCGACAAGGCGCTGCCGGCCAGCACGTGGATCAGCAAAGTCTCACCGCGCTTCAACACGCCGATCAATGCGCTGCTCATTGCCGGAATCATCCCGATCCTGTTCTCCCTTCTGGTCACCGTCCAGCCGAGCGCCAAGAACATCCAGATCCTCTGGTTCCAATACCCGGCAGGAATCAACCCGTTGACTGCGCTCGTGTCGTTCGGAGTTTCAGGCATCTATCTGTCGTTCCTACTCACCGTCATCGGCTCGATGATCGCGCACGCCCGCGGATGGAAGCCCATGGGAGCGTTCAGGCTCGGCAAGTGGTTTTGGCCGGTTGCGATTGTCGGTGCAGCGTACCTCGCAGCGATGCTTGTCAACATCGTGATACCGACCGGACTGAACAGTCCTCGCGGGGCGCTGTTCAACTTCGACTGGATCACGCTCGTCGTCATGCTCGTGCTGCTGGTGGTCGGCGGCATCTACTTCGTGATCGCGCGCCCTGACAGGCGCGCGCCGAAGGTTACCGAGCTTGAGCCGGCTAGTGAAACTGCGGAGACCGTCGAGTAATCGGTTGCCATACCCGTCGCGGTCCGCCCAATTGTCGGTAGGCAAAAGTCAGTAGGAGCGGCTGTTCGTCAGACGAAGCGCAGCGCGATCGTGCGGGCCTCGGGGCGTAGCGCGAAGTCGGGCCAGACATCCGGGCCGCACGCGCGCGACCCAAGACCGTGCTGCGCAGCGTCGATGTAGAGGTAGCTCGCGTCACTTGCCGGCAGCTCATGCGGATGCGCCGCCGCCGTCACCTGCTGCGCCGTGTGCCGGCGCAGTGTGAAGCCGGGCCGACGCCCCCGAGTGTCGGGCTCCGCGAAGATCGACAGAGCGGATGCTCCTCCGCGCGTCAGCTCCAGCGTGCGCAGTCCCGATCGGTGCCCGCTCTCCTGCGGGCGACCGTAGTCCGCAGTCAGCGCGTCGATGCCGAGCTCGAATCGGCCGACCTGCGCCGCGTGCATGCTGTCCGGGTACGACTCATTCGGGCCGAGCCCGAACCAGTGCGCGCCGTCGATTGCTCCGCCGGCCGAATCGGGCAGATCGAAGCGGATGCCGATCCTCGGCCACACGCTCGCCCACCCCGTCGACGGGGTGATTTGCACGCTCAACCGAAGTTGCTGGCCGTCGACGGTGTCCACGAGTTGCCAGGTGCAGGTGGTCCACACCGCAGCGGACGAGTTGGCTGCAGCCGTTCGGGTGACCGTGCGCAATACGTCGATGCTTGCGCATTCTGGTTCGGCCGGTGTTGATTCAACCTGCACGGACTCAACGCGATGCGTGAGGCGGTCGAGCCCGTCACGCCGCCACAGGTCGGCGATCGGCGGAGCCGAGGTGCCGCGCCCGTACACGAGTCCGTGTTCGGAATCCTGCAGCGTGAACGGGTCGATGTCATAGCTGCCGAACGACGCTCCCTCATCGTTATCCGTCGGGGCGCGCCAGACCTCCAGGCGGGGGCCGGCCACAGACATCCCGTTCAATTCAACGAGCGCGCCGTGCTCGAATACGGCCGGGCCGAGCGACAGGGCATCGTTGGTCGAGTCAGTTGTTGGTCGAGTAGGTCGCTCTGCGACCGTATCGAGACCCCGCAAGCCGCTCTCTGAGACTTGGCCGCGGGGGTCTCGATACGCGCTGCTCGTTCCTCGCGGCGCTACTCGACCAGCGGACATGTCCAGTTGCGCGGTCGAGACCACGTGCCCGGCCGGCGCCCAGGGCGCGTCGGTGGCAAGCACCGCGTCGATGGTCAGCCAGATCTCGCCCGAAGCGGCTGCCGCAGCTGCCGCCCCCACGCGCGGCAACTGGAGCGTGGTCGAACCGCCCGCGGCGATCGGGCAGGCAAGCTCCAGTTGGCCACTCTGAACGAGCACACCGTCTCGCTCGACTCGCCAGAGGAAGCGCAGGTCGGAGGTGTCGGCCGAATGCCGCCGGTTCGAGATCGCGACGCTGCCATCTGCGAATGCGAACCGGATCGGCTGCACCACGGCCTTGTACTCGAACAATCCGGGCGTTGGGGTGTCGTCGCTGAGCACCAGGCCGTCCATGACGAAGTTGCCGTCGTGCACGACCTCGCCGAAATCTCCGCCGTAGCCGTAGAACGGGGTGCCCCCGACTGTGCCGCCGCTTGCTCCGGTGCGCGGGGTGTGCGTGAGGATGCCGTGATCGCGCCACTCCCAGACGAAGCCGCCGTGGAGCCGCGGAAAGCGGTCGACAAGCTCTTCGTACTGGTCGATCGCGCCCGGGCCGTTGCCCATTGCGTGGACATACTCGCAGAGCAGGAACGGCTTGGCGCGTTGCCGGGCGCCCTCCGCACTGGTGCAGCCGAGCAACGGCGTGGTGTCGCCATCCGTTCCGATCGCGAGCACCTCCGGGATCGGTGCGTACATGCGCGAGTAGACATCCGTGTAGGCGCCGGTGTAGTCGCCCTCGTAGTGCACCGGGCGGCCACGATCGCGCTCGTGCACCCAGGCCGCCATCGCCGCAAGGTTGGCGCCGGTGCCCGACTCGTTGCCGAGCGACCAGATGATGATGCTCGGATGGTTCTTGTCGCGCTCGACAGTGCGCTCGATCCGGTCGAGGTAAGCGTCGCGCCAGGCCGGCTCGTCGCTGGGGTTATGCGCCCAGCCGTCCTTTTCGAAGCCGTGCGTCTCCAGATCGCACTCGTCGACCACCCAGAATCCCAGCTCATCCGCGATCTCGAGCACACGCGGGTGCGGCGGATAGTGACTGGTGCGGATCGCATTGACGTTGAACTTCTTCATCATTGCCATGTCGGCGCGAGCGTGTGCCTCGTCGAAGACTCGACCGCGTTCCGGGTGTGTCTCGTGCCGGTTGACACCGTGTAGCACGACGCGACGGCCATTGACCAGCAGTTGGTCGCCGCGGATCTCGACCGTGCGAAAACCGATGCGCAGCGTGATCGACTCGGCAGCATTCGAAACGCGGGCTTCGTAGAGCCGAGGCAGCTCGGCCGACCAGGGTTCGACATCCGCGACCGCGATCGGGGCGACCTCGGCCGGGCTTGCCCAGGTCTGCTCGATGCCGAGTTCGGGCACGCTGAGCGTGATCGGGTAGGCGTCTGCGGATGCCGTCAGCTCGGCCTCGAGCGCGCCGGTGCCGGTCCTGCTGTCAGGGCTGTTCCCGCCGCTAGCGTCACCGCGGTAATCGGTGCGCAGCCACACGTCGTCGATACCCGCGATCGGGCGAGCCAGCAGGGTGACGTCGCGGAAGATGCCGGGCAGCCACCACTGGTCCTGGTCCTCAAGGTAACTGGCGGCCGACCACTGGTGCACGCGCACGACGACCACGTTGTCGGTGGTGGCGGCGCCGGTGTCGTCGCCACGGACGACGGCATCCGTCACGTCGAATTCCTGCACGAGCCGACTCCCCTTGCCGACGCCGATCTCGTAGCCGTTCAGCCAAACGCGATAGGTGGACTCGACGCCGTCGAAGCGCAACAGGATGCGTTCGGCGTCGCTCCAACTCGCCGGAATCGTAATGTGACGGCGGTAGTCGCCAGTGGGATTCTCATCCGGAACGTGGGGCGGGTCGATCGGGAACGGGAACTGCACGTTCGTGTAGATCGGCAGGCCGTATTTTCCGTCGCCCTGCAGCACCCAGTGGGCGGGAACGGGGAGGTCGTCCCAGGCCGAGTCGTCGAAGTCTGGAGCGGCGATGTCGGTCGGCCCTTCGCTTGCGGGTAGCACGCGGTTGCCGGCAAGGGTGCCCGGCGCGGCGGGTAGCAGGCGGAACTTCCATGACCCGTTTAGCGAAATCGATGGAGAATCCGATGCGAGGTGCGAGCGCGGTGCCGTGCGGGCGCCGCGGCCGGATTCCGGACTCTCGAGGTAGGACAGATCGTGTGGTTCGCTGCGCAAGGGTCTCTCACTTCGTCGTGCTGGCGTGGTTAGGGCGTGCTCGACATTACACCAAAACGGAACGTGTGACCTAGATTGGCCAGTAGACTGGCGGCGCAGTGAGCGGTGACTCTCTCGGACGGAGCGGGATCGATGGCAGCACCAGCCGAGCCCGTGCGACGCGGCCCGTATGCGAAGACCGTCGAGCGTCGGCGCCACATTCTGGATGCCGCGCATCAGGTGTTCGCAGCCCGCGGCTACCATGCAGGCTCGCTGCGTGAGGTGGCCGGCGAAGCAGGGATCAGTCTGTCGAACCTGACACACCACTTTCCGACGAAGGAAGACCTGCTGCTCGCCGTGCTCGAGCAGCGCGATCGCGACGGTGCTGCCGCGAAGGCTCCCGCGGTCGGGTTGCGCGAGAATCTCCTCGCGCAGGCGCGCGCGGCCGGGTTACCGGAGTCGGGCGCGGTCGGGTTTCGCGACAGGCTGCTGGCGCAGGCACGCGCGAACGAGAGCATCCCGGGGCTGATCGCGTTGTACGCCGTACTGTCTGCTGAGTCGACGACGTCGGATCATCCGGGCCGTGAGTACTTCGTCGGCCGGTTTTCGTTGCTGCGCAGCGCATACCTGCAGGAGTTCGAGGCCCTGCGCGAAGCCGGCCGACTGCGTGATGGAGTCGACCCGCAGATTGCGGCGAGTTCGCTCGTGGCGCTGTGGGACGGCATCCAGTTGCAATGGTTGCTCGAGCCCGAGAAGGTCGACGTTGCTGCGCACCTGGCGGCCTTCCTCGACCTGGTGATCTTGCCGCAGCCCAACCTCCGCTGAGTTGCCACGAATGACCCTTCGCGAGGCAACTCGCGGAGTGGTGAGCGAAGACTCTCCGGTGAGGTGCGGACTTCTGTCGGTTCGGGCGGTGGCGAAGCGACGGAAGTCCGCACCTCACCAGACCGTGAAGTGGTGGCGACTGCTGAGATGAAGTGAGTGGCGAGGGTGCCCCGTCGGGCGCGGTGCCTTCTCCGGGCTTCCCCGGGCTAAAGCTTCTCGACTGATTCGGTGCGGATGCGGCGCGCACGCGGCTCGGGAATGCATTCGACCCGTTTCCGGTTGCCCAAGTAGATGCAAACGCATAGACCGCGCACGCGCGCAGCAGAGCGGCATTGAATGCGAGAGGATGAGGCATGGTTGGCACAGGGGATACCGCAGATACACTTGAGTTCGGGCTTGACACATTCGGCGACGTCACGAACGATGCAAACGGCGAGCGACTGTCGTATGCGCAGGTGATCCGCAACGTGATCGATCAAGCCGTGCTGGCTGACCAAGTCGGTGTCGACGTCATCGGCCTCGGCGAACATCACCGGGCCGACTTCGCGATCTCTGCGCCGGAGACGGTGCTCGCGGCGATCGCGGGCCGGACCGAGCGCATCCGCTTGGGATCCGCGGTGACGGTGCTCAGCTCTGACGAGCCGGTGCGGGTCTTCGAGCGTTTTGCGACGGTGGATGCGGCATCCGGTGGTCGTGCCGAGATCATTCTCGGCCGCGGCTCGTTCACCGAGTCGTTCCCGCTGTTCGGTTACGATCTGGCCCAATACGAGGAACTGTTCGACGAGAAGCTCGACCTGTTCTCCCACCTGCTGACCGAGGATGCCGTCACCTGGCAGGGCAGGTTGCGTGCGCCGCTGACGAACCAGCAGGTCTATCCGAAGACCGAGCGCGGCCGCATCAAGACCTGGATCGGCGTGGGCGGATCGCCGGAGTCTGTCGTGCGTGCGGTGCGCTATGAGCTACCGATGATGCTCGCCATCATCGGCGGAGCGCCTGCGCGATTCTTGCCGTTCATCGACCTCTACAAGCGGGCCGCCGATGAGCTTGAGACGCCGACGCTGCCGTTGGGCATACATTCGCCCGGGCACATCGCGGACACCGACGAGCTGGCACGCGAGCAGTTGTGGCCGCACTATCGTGAGTCGCACAACCGGATCGGCGCCGAGCGCGGCTGGGGGCCGACCTCTCGTGCTGACTTCGAGAGCGAGATCGCGTCCGGATCGCTGTATGTCGGGTCACCGGAGACCGTCGCGCGCAAGATCGCGGCGAGCATCCGCACGCTCGGTGTCGAGCGCTTCGACCTCAAGTACGCGACCGGACCGATGCCGCACGAGCAACTGATGCACAGCGTCGAACTGTACGGCGGCACCGTGATTCCGATGGTGCGCGACCTGCTGGCGTAGACGCGGTCGCAGCTGCGAGGGCGGTGCCAGGCGCGGCGGCGGAGCCTGGCGGCCAGCGGATCGCAATTCATTGTGCGCAAGATGCTTGATTGGCCGGGCGAATCCGACGTTCTGCGCACAATGAGTGCGGCTGACGCCGAGGCGCGGGCCTCGTGGTCGACTCAGGCCGGCACCCGCTTTACGATATGCAGATGGGAAGTGGCCTCGATCTGCAGCTTCGGGATGGTCGCACGCTGCACGTGTACGACAGCGCACCGGATGTCGGCGGTACGCCGGATGCCGCGGGCGCACCGACCGTACTCTGGTCCCACGGTTCGCCGCAAACCGGTGCGTTGCTCGAGCCGTTGCTGGCGGCGGCGGCCGAGCGCGGCATCCGCCTGCTGTCGTATGGGCGGCCGAGTTACGGCGGGTCGTCTGCGCTTCCGGGCCGGAGTGTGGGGTCGGCGGCATCCGATGTGGAACAGTTGGCCGACGCGCTCGGGGTCGATCGGTTCGCGGTGATGGGGGCGTCGGGCGGCGGTCCGCACGCGCTCGCCTGCGCCGCGCTGCTGCCGGATCGAGTCGTCGCCGTGGCATGCTTGTCTACCCTTGCGCCGTTCGGAGCGGATGGGCTGAATTGGTTCGGCGGGATGGCATCCGATAGCGCGTCATTGCGGGCGGCCGCGCGAGGGCGGGCGGCGCGTGCGGAATACGAACAGACGGCGGAGTTCGATCCGTCGAGTTTCATCGAGCGCGACTATGCGGCGCTAGACGGCCGCTGGTCGTCGTTGGGGGCGGATGTCGGGCTCGCCTCAGCCGCAGGTGCGGAAGGTTTGATCGACGACGATCTCGCCTACGTTGCGCCATGGGGTTTCGACGTCGCAGACATCGCGGCGCCCGTGCTGCTTGTGCATGGCAGTTTGGATCGCGTTGTGCCACCCGCGCATTCGGAGTGGTTACTGCGGCACTGCCCGGATGCCGAGCTCTGGACGCGACCGCGCGACGGGCACATTTCGGTGCTGGATGCGGCTCCGGTCGCGTTGGACTGGCTCCGCGCTCGGTGGTGACGACGAGCCCGCGAACAGCGCCGAGTGCGTCCGAATGGTCGTTCTGAGCCGCAAAAGAGCCCGCCAAACGACCACATGGGCGCACTCGGCGCATTCGTGATTGGCAGATTCGGCAGCGGCGCATTCGCGATCGGCGGATTTGCACGCCACGAGGCACCCTGCACGCTCAGTCGGTCTTGCCCTTCAGCCAGGCTGACAGGCTCTCGATCACTGCGCCGACGGCGTGCGGCATATCGACGGCGTCCGGATCGAGTAGCCACTGCACCTGAAGGCCGTCCATCGCGCCGATGACAGCGGATGCGGCTTGCCACAACTTCGCCTCATCGACATCGTCCGGCGCCATCTCTCGGAACGCCTCCGCAATCATGCCGCGCAACCCGGTGAAACGGCTCCGAAAGAACTCTTGGGCCGGGTGGTTCTCCGTGACGGACTCCGCAGCGAGCACCGCATACGTCTGCACGACGCCGGCACGCATCGAGTTTATTTTCGTGGTTTCGACGAGGTGCAGCAGCAGGTCCTTTCCGATCGGCGGATGTTGTCCCTCCAGATGCGCAACGTCCGCTTGATCGCGGTACTCGAGCATCGCGACGAGCAGTTGGTCTTTCGAACCGAAGTGGTGAAGCACCCCGGCGTGCGTCATGTTGGCCTGCTCGGCGATTTCGAGCAACGACCCGTGGTTGTAGCCTTTCGTCCCGAACACGCTCATTGCTGCCTCGAGGATGCGTTCGCGCTTGGCGGCCGTGCGTGCTTGCGGTTTCACGACGCGGTCTGCTGCGGGCACTGCGCGTACCACTGCCGGATGCTTCGTGGTCATGCGGGTCGCCCTTCGCGGTCACAACGGGTGTGTCGGTTCCGAATCGCGTCGCTGTTCTTGCCGTCGCGGCTCTTCGAGTCGACGCGGCGGATTCGACGTTATCGAATTGTGATTCATTTAACTTACATACTGGTCAGTAAGTAAAGCTATGCTCTCACACACGGATCGAAGTTGATTCGCGACACCTGCGGATCAGTGTTGTTCCGCAATTTGGAGTATAGACATGCAGGCATCCTTCGAAGCCGTTCGCGGTGAGCGCGCGGCAGGCAACGGTGACAAGCTCGCCGACGTCTCGCTCGAGCATCGCGTGAGGCTCCTGACCGGCGCGACGCCATGGATGCTGCACCCGCTCGCCGAGGTCGGGCTGCGGCCACTCGTAGTCTCCGACGGTCCGAATGGCGTGCGCGGCGTCGACGAGGAGGACACCGCATCCGCCCAATTACCGAGCCCGTCGGCCGTCGCGGCGACCTGGGACGTCGAGCTCTCGGCGCGGCTCGGCACCCTGATGGCTGACGAGGCGATCCGTAAAGAGGTCGATGTAATCCTCGCGCCGGTCGTGAATCTTCAGCGCACGCCGGTCGGCGGTCGCCACTTCGAGTGCTTCTCGGAAGACCCGCTCTTGACCGCGCGAATCGCGGCGGCGCAGATCGCCGCAGCACAACAGCGCGGGATCGGCATGTGCGTCAAACACTTCGCGGGCAACGAATCGGAGACGGATCGCACCAGCTACATCGCCCGGATTCCAGAGCAGGTGCTGCGCGAGGTTTACCTGGCTCCGTTCGAATACGTGGTTCGTCACGCCGGCGTCTGGTGCGTCATGGCCGCGTACAACCAAGTGGATGACGGCACACTCACCGCAACAGCCACCGAGCACTCGAATCTGCTGCTGAACATCCTCAAGGGCGAATGGGGCTTCGACGGCGTTGTCGTCAGCGACTGGCTCGCCACCACCAGCACTGTGGAGTCTGCACTGGGTGGGCTCGACCTGGTCATGCCGGGCCCCGGCGGGCCGTGGCAAGACGCGCTGCTGGAAGCGGTACGCCGCGGCGACGTGCCTGAATCCGTCATCGATGACAAAGTGCGCAGGATCATCCGTCTCGGGGATCGCGTCGGTGCGATCGGTCGTGGGCGGGTTGACACGGTGAGATCCGACCTTCCCATCGCGAACGAGACCCGCGCGCTGTTGCGCGAGGCTGTGGCACGATCCACGGTGGTTCTGCGCAATGAGAACAACCTGCTCCCCCTGCGGGCGGATGCCGTCACCCGCCTGGCGCTGATCGGACCGAACGCGCTCCAGCCGTTCGTGCAGGGCGGTGGCAGCGCGTTCGTGGAAGCGCCGTATCTCTCCACCCCCGAACAGTCGCTGCGCGACGCGCTGCCCAAGGTAACCATCTCAGTGCATCGCGGCGGTCCTGGGCGCAGGCACGCGCATCCGATCGATCCGCGTCTGGTCTCGACACCGGATGGACGATCGGGTTACGAGCTGCAGTTGTTGGATGCGCAGGGCGCACCATTCGGCGAGGCGCGGGTCATAGACGGCGCGGAGAGCTGGAACCGGCACGTTCCGAACGACGCAAAGAGTGCTCGCATCCGGTCGATCGTGCGACTCACTGAGCTGGGCATGCATCGCGTCGAGGTCGGCCTCTCCGGCGCCCATCGAGTGCGCTTCGACGGTGACCTGGTCGCTGAGTCGGAGCGGCTCGTCGGCCACGACGTCATTCTCGACTCGTCGGCCAATCATCCGGACGGCCCGGCCCGCAACTACGAGGTGACCGAGCAGGGCGGCCCGGTCGCAGTCGCGATCGATGCAGACATCCAAGTGGTCGACGCTGCCGGCTACGGCACGTTCGTTCGCTTCGCCTTGCGGCACGATCCAAACACTGCGGATGTTGACATCGAGCTCGAGCAGGCCGTCGCGGCAGCGCGCGCCGCGGACGTCGCCATTGTCGTCGTCGGCACGAACGAGGAGACGGAGTCGGAGGGCTGGGACCGACCTGATCTTCAGTTACCCGCGCGACAGAACGAGCTGGTACGCCGGGTGAGCGAGGCAAATCCGCGCACGGTCGCTGTCGTCAATGCAGGAGCACCCGTCATCCTTCCATGGCTCGACGATGTGGCTGCGACGCTCTGGTGCTGGCTGCCGGGGCAAGAGGCGGGCAACGGCCTCGCGGATGCACTCCTGGGTATCACGGAGCCGAGCGGCCGCCTGCCGTGGACTTTGCCCGCACATGAAGACGATGTGCCTGTTCCGCACGCACTGCCTGACGCGGACGGCGTCGTCGCATACGCCGAAGGCGTCGATGTCGGCCACCGCGGTTGGGATCGTCTAGAGCGCATGCCCGCGCGCGAGTTCGGCTTCGGCCTGGGCTACACCACGTGGAGGTACGGCGTGCCGATCGCGCGAGGCTGGGACGGCGACGAGCTCGTCGTTTCCGTCACTGTCACGAACACATCGCCGCGAACAGGTCGCGCGAACGTGCAGCTGTACCTCGAGCAGGCCGCAGGAACGACGCGACGGCCGGTGCGTTGGCTGGCCGGTTTTGACGTTCGCGACGTTGAGGCCGCCCAAACCGTTGAGGTCGACATCCGCATTCCGCGCAGGTCGTTCGAACTGTGGGATTCCCAGGTGCAAGCGTGGGAATTCGCTGCTGGAACGTACGTGATCCGCGTAGGCGGCTCGAGTCGTGACCTTCCAGGCACTCTCGTCGTCGAGCTCGACGATCCCACACCACTCGAGTTCGCGCACCCAGAGCCCACATAACGCAATCTCGATCTCAAACGCATTCTCAATCTCAATCAATCCAAATCGATGCAAGGAGGCAGTGAAGTGAAACGAAAGTATCTCGGATTGGCCGCAGGCGTATTCGCGGTCGCACTGGTGCTGAGCGGATGCTCAAGCAATGGCACGTCGGGGAGCGGTGGCGACACCAGTCATCCGCTGACCATCGGCATGCCGAACGGTCCACAGACCAACAACAGCAACCCGTTCATGGCCACGTCCGCGGCCACCTCCCTCGGCTATGCCTGGGTGATCTACGAGCCACTGTCGCAGTGGAACCCGACCCAACCGGCAAAGCCCGCGAAGCCGTGGTTGGCGAAGTCCTGGAAATGGAACAGCGACTTCACCCAGGTCGAGATCACGGCACGCAGCGGCGCCAAGTGGTCTGACGGCAAGCCGTTCACCGCGAACGACATCGCCTTCACCCTGAAGCTGATCAAGGACAACCCGGCGCTCAACGGCAACGCGATCCCGTACAAGGACATCTCGGTGAGCGGCGATACGGTCACGGCGACATTCAACGCATCGCAGTTGCTGAACCAGACGAAGGTGCTCGGCACCTTCATCGTGCCGGAGCACATCTGGTCGAAGATCTCCGACCCGACCAAGGACACCAACAAGAACCCGGTCGGGACGGGGCCGTACACGCTGAAGACGTGGAGTCAGCAGGTCGTCACACTGGTGCGCAACACCTCCTACTGGGGCGGCACGCCGCCGGTACCGGAGCTCCGCTACACCTCGTACACGGATAACAACGCTCAGCTGACCGCGTTGCTGAGCGGTGCTGCGCAGTGGAGCTACGTGTTCATCCCCGATATCCAGAAGACCTACGTCGACAAGAGCAAGACGAACAATTCGTACCAGCCCACCGGGCTCGGTATCGATGCGCTCTTCCTCAACACCACGACGGCGCCGTTCGACAATGTGGCGATGCGCAAGGCGGCCAATATGGTCATTGACCGTCAGGCCGTGCACGTTCAGGGCTACTCCGGCTTCAAGGGCCTGGTCGACACGGTGACGGGTCTGCCGTCGCCGGCAGGCGACGCGTTCGCCGCACCTGAGTACAAGGGCAAGAAGGCCGTGGTGGATGTCGCCGGCGCCAAGAAGGTGCTAACGGATGCCGGCTACACCTACCAGGGATCGACCCTCATCGACCCGAGCGGCAAGGCCGTCACGGTCACGTTCCAAGACCCGGCCGGCTGGTCCGACTACCTCGCCTCGCTGCAGATCATGGCGGACAACCTCGGCAAGATCGGTGTGAAGGCCACCGTCGAGACGCCCACGGTCGACGCGTGGACCTCGGCCGTCGCCGCGGGTGACTTCCAGGCCACCCTGCACTGGACGAACACCGGTGCCACACCGTGGGATATCTACTCGAACATCATGGACGGCTCGCAGCTGAAGCCAATCGGCACGGCGGCCTCCTGGAACTTCGGGCGGTTCAAGTCTCCGGAAGCCACGTCGCTGCTCGCGGACTACGCGGTGAACCCGGATGCGGCTGCACGGCAGGAGGACTTGAACAAGATCGAAAAGATCTTCGTGGAGCAGGTGCCAGCGATCCCGATGGCGGCCGGTCCGATGGGTGCAGAGTTCAGCACGAAGTACTGGACCGGATGGCCGACGGCCGACAACCCCTATGCCGCGTCCCAGCCAACACAGGCGAGTGCGCCGATGGTTCTGATGAACCTGAAGCCGGCGAAGTAGCCGCGGCGGG
>DATCDQ010000027.1:0-6704 GCA_036510655.1 Microbacteriaceae bacterium | reverse complement strand
CAATCATCCAACGCCGCGCATTCGAACTACTCAGCCAACCCATCCCGATCGGACTGAAGTAGACAGAACCATCACCCGAAACACCCGGCAGATCCCCGCAAACACGGGGATTTTTCACGTCAACACGAACGTAACTTCGGGTTACTCGACCACCGGTACCAGCTCATGCGTTACTCGACCACCGGTGCGCTCAGGGCGTGCGAGAGGCCAGTTCCTCGAGCACTGCCTCCAACTGGGCGACGGCCCAGTCGACGTCGGCCGGGTCGACTACGATCGGCAGCGCGAGGCGGATCGTCGAGATACCGACAGCCGCGACGAGCAGCCCTCGCCGTGCTAACCGTTCGCACACCTCATCGCCGCTCGCCAGTGTCGGATCGATGTCGACGCCGAACCACACGCCGACACCACGCACCGCAACGACGCCGCGGCCGATCAGCCGTTGCAGCTCCGCGAGCAAACGGATGCCGAGCAGCTCCGCCCGCTCTTGCAAGTCTCCGGTGCGCAGTAGTTCGACGACGGCTCGCCCGATGGCCGCTGCGAGCGGGTTACTTGCGACGTTGCGGCCGCGGCTACCTGCCGCCAGCCCGCCAAGAACGTCACCGTCACCCACAACCGCCGATGCCGGAACGATGCCACCGCCGAGCGCATTGCCGAGCAGATATAGATCGGGCACGACATCGACCAATTCGCAGGCGAAAGTCCGCCCCGTGCGGCCGAGCCCGCTTCGCGTCTCATCCGCGATCAGCAGCAGGTTGGAGCGCTTCGTCAGTTCGCGCACGGCCGGGAGGTAGTGCGTCGGCGGCACGACAATTCCCGCCTCCGCTCGAATCGGCTCGAGCAGCACGGCAACGGTATTCTCATCGACAGCAGCGGCGATCGCGTTGGCGTCGCCGTACGCAACCCGGCGGATGCCCGCGCCGCCGCTATCGAGGCCGGCCACGATGACGTTCGCCCGATCGACGTCGAAGCCCTTCACCCGCCGACCCCACGATCGCGCTGCTGCCATTGCCGCGCTGACGGCCTCGGCAGCCGTGGTCATCGGCAGCACCAGTTCTTTGCCGGCGAGCGCGGCAAGGTCGTCGGCGAACAGGTCGAACTGCGTGTCCGGAAACGCGGTGCCCGTCAGTGCGACGCTTTCGAGCTGTTTGCGGGCGGCAGCGAGCAATACCGGGTTCGAATGGCCGAAGCTCACCGCGGAATTCGACGCGAGACAGTCCAGATAGCGGCGACCGGAGGCATCCGTCACCCACGCACCGTCAGCCGGGGTCACGACGACGGGCAGGTGCGCGGGCGGCAGATCGGGCAGCGAACCGCCCAGATTCTCGCCGGGGCGGTCGTTGTTGTCGTCGCGCAGGGTGCGCATCGTCAGCTATCCGTCAACATTGCATCAGCGCCGCAGTTCCAGCGTGCAGCATTTGACGCCGCCACCACCGAGCAGCAGCTCGGAGAGGTCGACGCCGATCGGGTTGTAACCGCGCTCGCGCAGCTGGGCTTCGAAACCCTTCGCGCGCGCGGAGATCACGACGTTGTAGCCGTCGCTGATCGAGTTCAGGCCGAGAACGGTCGAGTCCTCTTCGCTGACGAGGATCGCATCCGGATAACGGGCTTCGAGGATCGCAAGGCTGGCCGCGTCGAATGCACTGGGCAGATAGGCGATGTTGGCGTTCTCGGTTCCGGTCACCGGATCAAGCACGGAGATCGCCGTGTCAAGGTGATAGAAGCTCGGATTGACGAGGGTGAGCGTGATGACCTCGCGGTCGAAGACGCGCTCGACCTCATCATGGCTCTCCGTGCTCGTGCGAAAGCCGGTGCCGGCCAGCACCGTGTTGCCGACCAGCAAGAAATCGCCTTCGCCTTCGTTCACGTGCTGCGGCTCTGTGACGTCGAAACCCTGTGCACGGAACCAGTCCATGAAGGCCGGGCCTTCTGGTTGCCGTTCCGGATAGGCGAAACTCGCGCCGTACACGCGATTGTCGATCACGAACCCACCGTTGGCCGTGTAGACCATGTCGGGCAGTCCCTCGATCTGGTCGATCAGTGTCACCTGGTGCCCGAGCCGGCGATACGTGTCGTACAGCGACTGCCACTGCCGAACCGCAAGAGACGTGTCCGTCGGCACGGCAGGGTCCATCCAGGGATTGATGCGGTAACTCACCGTGAAGTAGTCGGGTCGGCACATCAGGTAGCTGCGAGTTGTGGCGACACGCGCGGACGACGACCCTGTCGCCTGCGCCAGCGGCGTTGTACGGGTCTGTGATGTGCCGCTGTCGGCGGTGGGGAGTGCGGACATGTTCCCAGTCTTGCACGCAGCTATCCGGTGATTCTCGGCTTCATGCGCGGCTTATTGGCGCGATTCCTGGCCCGTGCGCAAGGATCTCTCATATGATGGCAATGTGGACAACCTCGATCGCAGCATCCTCGATCTTTTGCGACAGAACTCCCGCGCCGGCTACGGCGACATCGGGTCCGTCGTGGGGTTGTCGGCATCGGCGGTCAAGCGTCGAGTGGACCGGCTTGCGGCGGACGGCGTCATCCGCGGATTCACCATCCAAGTCGACCCGGCCGTCGACGGCATGGGCACGGAGGCGTATGTCGAACTGTTCTGCCGTGGCACGGTCGCACCAGACGAGTTGTTGCGCATCCTGTCCGCCGTGCCTGAAGTGGTGGATGCCGGAACCGTCACCGGCAGTGCCGATGCGATCGTGCACATTCGATCGCGGGATATCGCGAGCCTCGAGGCGGCACTCGAACGGGTGCGCCTCGCCCCGAACGTCGACCACACGCGCAGCGCGATCGTGCTCTCGCGCCTGATCCACCGCACCCAAGAGTAGAGAGCCGCCGGTTCCCGCGGAATCGATGCGCGCAGAATCGATGCGCGCAGAATCGACGGTCGCAGGATCGATGCGCATAGAATTCAAGATGCGCAGACAACACACAGCTAGCGCAATGGCCGAGCACAGGTGACATCCGGTGAATTCTGAGAGCATATAAACGTGAAACTGCTCGTAGTAGAAGACGACGAAGATCTGGCCCGCTTACTGAAGCGCAGCCTGACGGCCGAGGGCTACGAAGTGACAACGGTCGGTGACGGCATCCAGGCCATGATCGCCGTGCGCGACACCGACTTCGCCGCTGCCGCCGTTGACGTCATGTTGCCCGGCATGAGCGGCTTCGAATTCTGCAAGCACGTGCGCGAGGCGGGAAAGACGATGCCCGTGCTGATGCTGACGGCCCGTGACTCGATCGAAGATCGCGTCTACGGGCTCGACTCGGGGGCGGATGACTACCTCACGAAGCCGTTCGCGTTCGCGGAATTGAGCGCGCGCATCCGGGCGCTGTTGCGCCGTGACCCGGCGACATCTCGGCCACACCTGACAATCGGCCTGCTGACGATCGACTCACTCGAGCATCGAGCACTCGTGAACGGCAAGGAACTGCCGCTGAGCCCACGCGAGTTCACGTTGCTTCGGCTTTTCGCCACCCACGCCGACGACACCCTCACGCGAGCGACGATCCTCGAAGAAGTGTGGGGTTCGAGCGACAACATCGGCCAGAACGTGATCGACCAGTACGTCTCCTATCTGCGCAAGAAGCTCGACGCCTCCGGTGCGGGCCTGCGCATCATCACGCTGCGGGGCCTCGGCTACCGTCTGACAGCCGTCGGTGCCGGACCCGCCAACCCGTGAACGCATTCCGTCGCCTGTCGATCTCGGCGCGCATCACGATCGGCAGCCTCATTGTGCTGATCGTGTTCGGTGCTGCGGCGGTCGTCGGCGTGCGCATGGGCGTCGCTGCGCTGCAGCACAATGCGACCGTCACGCTGCTGCAGCATGACGCTGCGCCGTTCGCGGAGACGCTGGAGCGGCATCCGACCCAGGCGATCGGCACTCCGGGTGAGGGTCAGGACATCGCGATCCTCGACCCGACCGGCGCCGTGCGGCTGATGGCGCTTCCGCGCAGCCTTGAACACCGGGTCAGCGAATTGGCGGCGGTGAGGGATCGGCCGCAGGAGATCACCACGTCCAACGCCACGTACCTTGCCTTCGCGACCAGCACGCACACGCCGACCGGCACCTGGCAGGTCATCGCCGTGCGCAACGAGGACTCGAACAATCTCGTGTTGGACCGCCTGAGCGTGGCGCTCATCATCGGCGCGGCTGTGCTCGTGGTCGCCTTCGGGATCGCCTCCGGGCTGTTGTCTCGCACCGCGTTGCGACCGGTGAAAAACATGCAGCGGCAGGCCGACCGCTTGTCCGCGAAGCCCTCAGACGAGCTGCTGCCGGTCGGCCCGGCACGCGACGAACTGTCTGCGCTCGCGCTGACACTCAACAGCCTGATCAGGCAGTTGCGGGCATCCGCCGATCGTGAGAAGCAGATGGTGTCGGACGCGAGCCACGAGTTGCGCACGCCGCTCGCCGTGCTCCAGGGCGAACTCGAACTGGCCGAGTTGGACAGCGGAGATCCGGATGCGCTGCTTCGCGACATCCGCTCGTCGCATGGCACCGTGTTGCGACTGTCTCAATTGGCAAGGAATCTTCTCGAGCTTTCCCGGATCGAGTCGACGGCCTCGACGGGCAAAATGCGGTGGCGCGAGCTGACCGACGAGCTGGCCGATGCGATCGACCGCGCCCGCTCGCTCGCCTCCGATGCCGCCGGTCAGGCCGGATCGGCGATCGACTTCGACTATGCGCCCCGCGACTCGTCCGAGGCGGCCATCGGTCTGTCGACGAGCGACATCGGGCGCATCCTGGACAACCTACTCGGCAATGCGGTCGCCGCTATCGCGGACGGGCGTGCGGCGGATGCGGCGGGTTCCACGGACCCGGGAGCGGTGAATGCCGTGCTGACGCGCACTGCGGACGTGGTGCGACTGATGGTCGAGGATACCGGGCCGGGCATGCCGGACGACTTCATTCCGGTCGCGTTGGACCGCTTCACTCGGGCGGACGCCTCGCGCGCTGCCCACAGCGGCGGCGGGCTCGGCCTCGCCATCGTCAACGCGCTTGCGACGTCGGCACGCGGGACGGTAAGTCTGGCAAACGTTCCGGGTGCCGGACTGCGCGTGACGATCGAACTGCCGTTGCTGCCTGACGGCTCCGCACACGCCGGCTCCGTGCACGCTCAACCGGAATCTTGACGACAAACCGGACGCGCAGGGTCTGTGCATTAAACGGTGTTTCCGGCCTGACGCGCTGAACGCAGTTTCAGCGGGGAAGGTGCCGTGATGACAACGACACTTGATGATGTGAAATCGAAGAAGTCTGAGCCCTCTGCTGAGGAGGCTGCTGCACGGCAGCTGGTGCGTGCGGCCCGGGAGCAGGGCTTGTCTCTGACGGGTCCGGACGGGTTGTTGAAGCAGTTCACCAAGAACGTGCTGGAGACGGCTCTGAACGAGGAGCTGACCGAGCACCTGGGCCATGAGAAGAACCGTGCCGATCCCGACCGTGAGGGCGCGAATGTGCGCAACGGGACCCGGCCGAAGACGGTGCTAACCGAGGCGAGCGGGCATGTCCAGATTGAAGTGCCCAGGGACCGTGATGGGACGTTTGAGCCGGTGATTGTCAAGAAACGCCAGCGTCGCCTGAACGGGGTGGATGAGATCGTGCTCTCGTTGTATGCGCACGGGTTGACCACGGGTGAGATTCAGGCGCACTTCGCTCAGGTCTACGACGCCCAGGTGTCCAAGGAGACGATCTCGCGGATCACGGACAAGGTCATCGAGGAGATGAACGACTGGTCCTCACGCCCGTTGGACGGCGTGTATGCGGCGATCTTCATTGATGCGATCGTGGTGAAGATCCGTGACGGGCAGGTCGCCAATCGGCCCATCTACGCGGCGATCGGCGTGAGCCTGGCCGGTGAGAAGGATGTTCTCGGGTTGTGGGCCGGGACCGGTGGTGAGGGGGCGAAGTTCTGGATGAGTGTCCTGACGGATATCAAGAACCGTGGGGTGACAGACACGTTCTTCCTGGTCTGCGACGGCCTGAAAGGCCTGCCGGAAGTTGTGTCGAATGTGTGGCCTTTGACGACGGTGCAAACGTGTGTCATTCACCTGCTGAGGAACACGTTCAAACTCGCCTCGAAGAAGGACTGGGACGCGATCAAACGGGCGATCAAACCGGTGTATACCGCGCCGAGCCCGCAAGCGGCCCGTGCCGCCCTGGACGAGTTCACGCAAGGCTGGGGCAAGAAATATGCTGCGATCATCCGGTTGTGGGAGAACGCGTGGGAAGAATTCATCCCATTCTTGGATTACGATCTCGAGATCCGCACCGTAATTTGCTCGACTAATGCGATCGAGTCATTGAACGCACGGTATCGTCGGGCAGTGCGTGCGCGAGGGCACTTCCCGACCGAGCAAGCCGCACTGAAATGCCTGTATCTTGTCACTCGTAGCCTCGACCCAACCGGTCGAGGCCGCACCCGATGGACAACACGTTGGAAGCCCGCTCTCAACGCGTTCGCCATCACCTTCCAAGACCGCTGGCCGGCCGCGGAAACTTACTAATGAAAACCGCCGGAAACACCGCTAACGAGACAGACCCGACGCGCACGCAAAATCCGTCCGGGTTACGAGCGATGTCAAGCTGTGTGGAGTCACTTGGTTCAGATTGTGGCTGTTTCTTTGGGTAGGTTGATGCCGACGTGGTCGGCTGGGGATGGTGTCACCGGTGGTTTGCGGAACCTTCCTGGGTGCTGTTTGT
>DATCDQ010000026.1:0-8491 GCA_036510655.1 Microbacteriaceae bacterium | reverse complement strand
CGCGCACGCCACCTCGGCCACGAACGAACGCCGCGCCAACTCCGAACGCAATTCCGGCTTCGCCCCCACCGCGACCACCGACTCCTCCGTGAGCTTCGACCACTGATGCGCCTGCGCAAGCACCTCCGCCCGGGCCGCGCTCAACGTCGCCATCATCGCATCAATGCTGACCAGCGACGCCATCCACTCCGCCTGCACATCACCCATCGCCGACTGCAGCCTGACCGCCTGCCGTCCATCAACGATGATCGTGTTCATACCTGTAGTCAACACTCAACCACCGACATTCCAACCCCCGTTCACCCCACCACAACAGAAACCGTGGAGAAGTCGTTGGCACCGGTCACTGTGGAGGAAAAGACCACACAGAAGAACCCCATGCACGGCAACACCGTGCAGGACAAGACCACGCAGGACAAGACCGTGCAGAAGAACACCGCGCGCCGCAAGGCCATGCAGGCGAAGTCCGCAGGCGGCACGACGGCGACGCACAACCCTGCCGCGCGCACGACGACACGGACGACCACACGGACGACGACAGTGTGGCGCCATCCGTCACCGCGCTCTGAGTCGCAGAGACCTCAGGCGCAGACATCCTAAGACGCAGAAAAGCCGGAGCCCCGGCACTCACTTCCCGACAAGCGGCCGGGGCGCTCCGGCCTGATAGGGATTGCCACCTACCGCCCCTCGTCGGTGTTGCTGCGATCCCCACTTCGGAGTTTACGAGCATGTAGACACCGCAGGTATCCGTATTAATGAGGACATACGCGTGTTATCGTGCCCCCACTTCGGGGCGGCCCTGACACGACTGGATGCCTCAACCTTCTCCCACGAAGGAGTGCCTCGCCCTGCCTCAACGCGGATTATAGGTGGCGCCGCGAACAGGAAACCGGACACCAGACGCGCCAAAGACATCACAGTGTGGCGGGTGAGGGATTCGAACCCCCGAATGCTGAGCAGTCTGATTTACAGTCAGATCCCTTTGGCCGCTTGGGTAACCCGCCGACGCGCTTTCGGCCACATGTATTCATCTGACCGAAGGCGCTACACAAGGATACTCACCGCGGCTCATCTGGTGAAATCGCACCGCAGTCCGCCGCACCTCGCCGACCGAACTTGCCATCGTGCTCACGCGGAAACGGCGGGAACCAGCGTCGCAAGCAACGCGAACAGCTCCCGCATCTCCGCGTCGGTCGGCGTCGGGAGCGCAACGGTGGCTCCGATCATGACGAGATACGGGACCATTGCCGCGGATCGAGCCTGTGTACTGTCTGCGACGACGTTTCGCCAGAGTCCGATCAGGGTATGCAACCGCAACTCGTCAACTCGCTCGAGCACCGCCCGCGCTTCGTCATCCTGAAATGCCCAGCCGCGTATCGCCGCCTCACTCCGCGCGTCGAAGGACACGTGAGCCGGCAACGCCACGAGCGCATCCTGTGGCGAAAGGTCGGCCAGCTGAGAGACCGCTCGTTCGGCCATGGCGACCGACTCCCTCTCGTACCTCTGGAGAAGCGCCCGATGATACTCGCCGACTCCACGAAAGTGATGATGGAACGAGCCTTTGGTGAGCCCCAGTCGCACAGCGATGCGGTCGACGCGCACGCCATCGATGCCCTGTTCCCTCAGGACTGCCATGCCTTCGTCGATCCAGCGATCCTTCGATGTCATCTACACACCATACCATACCGTATGGTACGGTTATTTTATGACCGTCCTCCCAGATCCGATCTGGCCAGTCGTCGTCTTGGCAGCACTCTCCATGGGTGACGCCATTTTGTGCGTGATGCCGGCGAGATTCGTCGCTCAGTGCTTCACCGACGTGAAGTGGCCGAGGCGCTACTGGTGGCTCATGCCGCCGATCAAGTTCGCGGCAGCAATCGGCCTGCTTGCCGGCATCTGGATACCCGGGCTCGGCATTCTGACAACCGCCTGCCTCATCCTGTATTTTCTCGTGGCGATCTCCATGCACATGCGCGCCCGCGATTTCGGTCGCAATCTCTTCGTCAACGCAACGGGCATGCTGCTGATCTGTGTTGCGACGCTGGTCTTCTGTTTCCTGGTGTGAGTGCCGCAACCGCTATCAAGTCATCGCACATCAAGTCATCGCACACCGAGTCATCGCACACCGGGTCATCGACCACCGAGTCATCGACCGCGGCTGGATACGATGGCCTCTGGTCCAGCGCTCGCCCGACCGGCTCGAGCGAAGCGTTTGCGAGGTGCGTTTGACAGCCAGCGAGGGGTTGACACCGCTCGAGCGGCGCATCGACGCAGCAGCCCATCGCCTGCTCGCCCGCGCACCGCGCAGCCGAGCATGGAGCGCGCTCGTCGAATTTCTGGTTTTCGGCGCGAAGCAGGCGTGGGCGTGCATCTTCGGCGCCTCACTGCTGGTCGTGATTCTGGCCGCTCGGCTCTGGTATCCGGATGCCGCATGGCTGGCCCGCAACGATGCCCTCACACTTGCGGCGATCGCCATCCAAATCGTCATGGTCGCGACCAAACTGGAGACGCTCCGCGAGCTGCGGGTGATCATCCTGTTCCACATCGTCGGCACCGTGATGGAGTTGTTCAAGACCGATATCGGCTCGTGGGCCTACGACCCGGGCGGCGTGTTGCGCCTGTTCTCCGTCCCACTGTTCACCGGCTTCATGTACGGCGCAATCGGCTCGTACATGGTGCGCGTCTACCGACTGTTCGATCTGCGGTTCGCGCGCTATCCGCGGCGCTGGATCACCGCCATCCTCGCCGCCGCGATCTACGCGAACTTCTTCACGCACCACTACATCGTGGACCTGCGCTGCGTGCTGCTCATTGCCGTGATCGCGATCTTCGGTCCATGCATGATGTACTTCCGCGTGTTTCGCAGAACCCTCCGGATGCCGTTGGTCGCCGCCTTCGGTCTCGTCGCGTTCTTCATCTGGCTGGCCGAGAATCTCGGCACCTGGGGTCACGCGTGGACCTACCCCGACCAGGTCGGCGGCTGGGAGCCCGTGCCGCTGACGAAGCTGGTCGCCTGGTTCCTCCTGATGATCATTTCCGTCGTTTTGGTTGCCTGGCTGTATCCGCCCAAGCGACCCCAGTCGCCTGACTCGCTGGGCACACCGTCGCTGGCTACACTGGCTGGCATGGCAGATTCATCCTTTGACGTGGTCAGCAAGGTCGACAAGATGGAGGCGGACAACGCCGTCAATCAGGCCCACAAGGAGGTCGAGCAACGCTACGACTTCAAGAACATCGGCGCTTCGATCGAGTGGAGCGGCGAGAAGATCCTGATGAAGGCGAACTCGGAGGAGCGCGTCAAGGCGATCCTCGATGTTCTGCAGTCGAAATTCGTCAAGCGTGGCATCTCGTTGAAGAGCCTGGAGCACGGCGAGCCGTACGCGAGCGGCAAGGAGTTTCGCATCGAGGCGACCCTCAAGGAGGGGATCGAGCAAGACCAGGCGAAGAAGATCGGCAAGGTCATCCGCGAGGAAGCACCGAAGTCGGTCAAGAGCCAGATTCAGGGCGACGAATTGCGCGTTTCTTCGAAGAGCCGGGACGACCTGCAGACCACCATTGCGCTGCTGAAGGGCACCACGTTCGATGTCGACGTGCAGTTCGTCAACTTCCGCTAAACAGTCCCTGAGCGAAGTCGAAGGGCGGGCGAGGGTGAAGAACGTCAGCGCGCGGCAGCCGCAATGACCGACGCCGCCGTCTCACGGCCCACACGGACGGCACCATCGACGTGCTGGTAGCCCTTACCAGCAACATCGCTGCAGGAGAGCCAGATCGGGCCGACGGGCATCCGTAGATCGCTGCCATAGCGGGCGAGGCCGCCGAGGTCGAAGCTCGCGGCGTATGCGCCACGCGTCCACTCTTCACTGCCCCAGTCGCTCTCGTAATAGGCCGTCGGCGTCAGTGCCTTCGCACCGTAATAGTGCGACAGCGACTCGAGGATGCGACGCCGGCGCTCCGGCGCACTCTCCGCGAACGCGCCGTCAGCCTTCTCGTCGGAAACGAAGCCGACGAGGGTGCCGCGATCGTCCCCATAGTTCGTGTTGTCGTACGCCTCGTGCACGAGTTCGTACGGGCTGAACGCGGTGCCGGAGAGTCCGTCCTCACGCCAGAACGGCGTGTCGTAGACGGCGTGCACCTTGATGACGAAACCCATCGACAGGTGCTGATGCAACTGCTGCTGCCTCCTCGGCAGCGGGGGCGTAAACGCGATCCGACTGATCAGCACAGGCGGCACAGCCAGTACCGCGAACCGCGCACTCACCTCCAGGTCGTCGGTCGATGCCGTCACCCCGTCGCCGCTCCAGCCCAGGGCGCGCACCGGCTGTTCGAGATGCACGTCATCACCGAGCTGCTCGGCCAACAACAGCGGCACACGCTGCAGCCCACCGACGACGCGCTCGTCGAGGATGAAGTCCGCATCCACGAGGTGGCTGAAGCTGCCGGCGCTGGCCGCCATCAGCAGTGCTTGCAAGGCGGAGAACGCGTAGGCGGGTTTGGTCAGCATGGCGCCGGCGATGAACATGCCGATGTTGTCTTGCGCCTCCGCGTCGTCGGTCTGCGTCTGCAGCCACCGGCTGAATGAGATCTCATCGAGCGCCTTAGCCCGCGGATGCGCCCACGGGCGATCCGGATCGATCTCGGCGACGAGAGCGTCCAGCTTCTCGATCAGGCTGATGATCTCCTGCTCGGTGCGGGCAGGCACCGGGAAGATCTCGCCGTCGAAGCGGTGCAGCTCACCATTGCGGTCCAGATAGACGTTCTTCCCATCGCGATAACGCGAGTAGGTTTCGAGCCCGAGCTCGCTCAACGTGCGTTTCAAGGCATCCTGATCCGGCGAGACCCACTGGCCGCCGATCTCGAGCGTCGCCCCGTCGATGTCGTTGGTCCAGAGGCGTCCGCCGACCCGATCGCGGGCCTCGAGCACCGCAACGCTCAGGCCGGCCTTCTTCAACTCCGTTGCTGCGGTGAGACCGGATGCGCCGGCCCCGATGATGACGACGTCGCGACTGATCGTGGACATGGCTGCTCCTGTGCTGATCGGGCGACCGGATCGAGTGTGCCGCCAGCTCCATGCTATTCCCGCCGATTCGCCGGCTAGCCGACCACCGATTGCGCACGCGGACGCAGGGCGAGCGAAGCGAACGCCGCGACGATAGCGACGGCGATCATGACCCAGCCGACCAGATGGAACGAGTCAACCACCGCAGTCAACGCCACGCCGGTGGCGATCATGGATCCGAGGATGCCGACGCCGACCGAGCCGCCGATCCGCTGGGTGATGTTGAACAGGGTGTTGCCGTCGGCGAGCTCGCTGTCTTCCAACGGCGCCAGCATAGACATCAGCAGCGGTGTCGTCACGAACCCGATGCCGATGGCACGTCCGCAGAGCATGATCGCGGTCACCCACAGTGGGGTGTCCGGCGCGATCAGCACGAGGAAAACGCTCGAGGCGGCCAACGCCGCGAAGCCGACGACGACCAAGACGCGCAGGGAGATTCGCTTCGAGAGCACCTGCCCGAGGGCGGTGCCGAGTCCCATGACAATGCCCTGCGGCAGCAGCGCCAGCCCGGTTTCCAGCGCGCTGTAGCCCTGCAAAGACTGCGTGAACACGGGAATCAGGAAGATCGTGCCGAACGTGACGACCGAGCACAATACCTGAAGCAGCAGGGCGAGTGCGGAATTTCCGTGCCGGATCATCAGCAGGTTCACGACCGGATTCTCTCGCCGCAACGCCCAGAACGTGTATGCGATCAGCAGGACGACCCCGATGCCCAGCGGCAGGTACGCGTCTGGAGACGCCCAGCCGTCCGCGGTGCCCCGCGACGCGCCGAACAACGTTCCGGTGACGCCGGCCGCCAGCAGAACGAAGCCGATCGGATCGAAGCGCGTGCCCGAAACCGTCGGCGGTCCAGCCGACTTCGGAATCCGCACCAACGTGAGAAGACCGAAGATGCCGACCGGAATATTGATGAGGAAGATCCAACGCCAGCCACCCGCCCCGATCAGCAGACCACCGAGCGTCGGGCCGAGTGATGGGGCCAGAAACAAGACGAGAGCCGCGCCGATCGGAAACTTCTCCCGGGCGGTCTTGTCGAGCAGCATCCCCATCGCCAACGGAACCAGCGGCGCCCCCGCGAAGCCCTGTAGCGCGCGGAACGCGATCAGCCAGTCGACGGTCGGCGCGATCGCACACACCGCCGACGTGATGACGAACGCGAGCATGCTGAACAGATAGATCCGCAGCGTGCCGAACCGTTTCGCCAGATACGAGGTGACAGCGAGGCCGACGCCAAGAGCCAGCAGATACGCGCTGACGACCCACTGAACATGGTCGAGCGACGCCTTGAACTCCGTGGCGATGTCTGGGATCGCCACATTGACGACACTCGAGTCGATCATGCTGAGCATCGGGCCGATCAGCAGCCCGAACCGAGCGACGACCCCCAGGCGAGCCTGAGAGGCGACGGATGCCGGTACCGGCGTCGGCGCGGACGTGGACACCTCAGCGCCCCGCTTTCGCGGATTGCGAATCCTGTATCTGTGCATCCTGGTTCCGGGCATGCTGAATCGGGGCATCCAGAACCTGCGCATCCTGGATCTGCGCATCCTGGATCTGCGCGGCGAGGTCGGCGATCCAACCCTGCTCGGCCTCGATCACGGCGATGTACCGTTTGGTCGTCTCGTCGCGCCAGCGTCTGTCGACTCCGAGTCGCTCGGCCGACCGCGACTGCCCACCGTCAAGGGAACGCAGTGCGCCCACGCGTTCCGCCAGCGCCGCTTCGCGCGCTGCGAGAATCGCCTGCCGTTGATCCACCGTGATCTCACCGAAGAACGCCACTCTGCCGAGAAACTCCTCCTCGTTGCCGGCAAGCGCTTCCGGGAGGGAACTGATCATGGTCTGAAAATACGCGCGGCCGTGCTCGGTGATGGCGTAGACGTTGCGCGCAGGCCTGCCCGGCTGTGATTCGACTGTCTTCGTCGCCACTCCGTTGCTCTCGAACCGGCGCAGCGTCGGATACAGCGAGTTGTTGCTCGGCGAAGCCAAGGTCACTCTGCGTAACCGCTGCTTGAGTTCGTAACCGTGCATCGGCCCGTGGCGAAGCATGCTGAGAACGATCATTTCGACGTACACCGGTCTAGTGTGACATAGGTTAGCCTGGACTAGCCAGTGGCTAGCCTGGACTAGGTCGTGGTTAGCCTGGACTAGGTCGCGACGGACGATCTTTCGCGGGACAGCGACCTGGATACGCGGCCGCGGGCGGCGACGTAGCCACGGAGCCAGCGCGTGAGCTGCCGATAGGCATCCTCTCGCACTGCCCGCTCGGACAGCATGATGTCGTGTATAGCCCCGTCGAAACGAGCCACGGTCACCGTCGGCCCGAGTTTCAGCGCGCTTCGGGCCGTGTCATCGACCTTCAGCACGATGTCGCTGCGCAGCATCGCCGGGGTCCAGTGCGGCAGCAGCGTTGACCGAGCCGACAGCATCGTGAATACCGGCGCCTCGATCGCGAGCCCCATCGCAACGCGCGCATGCCCGGCGAGAATTGCGCTCAGCCAGGCAGGCCGCACGACAAAGCCGCGCTCAGGCCGCCACTGCGTGTTGTACTCCCACTCGCCCTCCATCGCGGCGGAGACCGAGCGGCTATAGAAGCCGAAGTCGACCGATGGAATCTTTGCAAGCGGGTCGACACGCGCCCCGAGCCCGACGAGCGGCGCCACCACCGTACGAGCTGGGCCGCTGGCTTGGAATTCGAGCCATGGGCTGTTCAAGATCACGGCGGATGCTTCACCCGGGTGTCGCGCCGCCCACAGGCTCAGGATGAGCCCGCCCGTAGAGTGCCCCATCACGACCAGTCGGCGGTTTCCGCCCATCGCCGCGCGGGCCGCGGCGATGTCTTCGTCGTACGTCGCGAGATCGGTGATGAAACCCGGCGTCTGGCCCGCCCGAAGACTGCGGCCGTACTTGCGCAAGTCGAGGGCGAAGAAACGCGCACCAACACGGCTGAAGAACTCGGCGAGATGCCGCTGAAAGAAGTAGTCGGACCAGCCGTGCAGGTAGAGCACGTCCGTGCCCGCAGCGACCGGTCGGGTCAACTGCAGCCGGGTCAAGCCGGAGCGGAACGGTGGCAGGTATCGCACGAGAGTGGCGACGACCTCACCCTCGTTGTCCGCGCTGAGCGGCAACGTGAGTTGCTCGAAGTGCGCGCCGAGGACATCCGGTTGCCACTCCTGCCGTGTCGCCGCTGAGGCCATGGCCTCAGCCTACGAGGTTGACTCTCGGTCGCTGCCTGCGACTGCGTCTGGGGAAGGGGGTCTCGATACGCCTGCTCGCTGCGCTTGCCGGCTACTCGACCACCGGCGGGCGGCGTCGCGGGCGCGCTCAGGGAGCGGGCGTGGGCGGGCGAGGATTGGAGATCCGCACCATCTCATCGCGCGGCACGACCTTGACTCGGGTGCGACCCTCAGCCTCGCCGAGTGCCAGCTCATGCTGGTC
>DATCDQ010000025.1:0-8858 GCA_036510655.1 Microbacteriaceae bacterium | reverse complement strand
CCTTCATTCAGGTACGGGGGGAGCGCCGTGATGGCGCGTCCGAGTGTCTCGAAGAGATCATCGCCCGGATGTTCGATCAGAGCGAGCACGATCTTGATCTTGTGCAAAGGGAGCCCGGCGACATCCGAAAGGGCGCGAATTACGCGCAGCCGACGCATGTGTTCCAGGCCGTAGTCAGCCTGAGTCGCACTGACCACGGCACCCGGCATGAGCACGTGCTCGCGAAGGTAGTACTTGATCGTCGGCCGGCGCGTTCGGCTGGTAGCGTCGGCTGGTGGCATAGGCCGGCGGCATCTGCTGAAGGATGGCCTGGTACCGAATTCAGGTTGGACGGCCGACTGGGGTGTGCTCGCGTCTTCAGCCGTCGGTTGAGCCTGAATACGGTGCAGCACAAGCACCAAAGGATGCAGCACAAGCACCAAAAGCAAAAGGAGGAATGGTGACGATGATGCTCGAACCCAGTAGCGCGATCACGGCGGGTGCCGTGTTCCTGACCGTGATCGCAGTGGCGTACGGCGGCACGTTCATGCTGAGAGTCGTGACCGGAAAACAGGGCACGAACGCACTGCAAAAGAGCTTCTTCCGTGCTGGCCATGCGCACGCGGGTGTGCTGATCATCCTCGGACTGCTGGTGACGCTGTTCGTAGACGCCGCGAGTGCAGGTGTGTGGGGGCGCGTTGCAGCGGATGGCGTACTGGCGTGCGCGATCCTGATTCCGGCCGGCTTCTTCTTCTCCGCGATGGGCAGAGACCCGCAGAAACCAAACCGGCTCGTCGCCCTGATCTGGATCGGCTTCGGCGTGCTGACGGCGGCCCTTCCGACCGCTGGAATTGCGCTGATCGTCGCTGGCGCGTCCGCACTCGGGTGATGCCGGCATGCTGCGGATGGCTCGCCGGACGCCGGGTGCCAGGTGACAGGTGCCAGCCGCCAGCGGCTGGGCGCCAGGTGCCAGGAGCCAGCCGCCGGGTCCGTGCTGCGGATGCCTGCGCGTCTTCGCGACCGCCCCTCGATCTGCGGCGCTGCGCCGCCATCGTTCGTGCGCAGGAGCGCAGCAGCGCAGGGGCGCAGGCTCGCGGGCCCGCCGACGGTAAGGGTCGCGGATTGCCGCGCGATCTTGGGCGCTCTGCCGCCAACCCTCACTCGCAGGCTCGCTCGGCGCTGGGGTCGCGAATCGCTTCGCGATCCTCCAAGCTCCACCGCGCAATAGAATTGAGAGGTGAGTAATTCCCCGATCGACGTCGTCCTCATCGGTGGCGGCATCATGAGCGCCACGCTGGCGACCTTTCTTCAGCGGCTGCAGCCCGACTGGTCCATCCGCATCTATGAGGCCCTCGGCGACGTGGCGCAGGAGAGTTCCAACCCGTGGAACAACGCGGGCACCGGCCATTCGGCGCTGTGCGAGCTCAACTACATGCCGGAAACCGAAGACGGTGTGCTCGACCCGGCTAAGGCGATCAGCATCAACGAGCAGTTTCAGCTGAGCCGCCAGTTCTGGGCGACGCTGGTCAGCCGGGGCGATCTGCCCGAACCGAACTCGTTCATCAACTCGGCCCCGCACATGACGTTCGTGCGTGGAAAGAAGAATGTGCGCTATCTGCACCAGCGCTATCTGGCGCTGAAAGATCAGCCGCTGTTCGCCGGCATCGAGTACTCGGCGGATCCTGCGGTGATCGCCGAATGGGCGCCGCTCATGATGAAGAAGCGCAATCCGCGCGAGGCTGTCGCAGCAACGCGCGTTGTGGCCGGAACGGATGTCGATTTCGGAGCGCTGACCAATGCGCTCATGCAGACTCTCAATGAGCGCGGGGCGCAGGTGGCGCTGAACAGCCGGGTGAAAGGCATCCGTCGCACGAAGGAGGGGCTCTGGAAGTTGCGGGTGCGCCATATCGTCGGCAACACCCCGCACGACGTGACGGCTCGATTCGTGTTCGTCGGTGCGGGTGGTGGCGCACTGCAGCTGCTGCAGAAGTCGGGCATCCCTGAGATCAAGGGATTCGGCGGATTTCCGATCAGCGGGGAGTTCCTGCGAACCACCAACCCCAAGCTCGTGGCGCAGCACCATGCGAAGGTGTACGGGAAGGCATCCGTCGGCGCGCCGCCGATGTCCGTGCCACATTTGGACACTCGTGTCGTCGGCGGTGAGGCGTCCCTGCTGTTCGGGCCGTACGCGGGATTCAGCCCGAAGTTCCTGAAAAAGGGTTCGTGGTTCGACCTGCCCGGTTCGATCCGGCCGAGCAATATTGGCCCGATGCTGGCCGTCGCGCGCGACAATTTCGACCTCATGAAGTACCTCATCGGCCAGGTGCTCGCATCCCGCGCCAAGAAGGTCGCCGCTCTGCGCGAGTTCGTGCCGACCGTGAAGGGCGCCGATTGGGAGCTCATCACTGCCGGCCAGCGCGTGCAGGTGATGAAGAAGGATGCGAAACGCGGCGGCGTGCTGCAATTCGGAACGGAGCTCGTCGCATCCGCTGACGGGTCGATCGCCGGCCTGCTCGGTGCGTCGCCGGGGGCGTCGACGGCTGTGCCGATCATGCTCGACGTGCTGAAGCGGTGCTTCCCGGAGCAGTACGCGGGTTGGGAGCCGACGTTGCGTGAACTCATCCCGACGGTTGGGACGACGCTGAACGGGGAGCCGGCGAAGGCGAAAAAGGTGATGGCGGCATCCGCGAAGGTGCTGAACCTGCAGGCGTAGCCGCACACATATTGCCACTGTTCGAGCGGCGCTCCCGGGCGTACCCTGGGCCCCGAGTGAAAACGGGGGGCATCTCATGGCAAATCCAGGACAACCGACCATTCAGCAGGGTGCAAGCGGCGACGCGGTGCGGCGCTTGCAGCGCGCGCTGAGGCGTACACCGAACCTGTCGATCGTCGTCGACGGAGTATTCGGCCCGGCAACACACACCGCGGTGATCGAATTCCAGCAGAGCAGCCCGCCGCTGGTCGTCGACGGCATCGTCGGCCCGCTCACCTGGGCGGCGCTCCCAGCGGGCGGACCGATGCCCGTGCTGCAAGTGGGCTCGACCGGAGCGGTTGTCTCCAGGCTGCAGACCGTGCTCAACGAGGGTGCGCCTCAGTGGGGCGGCCCGACTCTCGTCGTGGATGGCGACTTCGGCCCGCACACTCGCGCCGGAGTCGAAGCGTTCCAGGGCTGGGGGCACGTGAGTGTCGACGGGGTCGTCGGAGAACACACGTGGGATGTGTCGCTGCACGCGGCATCCGCCACACTGGAAAGCACGGTCGGGCTGTCGTACATGCTTCCGTGAGGGCGGTGCGGTTGGTGGTGCGCTGACCGCGACGCTTGCCGAAGTGGCAACGACCTGTTAGTGTCGTCTCCGCTATGAAGAGCTAACATCTTTCGTCCCGTGCCCGAGGCTTCCGCTGTGCGACGCCCGCCCATCTGGACGGCGTCGCGGCGCCGTTGATCGAAAGACTCTTCGCATCGTGTTCCGTGCTGGATTGCGGAAACGATCGTGACGTCATCCGATCGACGACCCCAGGTTCGTGCCCGACGGGAATCAGCGCTCCGCGTCAGGAGCATCGCCCCGCATCGCATTCGCGCGCCGCAGGGTAGGCATGAACGGCGGTCATCCTTGTTCACTTCCGAATCCACTTGCGAATCCGCGTCACAATCCGCTGCACATCGCACCGCTGCGCACGGCGCCGCTGCGAACGGCGCCGCTGCGAACGGCGCCGCCTCGACAACGCGACCGGATGCTGCGGTGCCGGCACGGACATCCGATTACCTCCGCGCAGATGGAATCTCGCATTCCTACGGCGACCGACGCGTGCTCACCGATGTGTCGTTCACCGTTGCGCCGGGCCGGCGACTCGGTCTGATCGGTGAGAACGGTGCGGGCAAATCGACCCTGCTGCGCATTCTGGCTGGTGTTGAGCGCGCCGATCGTGGCACCATCGCGCGTCCTGTCCGAACGGGAATGCTCTGGCAGGACGTGCAGTTCGCGCCGACGGACTCGCTCGGCGACCTGATCGAGCACGCTCTCGCCGACGTGCGTGCCATCGAGGCCGAGTTGGCGGATGCGGCCTCTGCCCTCGCCGCCGATGCGTCGATTCCCTCGTCGATGCTGCACCAAAACGACGGAGATATTCCGGATGCGCTGCGTGGCGTCCGCGCGGAATCGGTGCGGAGCGAAGAATCTCCGTCTTTTTCGACGCCGGCGGACCGGTACGACGCCGCGCTCGCCGCCGCTGAGCGCGCGGAGATCTGGTCTGTGGATGCGCGTCGCGACGAGGTGATCGACGGGCTTGGCGTCGGCGGCGTGTCGTTGAACCGGCGGCTCGATGAGGTTTCCGGCGGTCAGCGCAGCGGGTTTGCGCTCGCCGCGTTGCTGCTGAGTCGGCCGGAGTGCCTTCTGCTCGATGAGCCGACGAACCACCTCGACGACGCGGCCGCGGTGTTCCTCGAGCGACACCTCAGCGGGTGGCTCGGGCCGGTGCTCTTCGCCAGCCACGACCGCGCGTTCCTCGACGCGGTCGCGACGAACGTGCTTGACCTCGACCCGACGAGCGCAGTCGGCGGCGCCGCGGCATCCGCCACGACAGCGGCATCCGCCACGACAGCGGCATCCGCCACGACCGCGCCATCCGCCACGACCGCGGCGTTCGGCGGCAACTACAGCGACTACCTGCTCGCGAAGGCGAATGAGCGGGCGCTTTGGGAGCGCCGCTTCGCCGATGAGCAGGACGAGCTGAAGCAGCTGAAGTTCTCGGTCGACGTGACGTCCCGCGCGATCAACCATAACCGTCCGCCGACGGATAAGAACAAGATGTCATACGGCACGCACGGCAACCGTGTCGAGAAGCAGATCAGTCGCCGGGTGATGAACGCGAGGGGCAGGCTTGAGGAGCTCCGCGAGATTCAGGTGCGTAAGCCCCCAGCGCTGCTGCGGTTTGCGGGCTTTCCGTTTGCGGGCAATCCAAGCGGGTCGCACGCGTTGGGTGACGCTTCCGGCCTGCTTCTGCAGGCGACGGATGCCCGCATTCCAGGCCGCTTGGATGTCGCCACGTTCCGCGTCGATCCGACCTCCCGTATCCTCATCACGGGACCCATCGGCGCGGGCAAGTCGACGCTGCTCGCGACGCTCGCCGGCACCCTGATGCCGAACAGCGGCTCGGTGCACCGCCGTCGCGGGTTGCGCGTCGCGTTGCTTGAGCAGGACGTGCAGTTCGCCGACCCGTCGTTGAGCCCACGCGCGATCTACGCATCCGTGTTGGGGGAGGAGCGGGCGGATGCGACTCCGCTCACCAGTCTCGGACTGATCGCCCCGCGCGACCTGGACCGACCCGCTGGGGTCCTGTCGATCGGCCAGCAGCGGCGACTCGCGTTGGCACTGATCGTGGCGCGGCCGCCGCACGTGTTCTTGCTCGATGAGCCGACGAACCATTTGTCACTGAAGCTTGCAACTGAGCTCGAGGATGCGCTCGGCACGTATCCCGGCGCGGTTGTCGTAGCGAGTCACGATCGTTGGCTGCGCTCGGCGTGGACCGGCGACCACGTGACGATGACGGATGGCCGGATCGTGTAGTCACACCCTCACGCGCCGATCACGTAACCCTGTTCGCCGTGCGCGACGAGATCCAGACCCACACGTTCCTCGTGTTCTGCGACCCGGAAGCCCATCACGCGTTGGATCACCGTGCCAATGCCCCAGGTCGCACCGAACGAGTACACCATCACAACGACCGAGACCGCTGCCTGCACGCCCAGTTGGTTCCACGAGCCGCTGTCGATCACGCCGATGCGCGTCCCCGCGATCCCGACGAACAGTGTGCCGACCAAACCGCCGACCAGATGAATGCCGACGACGTTGAGGGAGTCGTCGATGCCGAGCACGAACCTCAGATCGACGATGAGCGCGCACACGGCTCCGGCGAGCACACCCAGCACGATTGTCCATCCGGGTGTCAGCACGTTGCACGACGGTGCGGATGCCACCAGGCCGACCACGAGACCGGATGCTGCGCCAACCGACGTCGACTTACCCTCGCGGATCTTCTCCACGGCCAGCCAGCCGAGCATCGCCGCCGCCGGCGCGACGAGCGTGTTCACGCAGGCGAGCACGGTCACCCCGTTGACGGCGGCCTCCGAGCCCGCGTTGAACCCGAACCAGCCGATCCACAGGAGCGCGGCGCCGAGGAGTGTCAGCGGAACGTTGTGCGGCCGGTCGATTCCTTTTCCGAAACCGGCCCGCTTGCCGAGCACGAAAGCAAGGGCGAGAGCGGCGGCGCCGGCGTTGATGTGGATGGCGGTTCCGCCGGCGAAATCGTTGACCCCGGCGGCTGCCGCCCAACCATCTGCGGTGTTGAAAACCCAGCGCGCGACGGGGAAGTAGACGAGGGTGACCCAGACTGCGGCAAAGACCATCCACGAGCCGAATCGGGCGCGGTCCGCAATTGCGCCAGAGATCAGCGCGACGACGTCGATCGCGAACGTGGCATAGAACCCGGCAAGCGCGAGAACATGCATGTTGATGCCGCCGGATGCGTCGACGATGCCGCTCAGCCCAACCTCTGACAGCGGATCACCCAGCCAGTGCGGAATCCATGCCGGACCGAACACCATCCCGTAGCCGTAGAGCACCCACAGCACGCCGACGATCGCCATCGCGCCGAAGCTCATCATCATCATGTTGATCACACCGGTGGCGCGCACGAGTCCGCCGTAGAAGAATGCGACTCCGGGAGCCATCAGCAGCGCGAGAACGGTGGCGATGATCAACCAGAGGGTGTCCGCCTGGGTGGCCGCGGCCGCGGCCGTCGCAGCGCTCGTCGCGGAAGCGCTGAGTGTGTGAGAAGTGCCGATGAGTCCAAGAGTGAGATTTATCACAGCGACATCCCCTCATAGATTTACGGTCCGGAAAACGCGGCGGCGCGGGCGCCCTCGAAAGAGCGTCCGCGCCGGCACAGCACGCTCAGATCACTCCCATGGCCAGCATCGCGTCGGCAACCTGCGTGAACCCCGAGATGTTCGCGCCGAGAACGTAGTTGCCCGGCTCGCCGTATTCTTCTGCCGTCTCGGCACAGCGAACGTGGATGCCGCGCATGATGTCCGCGAGGCGATCCTCCGTGTAGTCGAAACTCCATGAATCGCGTGATGCGTTCTGTTGCATCTCGAGAGCCGAGGTGGCCACACCGCCCGCGTTCGCTGCCTTGCCCGGCCCGAACAGCACGCCGGCGTCGGCGAAGACGTGTACGGCATCCGGAGTCGACGGCATGTTTGCACCCTCAGCCACGGCGATAACGGCGTTGGACACCAGCAGTTTCGCGTCGTCGCCGTTCAGCTCGTTCTGCGTTGCGCACGGCAGCGCCACGTCGATGTGCGTTTCGGATGCGATGCTCCAGATATTTCCGCCCGCCCGATATTCGGATGCGCTGCCACGCTCGTTCGCATACCCGCTGAGACGACCGCGGTCGTCCTCCTTGACGTGCCGCAGGAGCTCGAAATCGAGGCCGCCTGCGTCATAGACGACACCAGAAGAATCGGAGCACGCGACGACGTCGGCGCCGAGGTCTTGAGCCTTCTTGATCGCGTACAGCGCGACGTTGCCCGATCCAGAGACGAGTGCCTTCTTGCCGGCGAAGCCTTCGCCACGACTGGCCAGCATCTCTTGTGTGAAGTAGACGGCACCATACCCTGTCGCTTCCGTGCGCACGAGCGAGCCGCCCCAACCGATGCCCTTGCCGGTCAGCACTCCGGACTCATACTGGCCGGTGATGCGCTTGTACTGCCCGAAGAGGTAGCCGATCTCACGGCCGCCGACGCCGATGTCTCCCGCGGGAACGTCGCGGTATTCGCCGATGTGACGGTACAGCTCGGTCATGAAGGACTGGCAGAACCGCATCACCTCGGCGTCGGACTTGCCCTTGGGGTCGAAGTCGCTGCCGCCCTTGCCGCCCCCGATGGGCAGGCCGGTCAGAGCATTCTTGAAGATCTGCTCGAAGCCGAGGAACTTGACCGTGCCGAGCGTGACAGACGGGTGGAACCGGAGGCCGCCCTTGTAAGGCCCGAGTGCCGAACTGAACTGCACGCGGAAGCCGCGGTTGATGTGCAGGCGCCCTGCGTCATCGGACCAGGGAACACGGAAGATGATCTGCCGCTCCGGCTCGCACAACCGTTCCAAGATGGATGCTTCCGCGTACTGAGGGTGCTTCGCTTCCACGCGACCGAGCGATTCGAACACCTCGCGGGCGGCCTGGTGAAACTCGACCTCTCCCGCGTTGCGACGAAGCACGCTATCGAAGATGCTCTGGATGCGTGGCTCAAGTTCGGTCATGAGGAACCTTCCTAAAAGGGCTGATGGATCCCAACGGTACCGAATGTGCGCGACCGAAATAATCGTTGTATGTCTGAAAACCGCTAGTCGAGTCGGAAACGGGTCCGGATCGTGCCATGCTCAACACGTGCGCGCTTTCACTCAATCTGATCGGGTCGCGATGAGCGATCCTCTGTTTGCCGAGCGCTACATGCGCGCTGCGGCGCACGACCGCCGCTTTGACGGATACTTTGTGACCGGCATCCGCATGTCCGAAATCTTCTGCCGACCCGGATGCGCGACACGCGCGCCGAGGCCGACTCAGGTCACGTTTTACCCGACTGCGGCCGCAGCGCACGCGGCAGGGTTGACGCCGTGCCCGCGGTGCAGACCCGACATGACGTGTGCCGCGCCGGACATCGCGCGTGGCGACACTTTGGCGGCGCGGGCGCTTCGGCTGATCGCCGACGGTGAGATCGATCGCACCGGTGTGGACGGGTTGGCACGCCGTCTCAGTGTCACCACTCGGCAGGTGCTGCGCGCCGTGGAGACCTGGGCCGGATGCGGACCGCTGAGCGTCGCTCGCTC
>DATCDQ010000024.1:0-36429 GCA_036510655.1 Microbacteriaceae bacterium | reverse complement strand
CAAACACGGGGATTTTTCACGTCAACACGAACGTAACTTCGGGTTAGAAGATCAGGTCGACGGTCAGACGCGCTGAGACGAGTCTGGGGCTAATACCAGCCGGTCGACTCGGAGTGCGACCAAGCGCCGCACGGCGTTCCGTAACGGCCGATCACATACCCGAGGCCCCAGTTGACTTGAGTCTCGGCGTTCGTCTGCCAGTTGGGCCCCGCAGTGGCCATCTTGCTGCCAGGCAGTGCCTGCGGAATGCCGTAAGCCCCGCTGCCGGCGTTGTAGGCGTAGACGTTCCAACCGGACTCGCGATTCCAGAGCGCGACCAAGCAGTTGAACTGGTCTGTACCCATGCCGCGCGCTTGCAACGCTGTCAGCGCGTACGCCTGCGCACTTCCTGGGTTCGGCGTGCCCACCGCGGGCGCACCGCTTGAGCTCGAACTGGAACTCGAACTCGACGACGCTGCCGGGGCCACGACGACCGGCGGGGGCTTCGGCTTTTCTTTCACGGTGTACGTCTCACGGGTCACCGTGTTGGCGTAACCGCTGGAAACGGCAAGATCCTGGATCGGCTGGCCCTCGAAGCGGTTACTGTGCCCGATGGCGAAGTCAGGCGACGCCGTCGCCCCCGAGTACGGGTCGACGATGTTCACCAGCAGAAAACCGATTGCAGCCAAAAAAGCAAGGCTGACGAAGAACGGACGCGACCGCTTGCGACGTTGCTCGCGAGCGGCACGACCACCCTGCGGCTGCGCAGGCGCCGATGCCTTTCTATGGGTTCGCCCCGGATCCGCCGCTGCGGATAAAACGTGGGAGTGGGGTCCCCGGCGGACAACCCCTTCCGGTTTCACCGGTCCAAGGGGCGCCGTAGTTCCTTGATGTCTACCCACGATCACAAAACCATAACGAAGATTGCGGCGTCATGCCAACCCGAACACACAAACTCAGCGAACAGCCAGCATCACATCCGTCACGCTGTCCAGGAGCAGATCGACCTGAATTTCACGGTAACCGCCGCGTCTTGGCCGGAAGACCGCAGTGCGCACCTCGTCGACGCTCATTGGTTTGCCATCGCGAAAATAGCGCAGCAGGCGCTTCGCAAACCGGTCCACATCCGCTCGGTTGTATCCCTGTGACAGAAAGCTCGTCCGAGCGAAGCGCTGCCCCTCTTCGCGACCCAGCCGGTTGATGATCACCTGTGCTGTCGCACGCGCGTCGTCGAGGAGCTGCTGCCGCCGGGCATCCGTCATGGCGTGCTCGCGTTCGCGGCCGGCAAACGCGTCCTCAAGCCGTTCCAGGGCCGCGTCGACGAGCTCCGTGGCATACCCGCCCCTGTGCATCGAGAACGCTGTGTGCCGGATCTCCTCCGCCGTGAGCGGTGCAACATCGGGGTCGGTGCCGTCATATGCGGCACGGGCGCGCTGGAGGAACGCGTCAACTTCTGCGGTCTTGTAGCCTGGCTTGGATTTTCGGGCCGTTGGGAAGGTGCTCACCGCCCTATTGTGCCAAATCCTCTAGCCGAATATCCGGAACAACGCGTATGCGGCGACCGCGGAGGGCAGGATCGAGTCGAGCCGGTCCAGGAATCCGCCATGGCCTGGCAGCCACGAACTCATGTCTTTCACGCCGATGTCTCTCTTGATCAGCGACTCTGCGAGGTCACCGAGAGTGGCCGTCAGAAGGATTACCACACCGAAGATGATGCCGAACCAGAGCGGTTGGTGCACCATAAAGACAGCAAGCAGGATGCCGGCGATCACACTCGTCACAGCCGCACCGGCGAACCCCTCCCAGGTCTTCTTCGGACTGATCGACGGGGCCATCGGGTGCTTGCCGAAGAGCAAGCCGCTCGCGTACGCACCGGTGTCCGCCGCGACGACCAGCACGATGAACGCGAGTGTCCACCATTGGCCGCCGTCCTTCTCCAACAGCAGCATGGAGAAGCTCGCCAGCAGCGCTGCATACAGTTGCACCAGAGCGATCGCGCCGAGATCTCTGATGAGCGTGCGCCAGTGTCGGCGATAGGCGGGAGCGAGCGCCATGCCGAGACGCCACCCCCAGCACAGCACGAGCCCGGCACCGAGTGCGATCAGCTGACCAGTCTCCTGCCCGTAGTACGCGGCCGCGATGATCGCAACGGCCGCGATCACCGTCGGGGTTCGCGGCAGCACATAGCCGGCGCCGCGCAACGCATGAGTCAACTCGAAGGCGGCGAATGCCGCACACGCGGCCGCGACCACGATGAAGATCTCCTTGACGAAGATCAGGCTGATCAGCAGCACAGCGCCGAACGCGAGACCGATCAGGACGGCCAGAATCAGATTGCGGCCTGTGCGTGCCTGGATACGCTCGTTCGTGGCGTCGAGTTGCGCTTTCGTCGCCTGCATCCCTCGCTCGATCTCGGCGCGGGTCGACTTCACCTGTGCTCTGAATTCGGCGTGCGATAAGTGACCGGCTCCCGCGGGCGCCTCCGGCCTTTCCGGATCCTTCGACGGATCGTTCGCCATGGCTGCCTATACCTCGAGCAGTTCTGCTTCCTTGCGCACGAGGGCCCCGTCGATGGCATCCACATGACGCTTGGTGATCTGCTCCAGCTCCTTCTCACCGCGCGCCACCTCGTCGTCTCCGACTTCGGTCTTCAACGCGTCGAGCTCATCCTTGGCCTTGCGTCGAACGTTGCGCACGGATACTTTGGCGTCCTCCGCCTTACTGCGCACGATTTTCACGTATTCGCGACGACGCTCCTCCGTGAGCTCCGGCATCGTCACACGAATGATCGTGCCGTCGTTGCTCGGGTTCGCCCCGAGGTTCGGGGTGGCCACGATCGCCTTCTCGATGTCCTTCAGCGCCGTCTTGTCGTACGGCGTGATGACGAGCATCCGGGCTTCCGGATTCTGCATGGACGCAAGCTGCCCGAGCGGGGTCGCCGAGCCATAATAGTCGACCAGGATCTTCTGGAACAATTGCGGATTCGCACGGCCGGTTCGCACGGTTGCGAAGTCATCCTTCGCCACCTCGACGGCTTTGCTCATGCGCTCGGCCGCTGCCGAAAGTACGTCCGCGATCACGGTCACTCCTTTGAAAGATCGATTGGGTCCAGCTTAGTTGGACACCAACGTGCCGAGCGCCTTGCCGAGAATCGCAGCGGTCACGTTGCCCTCCGGCTGCATCCCGAACACCTGCATCGGCATCCCGTTGTCCATGCAGAGGCTGAACGCTGTCGAATCGACCACCTTGAGTCCCTTCTGCAGGGCATCCTGATAGGTGATGCGCTCGATCTTCACCGCGTCCGGATTCGTCCGCGGGTCGTCGCTGTACACACCGTCCACGCCGTTCTTGGCGACCAGTACGACGTCGGCATCGATCTCCAGCGCGCGCTGCGCCGCGACCGTGTCTGTGGAAAAGTAGGGCAGTCCTGCTCCGGCGCCGAAGATGACGACGCGTCCCTTCTCCAAGTGGCGTTCCGCACGACGGGGGATGTACGGCTCGGCGACCTGGGTCATCGCGATCGCAGACTGCACACGAGTGGCCGCACCGGCCTGCTCCAGGAAGTCCTGAAGCGCCAACGCGTTCATCACCGTGCCGAGCATGCCCATGTAGTCCGCGCGTCCACGATCCATGCCGCGCTGGCTGAGTTCTGCACCGCGGAAGAAGTTGCCTCCACCGACGACGATCGCAACTTCGACGTCTTCTGCCGCACGCGCGATCTCCCGTGCGAGAGCGCTGACCACATCCGGATTCACGCCGAGTGAGCCGCCTCCGAACGCCTCTCCGGAAAGCTTGAGAAGGACTCGACGCCTCTTCGGTAGTTCCGCCATGTCTGTACACCCTTCCCATCGGTCTGCTTAAAACTACTGGGTCGCGCAGACGAACAAGGCCCGGATCGAATCGATCCGGGCCTCATTCCACCGCGTGCTAGGCGCCGACCTTGAACCGGACGAAGCCGGTGACAGTCAAACCGGCGTCGGCTAGAACGGTGCTGACAGCGAGTTTGTTGTCCTTCGCGTAGTCCTGCTCCAGCAGTGCGACCTGCTTGAAGTAGGCGTGCAGGCGGCCTTCGATGATCTTCGGAAGCGCCGCCTCGGGCTTGCCCTCGTTGCGTGAGATCTCCTCAACGATGCGGCGCTCGTTCTCGACGGCGTGCGCTGGAACGTCGTCGCGGGCGAGGTACTCAGGGTTGGCGAACGAGATGTGCTGTGCAATGCTGCGGGCCGTCTCTGCGTCCGACCCGCTATAACCGACAATGACGCCGACCTGCGGCGGCAGGTCCTTCGATGTCTTGTGCAGATAAATCGCGAAGTGCTCGCCGGAGACGACCGCGATGCGACGCAGTTCGATCTTCTCACCGAGGATCGCGGCCTCGCCGTCGATCAGCTCGGCGACGGTGCCCGTTCCTGCTGACGTGGCCGCGGGCGCGGCCAGTGCTGCTTCGACACTCGTCGCGCCGGCGGCAGACACTGCGTTCAACACGGCGTCGGCAAGTGCGATGAACTTCTCACCCTTTGCGACGAAGTCGGTCTCACAGGCCAGCTCGATGAGCGTCGCGGTGTTGCCATTCTCCTTCGCCGCGACGAGCCCCTCGCTGGTGGAGCGATCGGCACGCTTCGCGTTGCCCTTCGCACCCTTCAGTCGAAGGATCTCCGTCGCCTTCTCAAGATCGCCCTCCGCCTCGACGAGCGCGTTCTTGGTGTCGACCATTCCCGTGCCGAGCTGCTCGCGCAACGTCTTGACATCGGCAACGTTGAAATTTGCCATTACTTGTGAACTCCTTGAATTGAAGAAAACGTCTACTCGGTCTCGACGGCGGGCTCGGCGGCCTTCTCGTCGGCCACGGTCTCGTCGGCCGCTGTCTCGTCGCTGGCGGTTTCGTCGGCCACTGCTTCGTCGGCTGCCGCATCGTCGGCTGCGGGCTCGTCGGCTGCACTCTCGTCCGCGTCGGCTGCTTCGACCTCTTCAGGGGTGGCGACCTCCGCGGTTGCCGCCTCCTTCTTGGCCTCATCGAGGTTTGCAACCTTGTCGGTGTCCGCGCTGGACTGCGTCGGCGTGTCGCTCTCGGATGCCTGCAGCAATTCGCGCTCCCACTCAGCAAGCGGCTCCGCCGGCTCTTCGCCCTCTTCGGGCTTCTGGTGACGCTGGATCAGGCCTTCGGCCGCAGCGTCGGCCACGATCCGTGTCAGGAGGCTGACGGAACGGATGGCGTCGTCGTTGCCCGGGATCGGGTACTGCACCTCATCGGGGTCACAGTTCGTGTCGAGGATGCCGATGACCGGGATGCCCAGCTTCTTGGCCTCGTCGATCGCGAGGTGCTCCTTCTTCGTGTCGACGACCCACAGCGCGCTCGGCGTCTTGGTCAAGTTGCGGATGCCGCCGAGCGACTTGTGCAGTTTGTCCAGTTCGCGCTTCTTGATCAGAAGCTCTTTCTTGGTGAAGCCGCTCGTCGTGCCCTCGTAGTCGAGTTCCTCGAGCTCCTTCATGCGGGCAAGACGCTTGGAAACGGTCTGGAAGTTGGTCAACAGACCACCGAGCCAACGCTGGTTGACATAGGGCTGGCCGACGCGGGTCGCCTGCTCTGAGATCGCGTTCTGTGCCTGCTTCTTGGTGCCGACGAACAGGATCGTTCCGCCGTGTGCGACGGTCTCCTTGACGAAGTCGTAGGTCTTGTCGATGTAGGTCAGCGACTGCTGCAGGTCGATGATGTAGCTGCCACTGCGCTCCGTCAGAATGAAGCGCTTCATCTTCGGGTTCCAGCGGCGGGTCTGGTGTCCGAAGTGGACGCCGCTGTCGAGCAGCTGGCGCATTGTTACGACGGCCATGGCCGTTCTCCTTGTCTTGACAGCGCACAGCGCACGGCTGCAACGATGTCATTCGGTTTATTGTGCGGATCGGTCGATCCCACTCCTGGTGCCCGACAGACATCCGCCCCGATTTTCATACATACATATTCATCGGGGACCGGTGGATGCGACTGCCTCTGCTGTCACACGGTGATCAGCGCTGGATTATCAGCACTTCGTGGACGGCATTGTGGGCACGCGTAGTCACCCCGACGTGCGAGGTGCAAGAAGAATCATAACATCTGCGAGGGTGTGGTCAGTTCGTGACGGTGCGCTCTTTATGGATGTGGCCGAGCTTGCCTTTGTCTTCAAGCTCGAGTCCGGTGACCTCGGGCAACAGGGCGCTGACGAACCAGAACGACAGCACCGCGAAGAACGCGAACCCGGCATAGACGAACCCGAGCCCGACTGCTGCACTCAAGATCGGGAACAGCAGGGTGACGAGAAAGTTGAAGATCCAGTTGAACGCGGCTGCGATGCCGAGGCCCAGACCGCGGATCTTGTTCGGGAAGACCTCGCCGAGCACGACCCACATGACCGGACCCCAGGTCGCGGCGAAGAAGATCACGAACAGGTTCGCGCCGATCAACGCGACCGGACCCCATGGTGCGCCCAGGTGGATGTTTGAGCCGGAGCCCGTCGCATTTGCGAAAGAGATTGCAGCAGCCAGTAGCCCAACAAACATGCCGGCAGACCCGATGAGCAGCAGCTTCTTGCGTCCCACCCTGTCGACGAAGAAGATCGCGACGAAGGTCAGAACGACGTTGATCACCGACGTGATGACGGAGGTGGTGAAGGAGTCGCTCTTGCTGAAACCGACGGAACTCCACAGCGTCGTCGAATAGTAGAAGATCGCGTTGATGCCGACGAGCTGCTGGAACGCGGCCATCCCGATGCCGATCCAGAGGATCGGCTGCAGCCCCCACGCTTTCCCGCGCAGATCGCGGTAGCTGGCGCGCCGCTGCATTTCGAGGCTCTCCTGAATTTCGACCAGTCGACTTTCCGGGTCAGCAGCGCCCGTGACATCCCTCACGACGGCGAGGGCTTCGTCGTTCTTGCCCTTGCGGATCAGGAACTGCGGCGACTCCGGAATGCTCAGCGCGAGAATTCCGTAGACGACGGCCGGGACGACGCCGACCAACAGCATCCAGCGCCAGGCCGGCACGCCGAACCAGAGCTCACGCATCGCGTTGCCCTCCGGTCCGGCCAGCGCGGCGTCAGACAGCAGTGCGATGAAGATGCCGAGTGTGATCGCCAGTTGCTGCAGAGAACTCAAGGCACCGCGCATCTTCGCGGGGGCGATCTCGCCGATGTATGCCGGGGCGATCACCGATGCGATGCCGATCGCGAGGCCGCCAATGAACCGCCACGTGCTGAGTTCCCAGTCGGCGAAGCCAAGGCCCGATCCGATCGAGCTCGCGACGAAGAGGATCGCTGCGATCACCATCACAGGCCTACGCCCGAACGCGTCGGCAAGTTGTCCGGCGAACCAGGCGCCGACCGCGCAGCCGAGCAGGGTGATCGCGACGGTGAACCCGATCGCTGCCGATCCGAGACTGAAAGTGTGTTGAATCGAATCGACGGCGCCATTGATCACCGAGGTGTCGAACCCGAACAGCAGACCGCCGAGTGCCGCTGCCAGAGTGATGCCGATAACCTTGCCGCGCCGCGGTTGTTCTACGTGCGAATTGTCGTCGCCTGCCGCGTTGCCGTGCGTCTGAAAATCGGACATGTGAGCCCCCACCCCTTGCGCGTGTTTGTCACGCTACACCGCGACCGCCTCGGCTGCTAGAGAGGCGCGAATCATGCAGACGGGTCGAGACGCTCCGCCTCGGGAACGTCTATCGCCAGTATGCGGCGGAGCACGTCACGGCATGCCGAGGGATCGCCCGCGCCGACAGCGAGCGCCAGGTCGTGCAAAAGGGAACTGCCTCCGTCGATGGCGAACAGGATTCTCAGCAGTGCTCCCGCATGGCCTGGACCCGCGACCGAGCGCACAGCAAGTCCGAACAGGTGCAAATAGGCGCTCAACGATTCCAGCAGGGTGCGATTGTGGGAGTACGACATCATGCTTTGGAAGTAGGCGTAAACGCTGGCGATGGCAGCGTTGTCATCCGCGGTGTCCAGCGCCTGTTGCAGGTCGGCCATGCTCCGATTGAGTGCGTCGAGCAGCGTCGCCGGCGGATTCACCGCGATTTCGTCTACGACAGCACCGAGCAGCGCAACCCAGACCGCGCGACCTTCAATGAGCGCCTCGCGTCCAGGATTCGTGATGCGCGTGTATCTGCTGGCCGCCGTCTCGATCACACGAAAGACGCGGAGGCGTTGCAGCGCCTCGCGTACGGGGGTGCGTGACACCCCGAAACGCGCCGCCATGTCGACGTCGTTGACAACCTCGCCCGGCATGTATTCGCCGGCGTCGATGGCTCGCAGGATCTCCTCAACAACCTGATCAGCGATGGTGTTGGTCGGGGCCAGATCGAGTCGGCGACCGGTGCCCTGAAAAGCGTTGAACGTCATGGCCGCACCCCTTGGCTTGTGGCAGTTACTGAGTCGTGACAGAAAGCGAAGTTGTGCGAGGCATCGCACACGGGCACGAGCGTGCGGACAAGCCGCAGTGTCGGGCTGCGCTCCTACTCCCGATAAAGATCGTACAGAGCATTCGAATCCCCCGATGCATCGAATTCGGCGTGGCGCTCCGATGCTTATACCAATATATTAGTCTATTCAAGGCGTAGTCCACCCGTGAGCTCTCAACAAGATCTCCCCCAACAGCGCGGAGAGCCGCTCGGTTCTCCACACATTCGCACCCGTCGGTCCTGGGCGCGGCGCTACGCGATGAGACTGGGGCCGTGACTCCTTCGCCTCGTAGGCGCACCGCCCGCTGCGCACGGACCTGCATCGTCGCGGCGCTCGCACTTGGATCACTGCTGAGCATGCCGGCCAGCGACGCCGTGGCGGTGAGCTCAGGAGCTGACCAGCCGGCTGCGCATGCGGCGGGTGGATGGAGTTGGCCGCTTGATCCGCCGCACCACATCCTCACAGGTTTTCAGGCCCCGCAGACCCGCTACAGCGCCGGGCACCGCGGCATCGATCTCGAGGCAAGCACCGGTGCAGCCGTCCACGCGCCGTCCGACGCCGAGGTGTACTTCGCGGGCACCGTCGTCGACAGGCCGGTGCTCACCCTCCAAACCAGTGCAGGTGTGCTGATCAGCATGGAACCCGTTGTGGGATCCGTTGCGCTGCACACCCTCGTGCGCGCCGGCGACGTCGTTGGAGCCGTCGGCTCGGGCGGGCACTGCGAACCGGGATGCGTGCACCTCGGCGTGCGCGTGGCCGGCGAGTACGTTTCACCCTTGCTCTTCCTCGGCGGCGCGCAACGCGCGATCCTCCTGCCGCTGGGCTGAATGTGCCGCGCTCAGGCCCGGGGGTGCGCGAGTCGGTAGCTTTCCACCAACCGCTGTGTCGACACATGCGTGTAGATCTGGGTTGTCCCGAGGCTCGCATGGCCCAGCAGTTCCTGCACGGCGCGCAAGTCTGCGCCGCCGTCAAGCAGGTGGGTCGCAGCGGTGTGCCTCAGCGCGTGCGGCCCGGCCGGGCCGGAGCCCGGCAGCTCGGCAAGGATCCCCGCGACCAGGTCGTAGACGGCCCGCGTGCCGAGACGGGCACCGCGCGCACCGAGGAAGAGCGCTGCCGTGGAATTCGGTGCTCGCACGCCGGACCGCAGCGCCGGCCGTGCCAGCCGCAAATATCCCATGATGGCGGCACGCGCAGGAACTCCGAACGGCACGACGCGCTCCTTCGATCCCTTGCCGAGCACGCGGACAGTCAACCGATCGAGGTCGACGTCGTCAATGTCGAGTCCGGTCAATTCCGAGACGCGCAGCGCGGAGGCATAAAGCAGTTCGATCACGGCAAGATCGCGGACGGCGACCGCGTCCTCGCCTGCCGCTGCCGCGGCGACGAGGCTCTGCAGGATGTCGTCCATCTGTGCACGGGTGAGAACACGTGGTAGTTTCCGGTCCGGTTTCGGCGCTCGCAACCTCGCCCCCGCGTCATTCGCGGAGTGGTCCGTGCGGGCCGCCCACGCGCTGAAACTCCTGGCAGCGGCTGAGTGCCTTGCCAACGTCGCCTTGGCAAGCCCCGCCTGTGCGCCCTGCCACAGCCAATCGCGCAGGAGCTCGAGCGTCAGTGCATCCAGCGTCGGTGCATCCAGCGGCAGTGCATCCCGGGAAAGTGCATCCGAATCCTCGATTGCCCGACTGCCGGCAAACTCACGCAGTTGCGCGAGATCCGCGCGGTACGCGCGAACCGTTTGCGGCGAATAGCCGCGCTCGGCCGTCAGATAGAGCGCGAATTCGTCGATCGCCTGCCGCAAGTCCACCTTTACAGCTTCGCGTACAACGCAGCGGATGCCGTCCGCCACGCCCAGACACCCCACGGCAGAGCACGCCGCAGCAAACGCCGCACGGGGACCTGCGATCAGGATGCCCGGACCCAGCCTTTGTCGCGTTCACGGACTCGTCCGTTCAGCTCCAACAAGCCAAGCACTGCTGCCACGGTCGATGCTGCCATCCCCGCCCGCGCTGCGACATCTTGCACGTCCCGGGCCGACCGCGTGCTCAGAGCATCGAAGACGCGCGTCTCCTCAGACGTCGGATCACCCGAAACCGGTCCGCCGGCATCCGTTACACCGTCGACGAGTTCTGCCATCTCGTCGACAGTGGTCACGCACACGGCGTCGTAGTCACGAATCAGCCGATGACAACCCGCCGAGGTCGGCGAGGTCACCGGCCCCGGAACCGCTCCGAGCGGCCGGCCGAGGGCCGCTGCGTGTCCGGCGGTGTTCAACGACCCGCTTCGTCTGCCGGCTTCCACCACGACGGTCGCGTTCGCGCTCGCCGCTATCAAACGATTGCGTTGTAAAAAACGCCATTTGGTCGGCGCGGCACCGCACGGCACCTCCGACAGGACCGCGCCGCTGGCCGCGATCCTGCCGAGCAGTGCGTCATGGCCGCTCGGGTAGAAGCGATCGACACCGCCTGCGAGGAACGCCACAGTCGTGCCGTCTCCCGCGAGCGCGGCCCGGTGGGCCATGCCGTCGATTCCATACGCCGCACCGGAGACGATTGCGAAACCGCGTTCGACCAACCCTGCCGATGCGTCCATGGTGACGTGCTCCCCGTAGCCGGAAGCGGCGCGCGCGCCGACCAGCGCCACCGATCTCTCCAGGCGATCGCAGGCCGCGGCCGTGCCGCGGAGCCACAGGGTGACCGGCGCGTGCCGACCCAGGTCGTCCAGTCCACTGGGCCAGCCGGGGTCGGCTGGGGCGACGAGTCTGACCCCGACGCGTGCAGCCTGTTCCAGTGCGTGCAGCACCTCAGCGGACTTCAGTCGCGGCTGCCAGCGCTTGACGGCGCCGGCGAGTTCCGGCTCGAGCGCCGACGCCGCGAACGAGTCGAGTTCACCCACGACTCTGAGCGTCCGGTCAATGGGCCAGGCCTCGAGCACGGAACGCAACGCCACGGCGGGACCGACGGCGGCGATCAGGGCCCCGGCGCTGCCGTCTCCCGGTTCTGCGATGCCGGACCAGGCGGCGCGGGCGAACCGCTCATCGCGCTCGGCGCGGTCGAGCGGTCGCTCCGGATCGCAGACGGCAGCGATGAGCCGATCGATGGTGTGTTGGTCGAATCCGAAGCTCGTCATGGGGTCATTCCCTTTCTCAAGTACAGCGCCGCACCGATGTGTTCCGCGCTCGGGCGATCCGCCCCCTCGATGTCGGCGACGGTCCAGGCGAGGCGCAGCGTTCTGTCGTAGCCGCGCATGGTGATCCCACCGCGCTCAAGGGCACGATCAAGACTCGCTGTAGTGGTCGAGCCGAGGCGCCGCGCTCGGTCCCGCAGCCACGGCCCAGAGACCTGACCGTTCATCGTCCACGGCGTGGAACGCAGTCGTTCCCGTGCGGCTTCGCGCGCTTGCAGCACGCGCACGCGCGCCGTCGCCGTGTTCGGCCGCGAGGCGTCGTCGGCAAGGCGCAGCTGCGTTGCCGTGACCCTGCGCAGCGTCAGACGGATATCGATTCGATCCATCAGCGGGCCGGAGACTCGTCCAAGATATCGTCGCCGGGCCGACGGCGAGCAGGTGCAGGTGTCCTCCGGTGCCCCATACTGCCCACACGGGCAGGGATTCGCGGCCATCACCAACTGGAATCTGCCAGGAAAGTGCGCAACCCCGTTTGCGCGATGGATTGTGATGCGCCCAGATTCCAGCGGCTGGCGCAGCACGTCAAGCACGGCCGTGGCGAACTCGGGCGCCTCGTCGAGGAACAACACTCCGTGCGATGCGCGAACGGCTGCACCGGGGCGGATGCGCCCACTCCCGCCTCCGATGATCGCGGCCGCCGTCGCCGTGTGGTGCGGTGCTTCTAAAGGCGGCCTGGTCATCAGCTCTGCACCGATCTGTCGTCCAGCCAACGACCGGATCGACGTCGCCTCGAGCGCGGCCTGCTCGTCCAGGTCTGGGAGCAGGCCTGGCAGCCGCTCCGCGAGCATGGTCTTGCCTGCGCCCGGTGGCCCGAGAAGGAAAACGTGATGGCCGCCTGCAGCCGCGATCAGCAGTGCATGCACGGCGGCGTCATTACCAACGATGTCCGCCACGTCGTACTCGCTCGCGACACCGTCGGACTCGACCCCGGAAATCAGTGGATCGACGGGGATCGGGTCGTAGCGACCGCCGTGGTGAATGGCCGCCTCTCTCAATGAAGCGACGGGCAGCACCCTGATGCCGGGGACCAGCGAGGCCTCATCCGCGTTGCCGACGGGCACCATCACAGTGCCTTTACCCGCTCGGGCGGCGGCCAGCACGGCAGGCAAGATACCCGCCATCGGCCGCAGTCGACCGTCCAGCCCCAACTCCCCCAGATGCACAACCGCTTCGACGGAATCGGCCGACACGTCTCCGGCGGCAGCAAGGCTTGCCAGAGCGATTGCCAAGTCGAAGCCTGACCCGTGCTTCGGCAGGGCAGCGGGAGACAGATTGATCGTGAGCTTGCGCCCCGTGAGAGGGCATCCGGAATTAGCAGCGGCAGCGCGGACACGGTCGCGCGCCTCCGTCAGCGCGGCATCCGGAAGGCCGATCAGCACGATCGACGGAAGATTACTGGAGATGTCAGCCTCGACCTCGACGATCGAACCTTCGAGCCCCAGCAATGCCACGGAGTAGGTGCGCCCGATCGCCATCAGCCGACGCCTTCCAGGTGTTCGATCGTGACGTCGTCGCCAGAGGCGATCACGGCGACGGCGTCGACGCGCACGCGCCCGACGAACTGCTCCGATTCGGTGCACCACGCGGCCACCAGGCGCCGAAGGCGTGCCACTTTGACCGGCGTGATCGCCTCGAACGGATGCCCGAATGCCAGCGAACTCCGCGTCTTGACCTCGACGAATACCGTCTCGCCGCCGCGCTCCACGATCAGGTCGAGCTCGCCCTGGTTGCACCGCCAATTGCGATCAATCAGTCGATAGCCGTGCTCCTGCAGATAGTCGGCGGCCAGGTTCTCACCACGCCTGCCGAGTGTGTCTTTCGCTGCCATGAGGCCCTCCCATTACGAGGGTGCCCGAGGGCGATGACGCGCAGGGCGCAGCCGATGCGAACATACCAAAGAATCACAATCGGCCTGCCTGTGGAGGCCGAGTTGCAGTGCGCAGAGGCAGGTTACTCGTCGAGTGCGAGTTCCTTCGGCAGTTCGAAGTCTTTTGTGGATAACTCTTCGATGTTGACGTCTTTGAAGGTCAGCACCCGCACGGACTTCACAAACCGATCGGACCGGTAGACATCCCACACCCACACGTCGTTCATCGTCAACTCGAAGTAGAAGTCGTGCTCGGTGTCGCGCCGCACGAAGTCCACCTCGTTCGCGAGATAGAAGCGACGTTCGGTCTCGATCACATACTTGAATTGGGCGACGACATCCCGGTATTCGCGGTAGAGCGCAAGCTCGACCTCGCGGTCATAGTCGTCGAACTCGTCTTCATCCATGGTGTTTCCAGTCTACGCCGTGGCCTGCTTGAGCCAGGTGCGGCGATGGAAGTCGCTGGCGCCGAGCGTGGCGATCGCAGCCAGGTGCGCCGCGCTGCCGTAGCCCTTGTTACCGGCCCAGCCGTAGCCGGGAGTGAGCGTGTCGCGCTCGATCATCAGCCGGTCTCGATGCACCTTGGCGATGACGGATGCCGCCGCCACAGACGCGCAGGTCTGGTCCGCCTTGATCTGCGTCACGACCGCCGGTCCTGCACTCGACCTCGCTGGCGAGTGCAGGGAAGAACCGAGGTAGTCGTAGTTGCCGTCCAGGATGACCGTCGCGTCCTGGATCGGCACGCCCTGTTCATGCAGGGCGGTCAACGCGCGGTTGCCGGCGAGGCCGAGGCAGGCGATGATGCCGACGGCATCCACCTCTTGCGCAGAGGCGAGACCGACAGCACTGAATCGAGCCCACGCACGGCACAGCGGTGCGAGTGCTTCACGCCGCGGTTCGCTGAGCAGTTTCGAGTCGCGCAATCCGGGCGGCATCTCCTCGATCTCGGCGTCGACGACGACCATGCCGACGGCAACAGGGCCCGCGAGCGCGCCGCGGCCGACCTCGTCACAGCCGATCACCCAACGCACACCGTTTGAGTGAAGTGCGCATTCGAAATCGCGGGTCGGAGTGATGATCATGACGCGACGATCAGTACAGGACGATCATTACTGGTTGCTCTCGATGCCCCGGAACACGCCCGGGTAGTTGTCGAGATACGCCCATCGATTGATCGGCCAACTGATCAGCATCGCGCGGCCGACGACATCCTTGATCGGCACGAATCCCTTGCCCGGCAGGCTCTGATTGCGGCTGGAGTCCTGAGAGTCCCAGCGGTTGTCACCCATCACCCACAGATCACCCTTGGGAACCGTCACATCGAACGAAACGGATGCGGCGTTGACCTGCCCGGGTGGAACAATAATGTAGGGCTCCTTGAGCGGCACGCCGTTCACGCTGAGCTGGCCGAGAGCGTTGCAGCACGACACATGGTCACCCGGCATGCCGATGACCCGTTTGATCAAATGATCATCGCTGTCCGGCGCGGAGAGTCCCACGATGGACAGCGCCCAGTCGATTCCGGCAGCGATCGCGTTCTGCTTCACCGGCGCAGCCGGCGGCAGCCATCCGCCCGGATCCGTGAACACGACGACGTCGCCGTGATGGATCGGCATGAGGTTCGGTTCGAGCTCGTTGACGATGATGCGGTCGTTGATCAGCAGAGTGCTTTCCATCGAGCCGGACGGGATGTAGAACGATCGAACGAGGAACGTCTTGATCAGAAAGGAGACCAAGACGGCGACGACGAAGATGATCAGGATGTCCCTGATGAAGAGCCTGACGCTACGCTGCCGCTTGCGCTTGTTCGAATCCACACGGTCGGACCGAGTGGACAAAGTTTCGTCTGTCATGCAATGTCGTCTGTCATTTAACCGCCTGAGCTCCCGAACTCAAAGTTTAGAGGATCGGGAGCTCAGGTTTCGTCGTTGCCGACGCGTGAGTCGCTAGCGGCGCGGGCTACGCGTCGCGCTTTTCCTTGATCTTGGCCTTCTTGCCGCGCAGTTCACGCAGGTAATACAGCTTGGCGCGGCGCACGTCGCCGCGCGTGACGACCTCAATGTGGTCGATCACCGGGGAGTGCACGGGGAACGTGCGCTCGACGCCGACCTGGAAGCTGACCTTGCGAACGGTGAACGTCTCGCGAACACCTTCGCCACTGCGGCCGATCACAACACCCTGGAAGACCTGGATGCGGGAGCGCGTTCCCTCGATGATGTTGACGTGAACCTTGACGGTGTCACCGGCGCGGAAAGCCGGAATGTCGCTGCGCAGCGATGCTGCGTCGACCTGGTCGAGAATGTGCATGGGGAGTCGCTTTCTGCGCCCGCCACCGGTCGAACGCTCTGTCGTGCCCGTGCGGTGCAGTGCACGCCGAGCGAATAGTCATCAATGGGATGTGTCCGCCGTTATCGCTGGCTCCCCTGTGGCAGAGCCCGGGCCGCGGCACAATCGTCAATTGTGTCATGGATGGCGTGGGAATCGCAAAGCGATGCCCCTAACGCGCGGCCGGCCTGTTTCCGTCCGCCGGTTTCTCCTGCACGATGATGACCGTCGCGTCCTCGGCGAAGCTGCCCTGCGGGCCGACGTTGGCCGATGGGTGCGGCTCACTCACCACCGGCGCAAAGGCAGCAGCCACCCGCCTGCCCGCATCCGTGACGAGCGCCCAGAGCGCATACCAGAACGCGAAGATAGCCAAGATGATCGCTGCGAACGCGAACCACGCGCCGCCCGCCCCGAAGAACCCGACACCGATGATCGACAGATGCCAGGCCGCGAGAACGCCCGCATCGCGCCAGGACACGGCCCGGGCCCTGCGCACCGATGTCCGTGCATAGTTCAACAGTGCGATCGCGAGCAGCGCGATGAACGCAATCGGGCACACCAGCACCAGCCCGAAGAGCCCTGAACCTCCCGAGGCGAACACGCTCCAGCCGACGAGCAGCCACACCGGTAGCACAACGGCGGCAATGAACTGCCAGTAGTAGAGGGCCCGGCGCACGATCATGTGAATCAGGCTAATCGCGACTACCCGGGATTCTGCTCGGAGTTCGCTGGGAGCACAAGTCCGACTCCGGCCGACACGCCGTCGATCAGATCAGGGGTCGATCAGATCGGGGGTCGATCAGATCGGGGCGAACGCGCGAGGTGCGTTCCAGTTGCTGTTGTCGTCGCCAGGCCGCGATCGCACCGTGGTTGCCGCTCAGCAGCACGGGGGGAACCGCGCGGTCGCGCCAGCTCGCCGGTTTCGTGTAGCTCGGATACTCCAGGAGGCGGGCTTCGTGCGATTCCTCCACCAGGCTCTCCGGATTGCCGATCACCCCGGGGATGAGCCGTCCTAGCGCCTCGATCATGGCCATGACGGCCACCTCGCCCCCGTTGAGCACGTAATCCCCAAGGCTGACCAATCGCATTCGCGCGCGGGACGCCGTGTCGTCGAACACGCGCTGATCGATACCCTCGTAGCGACCACAGCCGAAGACGAGATGGCGTTCCGCCGAGAATTCGCGCGCAATGGCCTGGGTGAACACCTCACCCGCCGGTGAGGGGAAGATGACGAGGGGGTCATCCGATGCGGGCAGGATGCCATCCAGCACCTCACCCCACGGCTCCGGCTTCATCACCATGCCGGCGCCACCACCGTACGGGGTGTCGTCCACGGTCCGATGCTTGTCGTGCGCGTGATCCCGCAGGTTGTGTACGTTCAGTTCGAGCAGTCCGGACTGACGGGCCTTGCCGAGCAGCGACAGGTCGAGCACATCGAAGAACTCGGGGAAGATCGTGACGATATCGATGCGCACAGCCACGAGTCTAGGCTGCGCACCGACGGCAGTTGGGTATGGGTCTCAGTCGCGAAGTGCGTGCAGCTGAGCTTCGACGACGGCAGCAAGCGCGGGTTTCGCATCTCTCGCGAATCTCGGGAAGTTCAGGAACCCGTGCGGCATCGCCGGATATTCGCGTAGCAGCACCTCGACTCCAGCGGCCTCGAGCGCCTCAGCATAAAGCACGCCGTCATCACGCAGGGGATCGTGCCCGGCCACCTCGATCAGTGCAGCCGGGAGACCTGCGAACGAATCCGCCTTGAGCGGCGGCACTCTCCAGTCGTTGGGGTCGCCTGCGTAGAGTTCGTCGAACTTCTGCGTGTCAGCCGCCGTTAGGATGAACGCGTCTGCGTTGGCCCGTCGCGATTCGGTGTCGCGCGCGCCCGTCACCGGATACATCATGGCCTGATGCCGGATCAGAGGTCCCTTCTCGTCGCGGGCCATCAGCGAAACGACCGCGGCGAGATTTGCGCCGGCGCTCTCACCCATCACCCCGAGCCTTCCGGCATCCGCCCCGAGTTCGGGTGCGTGGCGGGCGGCCCAGACGAGACCAGCGTAGCTGTCCTGTAGACCGGCAGGAAACGGATGTTTCGGGGCCAGTCGATACCCGACAGACACGACGATCGCGTCCAGGTCTCGTGCCACAGTGCCGCAGATCCAGTCGCCGCCGCGCAGATCGCCGAACACGAAGCCGCCGCCGTGAAAATAGACGATGAGAGGCCGTGCCCCGGACGGGTCACGGGACGTGCCACCGGGCGTGCCACCGGGCGTGTAGACGCGGATGGGAATCCCGTCGATACTGCGATCCTCGGCGCGCACACCCTTGGGCCGCTTTCCCAGCAGAATCAGCGCCATCAACTCCGGTGCGCTTGCGCCACTGTTGCGCGCGATTTCTTCGGGCGTCGCCCGTGCCACAGACGAGCCCGGTAGGCGGCGCATGATCGCACCGAGACGTCGCATCCCGGGTGCCAGAGGTTCCATGCCGCAACGCTACCGGTTCCCCGACCCCGAGTCTGTTTTCGACGGTCAGGGCTCGGCGGTCAGGGCTCGGCGGTCAGGGCTCGACGATCAGGGCCCCCGGGTCAGGCCGGCAGTTCGACCTCGATGAATCCGCCGACGATGCGTGTACGGAAGGTCTCCAGAAACAGGTTCGGGTCGGTGAAACACTCTCCGGTACCGAGGTCGTAGACCTCTTTGTGCAACGGCGATGCGATCGTCGGCCGCGCGCCTTTCGAACCGACGATGCCGCGCGCCATCACCTGCGAATCGGTGTGCGGATCACGATGGGTCACCGCATAGATTTCGCCGGGTCCGAGCAGAAACAGCGCGATCTGTTTGGCCCGAAGTAATGCGGCCTCACCCCACGACGGTTCGAGTTCGTTCACTTTGCAGGCTTTTTCCCAGACCGTCTTGCGGCCTCGCGGCGTCGGCTGCGCGTCGACGTTCCCCCCTGCCGGTGCTTCCAGCTGCACTGCACTCATTTGCTGATCCCTTCGTCGTGCGGCCTCTGAGCCGGGCGCGGCCTCTGAGCCGGGCGATGGCTGCCACGCTAGGCGGCTCGTGTTTCATCCGTCGTCATGGCGTGTTTCCACAACGTGAAAAGGACCTCACAGTGGCGGGAAGCGATGGTGCGGGCACGTTAACGCGCGGACACAACCGCGAAACGACTCGGAAATCCCGCGTCCCTATGCTGGCCAGGTGCCGCTTTCCGGTGCTCACCGCCAAGGAGAAGGAGCGCAGCAGTCATGACGTACTCCGACGCGATCAAACCAGCACAAGGCCAACCGGCACCGCGCACTGTCGTCGTCATCGGCGGAGGGCCGGCCGCGCACCGTCTCGCCGATGCCGTGGCTGCGCGCGATGTCGAACGAGCGCTGCGGCTGATCGTGTTGGCTGAAGAGCCGCACCGGCCCTATGACCGGGTTTCGCTTAGCACCCGCCTCGTCGCCACCGCGCCCGCCGGCGACACCGGCGACGCGCCTGACTTGACGCTGCAACCGACCTCGGTCTGGGACGGCGACCACATCACGTTGCGCACCGGCGAGCGCGCCACCGCCATCGATCGGACAGCACGGACGGTGCGCACGTCGACCGGTGAACTGCTGACGTACGACGACGTTGTCTTCGCGACCGGGTCGAGCGCCCCCGTGCCGGAGATCCCCGGGTCGGTGCACGCCCGCGTCTATCGCACACTCGAAGACGTCGATGTGCTCGTCACTGAAGTCGAACGGCTGCGCTCGTCGCTTGGCCGTGCACCACGCGTTGTTGTGGCCGGCGGCGGATTGCTCGGTCTCGAGGCGGCCGGCGGCGTGCAGCGCCTGGGCGCCGAAGCCGTCATCGTGCATTCCGGATCCTGGTTGATGTCCGCACAACTCGATGAGGGCGGCGGGCAGGCGCTCGGACGGCTCATCGCGGCCCAGGGAATCGGCTTGCAGTTGGGCACACGGCCGCGCGAGATCCTGACGGCAGCGGATCGAGTCATCGGTGTTGCCCTCACCAACGGAGCGAAAATCGACGCCGACGTCGTGATCTTCGCCATCGGCATCCGAGCGCGCGACGAACTGGCGAAAGATGCCGGTGTGACGATCGGTGTACGCGGCGGAATCGTTGTCACGGAGGACTGTCGCAGCTCGGATCCGCGGATCTGGGCGATCGGCGAGGTCGCCTGCGTGAACGGCTCATGCATCGGGCTCGTCGCCCCGGCCAACGCCATGGCCGAAGTCGTCGCCGATCGGCTGCTGGGCGGAGGGGCCGACTTTCGCACGATCGACGACGCCACCAAATTGAAGCTTTCCGGCGTCGACGTGGCCAGCTTCGGCGACGCGTTCGCGGCCGAGTCCGGAGCCCTTGAAATCGTCTATGCGGATCCCGCCCGCGGCCTGTATCAGAAACTCGTGGTGACCGATGATGCGAAGACGCTGCTCGGTGGAATCTTCGTCGGCGACATCACGCCATACGCAGGCCTGCGCCCCCTGGTCGGTCGTACGCTTTCCGCGGAACCGGGCGCCTATCTGTCCGCCCCAGGGGCAGCGGTCCCGACCGGCGACGAGTTGCCGGATGAGGCGCTCGTCTGCTCCTGTAACAACGTATCGGCCGGAGTGATCCGCGGCGCGATCAACAGGGAAGACGGCGCACGCTGCACCGACCTCGGCGAGCTGAAGACGTGCACGCGCGCCGGCACCCAGTGCGGCTCCTGCGTGCCGTTGGTGAAGAAGCTGTTGGAGACGGAACTGGCCAAAGCCGGCATCGCCGCGTCGCACGCCCTCTGCGAACATTTCGCACTTTCGCGCCAGGAACTGTTCGAGTCCGTGCGGGTGCTCGAGCTGACCAGCTTCGAGCAGATCATTGCGCGCTTCGGCTCGGGGCGTGGGTGCGACCTGTGCAAGCCGGCGATCGCATCCATTCTGGCCAGTCAAGGTGCTGGACATATTCTGGATGCCGGCCGCGGCACCCTGCAGGACACAAACGACCGCGCCATGGCCAACATGCAGAAGGACGGCACGTACTCGGTCGTCCCGCGCATTCCAGGCGGCGAGATCACACCCGCAAAGTTGGCGGTGATCGCGCAGGTCGCTTCGGACTTCGCCCTGTATACGAAGATCACCGGCGGCCAACGGATCGATTTGTTCGGTGCGCGCTTGGAGCAACTCCCCGACATCTGGCGCCGCCTCGTTGATGCCGGGTTCGAGTCCGGGCAGGCCTACGGCAAGGCCCTGCGCAACGTGAAGAGCTGCGTCGGAAGCACGTGGTGCCGGTTCGGCGTTCAGGACGCCGTCGGAATGGCGATCCGACTCGAACTGCGCTACCGCGGGCTCCGCTCGCCGCACAAGTTGAAGTTCGGCGTCTCCGGCTGCGCACGCGAGTGCGCGGAGGCGCGTGGAAAGGACGTCGGGGTCATCGCGACGGAATCGGGCTGGAACTTGTACGTCGGCGGCAACGGGGGCTTCCAGCCCGCACACGCACAGCTGCTGGCAAGCGACCTGGACGATGACACCCTGCTGCGCTACATCGACCGTTATCTCATGTACTACATCCGCACCGCCGACCGGATGCAGCGCACCGCACGCTGGATCGAGGAGGTCAACGGCGGACTCGCTCACGTCCGAAGCGTCGTCGTCGAGGACAGCCTGGCGCTGGCCGAGGAATTGGAACAGGCGATGGCCCGACATATCGACAGTTACGAAGACGAGTGGGCGGCCACTCTCGCCGACCCCGATCGGCTGCGGCACTTTCGGTCATTCGTGAACGCTCCTGCTGAACCCGACCCGAGCATCACACGGGTGCGCGAGCGCGATCAGTTCAGACCACCAACCCGCGAGGAACGTCACGGCGGCGGCGTGCTTGTGGCGGGCAGCCGAATTCCGTTGCGCGAGGAGTTGGACGGATGACGTCGCGCGGGCGGGTGTACCTGGTTGGAGGCGGCCCCGGCAACGTCGAACTGCTCACGGTCGCCGCAGTACGCGCGCTGCGCATTGCCGACGTCGTGCTCTACGACCGGCTGGCGCCACACGACGAGTTGTGCGAACTCGCCCCGCACGCACGTCTCGTTGATGTCGGCAAGGCGCCGGGACGGCATCCGGTCGGTCAGGACGAGATCGCCCGGCTCATGATCGAGCACGCACAGGCTGGTCGTTGCGTCGTCAGACTCAAGGGCGGCGATCCCTTCGTGTTCGGGCGCGGGGGCGAGGAAGCCATCGCCTGCCGCGCTGCCGGCGTGCCGGTCACCGTGGTTCCCGGGGTCTCGAGTGTCGCCTCCGTACCGGCGTCTGCCGGCATCCCGATCACACAGCGCGGCGTGAGCCATCTGTTCACCGTGGTGTCCGGTCACGCCCCGCTGAGCGCCGCGGAACACGAGCATCTGGCCGGTCTCGGTGGAACAATCATCGTGCTGATGGGCGTCGGCACCCTGCCGACGCTGGCGGCCGGCCTGCTGCGCCACGGCCTGGCGGCCAGCGTTCCAGTCGCCATCATCGAGGGCGGATACAGCGACCAGCAGCGCACCACCGTCGCATCGCTCGGCACTGTCGTCGTCGAGAGGGCACGGGTCGGAGTGCGCTCACCGGCGGTGATCGTGATCGGGAATGTCGTCGCACTTGCGCACGACGGCGACGCACACGCCTGGGCCCAGCTTCGGCACGCCGGAGACCTGGCGGTGCTGTAATGGTGGCGGTCGCAGGAGTCGCGCGCACCACGGTGACCGGCTTTCAACCCGACCAGTTGGCCGGGTTCAGAATCGCCGTCACGAGCGACCGCAGGAGTGCCGACCTGATCGATGCGTTCGTGCGCCGCGGGGCGTCGGTGCTTCACGCGCCCACCCTGACGATCGCGTCGGCTGCGCAGGACGAAGCGTTGATCGCTGACACGGCGGAGGTGATCCGGGCCGCCCCCGATGTGCTTCTGGCGACGACCAGCTACGGCATGCGCCGGTGGTTCGAGGCCGCGGATTCTGCCGGGCTCGGCACCGCTCTCATGGGCGCGCTCGCGGGCAGCGCTGTGCTGGTGCGCGGACCGAAGTCGCTTGGCAGCATCCGCGCGGCAGGCCTGGACGACGCTGGAATGAGCGAACAGGAGACAACGGCATCCCTCGTCGACCTCGTGCTGGCCGATTACCCTGCCAAGCTGGCCATCGTGGTGCAATTGCACGGCTACACGGATGAGAGGCAGCTCGACCGGCTGCGCGCCGCCGGGCACCGTGTGCTGACGGTCGCACCATATCGGTGGGCGCGGCCGGACCACACAGACGACCGCGTCGCGCGGCTGATCGACGCCCTCTCGGCACGGCAACTCGACTGCATCACATTCACAAGCGCACCCGCGGTCGATGCCCTGTTCGGCTGGGCACAGGCACACGGTCGCTATGAGGACGTCATCGCTGCCTTCGAGTCGCAGGTGCTCACTGCGGCGGTCGGCCCGGTCACTGCCGCGCCGCTCCGTGCCGCCGGGATCACCCCCATTCAGCCCGAGCGCTTTCGGATGGGGGCGCTCATCCGCCTGGTCTGCGAAAAGCTGGAGCAGGACCGGGTCGAGCGCATTCAGACGCGTCACGGAGCGCTCACGTTGCGCGGCTGCCTCGTCGAATTGGGTGGCGAACGCCGTATCCTCGCACCCAACGCGCTGGCACTGTTCCGCATGCTGTTGGGCGCCCGCGGCCGGGTGGTCTCCCGCGCCGAACTCGCACGATCGCTGCCCGGAAACCCTGACGACCACACCCTCGAGGTCGCCTTGAGCCGCCTTCGCCACTCGTTGGGAGCACCCGGCCTGGTAGCCACCGTTGTGAAGCGCGGCTATCGGCTCGACACGTGAGACGACGGGTCCCGGGCCGCCCACCGCGATCCAGGGCTGCGGACCGGAACCAGCGGAACGGCGGCCAACGGGGCCAGTGCAACGACGGCGAACGCGATCGGGTAGCCAACGAGGCCGATCAGCCCGCCCACAACGGGCCCAACCGCAGACGCGGCCAGGAACTGTCCGGTGTTCTGCGCACCGAGCGCGCGCCCTGACCACGTGGCACCGGCGATTTCAGCGACGGCCGTGTAGGCCAGCCCGTTATCGGCAACGGTGACGATCGACGCGAGAACCAGCAGCGGCGCCACGGCCCAACCGCCGAGGATGCCCGTGGCCGCGAGCGCTGCCATCACCGCGACCGCAGAATACGCAACCCAACGCAGGGGCCGCAGCCTACTGCCGACTCGGTCGCTGAGGGCCCCAACCCCGATGCGTCCGATCGCACCAATGAATTGGCAGGCGCCCACCAGCACTCCGGCGGCCGCGGTCGGCCAATGCCATTCTGAGATCAGCCAGACCAGCCCGAACGTCGAGACGGTGAACTGCGGAACGACCAGCAGCATCGATGCCAGATGGATGCGCCACAGCACCGCGCCGGTCCGGTACGGGTTCGACTGCAGCGCCGGCGCCGGCGTCGGCGCCGTTGCCGTTGCCTGCGGCGGCGTTTGCGGAGTTGCCACAGGCCGCGACGATGGCCGGGGATCGACAATCCAGATCGCACACGCGACAGCCGAGAGCAGCGTCAGGATCGCAGGCAGCGTCAGCGCTGCGGCGATGCCACCCGCAGAGGCAAGCGGTGGAATTGCGATTGCGGCGACCGCGACTCCGAGCGGTTGGCACATCTGACGGATACCCATCGCGAGTCCGCGCTTGTCGCGTGAGAACCAGCCGACCACGAGGCGCCCGCTCGCCGCGTTGGGGCTGGCCGCCATCATCCCGCCGACAAACAGCAGCACGCCCACGCTCAGATAGCCGCCAGGCACCGCATTGGCAATAAGGGCAGCGGCAACGGCAGCCGCCGATGCCAGCAGCAGTCCGACCGCGATCACCAGACGCTCGCCGATCCGGTCCGTCAGCGCACCCCACGCAATCAGGGTCACGACCATGCCCAGTGTCGGCGCCGCGGCAAGCGTTCCGGCCGCAGCCAGACTCATGCCGCGCTGGGTGTGCAACAGCGGGATCAGAAAGGCGGGGGTGCTCACCAGCACTGTCGCGCTGGCCTGGGCGAACACGCCGAGTGCGAGCATCAGCCAGGGTCGCGGGCGCCGAACACCGAATAACGCTACGCCGGATATCATCACACGGTATACCCTAATGGTATACCGACAGCGCTTGCGTCGCCGGAAGTGGTCAGGCGACCTGCTCGGCCGCCGCGAGCATCTCTCCGGACACCACGGCGTAACACGCCACCCAGGCAGCCCGCACTGCGGGCGTGAATTCGTCTCCCAGACCGATCGATAGGGTCTCGATCAGTGCGGCACCGACGGTGTCATAGTCGGCACGCGTGACGCCGTATGAGACATGCCGGGCGCCCAGCGCCTGCACATGCCCAGCCACGGCAGCCCAGTTATCCAGGCTGTTCACGGCAGTGCCGAGCATCATCATGAGCTTCCTGCGCTGCTCGGTCAGGTCGTCTGCGAATAGGCTTCGCAACGCGGGGTCGCGTTCGAACAACGTGTCGTAAAAGATGATCGCCGCCGTATCCGCGATCGGCGCCACCTTCGCAAAGCTGGTTTTGACGAGGTCGATCTCGTGAGGGTGCATCCCAATCTCCTTTGCATCGTGCCTTCTGCGCGCCCATGTCGGAGACAAGCGCTGTCCTGACGCTACGAACTGCGGATTCCGGGCGGATTTCCCGGCCGTGTCCGGCACGTGAATACCACCTCATGCGGGCAAGCGAGCGGTGTGAGCAGACCGTGATCGAACGTTAACGCATGCCGCTCGAGCCCGAAACACGACCTCCATACGTTGAACGCATGAGCACACTGCCGACACCACAAGCCACAGCGCCCGATACCACAGCACCCAACACAGCAGCCCCCAACACGACGATGCAGAGCCCGCTGACGATCCGCCCGGGCCGATGGATCGATGGGTGGGATCCGGAAGACCGCGCGTTCTGGGAGCACACCGGCCGACGGATCGCGCGCCGAAACCTCGGCTGGTCCGTGTTCGCCGAATTCCTCGGTTTCGTTGTCTGGCAACTCTGGAGCATTGTGGTCGTCACGCTGCCCTCCGCAGGGTTCCAGCTCGAAACGGGGCAGGTATTCTGGCTGATCTCGCTGCCGAGCCTTGTCGGGGCGACACTCCGCTTTCCATATTCGTTCGCGGTTCCGCGGTTCGGCGGTCGCAACTGGACGATGATCTCGGCCGCCTTGCTGCTGATTCCGGTCACGATGCTCGCCCTTTGCGTCGGCAATCCGCATACCCCGTTCTGGATGCTGCTGACTGCCGCGGGGTTCGCCGGGCTCGGCGGCGGCAACTTCGCCAGTTCGATGTCGAACATCACCTTCTTCTACCCGCAACGCGACAAGGGCTGGGCACTCGGACTCAACGCTGCCGGCGGGAACCTCGGCGCCGCGGCCGCTCAATTCCTCGTTCCGATCGTCATCACGATCGGCGCCGGTGTCACACTCAACCTGCCCGTCGCCGGCTGGATCTGGGTGCTGCCCATCCTCGTCGCCATCGTCGGCGCCTCCCGCTACATGAACAATCTGTCGAATGCGAAGACCGACCTCGGGGCATCCCTCGCCGCATTGCGCGAACCGCAGTTGTGGCCGCTCGCGCTGCTCTACATCGGAACGTTCGGGTCATTCATCGGCTTCGCCGGCGTCTTCCCGAAGCTGATCGTCGATCAGTTCCCGGCGTTCTCCACGTTCCAGGTCGGCTCGGCATCGGTCTCGCTGGCCTTCCTGGGTGCTCTGGTCGGCTCGCTTGCCCGACCGTATGGCGGCCGCCTTGCCGACCGTTTCGGCGGCGCTCGCATCACGGTCGCGTCTTTCGCCGTCATGGCGCTGATCACGTTTTTCGTCATCATCACGCTGCCGACGGGAAGTTTCTGGCTGTTCCTCGGGCTCTTCCTCGTGCTGTTCATCGCATCAGGCGTCGGCAACGGCTCGACGTACCGGATGATCCCCACAGTCTTCGCCGCCCGTGCCGGCGTGGCGGATGCCCATGTCACGGCCGGTGACGTGTCCGTGCAGCGCCGGACGGCCGCGGCGCTCGGTCTGATCTCGGCGATCGGTGCGTACGGAGGATTTGTGATCCCGCAGGTGCTGGGGTTCTCGAAGTCATCAACCGGAGGTTATGCGACCGGGCTGTGGTGGTTCATCGCGGGCTATCTGGTGCTCCTGATCCTCACGGCCGCGCTCTACCTGCGCGGCGGCGCGGGGCGCCGCTTGTGAGCGGCACGGCGACACACTGCCCGTACTGCGCACTCCAATGCGCAATGACGTTGACCAAAACCGCACCGACCACGACTGCACTGACCACGGCCAATGCGGCACCCACCGTCACCGTGACCGGCCGCGCGTTTCCGACCAACAGGGGCGGCCTGTGCACGAAAGGGTGGACCGCCGCAGAGTTGCTGACCTCGCCCGAGCGGATCACCACACCGCTGGCCCGCCAATCGGACGGCACGTTTCAGTCCGTCAAGTGGGCCAGCGCGCTCGACGGCATCGCGACCCGGTTGCGAGACTCCCGTCGCACACACGGCGCGGACTCCGTTGCCGTGTTCGGTGGTGGCGGCCTCACCAATGAGAAGGCCTATCAGCTCGGCAAATTCGCGCGGGTAGCGCTGGGAACCTCGCGCATCGACTACAACGGTCGATTCTGTATGTCTTCTGCGGCGGCAGCCGGCATGCGGGCCTTCGGCCTCGATCGCGGGCTGCCGTTTCCGGTCGAACACCTCGATGATGCAGCGACCGTGCTTCTCCTCGGGTCGAATGTCGCGACGACGATGCCCCCGTTCGTCAGGCACCTCGACGGCGCCCGCGCGGCAGGTGGGCTCATCGTCGTCGATCCTCGTCGCAGCGCGACGGCACGCCTGACAGAACAAGGCGCAGGCATCCATCTGGCACCGACCCCGGGGACCGACCTGATCTTGTTGCTCGGCCTCACCCATATCGTGATCGCGGAGCGCCTCTTCGACGCAGATTATGTCGCGACCCGCACCTCCGGATTCGATGCGGTTGCCGCAAGCTGTGGCCCGTGGTGGCCGCAGCGGGTCCAAGCGGCCACGGGTGTCCCCGCCGCAATTCTGCGGAAAGTCGCTCAGCAACTGGCTGCTACTGCCGGTGGCCGCGGCGGAACCTATATCCTCACCGGTCGCGGCGTCGAGCAGCACATCGACGGAACGGACACCGCGACCGCAGCCATCAATCTCAGCCTGCTGCTCGGACTGCCCGGAAGCGACACCGGCGGGTACGGCACTCTCACCGGGCAAGGAAACGGGCAGGGCGGCCGCGAGCACGGTCAGAAGGCCGACCAGCTGCCCGGTTATCGCAGGATCACAGACCCTGCCGCCCGCGCGCACGTCGCGCACGTGTGGGGAATCTCACCGGATGCCCTCCCCGGGCCGGGCGTGCCAGCGACCGTGCTGCTGGGCTCGATCGGCGAATCCGACGGGCCACGATGCCTGCTCGTCCACGGCTCCAACCCCGTCGTATCCGCCCCGGATGCCGGCGCAGTGCGCGAGCGTCTCGGCAGACTCGACCTTCTCGTCGTCTGCGACTTCTTCTTCTCCGAAACGGCGATGCTCGCCGATTTCGTGCTCCCGGTCACCCAGTGGGCAGAAGAAGACGGCACCATGACCTCGCTCGAAGGGCGCGTGATTCGACGCAGGCAAGCCGTTGATCCGCCGCCGGGGGTGCGCAGCGAACTGTGGATTTTGCGTGAACTGGCAGCTCGACTGTTCTCGCCCGGTAGCTTCAGCGATCGGCCCACGGACGTCTTCGACGAGCTGGCACGTGCATCCGCCGGTGGGATCGCCGACTATTCGGGCATCACATACGCCCTCCTCGATACAGAACACCCGGCCTATTGGCCGTATCCATCGGGATCAACGGGTACGCCCCGTCTGTTTGCTGAACGATTCTGGCACGACGACGGACGCGCCAGGCTCGTCGCGGTCACACCGGCAGTCGCGGCCAAGCAGCCGTTCGTCGACGGCGACCTCACCCTCGTGACCGGGCGATTGCTGGAACAGTACCAGTCCGGAACGCAGACACGGCGCGTGAGCGAACTCGCCGCAGCACAACCAAACGCGCGCCTGCAGCTGCATCCCGCGACGGCTGCAGCGCGCGGCATCACCCACGGTTGCTCCGTTGAGATCACGAGTTCGCACGGCCGTGCGCGCTGCGTCGCGGAGGTGACGCCAGACATCCGCATGGACACGGTGTTTCTGCCGTTCCACTATGCGGGCGTTGAGTGCGCCAACCTGCTCACCCAGAGTGTGATCGATCCGATCTCGGGCATGCCGGAATTCAAGGCGACCGTTGTGCGTGTGCGGCGGTTCGTCGACGAAGCGGCGGCATCGTGACGGGGACATCATGACCGGCGCGATGCGCGTGGTCCTTGTCGGTAATGGTCCGGTCGGCGCCCGCTTTGTCGAAGAGTTGCTGCCGAGCGTGCGATCGGGATCGATCGAACTCACGGTGGTCGGCGCAGAACCGGTCGACGCGTACAACCGGGTGTTGCTGGCCGACTACGCGGCAGGGCGAATCACGCAAGAAGCGCTCTCGATTACCGACACCGTGGTGGCGGTCGCCGCCGGCGTGCGCTTCCAGGTCGGCACTCGTGTGACCGGAATCGACCGCCAGGCGCACACCGTCGCGCTGAGCACCGGAGCATACCTGCACTACGACCGGCTCGTCATAGCGACCGGAGCGCGCGCCAATCTGCCCACGTTGGACGGGATCATGCGAGCTAGCCCGGCGGACCGTGCGGCGACGGACACGCCATTGCCGCCCGGCATCGTTGCCTTGCGCGACCTCGCCGACGCCGACAGAATCCGTGCGGCGGTGACCGCCGGAGAGCGAATCGTCGTGCTTGGTGCCGGGGTCCTCGGTCTGGAGTTGGCCCTCGCCGCGGCGGGGCAGGGAGCCGATGTGGTGATCGTGCATCACGGAAGCCACCCGATGCCCCGCAATTTGGATCGGGCAGGCGGCACTGTGCTCGCGCGAAACCTGCGCGACGCCGGCATCCGCATCGTCGCGCACAGCAGGGCCGAGGGTATCGACGTGCGCACGAACGATCAGGGACTCGCGTGCTTCGACGCGCTGCTCTGTGCCGATGGCAAGCGCGTTCCGGGCGACCTTCTTGTGCTGTCCTGCGGCGTCAGCGCTCGCGTGGAACTCGCCGAGCGTGCGCAGCTGCCGACAGCAGCCGGGGTCTTGGTCGACCGCCGTTTGCGTTCGTGGGGCGACGCCGATGTCTGCGCTATCGGCGATTGCGCGCACGTCAGCGCTGACCCGAATGCAACACACGGCATACCTCTCGGGCTGATCGGGCCGGGCTGGCGCCAGGCGCAATGGCTTGCCGCGCAGCTCAGCGCCGAGGCGGCAGGCGCCGCCGATCCCGAGCCGTTGCCCGACGAGCGCCCGAGTGTCGTGATGCTGAAGGCAGACGACATCGACGTGGTTTCGGCCGGAACCGTCGACATCGATGTCTGGGAGCCACCGGAGAACGTCGCTGTGGCGCAGTGGGCAGACGCCGAGCACGGCCGCTACGTCAAACTTGTGACGCGCGCCGGCGTGCTCGAAGGCGTTGTGTGCGTCGGGATGCCGCGCACCGGCGCGGAACTCACGCTGCTGTTCGAACGAGGCAGTGAGCTGCCGGCCGACCGGTCAGTGCTCCTGCGTTACGACGGGCCGGACGACGCTCCGACTCCGGCCGCTGACGGGTTCGATGCGGATGCGACGGTGTGCTGGTGCAACGGTGTGTCCGCCGGCCGCATCCGCGATTCTGCGCTCGCAGGATGCTGCACAGTCGCTGACGTCGGCGCAGACACCCGTGCGGGCACGGGCTGCGGAGGCTGCACAGGGCGTATCACCGAGCTGCTTGCCCGGTTCGCGTCCGCGCCGGTCGGCGGCTGACGCCTACTCGACCGGTTCGATTCCGTCAGCTGCACCGTCGCGCGTACCAGCGGAGTTATCATCGGATTCATCCGGCTCAGCTGATTCATCCGGCTCAGCTGATTCATCCGGCTCATCGGGGAGTTCCTCGAACAACCCGGGCGGCGGAGTCACCGTCACGGTACACGCCGTGATGTCGACGCTTGGCACGATCGCCTTCACGAACGGAACGAGCACTTCCCCGGCATCCGTCGCGACCGCGAGAAGATCCTGCGCCGGCAGGTGGTCGACGCGGCTGACCGTGCCGACGGTCACACCGTCGCGCACAACGGCGAGTCCGACGAGCTGGTGGTCATACCAGGCGTCCTCTTCCTGTGGCAGCTCGGCAGAGTCTTGGTCGACCCAGAGGATCGCTTTCGCCAGCGTTTCAGCCTCCGAACGGTCCGAGACGCCGACGAAGAAGCCGACCGGCTGAGCGTTGTACCAGCGCAGCTCGACCAACTCGAGGGTCTTGCCGTGCCATTTCGAGCCGCTCGGAACCTGCACCGAGAACACGGCGCCAGGCACGAACCGATGCTCGGGGTCGTCGGTGTACAGCTCGAGCTTGAGCGCACCCTTCAGGCCATGCGCCTTCGTCAGGCGCCCCACTCGCAGCTGGGTGCGCTGCGGTTGCTTTTCGGCCACCTCAGGAATCGGTGTCGATGACGTCGACACGCACCCGGCGACCGTCAGCCAGCGCCGACACCAGGGTGCGCAATGCCTTCGCGGTGCGACCGGATCGGCCGATGACCCGGCCGAGGTCCTCGGGGTTCACACGAACCTCGAGAACCTCGCCACGGGGGGAATTCTTTGCAACAACCACCACGTCGTCAGGATTGTCGACAATCCCCTTGACCAGGTGCTCGAGAGCCGGAGCGAGCAATCTCAGGCCTTCTCGGTCTCGGATGTCTCGGCTGCGCCGTCTTCCGCAGCCTCGACAGGCGCTTTCTCTGCCGTCTTCGCTGCAGGCTTGTCGGCCTTCGGCTTCAAGACCGGCTTCTTCTTCTCGTCAGCGACGAAAGCGACCTTGGCTTCCTTGACCTTGACGGTGTTGGCGACGTTCTTGGAACCCTTGAACGTGCCCCAGTCGCCGGTCAGGCGCAGTAGCGCCTCGACCTGCTCGGTCGGCTGCGCGCCGACGGAGAGCCAGTACTGAGCGCGGTCCGAGTCGACCTTGATGACCGAAGGCTCCTGCGTGGGGTGATAGATGCCGATCTCTTCGATGACACGACCATCGCGCTTGGTGCGCGAGTCGGCGACGACGATGCGGTAGTACGGTGCACGGATCTTGCCCATGCGCTTCAAACGGATCTTGACAGCCACAATTCTCCTGTGTTGTATGAGGTGTTTGTCGAACTGACTGCCGTGGGCGTGGGGGCACACGCGGCAGGAGGTCTATGGGGCTCTGCAAACGGTTTGATTAGAGGGTCGAACCGAGCAGAACTCAGAGGGCTATTCTGCCAGACTCTCCCGTGATTCGGTTAATCCGGTCACGGCAGCCGCCGAACGCTCAGCCGACGGGCGGCCGCGAGGCCCTCGCTTGTCGCCCGCACCGCATCCACTCCCATAGCATCGCGGGCGCCGCCGACCACCTCATGACGGATGCCCGCCTCGCGCAGTTGCGCAGCCAACGTCGCGTTCGGCTCCTGGCCGGCGCACACGATCACGGTCTTCCCTGGGATCAGTTCCGTGCTTCCGTGTGCGTTCTCGATCACAACCCCGGCCGGCGTGATCTCACGATAGGCGATGTCGGTCAGCATCCGCACTCCCGCAACACGGAGTGCGCCGAGCGCCACCCAGCGCGAGGTGATCCCGATGCCCTGGCCGAATCGGCCGTTGCGCTTCAACAGCGTCACGAGACCGCCAGCACGGGGTGTGGTTCGGACACGCGGGCCCGCGAACGGCGCCTCGTCGTCTGCGAGAATGCCGGTGGATTCCGACAGCTCGAACCGGTCAGCGAATACAACAGCACGTTCGCGTCGATCGTGGGGCTCGAGAAGGAATGTCGCGACATCCACACCGATGCCGCCACCACCGATGATGGCAACAGAGCCGTCCGGCACGCCGTCGCGAAGAGCGCGTTCATACGTGAGAACGTGGGACAGATCAGCGCCCGGCAGCTCGATCCGGCGCGCCAGAACACCGGTCGCCACGACGACTCCGGCGAAGTCGCCGAGTAGTTCCACGGACGCTCGCATGCCGGTTCGGATGTCTGCGCCGAGCGCGGTCAAGCGCGCCCGTGCCGACTCGGCCGTGCGCGCATAGTCTTCCTTGCCGGGGATACGCGCCGCCAGTGTGAATTGGCCACCCAACTCGTCTGCCGCTTCGAACAACGTCACGGCGTGCCCGCGCTCGGCCAGGTCGATCGCGGCCGCCAGGCCGGCCGGACCGGAACCCACGACAGCGAATCGTTGCTGCCGTTCCGCCCGGAGGAGCGGCAGAGTGGGCGCCGGAAATTCTGCCTCGCGCCCCGCGCGCGGATTGACCAGGCACGACACCGGCGCAAAGACCAGTGAACGATCGATGCAGGCCTGATCGCACCCGATGCAGGTGTTGACGGCGTCGAAGTCTCCGCCGAGGCTGCGGGCGATAATGCGCGCATCCGCCAGGAACGGCCGCGCCAGTGCGACGGCGTCGACCGTGCCGCGCTGAAGGATGCTTTCGGCCTGCCGCAGGTCCGTGATCCGGTTGCTCGCGATCACCGGAACGCGCCGTACCCCGGATTCGGTGATGGCGCCGGCGATCCGCTCGGCGTAGCCCAGCCATGCTCCGTGCGGCACGGATGCCTGCACTGTCGGCACGCGCGACTCGTGCCAGCCGATACCGACGCTGAGTGCGTCTGCCCCTGCGTCGGTCAGTGCCGTGGCCAAGCCGGTCACTTCGTCCGGTGTGGTTGAGCCGGGCATCAGATCATCCCCCGACATCCGCACGAGCACAGGCACAGTGGCCGGCAGCGCCGACCGCACGGCACGCACAACGGCGAGCGCGAATCGTTGCCGCCGCTCGCTGTCGCCTCCCCACTCGTCGTCGCGCAGGTTGGTCAGCGGCGAGCAGAACTGGTTGATCAGATACCCTTCGGATGCCATGATCTCGACCGCGTCGAATCCGGCGTCGAGAGCGCGGAGCGCGGCATCCGCGTAGTCCGCGATGGTTGCGGCGATGTCATCGGCGGTCAGGGCGCGCGGCACCGCGCCGTGTGCGGCACGCCAGGGTACCGCGGACGGCGCGACCGCCTGCTCGGCGCGACCAGTCGCATCCGTGAGTCCGTCGAGGATCGCGTAGCGCCCGGCGTGGAACAGTTGCGCCGCGATCATCCCGCCGGCATCGCGCACGGCCTCGACGGCTCTGCTCAGTCGTTCGCGAACGCCCGACTCGCCCAACACGGCGTAGTCGGAGCCGCCACGGCCGGCCGAGTTCACAGCGAGCCCGCCGGTGATGATCAGTGCCGCGCCTCCGTCGACGCGCTCTCGATAGAACGCGGCGAGCCCCGCGCCGCCGTCGTCCGAAACCTCGAGACCGGTGTGCATGCTGCCCATCACGATGCGGTGTGGCAGCTGCATCGAACCGATCGGCCACGGCGTGCGTATGCGCGGCAGAAGGTCGTTCACGCGAACGCTCAGGCTTCGTCTGGCTCGCCGTAGACCGCGGCGTGGAGTTCGCCCGTCGTGTCCGCCCAGAACGGCGGGGCGACAATGGTCAGCCCGCCGTCGACAGACAGCACCTGACCGGTGATATAGCCAGCGTGCTCTGACAGCAGGAATTCGATGGCGGATGCCATGTCGTCCGCCGTCCCCGGCCGGCCGAGCGGCAGCTTCTCGATCACGGACTGCATGGGCGGGATGCCAGGCACGCGTTCGTAGAAGAACTCGAGTGAATCCGTGTCGATCAGGCCACCGTTGACCGCGTTGACCGTGATGTTCCGCGGCCCGAATTCTGTGGCCATGTAGCGCATATAGGTTTCTGCGGCCGCCTTGGCTGCGCCGAGCGACGCGTAGGTCGGGAACGAGCGCAATGAGCCGTAACTCGTGACGACAATGATGCGGCCGCCCTCGGTCATCAGGTCGGCCGCGCGCTGCGCGCCGAGCACGAACGAGCGCACGTTCATCGCCCAACTGCGATCCAGGTGGTGCTGCTTCAGCTGCGCGACCGGCTTGAACGCGCTGGCCGCCGCATTCGCAACGAATGCGTCGAGTCGGCCGTAGCGCGCGGCGACCGCTTCGAACAGCGCGTCGATCTCCTCCGGCTCCTCGATGTTCGCCTGCACGATGATGCCGTCGGCGCCGGCCGCACGCACGTCCTCGAGTGTGCGCTCGGCGAGTTCCCGATTCGCCTTGTAGTTGATGACCACATTGGTGCCCGCTGCGGCGAGTTTGAGCGCGAGCACTCTGCCGATACCGCGCGACGAGCCCGTGATCAGTGCGACGGGGGCACCAGTACCTTCACTGTTGGATGCCATGCTGTCCGGTCTCCTCGCGTTAGACGGCGCCCGCGATAACGGCGCGCGCCACGATCAGTTTCTGAATTTCATTTGTGCCTTCTTCGAATCTCTGTGCGCGCGCATCGCGGTAGACACGTTCGATGGCGTTGCGTTTCCAGTATCCCTGCCCGCCATGGATCTGCAGCGCCTTGTCGGTGACCCGCGTGAGCATGTCAACGGCAATCATCTTTGACGCACTGGAAAGCACCCCGGCGTCGGGCGTCCCGGCCGAGAACGCGCGCGCGGCCTCCATCACCAGTGCGCGCGCGGCCGCGATGTCCGCATAGTTCTCCGCCAGATAGAACTGGATGGCCTGCCGCTGCGACAGCGCCTTGCCGAACGTCTCACGTCGGTTCGCGTAGTCGACCGCCAGTTCCTGCGCTCGTTCGGCGAGGCCGACACAGCTCATCGCAACGGATACCCTGCTCGGCAGGAGGAATCCGCCGAGCATGACGGCGAGCCCGTCGCCCTCAGCGCCGAGGCGGGCGGACACCGGAACCGGCGTGTTGTCGAAGTGCAGCATCGCATGGTCGGTGCCCCGCACACCCATCGTCTGCGAATCGTCGATGACCTCGGCACCGGGTAAACCAGTGTTCGGCACCAGCAGGGCAAGCGTGCCATCCTGGCCGCTCGTGCCCTCCAACCGCGCTGCCAGCAGCCAGTAGTCGCAGTGCACCCCGAACGTGATCAGATGCTTCTCACCGCTGAGGTAGTACGTGTCCCCGTCGCGGCGAACGCTGGTGCGGATGTCCGCCCCGGTTCCGGCCGTCGCCTCCGTCAGTGTGAACGCGACCAGCACATCGCCCACAACGGACGGCTTGATGATCTGCTCTCGCTGCGCGTCGGTGGCGAAGGGATCCATGGCACGCCAGGTTCCGTTGATAACGTGCACGAGCATCCGAATCGACGCGTGGGAGCGCGAGAAGAGCTCCATCAGCTCGAGGTAGCGGGCAAAGTCGATGCCGCGCCCGCCAAGTCGTTCCGGTGCCGCAAGGCTGAGATAGCCTCGCTCCTTCAACTCCGCGAACAATGCGGGCGATACCTGACCCGCGTCCTCGATGATGTTCGCGTAGTCCTCGCCTGGACCGCGCACCCAGGCTTCGATCTCCTCCTTGAGGGCAGCGAACGTATCGTCATCGGCGGCCGGTGTCATATCGTCTCCTTCGTCGCCGCGACCAACGCGGCTGCCATTTCTCTGAGAATGTTCTTCTGGATCTTCCCGATCGCATTGCGGGGCAACTCATCGACGAACTCGAGTCGTTCCGGCCAGTAGTACTTC
>DATCDQ010000023.1:0-38342 GCA_036510655.1 Microbacteriaceae bacterium | reverse complement strand
GTATTCCGCATTCCTGCAGAACCTGCTGATGTCCGGCCTGTTCATCGCCATGCTGGTCGTGCGCCGAGGCGCTCGCGGCCAGTCCATGGTGATCGCCATTGCCAAATGGCTGGGCACGCTTGCTCCCACGATCCTGATCGGTGTGCTGGGCAACCTGCCCTTCATCATCGGGATCGGGCTCCTGTGCAGCGTCTTCGACCTGATCTACATCGGGATGCTGTGGTCGGCGAAGAAGAACCCCGCGGCATTTGCGGCCGCTCGAGTGGAGCCTGCTGGGGTAGTAACGACCCAGTGAGTGAGGTTGGTGTGCAACCAGCCGACGCGCGTCGGCTGGCGAAGGTCAACGACGTGGGCGCATAATGTCTACTTGTGTTTGAGTCATGCCAACTCAGTCAAGGTGTCAGCATGCGTCTACTGCGCCCGAGCGATGCCCCGGCGCTTGCTGCCGCGTACGTGCGCAACCGCCGCTATCTCTCTCAGTGGGAGCCAATACGCCCTGAGGAGTACTACACCGAGGCGTGGCAGGCTGCGGTCCAGCTGATCGTCGAAACGGCCCGTGAGGAACTCGGGCTGCACCGCATAGAGGCGAGCACTCTCCCGCACAATATTGGTTCGCAACGGGTACTGCAGAACGCGGGTTTCCAGCAGATTGGGATGGCGCCGCAGTACCTGCAGATTGCCGGCAAATGGCAGGACCACAATCTCTACCAAATTGTTCTACACGAATAAGGCGGCTGGTGTTCTACGCCCAACCCGATTCCTGCAGCCGCTTGTCGTCGAGGCCAAAGTAGTGCCCGATCTCGTGCACCAACGTGATGCGCACTCTGGCGCGCAACTCGTCGAGATCGTTGCTGTGCTCCTGCATGTTGTTTTTGTACAGGGTGATGCGGTCAGGCAGCTCCCCGAAGCCGTACACGCCACGCGTGGTCAGCGGATGCCCACTGTAAAGTCCGAAAAGCCGCGGACGCTCTCCGGGAGGCTGGTTCGACACCAGGATTGCCACGTTCTCGAGCTCGCCCAACATCTCGTCGGGTATCGCGTCATATTCCTCAGTGACCATCTTTTCGAAGTCCTCCTCCGAAATCTCAACCATGCTGTCATCCTGCCACTGGCATCACGATTCTGCGGCTCAGAAGAGTTTCGCGGGCGCCGGAAATTCAGGCGTTGAAGTTGACGCTGACATTGGCGAGACGACGTTCACTCGGCGGGCGGCCTCTGCCGTTGCCGTTTCGTGATTGATCGCTGTTCTTTTGCAGCGAGGCGCCGCAGGTTCGATCCTCTGGTGGGCTTGGTCGTGCGGCGGCGAGCGCCTTCGGGGGCGAGGCCCATGCTGACGAGCTCAGAGAGCTTAGCCAACGCGATCTCGCGATTGCGAAGTTGGGAGCGCCGCTCTGAGGCCGTTACCGTGATTGCACCGGCGATGAGGCGAGGTCCGAGACGCGCGCCCAACAGCATCCGCTGGTCTTCGGAGAGCACCGCCGAGTCGACGATGCTCCAGGTGAGCTCGGCGCGGCTATCCGAGGTATTTACATGTTGACCCCCGGGTCCAGACGAACGCGAAAACCGCCAGCTGAGTTCCGCTGCGGGAATCGTGAGCGCCGGCGACACCTCGAGATCCATGCGTAAAGCGTCGCACAATCTGGGTGCGACCGGATGAGCTTGCCAAAAGGGGCAGGTGCGTTACGAACGTTGCGTGCCAGTCCGTGTCTCCCCAAGGGCTTCCAGAACGCAATTCTTACATTCTGTTGAGCCATCCGCAGCGTTGACGTCAGTCGCCGACCCCTGTTGACCAATCGACGTGATGTCGTGGTCCCAAGCCTTTCCTCGTTCCCCCACGACGCCCTGCACGCCAGCCATAGCAACAGGGCCCGCCACCTCCGGAGTGCAGCAGCGACTGGCTTATTCAGCCGTCGATAGAACTCGTCCGAAAGGGAGTAGTCGGCGATCATTTGGTGGAAGAGACTGTTCCGCTCAGACTCGTTTTCTAGAGCCACCCGCTCGGCGGCGTCGAGCGCTTCGGCGACCAGTCCTGATGCGTGACTCGCAGTAAGTCGCGACGAATGTCGTCGCGCAGCAACGATTCCATCCGCGCCAAATCATGTCAGTACTCGTTCTTCAGCACCCACAGGGGTGGCTATGCCCGTTGCTCCTCCACGTGAAGGAGCCCGAGACTGAGCTTGAGGAGCATCTCCAACCCGATGCAGAGCATCGTCATGATCGGATCTCGAGTCGTCTCGATTAACGCCGAGGTGTGAAGCGCACGCACTCCATAGGCGCGAAGGTGCTTCGCCGAATCTGATTCCTTTATCAAGTTGATCCGCCGGAGCATCGAAAGCTCGTCGTCGTAGCACTGCGGCACGCCTTCAGACTGGTAGAGCCTGTGCATAGGTGGAGAGGTTGCCGTCTCCCGGACATGCAGAAGGCCCGGAGACCCTTGCGAGTTTCCGGGCCTTATTTGGTCGGGCTGACAAAATTTGAACTTGCGACCCCTTGACCCCCAGGTAGCCCTAGTAGCCCAGATCGTTGATTTTCCGGGGCGCAGGGGTGCGCAGAACGGTTCAAATCACGTCATGCATTGCATGGTTTGCATGATTCTGGTCCCCTTTTGGTCCCCCTCGCGGAAGTATCCAACCGGCCTCGATGCTTAGAGTCAGATCGACCCCGAACTTCTCTGGCGCAGCTTCTCAGATTCGGTCAAAGTAACGTGCTCCAGGGCCTGCCATTCGTTAGCAACTTCATTGGCCTACTCCCCGCGCAGGGAAATTGAGACGCGCGCTCCCTCAGTTGGCTGACTTGCGGATGTTGCAGATCAGGTGCGCGAGGACGGAGTTTTCTTGCGTGTGGTCGCCACCTTTTAACAATGGAACAACGTGATCCGGCTCGCGCTCAGAGGGTCGGGATGGAGCGCCGCGGGATCGACGACCTCTCCGCAGATGCCACAGAGCCATCCGTCTCGCCCATATATCTGCAGCGGATCGAATCGCTCGATCCTGGCTTCCTCGCGCGCCCGCCGCTCATGCTTGGACGCGTTGCTACTGATCCGTCGGCGACGATCCATCTCCGCCCGGTAGCGCGCAGAATGCATTGGCTCCGGGTACTTCGGAGCGTCGACGGGCACGGCGGCATAGCACTCCCAGAAGAAGAAGTCCACACCGTCGGGCTGTAGGTCGGGGATGCGCTCACGGCGCCACTCACACAGCACACCGTTGACCTGAAAGGTATAGCTGAACAGTTGGCCCTCGAGCCGCTCGCCTTCTGGCGAGTGCGGCCCGATCACTACGGACGAGTAGTAACCCTCACCGTTGGCGCCGGCGACAAACAGATCTCCGCTCTCGGCAACGGCTATCACGACGCGCGAAGTGAAGTAGCCATCCGGCATATCCTGCACGAGGTATTGGGTCAGGATGCCATACCGATCGACAACGTCGCCGGGATGTGGACCGTAACCTTCCCATTCGATGGGCAGTTCGGGCAAGTGGGCGTTCGGCCGCGTCTGGAACACGCGTGGACCGCTGGTGCGCGGATTCGGTCGAGGCCCGACGAATTCGACCGCCGCAGCCACTTTCTCGGCACTAATGCTCGCGCTACCCCTTCCGTAGCGGCGACGCAAAAGTCCGTTGCATGTTCCGGAGCATACGTGCCGGTCGCGTTGCACCCAGTGGGCGCTGGCCTGTACTGGCTCGTTGCAGATGACGCAAGGTTCGCCGCCTTTGGCGCGGCCGTTGGGATGCTTCGGCGCCTCGTCCATGATTCGGAAGTGAGCATCCTGATCAGCCATGATGCTCGGTCTGGCATCCGCGCCAATAATGATGGCGTAGCCGCTACGCGAAGCGGAAGTCCCGGTAAGAACTCCTCACGTTGAATCGGCGCCCCTGCTTCCTACGATCAAGGAACCCGGCGACCGTCTCGACATCGTTCGGTCGCATTTTCAGGTCCCGGCATTTGGCGCGAACTTGCTCAACAGTGACAGATTCCCACCGTTCCGGGCAGTTCATCATGTCTGCCTTTAGTTTGTCTTCCTCATTCCATTTCAATCCGGAGTCGTACCCGGCAGCCCATGCCGCGATGTGCTCAAGAATCTCGCCAACGCCGTTCGGCAGTGGGTCGGCCCGTACCCCGGAATCGGGTTCTGACGCGGCCTGCAACGTCCGTCCGGGAAGTAGCCGTATAGGCCCCGCATCTTCGATCCATGCCGCAGTATCGGCTTCACCCCACTCAAGGACGACAAGAGCATCAGCATCGACACCCCAGAGATCGTTTAGGTGCTGTCGATCCGGCCAGGCATAGATCACCCGACGGTTGGCGAGTGCCCCGGCGAAGAACCCGCGCCAGGTGAGGTGAGTCGTGTCAGAACGCGCGACCAGGCGTTTGAGCCTCTCGCCTTCAAACTGCTTGCGAGGCGTTACGACGACGACGGAACCACCGGCCTGCACCAGAAGCCATTTAATGGCACGTGCGTTCTGAGATTCGCGCGAGTCCTGTTCTCCCAGCTGTGAAACCGCAACCGGGAAGGGATACTCGTCGGATGACATGGGATTCCTCCTTGTTTCCTGCCTTACGCGAACGCTACCGGCGACCTCTGACATACATGCGTCGGCTTCCTCGCCACCGAGCCACGCCCTCCAAGCACATCACCACCAGCGGCATCGCAGCTCCAGTGCCGGTGCCGGTGCCGGTGCCGGTGCGTCTAGCATCAGGGCAGGCGCAGGAGTCAGTTCCAATGCGTATAGCCTCCGCTGTTTAAGTCTTGTTCTCGAGTTCGACGAGGAAGATACGGTGACCGCGAGCGTCAAGCGTCGATGCCTCGTCGGTACCAGCCGGTACCGTGATCTCATGACTGAACGACCGCGCGATGAGGATGCACTGCTTACTCTTGCTTTCTCACTGCGGGCAAACCGTGGAGCTTACGCGCTGCTCTTGGGTGCTGGAGTCTCGGCGCCCAGCGGCATACCCACAGCCTGGGGCGTGCTGGAAGACTTAACCTCTCGTATCGCCCAACTCGCTGGTGACGACCCTGATGATTCGGTGAGCTGGTACGAATCTCGTTATGAGGAACCGGCGCGATACGAGACAGTGTTGGAAAAGCTCGCACCAACACCGTTGGAGCGCCAACGGCTGCTTCGGGACTACTTCGAGCCATCCAGCGATGACCTCGCAGCAGGGCGTAAGTCTCCAACCGCAGCGCATCAGGCGATTGCCCGAATGGTGCGGGCGGGCTCGGTCAAAGTGATCGTGACCCTGAACTTCGATCGACTGATCGAGCAGGCGATACGGGCTGAAGGCATAGAGCCAACAGTTGTTGGGTCGCCCGCGGACATCGACGGTCCCTGTCGCGGTGGAGACCGCAAAACGCGCGCTGTCGGGGCGCCCAGTGGCCATCGGTCTGCATGACACTCTAAACAAAGAATTCAGTCGACTACATGACCACGATGACTTCCACCTTCCGGACCATCAGAGCGATCAGCCTTATGGCGGTTACGATGCGATCCTCCAGCGAGTGGAAGAAGCCAGCAAGGTATGCTGCGCTCTCGTCGCCACCCTCGCCTACTGGGGCAACGAAACCAGCGACCAGTGGTGGATAGACGAGCTCGAGAGATTCTCAACGCACGCTCGCGGTGGCGGGCTTGCGAAACAACTCAAATTGCGGCTCGTTGCTGGTTCAGCCCTCTATTACTCGGCTGGAGTGTCTGCGCTGTCTGCGCGACGCTACGATCTTCTTGCTCGTCTGCTCGACGCCCGCCGGCCCAGCCCCCACAGGAACGAGCTAGAACTCTTGGCCGTAGCGCTGGACGCAGACGCCGCATACTCAGAGTCGAGCGGCCACGGAACACGGATTTCCCCACTCGTCCGCCCTCTACTCCGCGAGTCGCTGGCGATCAGCGACGGCGCCCTCGACGACGCATGGCAGCGTTTCGAAATAATCCGGTTAGCAAAAGGAGTTATGGGCAACGCTCGATTCGATGCCCGGCTCGCCAGTTTCAAAGAGATGGACGCCGCACTTGCAGGTGCACAGAAGAGGTTCGAAGAGGCAGAGCAAGTTGGCCTTGGCGTTGACAACGCACGCCAGGAACGGGTTGAAGCGTCGCATAACCGAGGACGCGCCATGGGCGCCATCGCCGACGCAGTACCCCTCGGGCGACCCCATATACTTTCCGTCGACCTCCGAGGTGATGATCATTATCGGAGTCCGGTTGCCGAACGCTTGGCGAACGGCATCGCTGCGGAAGGAGACACCCACCCGCTCGTGAAAGCTCAGCTTGCTGCTGATCCGACCGCTCTTTCGATCGCGATTTCGGCTGTGAGTGTGGCCGTCGGGCGACGCGGTGACAAACTCGCTTGGGGGCGGCTGCCATCTGGTGGTGGAATCGTGCCGATGGAGATATGGCTTGACACAGGCCAGACACCGGATGAATTAGCTTTGAAGACCTGAGCAGCATTTTTGGGGTCGTCCTGCCGTCATACCGGTCACCGCCGCAGCTATTGAAAGGTCCCGACTTACGCCCGATAAGGCCATCATCTCGTCGCGTCAGGACTCGCTACAGCTGGATCCGGAGCGCATTGCCCAGTTGAGAAAGGGCCGGGTCAGGCGAGCGGATCTGCTGTCGGAGCTTCCATGGACGTCCCTTTGAACGTTCATCGAGAACCCTGGCCGGTCACGTCCCGCTGAGTGGCGTGGTTTCCCGGTATCGAAAAGTACGAGGCCCTTCTCGTGTTCAATGACATAGACATTTATGGGCCGCGGTGCTGTCCATTGTCGGGACGTAAATAGCCACCATGCAGTCGGCTTTCCCGAGGACCCTGCATGCTCGGGCCGTATTTCCACTTCACCTGCGCTGATTACTTCGACACGATCAATTGGTTTCATGGGTTACATTCTCCAAATCAGTTGATCAGCCGGGCGCCCCTCCGGGGCTGATGAGGCCGCTTTCGTAGGCAAAAACTACGGCTTGGATGCGGTCACGGAGTCCGAGCTTGTGCAGTGCGTGGGTGACGTGGGTCTTGACCGTGGTCGTCGAGAGGAATAGGCCCCGCGCGATCTCTTCGTTCGACAGCCCATGAGCAATCCCGAGAAACACTTCATACTCGCGCGGGGAAAGCACAGTAGCGGCGGCGGACGACGCCGCCCCGGGTGCCGGCCTGCTGACCCAGTTCTCGACGAGCCGCCTGGTCAACGCGGGATCGAGGAGCGCATCCCCTTCAGCGACCGTGCGAACACCATGCAGGAGCTGACGTCGTGGAGAATCTTTCAGCAGGTATCCGCTGGCTCCGGCCTGAAGGGCGCGATAAACGAGTTCGTCTGTGCCGAATGTCGTCAACATGAGGACGCGCGGCCCGGCTCCAGACGGAGGTCGTGCATCCACGATCCGCTTGGTGGCCTGCACCCCGTCAAGGCCGGGCATCCTGATGTCCATGAGCACGACGTCTGGTTTCTCCCTGGCCGTGTACCGCACCGCTTCGAGTCCATCGGAGGCTTCGGCTACGACCTCGATGTCGTCTTGGGCGTCGAGGATCATGCGAATTCCATCACGCACGAGAGCCTGATCATCCGCCAAGAGCGCCCTGATCATCGTTGGAATCCCGAGGTGTCTGAGAGAGTGGCCAGCACACGGAAGCCGTCGGCGGTCGCACCCGCGTCGAGGGTGCCCCCATACAGTCGAGCCCGCTCCCGCATCCCCACGAGGCCGTGACCAGACGCCGGCATCCTGCCGACCGCGGGGCCGCCATCGTTCACCACTTCGATGCGCACGGCAGTTGGCTCGTACTCGACCGACACCTCCAGCAGGGATGCGCGGGAATGCTTGCGCACATTTGTTACCGCCTCCTGCACGATCCGGTAACACGCCAGCTCGACACCAGGACTGATTGGGCGAGGTGTGCCCTTAACCTCATACGACACGTGCAGGCCCTCCTCTCGCGTCAGTGCAACCAGCGATTCGATTCCCGCGAGGCCGGGTCTCGCACCCGGTTCGTCGTCGGACTCGCCTGCCCGCAGCAGCGAAAGCACCTGACGCATCTCGTCGATCGCCTGGCGACCGGTCCGCTGGATGTTCTCGATCGGAGCGATCGCACGATCAGGGGTGCGCTCCAACATTTCGGCGGCGGCCTCTGCTTGCACGACCATCAGGGTAATGCCGTGTGCGATCACATCGTGGAGTTCACGCGCGATCGATGCCCGTTCTTCGATGACTGCAAGACGCGCCTCATCCACCCGCTGCCGTTCGACAGCCCTCCGCCACGATCGCACCATGCCGCCTACCGCTGCCGCGCCACCGATATAGACCACCGGGTAGAGGAAGTCGAAGATGACAAGGTCCCGGGCGACGACCGCCGACCCGATCACAGCCACCATGATCGCAGCAAGCCCAACGACGATAGCGGCCCGCGATGCAACGCGCGCCAACGAGTAAGCACACAAGATGATCGAGATGAAGCTGGAGAAGGTGGGCGTCTGCGCGCCGAACACCAGCTGTCCCGCCACGCCAATCAGTACGGCGATCGTGACGGTCAGGGGGCGACGAGTCCGCAAAACCATCGGGAGGACGGCGAGCACCCCGAAGACGATCACGCCGAACGAGTCCGGAGCGGCTCCCGACATGAATTGCAGAGCAGTGAGAACCAGCAGCGCAAGTGCGATCCCGCCATCAACGATCACCGTCACGCGGCGGTTCGCGACCCCACTGGTACCAGAACTCATTCGCACGGGTTCAGCATAATTCTGCCGCTCTTACCAGCGCATCATCCGCGCGGACGAGGCACACAGGCGTTTCGGCGGAGACGATCGGCCGTCAGGAGGAGGCGGCCGGAACCGCCTGCGCCGTAGCGTGCGGTCAGCGATCACGAAAACGTGCTCGAACGCCAACTCGACGGGAATCGGAAACATGTCCATTTCAACGCAAACCACAATGTCACGCGCATCGGCACGCATCTTCGCGGCCGTCGGGTCGCTGGCAGCACCGCTCTGCCTGGTCGCTCTGGTCACGGTCGTGATCGGCGCATCCACGAGCGGCGACAGCGCCTCGTTCCTGGCATCGCCCACGGCGATTGCTTCGTCGATCTGCTTCCTCGCTGCCATGCTCGCCATTTCTTCCGCCGCGGTCGCCTCGGTGCTTCGCCCCGCCTCCGAAGCCAAGGCAGTCGTTCCGGCATTCTTTGCCTTGATCGGGTCGACAATCGTTGCCGGCGGCGCGTGGGCTAATGTCTTTGTGCTTCCTGGCCTAGCCGCTGCCGATCCCCAGATTCTCGAGCGCGGCGTGCCAAGCATCCAATTCGGCTATGTGATCTCGTTCTTCCTGGTGGCATTTGGATGGGCTGCCCTCGCTGCTGTGCAGCTCACCCGCCACGTAGGCCCGCGGTGGATTGCCATTGTCACGCTGGTTGGCTCGCTGCTCACTCTTGTGCCAGCACCCGATGCGGCACGCACACTCGTGCTCACCATCGCCGTCTCAATCGCATCCGTGCGACAGTTTGGCGCGTATGTCGCTCCTGCGTCGCGGCGAGCGACGAAACTTGCTGGCAGCTAGCACTCTCGGCGAGACGGTCGTCGACCAGGTCCGAGGTTTGCTTCCGTTGCGGTGGGCGGTGCGGACTGGTAAGGAGCCATCGTGTGTTGTTCTTCGAGTGAGAGGCATTAGTCGGTTCTCACTGGCCAGCACACGATGGCTCCTCACGTCGACGACGTGCCACTCAAAGCCTGGAAATTACACCACCGTCCGGGACGTGACCCTGGTTCCTTCGACGAGTATTGCCTTGTCCGCGAAGAACAGATCCGATCGTGTCAGCGTCAGGTATTGGTGAAGGAACTTTTCGTCGAGGTTTTCGGCGCGGCTGAGATCGAGAACGTCCGAGTGATGGCCCTGCTTACCGGTCACCGCACGAGCTAGACGGAAGTATCGGATCGCCGAGAACGGTGCCTTGTTGGCGACATGCGAAGAATGGGTGGACACCAGGAATTGGGCCGACCAATCCTGACTGGTCTTATCGATACCAGGAAACAGTTTCGCGAGACTGCTCAGTTGATCGATGAAAACTTCCTGCATCTGCGGATGTAAATGAGCTTCGGGCTCTTCCACGAAAACGAGATGAACGCCTGGAGTATTGCCCCTTGCCGTGTACTCCCTGTAGCAGCTCAGGAGAGTCAAGAGAATCAAGATGAGATTCCGTGAGCCGAGTCCGCTGTACGACTCTGGGAGTGAAACTCCTGCCACCCCGCGATAGTGGACGCTCGTTTAATTCGAAAGCAATCGTTCGATGTCAAGTTTGGTTTTCGTCTCAAGTTCCTGGTCAAGCAAGCCGGGGTATCCGAATCGTTCGAGCGTGGGAATGACGCCAGCAACCATGCGCCCTACCTGAGCGCCAAGTTGCGTCTCAATTCCCTCCACGGCTTTTGCAAGATCGTCGGCGGTCCGGCGCTGGGAGGTATCGTCTTCTGCGTTTGATGCAGCGATAAAGAGTGACTGGAAGATCTGCCCGATTAAGTCCTTGGGTCGCTCTTTTTCGTCGTCCAGTCCACGCTGCGCTTGCAAGAAATCAACTGTGATGAGCTTGCGAACTTCATCGAGCGAAACTTCTCTCGTGTTCGACGAGTCGTTCGGGTCAACTGCCGCGATCGTTCGTTTGAAAAGTTTGGGAATTCGGTCCCCTACGACGTCAAGCACCATCTCGGTGCTTGGCAATGCGCCACTTGTCGGGTCCAGAGAGATCCCTTCAAAGAACTCCTTCAAGCGCCCCCGTCGAGCGCATAGTCGAATTGGACTTTGGCCTCGTTGCAGCCCAGATCGAGATCGACGATGAGAGCAGACAACGGTCCGTACTCAGGAAGTTTCGGATCGTGCGCGATATTGATCGTCAATGTGATCGCCGGTAACGCATTTCTAGCCGCATCTTCGTTGTGATCGAGATATAACTCGCAGGCACGATGAAACTGGTCATACGTCTCTGACGAGAAATCAGCAAGAGCGAGCTTAAAGTTCGTCTTTTGGAAGAACCGCGACATGACCTCCGCCAATGAGGTCTTCCCCGTATTGTTGCGCCCCACCAGTACCGTTGCGCTATCGCTGAGAGCGACGTCCACCTTGCGTAGAAGCCTGAAGTTCCTCACGCTGATGTTGTTGACGCGCAGCGGCGTTGGAGTTGCGGCAGCCTGCGTCTGAGATGCATCGATTGATGGCGCGGTGTCCTGAGGCATTCGTGGTCCTAACTGGAGGACCGCGTCGTGTCGCGCCCCAACGGAACCGGAAGATACATGATCGCCCAAGCATGCCCGACGAAAGGGCGGGTGTCGATCAAGACATGCCTGGACCGTTATAGCGGCCCGTGTCACGCATGATCAGGCGTCCAGTTCGTGCCCTCAGGTTCAGCACACGATTCCGCTACCCAAACACCAGGAACTCGAGCCAGCTCCAGAAGAACAGCAGGAGGAGAAGGTAGAGCCGCTCGGACCAACACTTCTCGGTCGTTACGGTGCAAGTTGCAGCAGCGAAAATTTAGCTGACGCCGAGCAGCATGGCAGGGACACCCCATTTGAGGTGTCGACTTGTGCGGAGTTTGTCAAGGAGGATGTTCGCTTGCATCACACGCCGCAGGAAGTTGTGAGCGTGGAGGCTGAGGCTCCAGGTTCGATCATCAGCATGAAGCTCGTGTATTCCATCGCATCGCATGCTGGAATCGGACCACGGTGAGCGAACGATGAGAGCCAGCACTTCTTGTTAAAGCAGGTCGCTCCGGTTTAGCACAGCATCGATGGCCCCTTCCAACGACGTGGTGTCTCCATAGATGAGAGCCTGAGCCGCATCATATCCAGCTTCGATTGCAGCGGACGACGCGTGGTCTCGGGCGAAGGCAGGACTCTGCGCATAGCCTGCGGCCGGACGTGGAGTTGATGAGAATCCAGCGGCAGCGCTCTGGTCTTCGATGTCGTCGACCAAAGCGCTGATCCCCTCCTGGCCGAGGGCCTCGAGTGCGCGGATTACCTGCCCATTCTGAAGGAGACAGTGGATATCGTAGAAGTGGCGACCGTTCTTGAGAAGGGCGTCTCGGTCGTTTCGCGTCGCTGCGTCGTGCACTGCGGCGAGTTTCTCGAACAGGGTCCGCTCCGGGGCCAAGACATTGACGCCGAACGCAGCGAACTCCTCCCACGTCGCCTCGCTCTCACCAAGTGTGGTGATCGCGTGCTCGGCGACGAGTGACCGATAGCTGTGCACTGCTGACGGTTGTGTCCCTCCTCGACTCCCGAGTTCGAGCAGAATGCCTTCTTTCAGAGAGGGGTCACGGCTTCCCGTTGGGTACATGTATGTCGTGTAGCGCTTGATCCCGGTCGTCGATGAGCCAACGAGGACCTGCGGATTCACGAACGCAAGGTGGCTCCTCACCGCCTCATCGACCTCTTTCAGGACTTTGTGGCGAGCGCCCGCGGTGGCCTCAGACGGGAACACCGCGAGCAAGTCAACGTCTTCCGAGAATCGTTCGACGATCCCGAAGACTCGGCTGAGACTGGTCCCACCCTTGAACGTGAAGGTCGTCGGCGCGGTCGAGCCGTCCGGCAACGTCACGGCCCGGTCGATGCTGGCGACGCGGAGCACCTCGGTTACTCAGAAGTCCTTCTCTACGTAGACCGCAGGCATTCCAAGCGCTTCCGCGGCTACGCCCACAAGTGCTTCGAGTTCATCGGTGTTATCCCGGAGGCGCTCGGTCACGCGACGACCAGATCGGAGACAAGCCGGTCGAAGTTCTCGCGCACGGAGACGCTCCGCTCCCCTGCAACTGCGACGCGCAGACGGCCCTCGTTAACCTCGCCGTCCGCAAGTGCGTCACGGACTTTGCTTACCAAGGTGTTCCAGCCAACCTCGATGTATACCTCGGGAGCGCGCATCAACTCGAGGAGCGCGATCTCCGTCGCGTTGAGGCTCGCGCGTTCCCGGTTGCTGCGTGCGTGCTGAGTGACGCCTTCGATCGGGTCGGACGTCCACAACGCAGCGACGTGGAACGAAGAGGGAACCTGGGTGGTCACACCCCATTCGCGCGCAGCGGAGTACCCGGCCGGTCCGTTCCCTGCCGACCCGAGGACTTCTCGTACGATCTCCTCGATACGAGGTCGAGTCATCCCGTACCGGGTCTTCGTCCCGCGGTAGTAGAGGCCACGACGAACAGGCATGAGCTCTCCGCTCCGTGCAGCTCTGGACGCTGCTTGACGCGCAGCGGTCGCAGTACCGGGCAGCCGGTTGACGTGCACGAACGATCGCGTCGGGATACTCCGGATCGCAGTGGCGGGAGAGATGATACTCATGTCACGAAAGCTTACCGGGAACGTGACATTGAAGCAACGACGCTGCGCGTCGCAGCACCGAAACGACTGTGCCGCTTCAGTCCGCAGTCTGCCGGTCACCCGGCCTTACCAAACGCCTGCTCGAGAAACTCGGCAGTGACAGGGTTCACCGTCTCGTTCCGTTGGATGTAATGCTGCATCGTGACTCTCGGGTCGGTGTGTCCCAGCAGCTCGGAGGCAAGCAGCACACCTTGGGCTTCGTTGACAACGGTGGCGACGGTGCGCCGGAAGCGGTGAGGGGTGACCTTCTCGATGCCGGCCGCATCCATTACGTCGCGCAGGAGCCTCCTGACATTGTTGGTCGTGTGCGGTGTCGCGATACGGGTGGCGAATAGGAGCGTGTCTGGGCCGGAATCGCCAGTGCGCAGCATTCGTGAGCGGATCGCCTGCAGCGCAAACGAGGGCAACGCCACACGTCAGACTGAACGATCCGTCTTAGGGTGTCCCTGTCGATGGGTGGGTTCACCTTTGCGACTGACGATGGTCCCCGCGATTCGCACCGTCGGGATCGGGCTGTCGAGGTCGAGGTCTTGGAGGCGGATGGCGAGGACTTCGCCGATACGTGCGGAGGTCCCGAGCATGACCTCAACTATCTGCCCCAGTTGCCGATCCGGCTTCGGGCCAGCGAGAATCTTCCGGTTCTCCCACCTCTTGATCGCCGCACGGATCTCCTGCACATCGCTGATACTGAAGGCGTCCGTTGCGTTCGTCAAGTTTGTGAGACACGCGGTTGTGTTTTTCTTGTTACGCGGCCACGGCGTGGTCGCGAGTCTGGTGTGCGGCACGGGCCATCACGGGTGGGATACCGCCAGCTCGTGCGTGCGGGCGGCGGCGGTTGTACCAGGTCTCGATGTAGTCCATCACCGCGGTGCGCACGTGCATCCGGGTCGGCCAGGCGCGCTGGTAGAACATCTCGGTCTTCAGATGTGAGAAAAACGACTCGGCGACCGCGTTATCCCAGCACACCCCGACCCCACCCATCGACTGGGTGATGCCGTTGCCGGCGCACCAGTCCTGGAACAGGGTCGACGTGTATTAGGCCCCGCGATCCGAGTGGAACACGGCTCCGACCGGATCCAGACGCCCGTGGTCGCGGCCATGACCAACGCGTCGATCACCAGTTGCGTGCGCATGTGGTCGGCGATCGACCAGCCGATGATCTCCCCGTTGAACAGATCGATGACGGTCGCCAAATACAGCCAGCCCTCCCCGGTGCGCAAATACGTGATGTCTCCGCACAGGCGCTGCCCCGACGCTGGGCTTGCCGGTCAGGCGAGACAGGCCCCCGCTGGTTTCTCCGAGAAGGCCCTCGCGAATGTTCGTGTCAAGAGCCGAGAGGAAACCCGCAGTTCCTTCGTCGAGACCCGCCGCGGTGAAGTATTCGAAGTGCTCAGCCTGGCTCAGGTTCCGGTAGGAGACTTGCCGGCCTGAGATTTCTCCGATTGCGGCGGCGAGTTCGTGGAAGTTCCACGCGAAATCTCCGGACAGCTCGAAGATCTGTCCGTTGTACGAGTCATCGAGGGCGACGGCGGCCGCAGCCTCGGCGTAGTCCTTGCGGCTGGCGCTGGAGACTCGGCCGTTAGCTGCGCTTCCGACGATTTCGCCGGTGGCGCCGCCCTGGGCGACTTGCGGAAGGTAGTTCTCGGTATACCAGCCGTTGCGGAGGATCGTGTTCGGGACGCCGGACGCGGCAAGGAACTCTTCGGTTGCCTTGTGTTCAGGTGCAAGGATCAACGCGGATGTTGTGGCCTTCGGCGCGGACGTGTAAATAATTCGCGCAGCTCCGGCCTCTTTCGCTGCGGCGATCACGGTCGAGTGCTGTGCGAAACGCTGGCCGACCGCGTCGCTGGAGACGAGTACCAGTGTGTCGCCGGGCTTGACCACAGCGGCGACAGTCTCCGGCTTCGTGTAGTCGAGTACGGCAGTGTTCACCTCCTTGTCGGCGAGAGATTCAAGCTTCGCGCTATCACGCCCGGTCGCGACGATGAGGCTCGGGTCGACGTTCAGCGCGAGCAACGAATCAACGATGTTGCCGCCGAGTTGCCCCGTAGCAGCGGTGACGATGTAGGACATGGGTTTCCTTCGGGAGGGACGGCCAGGATGCGCGTGGCCGGGAGAACCCGTCCGCGAGACGACACGTCATCGGCGCGTCGGAGGGCCCCAGCTCGTAGACGATGACGCCAGCGGAAATGTGAGATCAGCGGAAAAGGAATCTGTTGCGATCCCCCTGTATCTCACGTTCTGGCGGCGCGGGCCGTCTTCTTATTGAACGAATCAGATCTGCGGTACTACACGAAAGGAACGAAGTCATGACTACACGCCATGCAGTGATCGAAACGCCGATTGGCGAAGTTACACTCGTCGCAACCGGTGACGCCCTCACGGGCCTCTACTTCCCACACCATTGGTACATGCCGCCGATCAGCACCTTCGGTGCCAGGGTCGACGCGACGAATGATGGGCTGCTCTCCTCGGCGGCCTTGCAGCTCGAAGAGTACTTCCGCGGGGAACGCATCTCCTTCGCGCTGTCGACCGAAACGCATGGCGACCCCTTCCAGGAGCGGGTCTGGGCGTTGCTCAACGACATCCCGTTCGGAACTACGACCACCTATGGGGAGCTGGCCGAGCGCCTCGGCGACAAGTCGCTCGCGCAGCAGGTCGGCAAGGCAGTCGGGCAGAACCCGCTCTGCATTTTCGTTCCCTGCCACCGTGTCGTCGGTAAGAACGGAAAGCTGACGGGGTACGCCGGCGGGTTGAAGCGCAAGCAGTTCCTGCTGGAGCTGGAGGAGCCCGCGGAGGTTCAGGCCGAGAAGCTGTTTGCGACCTCCGGAACACTCTTCTAAACGGGATCTCACGTTGCGACCGCCGTGCACGTCTACTGAGTGATGGATATGAAAAAACCGTTCGAGAACGTTGTCGCCGAACACGGCCCCATGGTGCTGCGAGTGTGCAGGGCCGTCGTGGGGTTCGATGACGCCGATGATGCCTGGTCGGAGACGTTCATTTCCGCGATGAAGGCCTACCCGGCGCTGCCGGATGACGCCAACATCGAGGCGTGGCTAGTGACGATCGCACATAGAAAAGCGATCGACATCATCCGCGTTCAGAAACGAATCGCGATCCCCGTGGACGAAGTGCCAGACCGGCCCTCGTCCATCGGGGTACCTGGTTCAACAGATCACGAGGTATGGGACTACGTGAAGTTCCTACCGGAGAAACAACGGCAAGCTGTCGCCTATCACTTCCTGGGCGGCCTGCCATATGGAGAAATCGCCGAGACTCTCGGCGGAACAACGGCCGCGGCCCGACGGGCCGCGGCCGACGGGATAAAGAGTCTGCGGAAAACGTTCGCGGGCCAAGATTCGAAAGGAGCATCCCAGTGAACACCGACACAGACGGCGAACTGGAGATCTCCGACCTTCTCGCTAACACCGCCCTGCCTTCGGCAGAGACGATGGAGCGGCTGCATCGCAGGCTTGAGGAATCAGCCCAGCAGGCCGGAATCCTCGACATCGCCTACACGACCATGGATACCCCGGTCGGAACGTTGCTTCTGGCGGCGACCGAGAAGGGTCTCGTCCGCGTCGCCTACGAGAACGAAGATCTCGACAAGGTCCTCGACACGCTCGGAACCAAGATCAGCCGCCGCATCCTCAAAGCACCCAAGCGCCTGGATACCGCAGCGTTCGAGATCGATGAATACTTCGAGCGCAAGCGTAAAACCTTCGACTTGACACTCGACCTCTCGCTCTCCAGTGGCTTCCGCCAGCTCGTGCAGAAGCACCTCCCGCAGATCGGCTATGGGATGACCGAGAGCTACAAGCAGGTCGCCGCGATCGTCGGCAACCCGAAGGCCGTTCGCGCGGTCGGAAGCGCGTGCGCGACCAACCCCCTCCCGATTGTCGTCCCCTGCCATCGCGTGCTCCGCACCGATGGCACCCTCGGCGGCTACATCGGCGGCCTCGCGGCGAAGACCGCGCTTCTGAACATGGAGGCAGCAGTATGAGCACGAAGAACACCAAAGGCGACGTGTGGGAATCTCGCGTCGCGGCCGGCGGCTGGGACCAGATCACCGAGGAAATCAACGAATACGGCGGCGCGCTGCTGCCGCAACTGTTGACGCCCGAGGAGACCGTCGAGATCAGGGAGATGTACTCGGACGACGACGCTTTCCGCAGCACCGTCAACATGGGTCGGCACCGTTTCGGTGAAGGTGAGTATCGATACTTCAACACCCCGTATCCGGAACCGATCGAACGGCTGAAGCAGGCCCTCTACCCGCGGTTGCTCCCGATCGCCCGCGACTGGTACGACAAGCTCGGGCGCCCCGCGCCGTGGCCGGAAACACTCGATGAGTGGTTGGACATGTGCCACGAGGCCGGCCAGACGAAGTCCTCCGCCATCCTCCTGAAATATGGCGAGAAGGACTGGAATGCCCTTCACCGCGACCTCTACGGTGACCTGGTGTTCCCGATGCAGGTCGTCATCAACCTGAACGAGCCGGGCGTCGACCACACCGGCGGCGAATTCCTCCTACTCGAGCAGCGGCCGCGGGCACAATCTCGCGGTACCGCGACGCTCCTGCCGCACGGACACGGTTACTTGTTCACCACCCGCGATCGGCCCGTCGAGTCCAAGCGTGGCTGGTCAGCGGCCCCGGTACGACATGGGGTGTCAGCGATCCGTTCGGGCGAACGCCACACCCTCGCCCTCGTCTTCCACGACGCAGGCTGAGCATGGCTCGTACTGATGAGTCGGTCGGGGCCGAGAAGACATACACGTTTCTTGGCCCCGACCGGCGTCCCTATTCCTCACACGGCCCGGGCACGCTGGGCGGCCACCGTGGTTCGAAGATTTATGGGCGACTCAATTGTCCCGCGGCGCTACGTGCAATCGCGCGCGGTGGCTACGTGAAGCACCGCGTCTTCTTCGCCGATGAGCAGACCGCGATCGCCGCCGGGTTCCGCCCGTGCGGAACGTGCCTGCCGGAGAAATATCGCACTTGGAAAACCAATAAGGAGGCGCAGTGACGTTATCTCCCCGCCTCGACGATGCCCGCGTCGCCGCTATCGCCGGCTCCTACGATCAGCCGGAACCACACACCCTGGCAGAGATCGCCCAGATGATCCGCCTCGCCTCCTCCCGCGGTGCCGAGACCGTCACGATCGGGCACAGCGATGACCCGCACTCCGCTGCGGCCGCGAAGGCATTCGCTACCGCATGGATCGAACGGGGCGGTCATGTGCTCGGCACCGTGCAATGGCCGTCCGACGCCGCATCGTGGCTCCGAGAAGCGCGGAATCTGATCAGGTTCCACCCGGACCTGTACGTCCTCGGCGGAGCGCCGGCGGGGCTCGCGCAGATGATTCGACGGCTCGTGTGGTCCACGAACTGGACCGCCAGATCGACGATCGGTTTCGCGTCTGCTGCCGCACCTGCCATGCACCTGCTCGCCGGCGTCCAGTACCTCGACGGCCTGACCGGTGCGACGCGAGACGGCGACACCTGGCGCATTACCGACGCCGAGATCACCCTGAACCCACCGCAGGAACGGGCATGAGCACCTTATTCAGTGATAGCTTCCTCGACCGGCCAAGCCGCGAGCTCACACCCGGGGCGCATCTGGTACCTGGCTGGCTCACGCTTCCGCAGCAGAGCTGGATCGTCGACCAGTTCCGGCAATGGGTCGCAGGTCCCGTCCCGCTTCGCGCCGCGAAAGTCCGCGGCCACGAAATGTCGGTACGCACCGTATGCCTCGGCTGGCACTGGCAGCCCTACAAATACACCCGCCGCGCCACCGATGTGAACGGCAACCAGGTCCTCGACTTCCCCGACTGGATGGTGCGCCTCGGCAGGAAGGCGCTCGTCGCCGCAACTGGCGACCCGCACGCCGGCGACGACTACACCCCCGACACCGCGCTCGTGAATTACTACGACGAGAACGCCCACATGGGTATGCACCAGGACAAGGACGAACTCTCCGCCGCCCCCGTCGTCTCGCTCTCCATCGGGGACACCTGCCAGTTCCGATTCGGCAACACCGAAAACCGCACGATGCCGTACGAGGACATCGACCTCGCCTCCGGTGACCTGTTCGTCTTTGGCGGACCTTCACGGCTCGCCTATCACGGGATCACCAAGGTCTACCCGGGCACCGCAGCCGTCGGCAGCGGCCTCGAGCGGGGCCGGATCAACATCACCATGCGCGTCACAGGAATGAGCTGAATGCCCACCACAGAACCCACCATCCGACCCGTTCTCGGCACAGTCATCGGCCCCGACGGCCTCGCCCGCCCGGCATGGGCAGCTACCGACGATCTGCTCCGGGACTACTACGACCAGGAATGGGGCATGCCCGTCCGCGACGAGCACGGCGTCTACGAACGCATCAGCCTCGAAGCGTTCCAGGCCGGACTGTCCTGGGCGACGATCCTCCGCAAACGGCCCGCGTTCCGTGCCGCGTTCGACAACTTCACGCCCGATATCGTCGCCGACTACACCGACGAGGACGTCAACCGTTTACTCGCAGACGCCGGGATCGTTAGAAATCGGGCGAAGATCCTCGCTGCGATCGCTAACGCCAAGGCGACGGTGAAGCTTCGAGACGACGGCGGCCTCGTCGACCTCGTCTGGTCTTTCCAACCGGATGCCACACCCGAGCCGCGACACTTCGGCGAGGTCCCCACAAAGTCGCCCGCGTCGCTGGCCCTGTCAAAGGCACTGCGTGCGCGCGGGTTCGCATTCGTGGGGCCGACTACGATGTTCGCTCTGATGGAAGCCATCGGCATCATCGACACCCATCTGCTCGACAGCCACCGCCGCGGCAGCTCCGGCGTCTGGCCGAAACGATGACCCGGCTGCAACTCACACCCGCCCGCGGCACGATCGAAGCAGGCCAACGCTGTCCTGGCGAATTGGTCCCCTTGTGGTCCCCCCTTTGTCACAGAGGCGAACCCAGAGCGTAAAGCGGGAAGGCGGGCCGACCTTCTAGGGGACCAGAGGGGGATCGGAGATCTAGCCCCCAGAAAACGACAATGCCTGATGAAACTCGCGTCTCATCAGGACTTTTTGTCGGGCTGACAGGATTTGAACCTGCGACCCCCTGACCCCCAGTCAGGTGCGCTACCAAGCTGCGCTACAGCCCGTCGTTTATTTTTGCCATGTTGCAACCGCTAACCCGCGTAACCCCCAGTCAGGTGCGCTACCAAGCTGCGCTACAGCCCGATGTCTTCGTAGCAGCCGGACCCTTCGACAAGCTCAGGGACCGGTTAGAACAACGAAGACAACTCGATTATCTTAGCGTGTTGGGGTGCAGGTCTCGATACGCTCGTTCCTCGCTACTCGACCGGCGAGGGGGCGGAGGCAGTGCACTACCCTGAAGACCAGGTCGGCACTTCAGGAAGGCACACCGTGGACGCACCGCAGGGCAAGCTCCGTTTCGACCACGAGCATGTTGTCACTCAGGCCGAACTGACCGCGCAGGGCCGTGCCGCTCGCGGCGACATGCAACGCAGCGCACACGGCGTGTACGTGCCCGCTCAAGGGCGAGACGCACTTGGCATCCTCGCCCGGCAGCACGAGAGCCGACTACCGGAGCTGGTGCCTCTGCGCCTTGAACGGATGCTGCAGAACCCGTTCGCGTTCTATCGCGGCACTGCCGCAATTCAGGCGGCGGATCTCGCCCCCGAGGCAACGTCCGGCGTACAGGTCGCCTTGTGCGGGGATGCGCACATCGCGAATTTCGGCCTGTTCGCCTCCCCGCAGCGCACCATGGTGTTCGACCTCAACGACTTCGACGAGGCCGCATACGGGCCGTGGGAGTGGGACCTCAAACGCTTCGTCACAAGCATCGTCATCGCTGCGCAACACAAGGGCTTGAAATCCAGCCACGTTGACACCGCCGCGCTGCGCGCAGCAGCCGCCTACCGAATTGCCCTGCGCCAGATGTTCGAACTCGGTGCTGTCGATCGCTATTACGTGCGCGCCGATGTCAAAAAGGGGGACCCGCGATTCCATCCGTCGTCGCGGAAGGTCATCGATCAGGCGCTGAAATCGGCCACGCGACGCACCTCCGAACGCGTCATCGCGAAGATCACGCAAAAAGACGGTGACGGCAACATTGTCATCGTCGAAGACCCGCCGACCCTCACTCATGTGAGAAATCGCGACGAGCGGTGGGTGCTCGACCTGATCGAGCGTTATCGCGCCACCGTCCCGCCGGACATCTCCGTGCTGCTCTCGCAATACACGGTGACCGACCTCGCTCGCCGCGTTGTCGGAGTCGGCAGCGTCGGAACCCGCTGCTACATCGTGGTTCTCACCGGGTCAGGCGGAGAACCACTCGTGCTCCAAGTCAAGGAGGCGATGAAATCGGCGCTCGTCGAGTTCGGCGGCGCGACATCCGCTCTCGCGCCCGAGGTCGCGGCTCCCGTAGACCAGCACGGGTTCCGTGTTGTCGCGAATCAGCGCATCCTGCAGGCAGTATCCGACCCGTTCCTCGGCTACCTGGAAGACGATGAGCATGCGTACTACGTGCGACAATTCCGCGACCAGAACGTGTCGATCGATGCCGAGTTGCTGCAACCGCGCGGGTTCATCGACTACGTCGACGCCTGCGGCACCGCCCTCGCACGCGCACACTCGCAAAGCCCGCAGGCTGCGTTCATCGCCGGCTACCTGGGCAGCAACACCACGTTCGACGACGCCATCGTGCAGTGGGCGATGGCGTATGCCGACCAGTCGCGCGCCGACTACAAGGCTCTCAAGGCCGCCGTCAAAGCCGGCACCTTTGGCTAACGCTTGCGCTTCTCGCGCACCCGCATGTTGAGAACGATCGGGGTTCCCTCGAAGCCGTAGATCTCGCGCAGTCTGCGCTGGATATAGCGGCGGTATCCGGGGTCGAGGAACCCGGTGGTGAACAGCACGAACGTCGGCGGACGGCTCGACGCCTGCGTGCCGAACAGAATGCGCGGCTGTTTGCCTCCACGCACCGGGTGCGGGTGTTCGGCCGTGAGTTCGGCCAGGAAAGCGTTGAACTTGCCGGTCGCGATCCGCGTATCCCACGACTCGAGCGCGAGCTCGAGTGCGGGCACCAGCTTCTCCAGGTGCCGTCCGGTGCGTGCCGAGATGTTGACGCGCGGCGCCCAGGCGACGTGGGCGAGGTCCTGTTCGATCTCGCGCTCCAGCACCCGTCGACGCTCATCGTCGAGCAGGTCCCATTTGTTGAAGGCGAGCACAAGGGCTCGGCCGCTCTCCAGCACCAAGTCGATGATGCGCACGTCCTGCTCGCTCAACGGCTGGCTCACGTCGATGACGACGACGGCCACCTCCGCCTTCTCCAGCGCCGTGCTCGTGCGCAGCGACGCATAGAAGTCGGCCCCCTGCTGCAGGTGCACACGCCGACGGATGCCCGCGGTGTCGACGAAACGCCACACCTTTCCGGCGATCTCCACTTGTTCGTCGACCGGGTCTCGGGTCGTGCCAGCCAATTCGTTGACGACGACGCGCTCCTGCCCGGCCGCCTTGTTCAGCAGCGAGGACTTGCCGACGTTCGGACGCCCCACGATCGCGACGCGACGCGGCCCGCCGACCTCCTGCTTGGCAACAGCCGAAACCTCGGGCAGCACCTTCATCAATTCGTCGAGAAGGTCCGCGACCCCGCGACCGTGCAGAGCAGAAACCGGATGAGGCTCCCCCAACCCGAGCGACCAGAGCGCCGCAGAAGCCGGCTCCTGCCGCACGTCGTCGACCTTGTTGGCCGCGAGGAAGACCGGCTTCTTCGTCTTGCGCAGCATCCGCACGACATGTTCGTCCGTGGCGGTGGCACCGACATTCGAGTCGACGACGAACAACACGGCATCCGCCAGTTCGACCGCGATCTCCGCCTGCGCGGCAACGGATGCGTTGATCCCCTTCGCGTCGGGTTCCCAACCGCCCGTGTCAACCATGGTGAAGTGGCGCCCGTTCCACTCCCCCTGGTACGACACGCGGTCACGCGTCACGCCAGGTGTGTCCTCGACGACGGCCTCGCGGCGGCCCAGGATGCGATTGACCAACGCGGACTTGCCGACGTTCGGCCGACCGACGATCGCCAGCACCGGCAGTGCGGGAAGGTAGGTGATCGCATTCGGGTCTTCCGTGACGGTCTCGAGCACGTCGAGGTCTGCCTCGTCGAGCTCATAATCGTCCAAGCCGGCGCGCAGTGCGACTGCGCGCTGCGCCGCGTCATGCTCATCGAGGCCGGCCAGGTGCGCGGCCAAGTCGTCCGGGCCTTCCGGGAAGTCGTCGGTGTCAGTCATGGGAGTCTCTCTGGATGACGGCGATCACGGCATCCACGGTCTGGTCGAAGTCCAGCTCGGTCGAATCGACGGTTGTCACACCATCGGCGGCGTTCATGAAGTCCACAACGCGGGAATCCGCCTCATCTCGGCGATGCAGTTGCTCCCCGACGACCTGCGCCGGATGCTCGGACAACTCGGCTGAACGCCTCGCTATTCTAGCCTGTTCAGTTGCGGTCAGCAGAATGCGCACGGCAGCGTCCGGCGCCACGACCGTGGTGATGTCGCGCCCTTCCGCAATAATTCCGGGCCGATCAGCGGATGCCATTGTCCGCCTGAACAGTTCGTTCAGCCACACTCGCGCCTGCGGAACACGCGCGATGTCGCTGACGACCGCGGAGACATCCGGTTCGCGAATGGCATCGGTCACGTCGTGTTCGCCGACGAGCACGCGGTAGCCGTCCGGATCGATGCCGATCCGATAGTCGAAGTCCGGCAGTGCGTCGATGACGACGCGAGGCTCGGTCGGGTCAAGCCCGCGCGACACGATGAACCAGGTCAGCGCACGGTAGGCCGCGCCGGTGTCGAGGAAACCGTAACCGAGTCGACGCGCAACAGCCTTGCTCACGCTGGACTTGCCGCTGCCCGCCGGCCCGTCGATCGCCACAACGATTGGAGTGGTGCGTGCACTCATCCGGCAATCCTCCAGCCGCGTTCGATCAGATCGTCGATGGTGCGCTGCTGCGCTTCTGGCAGCACAGCGATCTCGGCGAGACCGATCTGCGCACCCGGAGAATGCTCCAGGCGCAAGTCTTCGATGTTGACGCCGATTTCGCCAAGCTCGGTGAACAGCCGTCCGAGCTCGCCTGGCGTGTCATCGACGAGCACGATGATGCTGGCGAAGCGGCGGTCTTGTCCGTGCTTGCCTGGGATGCGGGCAACTCCGGCATTGCCGCCAGCCAGTTCTTCGGCCAGAGACCGGCGCGCGCCGGGTGCGTCGACGTCGTCAAGCGCAACGATCACGCGGTCGAGATCCTCACGGTACGCGCGCAAGATTTCCACGACGGCCGGCGCGTTCGCCCCGAGAATTTGCACCCACAGCTCCGGGTTGCTCGCCGCGATGCGCGTGACGTCACGAAGGCCCTGCCCGGCCAATCCCAGTGCTGCTTCCGACGAACCAACCAGCCGCTTCGCCATGAGAGTCGCGACGAGTTGCGGCGCGTGGGAGACGAGTGCGACGGCGGCATCGTGCGCGACAGTGTTCATTTCGACCGGGATCGCGCCGAGATCCAGCGCGAGCGACTCGACGACGGTGATCCTGGCGCGAGAAAGTTCCGGCCGAGAGCACACCACCCACGGCCGAGCGATGAACAGGTCGGCGCGGCCCGCGATCGCACCGCCGCGCTCACGGCCTGCCAGCGGATGCGACCCGACGTAGCGACTCAGATCGACGCCCGCAGCCTCGAGTTCCTCGAACGGTGCAACCTTGACGCTCGCAACGTCGGTCACAACGGCATGGGGGAACGCGGCCAGTTCCGCCGCGACGACCGCGGCCGTCGAGTCCGGTGGCACGCTCACCACAATGAGGCTCGGCTGATCGTTCGGCTCGGCCGCTCGCCCGGCGCCGTAGTCGATCGCCAGGCGCAGGTTTGCCCGTGACGCATCGGCCAGCACCACGTCAACCCCGCGGGCGCGGAGGCTGAGCCCGACGCTAGCGCCCAACAGGCCAGCGCCGACGACACGAACGAGCCCTGTAGTTCGTGCGGCGCTGTCGTTCACGGTGTCTCTTTCGGTTTCGGCTTTGCCTCATCCCGGGAAATCGTGAGCAACCGGCCGAGTTCTACTTTAGTCAGGTCCCGCATCTCTCCTGCAGGCAGCGTACCCAGGTGCAACGGCCCGAACTGCCGACGCACCAGATCGATCACCGGATGGCCGACGGCGTCCAGCATCCGTCGTACGATGCGGTTGCGTCCCGAGTGCAGTGTCACCTCAACCAGGCTGGTGTTGGTTGCGCCGCTGCGCTCGAGCAGACGTGCTTTGTCCGCACGGATCGGTCCGTCCTCCAGGTCGATTCCCCGGGTTAGTTTCGAAACGGTCTGCGGTGCCATATGCCCGGACACGACCGCGATGTACGTCTTCGTCACACCGAACGACGGATGCGCCAGCACGTGCGCCAGCGCTCCATCGTTCGTGAGGAGCAGGAGCCCGCTCGTCTCGGCATCGAGGCGGCCCACGTTGAACAGGCGTTCGTCGTAGCGATCGGTGAAGATCCGCAGGTCCGGCCGGCCGTGCTCATCGCGCAGAGAGCTGACCACGCCAACGGGTTTGTTCAGCATGACGTAGCGCCGGCTTGGATCGACTTGCACCGCCTCACCGTCGACTGCCACTAGGTCGGTCTCCGGATCGATTCGCAGGCCGGGTTCCGTAACAATGTGCCCGTTGACGGATACGCGGCCGGCTGCGATCAAGTCCTCGGAGACCCTGCGCGACGCGACCCCTGCCGCGGCCATGACTTTCTGCAGGCGCTGACCGGTGCGGTCGCGCTCGGCGCCGTCCGGCTCGGCGCCGTCCGGCTCAGCGCCGTCCGGCTCAGCGCCGTCAGTATCGTCCGCGCCGCGGGTGCGATCATCGGACATCGTCGAATCCGTCCGCTCCGTCTGCGAGCAGCGGTGAGATGTGCGGCAGTTCGTCAATGGAGTTGATCGCGAGTTGGCTCAGCAGCAGGTCAGTGGTCTGGTAGTTGATCGCACCGGTTTCGGCATCCGTGAACGCTTCGGTGATCAGGCCGCGCCCGAGCAGAGTGCGCACGACGGAATCGACGTTGACAGCCCGGATCGACGCGATCGCACCGCGACTGATCGGTTGCTTGTACGCGATCACAGCCAGGGTCTCGAGTGCCGCCTGCGAGAGCTTGCTCGGATTTTGCGTCATCACGAAGTCGCCAACCAGGCCGTCATAGTCGCTTCGCACGTAGATCCGCCAACCGCCGCCGACCTCACGCAACTCGAACCCGCGGCGAACCGACGAGGTCAGGCCGTCGAAGTCTTCGACAAGCGAGTCGATGGCCTGACGCACGGCCGCGACCGGTGCGCCGACCGCGGTAGCCAGATTGACGAGGCTCTGCGGCTCATCCGCCACCATCAAGATGGCTTCGAGCGCACGATGGATGTCCACGGTCGGGGCCGCCCTGTCGCCGTGCGGCTCGTCCGCCTCGGTCTCGTCGATGAGTTCAACTGTCATAATCTGCCCCCAGATTGGCAAGGTTCTCTTCCGACCAGTTGTCCGCCGACCAGCGTACTGTCAATTCGCCAAGCGGCTCCAGCTGCTCGAACGACACGGCGGAGTGCCGGTACAACTCCAGGATCGCAAGAAATCGCGCGATCACCACGCCCTTCTGTTCTGCGCCGGCGATCAGCTGCCGAAACGTGTGGGTGTGGTCGGAGCGCAACATGGTTACGACATACGCGGCCTGTTCACGGATGCTCACGAGCGGTGCGTGCAGGTGGTCCAGCCCGACGAGCGGGATATCTTTCGGGGTGAGCGCCAACAGTGCAAGGGCGGCGAAGTCGTCGGCCGTAAGCGTCCACACCAATTCGGGAGTGACGTTACGGTACTTCTCCTCCAGCCTGACGGCGCGCGTGTGCCTGCTCGACTCCGCCTCGAGTTCATCGGCGAACCAAACGGATGCCTGCTTGAACGCGCGATATTGCAGCAGTCGCGCAAACAGGAGGTCGCGCGCCTCGAGCAGTGCGACGTCTTCGGCGTCGACGAGCTCGCCCTGCGGCAGGAGTCCGGCAACCTTCAGATCCAGCAACGTCGCCGCAATGACAAGGAATTCGCTGGCCTGGTCGAGATCATCCGTGGTGTCGATCCCGTGCAGATAGCTGATGAATTCGTCGGTGACCCTGCTGAGCGAGACCTCTGTGATGTCCAACTCGTGCCGCGAGATCAGCGACAGGAGCAGATCGAACGGTCCCTCGAACTCCCCGACGGCGACGCGAAACGCGCTCGAGGCATCCACGTCAACAACCGCAGGCCCGATGTCCGGTGACGACAGGCCCGGTGACGACAGGCTAGGCGACGGCGCCACGCGCAACCAGTTCCCGCGCGAGCTGGCGGTACGCCTCGGCAGCGGAACTGTCTGGCGCGAACTGTGTGATCGGGGCCGCGGCGACAGACGCATCCGGGAACTTGACGGTCCGCGAGATCACTGTCTCAAGCACTTGATGGCCGAACGCGTCGACAACTCGTTCGAGCACTTCGCGCGAGTGCAGCGTGCGCGAGTCGTACATGGTGGCGACGATCCCGTCGAGCTCGAGAGCAGGGTTGAGCCGCTCGCGCACCTTGTCGATGGTCTCGATCAACAGCGCGACGCCGCGCAGTGCGAAGAACTCGCACTCGAGCGGGATCAGAACTCCGTGGCTCGCGGTGAGCGCATTCACGGTCAGGATGCCGAGCGACGGTTGGCAGTCGATCAGAATGACGTCGTACTCGGCGCTCACGCGGCGCAGCACCCGGGCAAGGATCTGCTCACGGGCGACCTCGTTGACCAGGTGCACCTCCGCGGCGGACAGGTCGATGTTCGCCGGGATCACGTCGAGACCGGGCACACTCGTGTGCTGGATCGCCTCGATCGGGTCCTTGCTGCTGGACAGCAGCAGATCGTAGATTGTCGTGGACTCGTGCGTCGGCACACCGAGCCCGGCCGACAGCGCGCCCTGCGGGTCGAAATCGATCGCCAGAACACGTCGACCGCACTCGGCAAGCGCAGCGCCCAGGTTGATGCTCGAGGTGGTCTTGCCGACGCCACCCTTCTGGTTGCACAGCGCGATGACCCGAGCGGGGCCGTGCGTCTTCAACTTCTTCGGGTCAGGAAAGCGGCGAAGTGGGCGCCCGGTCGGGCCGAGCACCGGCCCCTCAGGTTGCGCATCGGCGAGAGTAGCGTTGTCCAGCCCCGGGAGCTCCTGCTCGTCGTTGTGTTTGCGCGCCACGAAAGACTCCTCGCTCACTGTCTTGGCCCCGGTACCTCTGGCATTCGAGTCTAGCGAGCCGACGGGCCGACTCCAGCATGGATCGCCGCTACGGTAGATGCAGTGGCGTCACAGCGGACGCCCGAGACTGTCATGCTGAAAGCAGTGCCGAACGAGCACGTAGTCAATGTCTGTTCCCTCGGCGGTGGGATTCGCCTGGCACTACGCGGATACAACGATCAGTATCGCCAACTCTCACTCGCCCTTCGACAAGCTCAGGGACCGATGCTCGGCGCTGGGGTCGCGCAATCGCTGGCGCGATTGCCTTAGCTCCACCGCGCTCTCGGATGCGCATTCGTGTACATGTCGCGCAATGTATCCGCAGTGACCATCGTGTAGATCTGAGTCGTCGAGACGGACGAGTGTCCGAGCAGTTCCTGCACAACGCGCACATCGGCGCCGCCCTCGAGCAGATGCGTCGCGAACGAGTGCCGCAGGGTGTGTGGCGAAACATGTGCGCTCAGGTCGGCGCGCTCCGCAGCCTGGCGGATGATCAGCCACGCGTTCTGGCGGGAGACCCGCTGGCCGCGCATGCCGAGAAACAGCGCCGGTGTGGACCTCCCGCGCACCGAGAAGATCGGCCGCGCCCGCACCAGGTACGCGTCGATCGCGGCACGCGCGAAGCTCCCAAGCGGAACAATACGCTGTTTGCTGCCCTTGCCTGTCAGCCGCACGATGTCGGTGTCGAAGACATCGTCCACATTTAGCCCGACTGCCTCGGAGACACGGGCACCCGTCGCGTACAGCAGCTCGAGCAGAGCCTTGTTGCGCAGGGACACCACATCGTCACCGTCTGTGGCAGCCAGCAGCGCCGCAACCTGGTCGACTGAGATCGCCTTCGGCAACCGTGACGGCAGTTTCGGCGGCGCAACCTCGTGGGCGACATCCGCCTGCACGATGTGCTCCTCAAGCAGAAAACGATGGAATCCGCGCACCGTCGAAAGCATCCGCGCGATCGACGAGGCCGTCAACGGCTTCTCCGACCGGGTGCCGAGATGGCGTGCGTACGCCGAGACATCCTGCGTGGTGATCGCGGCAGCATTGCTGAGCCCGGCATCCGTCAGCCAGTTCAGATAGACGGCGAGGTCGCGCCGATACGCTGCGGCGGTGTTCGAGGAGAGTCCGCGCTCGATCGAGACGTGCCGCAGATACGAATCCACCGCCGCCTCGAGCGTCATGACAGCGCCGCGATGCCGCTCTTCGGATGCCGCGGCCACGCCGCATCGCCGGCTCCGAGAGTGCGCCAGCCGCGCGCCCGCGCTGCGTGCGCGGCGAGCACGCCGATCGCCAGCGACGGATTCTGCACCCGGCGGGCGAGCACCGCGTCGACGGCATCATCGAGCGGCACCCAGCGCACCTCGATGTCGGCTTCCTCCTCCGTGCGTTCGAACGGCTGCGCCGTCGCGCTGAGGTCGCGGGCAAGATAGATCCGAATCGCTTCATCGCTGCCGCCGGGCGACGTGTAGAACTCGGCGAGAATGTCCCACTGTGCCGCGCTGAGGTCGGCCTCCTCGGCGAGTTCGCGCTGGGCTGCAAGCAGAGGCGGCTCTCCCGCAATATCGAGCAGCCCCGCCGGGATCTCCCAATCGCGGGTACGCACCGGATGCCGGTACTGTTTGATCAGCAGAACCCGGTCCTCTGCGTCCAGAGCCAGAATCGCGACCGCTCCGGTGTGATCGACGTATTCGCGCACGATCGTGCCGTCGTTGTAGGCGAATGCGTCCCTGCGAATATCCCAGACCACGCCCGGATACACAACATCACTGCGTTCGATGTCGACGGATGCCGGGTCGTCGCTCAGCACGTTGTCGCCTGGCAGGTCGGCCGGGCGCAGGTCAGGCGGGCGCGGGTCAGGCATCCTCTTTGACCTCGAACAAGCGGCTCGCCTGCTGGCGGTCCAGGGAGGCCGCGATCAGGCCGCGGAACAGAGGATGCGCGTGATTCGGCCGCGATCGCAGCTCCGGATGCGCCTGCGTTCCGACATAGAACGGGTGTGTCTCCCGAGGCAGTTCGACGTATTCGACGAGATGGCCGTCCGGGGACGTCCCGGAGAAATCGAGGCCCGCTGCGGCGATGCGGTCACGGTAGGTGTTGTTGACCTCGTAGCGATGACGGTGCCGCTCGGACGCCTGCGTCGAGCCGTACAGTTCGGCGACAATCGACCCAGGGGCGAGAGCCGCAGGGTACAGCCCAAGGCGCATGGTGCCGCCGAGGTCGCCGCCCGCGATGATCTCCACTTGCTCGGCCATGGTTGCGATCACGGGGTACTCCGTGTCCGGGTTGAACTCGCTCGACGACGCGCCGACGAGCCCCGTCTCGTTCCGGGCGTATTCGATCACCATGCACTGCAGGCCCAGGCACAGGCCGAGCACGGGGATCTTGTTCTCGCGGGCAAAGCGCAGGGCGCCGAGTTTTCCTTCGATGCCGCGGATGCCGAACCCGCCGGGCACGCAGATGCCGTCAACGTCGGAAAGCATCCGCGCAGCGCCCTCCGGAGAATCGCACTCATCAGATGGAATCCACCGCAGGTTGACCTTCGCGTGATTGGCGAATCCGCCGGCTCGCAGCGCCTCTGTCACGGACAGGTAGGCGTCGGGCAGATCGACGTATTTGCCGACGAGACCGATCGTGACCTCATGCTTCGGGTCGTGCACGACGTTCAGCAGTTCGTCCCAGCTGCTGCGGTCGAGCACGCCCTCATCGAGCCCAAGCTGGCTGATGATGTATTCGTCGAGGCCCTGCTCGTGCAACATCGTGGGGATGTCGTAAATGCTGGACACATCGACGGCGTTCACAACAGCCTGCTCGTCGACGTCGCACATGAGCGCGATCTTGCGCTTGTTGGCCTCGGACACCGGCCGGTCGCTGCGCAGAACGAGCGCATCTGGCTGAATGCCGAGTGAACGCAACGCGGCCACAGAGTGCTGCGTGGGCTTGGTCTTCTGTTCACCGGACGCGTTCATGTAGGGCAACAGCGACACGTGCACGAAGAAGCAATTGGCTCGGCCGAGTTCGTGGCGCACCTGACGCGCAGCTTCGATGAACGGCTGCGACTCGATGTCGCCGACGGTGCCGCCGATCTCTGTGATGATCACGTCGGGCTTCGGCGTGTCGTTCGCTTGCAGGCGCATCCGCCGCTTGATCTCATCCGTGATGTGCGGGATCACCTGAACCGTGTCGCCGAGGTACTCACCGCGGCGTTCTTTGGCGATCACCTGCGAGTAAATCTGACCGGTCGTCACGTTCGCGGCCTGCGACAGGTTGATGTCGAGAAAGCGTTCGTAGTGGCCGATGTCGAGGTCGGTCTCTGCGCCATCGTCCGTGACGAAGACTTCGCCATGTTGGAACGGATTCATGGTGCCCGGATCCACATTGAGATACGGATCCAGCTTTTGCATGACGACGCGGAGCCCGCGTGCCGTGAGCAGATTGCCCAGGCTGGCGGCCGTCAAACCCTTGCCCAACGAAGAAACGACACCGCCTGTCACGAAGATGTGCTTGGTTGTGCCGTTTGAAATGCCCGCGTTTAATTTATCCACCACGGGCTTTCATGCTATCACCGCAACCCGGATGCCCGCTGCGCGCGGCGCGCGCGCGGCCGGTTACCTGACCGGTCGTCTGGCCGATCAGCGGACGCGTCAGCGAGCGCGCGTGCCGGCAAGTTCGAGCAGCTCTCGCGCATGTTCGAGACCGCTCGCGGAGTCAGAAAGGCCGGAGAGCAACCGCGTCATCTCGGCGATGCGTTCGTCACCGGTCAGCTGCCTTACACTCGACGCGGTCACCGATCCGCTGCTGTCTTTCACAACGGACAGGTGGTTTGTGGCGAACGCTGCTACCTGCGCGAGGTGCGTCACGACGATCACCTGTGCACTTTCGGCAAGCTTGCCCAGCCTGCGGCCGATCTCGATCGCTGCCGCACCGCCAACACCCGCGTCGATCTCGTCGAACACGAACGTCGGCACAGGGTCGCTGCCCGCCAACACGACCTCGAGTGCGAGCATCACCCGGGAGAGCTCACCACCGGACGCTCCGCGACCGAGCGCGCGCGGCTCAGCTCCGGCGTGCGGTTGCAGCAGGATGGCGACGTGGTCGCGACCGGACAATGTGAATTCGTCGCGCTGCGCGACCTCGACAGTGATGCGCGCGTCGGGCATGGCCAATGCCCCGAGCTCAGCAGACACGGCGACGCCAAGCCGTTGCCCTGCCCCCTGCCGAGCGGCGCTCAGTGCAGCCGCAAGTTCGCTCAGTCGACCGCGGTCCGCGTCCACGGAAGCGGTCAACAGTTCGATACGCTCGGTGTCGCCGTCCAGCTCGAACAGCCGCGCGCTGCCGCTGTCGAGCCGCTCGATCACGTCGGCCAGAGTCGGCCCGTACTTGCGCAGCAACCCCGAGAGCTGCGCTCGGCGCTCCTGCACCGTCTCGAGTTCGCGTGCGCCGTCCGTGTCGAGCGTGGCCAGGTAACTCGACAACTGCGCCGCGATGTCGTTTACGAGGTAGCCGGCATCCGTCAACAGTGCAGCGATCGGGGTTAGCGCCGCGTCGTGGTCGGCGACGCGCTCGAGGGCACGCCGCGAGGATTCGATCAGGGATACTGCATCCGGCTGGTCCGACTCTTCCGCCGACATCTGCTCGCGTGCGCCAGCGGCAGCCTCGCGAAGTTCCTCGAGGTTCGTCAGACGTTCTGCGCGATCGCTCAGCGCATCATCTTCGCCCAGTTGCGGCGCCGCGGCCTCGATTTCGACCATCGCCTCGCGCAGCTCCGCGGCCTCAGCCTGGCGCCGATCACGATCGGCGATGAGCTCGTCGAGTTCCTCACCATTCGCGCGCCAGCGCTGAAACGTGTCCTGATATTCGGCCAACTCGGTGGCGAACGCCGCGCCGGCGAATCGATCAAGTGCCTCGCGTTGTGCCGTTGCAGACTTGAGCCGCACCTGGTCGGACTGACCGTGCACGACGACGAGCCTCTCGGCGAGTTCCCCGAGCACACTGACCGGCGCGCTGCGCCCGCCGATGATCGCCCTGCTGCGCCCTTCGCTGGACACCGACCGGCTGAGCACGAGTTCTGCCAATCCGGCGGAGTCAGCTTCATCGAGGTCGCCCCCTGCATCGCGCACCCGCTCCGCGACGTCTCCGTCCTCCTCGACCCGCCAGCGGCCCTCCACCCAGGTTTGGGCACTTCCTTGGCGCACGGCACCGGTGTCCGCGCGTTCACCGAGCAAGAGCCCCAACGCCGAGACGACCATGGTCTTGCCCGCACCGGTCTCCCCGGTCAAGGCCGTGAAACCGGCACCGAGCGGCAACACCGCATCGGCGATCACGCCGAGATTACGGATGGAGATTTCGTCAATCACGGCCAATCGGCCCTCTCCAGCCGCTGACCGGAAGATTGAATTTACGAACGAGCCGGTCGGTGAACGGCGCGTGGTGCAGCCGGGCAAGACGGACCGGAATGTCCGAGCGCCGGACGATCACGCGCGCGCCTGGCGGCAGGTCAAATGGCCGGCGGCCGTCGCACCAGAGGATTCCGGGCACGCCACCACGGGCGAGCAGTTCGACCGCCAATGAGGAATCAGGGCCGACGACAAGCGGTCGTGCGAAGAGAGCGTGGGCGCTGAGCGGCACCAGCAGCAACGCGTCCACGCCTGGCCAGACCACCGGGCCGCCCGCCGAGAATGAGTAGGCGGTTGAACCGGTTGGGGTGGCCATCACGACGCCATCGCAGCCGAAGCTGGACAGCGGACGACCGTCGACCTCGACGATCACCTCAATCATGCGCTCTCGGCTGGCCTTTTCAAGGCTGGCCTCGTTCAATGCCCAGCTTTGGTAGATGACCTGCGAATCGTGCTTGACCCGCACCTCGATCGTCATGCGTTCTTCGACCGTATAGTCGGCGGCTAGCGCGCGAGCGACGGCCTTCGCCAGATCGTCTCGCTCGCTTTCCGCCAGGAAGCCCACATGGCCGAGATTGACACCGAGCAATGGCGCTGCACAGTCGCGCACCATTTCAGCCGCGCGAAGGATTGTGCCGTCGCCCCCGAGCACGACGACGATCTCGAGGTCTTCAGCCTGCACGTCGTCACCCAACACCGCCACGGTGCCGAGTTCCGGCGCGTACGCGAGCAGGTCCTCACGTTCGTCTCTGCTGAGCACGGGAATCGCGCCGGCTTCGCTCAACTGGCCGCACACCTGCACGGCGGCTTCGAGCGAGTCGTCGCGCCCCGTGTGCGAGACGACGAGAATGTAGCGTGCCGGTGCAGCCATCCGCGTCACACTCCCACCATCGTTCTAATCTGCCGCAACCATTCTGTCGGATGTCGGCCCGCAGTTGCGCTCAACCAGACCAAATACTCGTGATTGCCGTGAGATCCGAGCATTGGGGAGGGAATGATGCCTGCCGTATTCAGCCCGCAGTCCCACGCCGACCACAGCACGCCGGTCACGGCGTCCTCTCGGCGGGCTGCTTCGTGCACGATCCCCTCCTTGATACGCGTTCGCCCGACTTCGAACTGCGGCTTGATCAGAAGCACGAAGTCGGCTCCGGACTCCGCTGTGGAGACCAGCGCCGGCAGCACCATTGTGAGGGAGATGAACGAAAGATCGCCGACGACGAGCGACGGGGCCCCGTGGATGCCGGTCGCCTCCGCGAGCGAAAGGGCCGTCAGATAGCGTACGTTGAGACCCTCAACGGACACCGCGCGAGGGTCCTCTGCAACGAGTGGCGCCAGTTGACCATGTCCCACATCAACGGCGATGACGCGCGCCGCGCCACGCTCGAGAAGCACCTGGCTGAATCCGCCGGTCGAGGCGCCAGCATCAAGCACCAACCGGCCCGCTACCGACAGCTCGAACGCGTCAAGCGCGGCGATGAGCTTGTGCGCGGCCCTGCTCACGTAGTGATCGGATGACGTCACCGCGATCACCTGCGTGTCCACCACCTTGGTCGCTGCCTTCAATACGGCCGTTCCGTCAACCGTGACCGCACCTTCTGCGATGAGCTTGGCCGCGTGCGTGCGCGACCGGGCGAGCCCATGAGCGGCTACCGCCGCATCCAGGCGAGACTCAGTCATGGGCGCGCTGGATGTCCCCGCCTTCGAGAACCTCACGCAGTTGGTCGTGCACGTGCGCGTACGCGTCGGCGCGCGTGTCGAGCGGCTGGTCTTCGATCACGCGCAGTCGCGACAGCAGCGCTTCGTCCTGATCTGGATTCTGGGTAGCCACCCCACCACGCTAGCGCGAAACGCGACCACTGGGCCATTCAGCCACTCAGACGTACAAACGCTCCGGCACATCAAGTGCGTAGAGGGGCGTTCCGGAGTTCCAGATGGCGGCACAGGCAGCCCGCAGCAGGTTCAGTTCGGATGCGCCGCCATCGAGGATTCGCACGTCGCCTCCCACCACGCGCACGAGTGCATCGCCGACTGTGACGGTCCCGTCCTTCGCGACCACAGGCTCAGGATAGGGCTCGTGGAGACCACGCAGATCGTCGAGAATATATCGCGGACGCGAGTCCGCATCAGCCGCGATCAGCTGCTTGGCATGGTCGACCCCGGTCAGTACGAGCACCGCATCGATGCCCGCGCGGTTCGATCCGAGGATGTCCGTATCGAGTCGATCCCCGATGAATAGCGGCCGCGTGGCTGAGAACCGCGTGATCGCTTCAGTGAAGATTGCGACCTCGGGTTTTCCGGCGACAACGGGCAACCGCCCGACCGCGCTGTGCACCGCAGAAACGAGTGTGCCGTTGCCGGGCGCGATGCCGCGCTCCACAGGCAGGGTCCAGTCCATGTTTGTCGCCACCCAGGGAATGCCGGCGTCGCCGCCGGCCAGCGCGATGGAGGCTTCCGCGAGATCGCGCCAGCCGAGATCGGGCGAAAAGCCCTGAATCACGGCCGCCGGCGCGTCGTCTGCGGAGTCGACGATGGCAAAGCCGGCGCGTCCTACCTCCGCCCGCAGCCCCTCCCCACCGATCACGAGCACCCGTGCCCGCGCCGGGATCAGGCCAACCAACAGCCTCACCGCCGCCTGCGGTGATGTGACGATATCGCTCGGCTGAACGGACAGCCCCAGGTGGATCAGCTGCTCAGCGACCGACGCGTCGGTGCGCGAAGCGTTGTTCGTGATGTAGCCGACTCGGGCCTGCGTTGCCGCGCGGTTCAAGCTCTCCACCGCGTGCGGAATCGCCCGCGCACCGGTGTACACGACGCCATCGAGGTCCGCCAGAACGACATCAACGCCCTCGAGAGGAAATGTCACGCTAGTCTTCCTGCGCTTGAACGCCATCGTCGCCCTGAATCCCCTCATCACTCACATCGAAACCTTCATCGCTGAGGTCGAACTCCTCTTCGACCACGTCGACGGTCTCGTCGCCCGCGTCGCCGGCCGCCGCAGCAAGCGCCGCATCAGCGCGGTCGGCACGTGACCGCCACTCTGCAGCCTCCTCGATTCGACCGAGTTCTTCGAGCACCTCGGCGTAGGCGAAGTACAGGTCTGGGCTGTATGAAAATGCACGATCGGGATCTAGTTGCGGGATCTCAAGCTCGACAAGCGCCGCCTGCGCGTCTCCTTGGTCGAGCCGCGCGCCGGACATCGCAATCGCCAGAGCGGCCTGCACGTCATTCGGCAGGGTCGACCGGTCGACGGATCGACCCAACTCAAGTGCTCGATCGGACCGGCCGACGCCGCGTTCGCTGTCGACCATGAGCGGCAGCTGATTGTTCGAACCGGAAATGCGCCGATAGGTGCGCAGTTCCCGCAGCGCCAGTGCGAAATCTCCGACGCCGTAGGCGGTGATGGCGAGGGTTTCACGCACCATCGCAATGCGCCCGGCACGACGAGCAGCGGAGACCGCGTGTTCGTGCGCCAACTCAGGATCCTCATCGATCAAACGCGCAGCCATGACCAGGTGTTTTGCAACGCCTTCCGCGTTGTCCTTACTCAAGGTCTTCAGTTCGTTGCGCGCGATCCGATCGAGTTGCTCGGCCGTCACATCGTCTGGGATCACCGGATCCTCGTGGCGCGGACGCACCGACTTCAGCTCGTAGTGCAGGCGCTCCTCCTCGGTAAGCTCCTGCTCACGGTGATGCGCGTCGCGATCGCCGCGCGCGGGAGCTCCGTCACGCGTCCACAGTTTCTTGTCGCCGCCACGGGAAGGGCCGGACGGCCGTCCGTCACGGTTCTCCCATGGCTTGCCGCCAGCAGGCTTGGCGGAATTCGGCCTGCCTGCGGCTGATCGACCACCGGATGCTCGACCACCAGATGCAGCTCCGTCGCGTTTCTCCCACGGCTTGCGGTCGGGCCTGGTAGCGTCGCGTTTCTCCCACGGCTTGCGGTCACCAGAACGGGCAGGCCGGCCTGACGTGTCACGCTTGCCGTGTGAGTCGCCACGGGCCTTCGAATGGTCCGGTTTCGAGTCGTCCGGTGTCGGATCGTCCACGGGTGGTCTCCCTCGTGCGGTTGGCGCTGTGTTGTTATCGGCACTGCTGTTATCGGCACTGCTGTTATCGATTATCGATAGTGCTGCTGTATGCAGGTTAACGTGGAATGGCCACCCTTGCGGGTGGCCATTCACGTAAATTAAGTCCGGCGGTGTCCTACTCTCCCACAAGGTCCCCCTTGCAGTACCATCGGCGCTGGGAGTCTTAGCTTCCGGGTTCGGAATGGGTCCGGGCGTTTCCCTCTCGCTATGGCCGCCGAAACAGGTGGTGATCTGTGTTC
>DATCDQ010000022.1:0-23804 GCA_036510655.1 Microbacteriaceae bacterium | reverse complement strand
CGGCACCGGCGCATTCGGCGATACCGCGGCCCGTTACACGCCCGAGGTTCACGCGCAACTGCTCACCGTCAGTGCGGCCACGATCGATCGGCTCCTGGCCCCGTACAAACGCGCTCTGCAGCCCGGCGGTAAGTCCACCACCCGGTCACGGAAGAACCGGCATGCGGAGAGGATCCCGATCATGACGCATGTGGCTGCGATCGATTGGCAGCCGGGCCTGGTCGCCATCGATACCGTCGCGCACTGCGGGCACACCACCCGCGGCCAGTACGCGTTCACCCTGACCGTCACCGACGTGTTCACCGGGTGGACGATCAACCAAGCGATCAAGAACAAAGCGGCGATCTGGGTGGCTCAGGCGATGGAGGAGATCCAAGCCGCATTCCTCTACCCGATCGATCATGTCCACTCGGACAACGGGTCCGAGTTTCTCAACGATCCGGTCACCGCCTGGTGCGACCGGAACAATATTCGGATGACCCGCTCTCGGCCCTCGCATTCCAACGACAACCCGTTCGTTGAGCAGAAGAACGGGGCGATCGTGCGCAAGAGCGCGTTCAACTACCGGTACGACACCGACGCCGAATTGGCCCTGTTGAACCGGTTGTGGCCGTTGGTGAACCTCCGCAAGAACCTGTTCCTGCCGACCACGAAAGTCACCGGCTGGCACACCACCCGGGCCGGTAAGACGGTGCGCAGCTACGACGCCCCGCGCACCCCCGCGGACCGGGTCATCGACTCCGGGATCCTCTTGCCGCCCGACCGGCAACGACTGGACGTGCTCCGTGAGAGCATCGACCTGGCCGCCCTCACCGACCAGATCAGCCGCATCCAACACCGACTGATCACCCTGGCGGAAGCGAAAACCTACGCCCAAGCCCCGCAAGCCGCGTAACGGTTACGCGAGCACAATACGTGAGGCACGTACAAACCATTACGCGAGCAACTTGACATGAGGCACGACGACGGCAGGACGGCGTGCAATTTGCACATGCGGGCTGTCGCACCTCTGCCTAACATTTCACGAGATTGGCGACGTTCGCGCTGAGCGCTGCCGGGCCGCCGAACAACGTTACGCTCCCTGCGTTTGCTGCGACAAGGTCGCCTTCGGTGGAGTCCGGAATGCACGTCGGCTGAACAACGTACAGCGGAGACAGCCTCGCGCCCGCGAGCGTTGCACCCGCCAGAGCGTCGGGAAAACTCTCACCGGTCGCAAAATACGGACGCGTCGGTGCGAGGAAGGTTGCGTGATTAAGAATTTCGGACGTGGCATATCGGTCGGAACCACCAAGTCGCGTGGTAGGGGCAAGAGTCGCCAGGCTGGCCGCCACACCAATGGAGATCGCTCCAGAACCACCGACGATCGTGTATGACTGCGATTTCAGATTCCGCAAGAACTCCATCGTCGACGTGTCGAGGGTCGCTTCTGAGCCATCTACCAGAACAACGGGGTCATGATTTGCCGCGGCGGCCGCAGAAGCCGACAACGCATCCGGAAAATCTCGCCCCGTGACCACGTAAACGCTATTCGGGCCGGATCCTGGGCCAAAACGACTTTTCACCACTTCCCGATCCGTTGCGTAACGGTCTGCCCCTTGCAGTCGATGTACGTTGTTTGGATAGAGTCCGGCCAGTTCGTTGAAAACCGTATCCGACACCGCACTGGGGCCGCCGATGACATCGATCGCGTTCGGGTTCAGTCGCGCGATCTCGGCCCGGACGCTGCTCGGAAGAGAGTTCGGCGGCGTCAAGAGAAGCGGCGTTGCGTTTTGCCCGGCGATCGCGGCGGCGCCGAGCGCGTCAGGAAAGTTCGCACCGGATGCTAGGAAGAGCGTCGATACCTGCACGGGACTTGTGGCGGGCATCCAGGCTTGAGAGACGGCGATGGCTGTGTCATATCGGTCTTGCCCCCACAGGCGTGTGACGGTCGGGTGCCAACCCGAAAATGACAGATTGAAGACAGAAATGTCGTTGTCCGCCGTGTCTGGCACGTACATCTTCGACTCGTTTGGGTTCAGTGCCATCCGCGCTGGAGAATTGCCGACATCGATTGTCGAAATGATCGTGTTCGACGCGACGTCGATGTCCGCCACTGATCCGCTTGCGGCGAAAGCTCCCCTACTCAACACGTACGCCTGGCTCCCGTCGTGCGAGAAGACGATGTTATGTGCTGCCTGGTCAACCTGCAGAGAGGTATGCGCAGCGCCACCCGCGGTGTCGAAGACCACTGCGGTGTCCCACTGCGTCGTCACCGCACCGTGTGTGCCGTCCGCGGAGATCGCGATCGCTTGTGGCGGCGCAGACATCGGGATCGTCGCCACCACTGATCCGTTCACCAGATCTACCACTGTGACAGATCCTGAGCCGATGTTCGTCGAAGGATTGAGCACGACAGCGCGGGACCCATCCGGAGTGATGGACATACTTGACGGTTCATATCCAACGGTGGTTGATGTGAGCAGCGCTCCGGTCACAGCATTGAGCACATCTAGCGAGCCATTATTCTGACCAATACCGTAGTTCAGTTCATAAACCTTCGAGCCATCCGCCGAAAACGAAATCGCAGTCAGAGGCACGTTGGACGTGGGCGCGATCGTCGCGGTGACGGTGCTCGTCTGGGTGTCGAGTACCGAGACATCGCCGCCTAGGTCACCGATATCAAGACGGGCCCCATCAGCTGAGATGCCGACTCCGGCCAGCGAGATGCCCAGCCCGACTGTTGTCAGGACATGACCTGTTGCGACGTCGACGACTGAAACACTGCGATCCGAATAATTGATCACATATGCTCTGCTACCGTCCGGCGAAAAAAACGACTCCTGTGGTCCGTTACCCACCGGTATTGTCATCGTCACGCTGTTAGAGGCGGTCTGGAGTACCGAAACTGTGTTGTCGCCCTGGTTGGCGACATACGCTTCGGCGCCGTTCGGCGAGACGGCAACCGCGACGGGCGCTGTGCCGACTTGAACCGTCGTGACGCCTGCGGCGTCAGATGCTGCTCGAGACAGCGGATGCTTCAACGGCGGCCCCACACCGCGGTCGAAAGGTACTCGCAATAATTGCGCTGGTCGTCTCCGCTTGCGCTCTGGCAGCAGGTGGGGCGGCTTTCGCCCTGAATGCGCAGTCGCTGTTCGCGCCAGCCTCTCCCGTGACTAATACCACACCGCCCACACCGCCCGATACCGGGACGCCAACCGTAACGCGCGCACCAACGTCGTCACCGACCCGTGACTTGCCTGCCGCCGCTCGAGCTGATGCGTTGCAAGCGTGCCAGGCTGTGCAATCAGGGCTGGGTAGTGATGGAAACATTCTCAGCACGGAAGCTTGGACGGCCGCGCTGGAGACTGCACAAAGGAGCGCAACGGCCGCGGCGGCGTTTGATAGTTCCTGGAGCGGTCTCGCCACGCATCTCGCTACATTGGCTGCGACTCCAGTTCCCGATGCGTCCGCAACGGACTCGGAGAAGAATGCCTCCTTCGCGGCCTACTTGCCTGTAGCCACTGACTGCTATCCGCTCGGTGTGCAACTGCCCACAGACTAAACCCAAGCTTGCCCTATTTGCTGTCCCTGGGCCCGTGGTCTGCAACAAAACGAAGCCAATATAGCGCTGTGGAGACTGCGAGCGTTCCGCCCCGCACTATATGGATCTGCGTCTTGATCCCACATCCGGTCCCAGTCGCGATCGAGAAGCGACGGCTCGCCCTTGAGGAGATGTAACTTTCGTGACACTTGTGCAAACCTTGGCTGGTGTGATGGACTCCGCTCGGGGAAAACCAAAAATAGTGAATAGAAGGGTGTCCGCGTGCGGGTACGTGCAGGGTTCGGAATCGGGACAATAGCAACTCTGGCGCTAACCGGCACCCTGATCGCGGGCGTGAGTACCTCAAGCGCCTCAGCGGCGACACCCGGCAACGGATCGAGCCCGGCGCCGACGACAAGCTCCGGCCCATCTCTTGCCGAAATGAACGCGGCACACGATCACACCATGGGGTCGACAATCCCAAAACCTGCTGGCACCTCCGCACAAGCACGAACTTTGCAGGCGCAGGCCGCGACGACTATCCCTCCAGGTCTGCCCGGATTGGACGTCAGCGCGTGGCAAGAACAAGGAACAGCCCGGATCAACTGGACGCAGGTTGCTGCCGACGGCGCGAAGTTCGCCTATGTTAAGGCAACTGAAGGCACCTACTACACCAGCAGCCGTTTCACATCGCAGTTCAGCGGCGCCGCAAGTGTCGGACTGATTCGCGGCGCTTACCATTTCGCCACGCCGAACACATCGTCGGGTGCAGCTCAGGCGAACTATTTCCTGTCCGCCGTCTACGGCGTCGGATGGACTCCCGACGGCAAAACACTGCCGCCGCTGCTCGACATCGAATACGACCCGTACGCTTCCACAGACGGAACCAACACCTGCTACGGGCTCAGCCCAGCTGCAATGGTCTCGTGGATCACGGACTTCTCTAATACAATCCTCGCCCGCACAGGCCGCCTCCCGGCGATCTATAGCACGACCGGCTGGTGGAGTATGTGCACGGGCAACAGCGCGCGGTTCTTAGGCAGTCCGCTGTTCATTGCGCGGTACCCGAACAACATTTCCGACGGACCGGGCACGCTGCCAGCCGGCTGGTCCAGCTATGCGATGTGGCAATGGGCCGATTCGGGAGTCTTTCCAGGCGATCAGGACGTGTTCAACGGCGACGCCGCGGCGTTGCAAACGCTGGGTGCAATGCCGCCGATCACCCGGGTTCAGGGTACTGATCGGTATGCGACGAGCGCTGCCCTGTCCGCGACGTTCGCAGCCGGAGCGCCCGTTGCATACATTGCGTCGGGGCAGAACTATCCGGATGCATTGTCCGGAGCGGCGGCCGCCGGTCGCGATAAAGGCCCCGTACTGCTCGTGCAGTCGACTGCGATCCCCGCGTCGATAAGCGCCGAACTTAAGCGACTCAAGCCAAAGAAGATCGTTGTGCTAGGCGGGGCGAGCGCCATCAGCACGGACGTGCAGCAGCAGTTGCAGGCATACACGACCGGCACGGTCACAAGGCTCGCCGGTGACGACCGCTACGAGACCAGCGCGGCAATTGCGAGCACCTTCACCGCTGCCCCAAGTGTGGCGTACGTCGCTACGGGTGAGAACTTTCCGGATGCCCTCTCAGCAGCGAGTGCTGCGGCCGGCACATCTGGCGGTCCCATACTTCTGGTGACGGCGACGAGCATCCCAGCCGAAATCAGTACTGAATTGGCGCGCTTGCACCCGGGCAAGATCGACGTTCTGGGAGGCGTCGACGCGGTCAGTGCGGATGTCCAGCAACAGTTGCAGGCGTACACGAGCGGCGCGGTCACGCGGCTTTCCGGCGCAGACCGGTACGATACGAGCGCCGCAATTGCGCAGACGTTCGCGAGCGCCACAACCGTCTACATCGCCGTCGGTACCGACTATCCAGACGCCCTATCGGGAGGCCCCGTGGCGGGTGCCACAAACTCGCCCGTGCTGCTCGTGCAGTCAGACGCGATCCTCCCCTCAATTGCAACTCAATTGAGCCGCCTCAAACCGTCGAAGATCGTGATCCTGGGCGGCCCGTCGGCAGTGAGCACATACGTACAAGGCCAGCTGTCAACGTATATCAACTAAGGAGGCTCGGTCCCAGCCCGACGAGTCGTAATGCGGCGTGCGTGTTCTTGCGGCTCCGGTCGGTACGGAGACCCTAGACGGCCGTGCCCTTCGGGTGCATGAACCGTCTTAAACGGTTAGTTGGCCAATTGTCTGGCTGCCACGCCGATAGTCGGTAGGGCCCGTGGTGAAGCGTGATAGACGCCGGGGGAACAGGGTGGCGCTTCTCTTCATCCGCGCGGAGGTTCGCGACTATCTGTATGTGAATTCCGATCCGGTTGTCAGGCGCTCAAGGTCGGATCGTTTCGCCGATCGCACCGTATCCGGTCACGTTGATCGAAGGGTCCCAGAAATTGTTTCCCCCAACAGCCGCGCAGACGCTGTCCGACACGCACGATACGTCGTTCAGGTTTGACGTGTTAACCCACTGTTCGCCGCTCGGCGCCGGCGCCTCAGAGGCAGTCCAGACGCCATTAGCAAAGGTTTCTATCAGTGGGTCCTGATTGTAGCCAGGGTTTCCATCGCTCCCCACGTACTCCCCGACCGCAACGCAATATCGTGACGAGGTACATTCGATCGCGCTGATTGTCGCGTTAATAGGCAGATGGTTGGGCGGGAGAGGCGCGTCGGTGACGACAGTAACGCCGTTCCCCGAGATCGTTAGCGTTGCGGCCGAGGTGCTCGAAGTAGCCTGTTCAAAAGAAGCGCAGAACAGGTCGGCGGCGCAGTTGGCAAGCCCGGGAACTGTCGTCGATTCACCCGGGCCTCCGGTTCCGGCTGGGATCGAGGCCGAGGCGACACGGCTCCAGACCCCATTCGAATAACTCCCGAATAGACTGTGGCTAACAGCGCCTTGCAGCCAGGTTCCGACAGCAACACACGACGATGACGAGTCACAGTGGACCCTGTCGAACGTCGCGTAAGGCCAGTTCCGTCCATCTATAGAGGCGGGAGCGAGGATCGTGGCGGGCCTAACGTCAGGATGCGCGGGGATACCTGAACACGTCGCAAGCGTCGACACACTGTCGGATACAGCACCGGCCCCGCCGACCAGCGTGGCTGACGTCACGCCGAGCTTGCTGAATGCGGCGAGAGTGCCCGCCGGAACACATGTCGACGGCACGAGAACGAGAGGCTCCTTTGCGTGACCGGCAAGCACAGAACCCGCGAGCGCATCCGGGTAGTTCGTGCCCGTGGCAATGTATGCAGTTGTGGCGCCCGTGAAGGTGGAGGTGGCTACCACAGTAGACGTCGCATAGCGGTCCGCCCCCGCCAAACGATCGACGTTCCCGGATCCGAACCGCGAATCCAGCGCAGATTCAATGCCGGTCGAGACGGCACCCGGTCCGCCGACGATCGTTACGTTCTTCGTTCCAAGCTGTAGGAGCAGCTGCGTCACCTCAGCACTCAAACCGTTCTCGTTGCCGTCCACAAGCACCACCGGTTGGCCTTTGTCGCCCGCGGCTCCAGCGGCGCTCAACGCATCCGGGTAATTGTCGGCTGTCGCCAGGTAGACCGACGGGGCTGAGGTGAAGCCGTAATTGACGATTGCTACGGCGGTCGCGAATCGGTCAGCTCCCGCGACCCGATCAATGCGCGCATGAGGCACTGCAGCAGCGAGCTCGTCCGTGACGCTCGGAGATACGGCCCCAGGACCACCGATGACGACGACCGTGGACGGCGCGAGAGAAGTGAGTTCTGCAGCAACATCCGCCGGCAGCGTCAGCGGATCGGTGAGCAGAAGTGGGCCACCGAGACTTGTTGCAACAGCACCGGCGGCCAACGCATCCGGATAATTCGACCCCGTCGCGATGAAGGCAATATTCGCTGCAGTGGGGTACTCCGCTTGTGCCAGCGCCACGGAGGTAGCGTAGCGGTCAGCGCCGGAAATGCGGCTCATCGCGATTGTTGACGGCGGACTGGCCGTCGCGCTGGTCGTGGCAGCCTGCGCCGTGAGGGCCAACGCAGAAACTACACCGATTGCAAGAATGCCTGAAATGACCCGACCAAATGCACGCGAAAGCACCACGTAAACCGCTCCGTTTGTGATGAACTGCCCTGTCTGCTTGGTGCAGAGTGAGCTAAGAATAGCAGTCAGCAACCCGGAAGACTACGCAGCGACGAGACTCAGTTAAAGTGCTCGTGTTGTGGGGCGCGGTGCCTCATTTGTGAGGTGCCGGCATGATTAGTTCTCCTGCCGTGACGTGAGCATTGCCACCCAAACGTGGGACTGACGAATCTGAATGAATTCTCATAATCTGTGCATGCCCCTCGACCCGAAAGCCGCACTTGCGCACTCGCACCGTCTTCTTGCTACAGTTCGTCCTCATCGCAGGATCCTTCGGAGCCGCCGCGCCCGCCAGCGCAATTGCGACCGACGCCCGGGTCCCGTTGGCACAAGTAGCAGCGTCGCTGACACACCTCGAACCGCAGCACACGCTCGACTACAGCCGTGATGATTTCAAACTGTGGATCGTCGCGAACGGCGACAGATGCGACACTCGTTCCGAGCTACTCCAGGAGCAATCGGCGGTGCCTGTGACGTACACGGTGGTCGGCGGATGCACCGTCAAGACAGGGCAGTGGACCTCCTGGTACGACGGGGCGACGTGGACGAACGCATCGGATGTGGACATCGACCATATGGTGCCTCTAAAGGAAGCCTGGATCTCGGGTGCCTATGCCTGGACGGCTACTCAGCGCATGGAGTACGCCAACGACTTGTCATTCCCCGGAGCTCTGCAGGTGGTCACTGACAATGTCAATCAGGCAAAGGGCGACCGAGATCCGGCGACGTGGATGCCGCCACTCCCTAGCGCTGATTGCCAATACCTCACCGACTGGGTCCTGATCAAGTACCACTGGAATCTCGCTGTAGACAGCGCCGAGCAGTCGGCGCTTACGACCGACCTCGCCGGGGATTGCGGCGCGACACTGGTATCACAACCCACGCGCGAGAATACGCCAACGCCAACTGGCGGCGGCGCAATTCTGGCCCCAACAGGGGTGGACCGGTATTCTGGCGCCGACCGATATGCAACCGCCGTCGCCATCTCACAGCAATATCCATCTGGCGTTCCCGTCGCATACATCGCGACCGGCACCAACTATCCGGATGCACTGAGCGCCGCGCCAGCTGCCGCGTTCGAAGGTGGACCACTACTGCTAACGCCTCCGAATGCCCTGCCCGCGAACGTGGCGCAGGAACTGGACCGACTCGAACCAACCAAGATCGTGATCGTCGGCGGCACTGCGGCAGTTTCGCTTAACGTCGAGGCACAGCTAGCGAGTCATGCCGCAACTGTGGTCCGCTACGCGGGAGCGGATCGTTTTGCGACATCCCAAACAATCAATCGCGACGTCTTCGCCAACGGCGCATCCGCAGCCTTCATTGCGACTGGCCTCAACTTTCCTGACGCTCTGTCGGCCTCTGCTGTGGCGGGAACGAGAGCCGCACCTGTCGTGCTCGTGAACGGCGCGAGTTCAACTCTGGATAGCGGCACGCAGGCCCTGCTCACGCAGTTGGGAACGACATCTGTGACTATCGCGGGCGGCACTGGCGTCGTGTCGAGCAGCATCGAGAACGATTTGCGCAGCACCGGGGGCATCACGAGTGTCATTAGATATGGTGGCAGCGACCGCTATGGCACTTCGTTGCAGATCAACGCCGCGTCATACACAACCGCACCAACCGCATATTTCGCCACTGGGACAGGATTCGCCGACGCGCTGGCGGGCGCCGCTCTCGCCGCAAGGGATCACGCACCGCTCTATGTCGTGCCGGGCTCGTGCGTGTCCCAGGGACTCATCGATCTTTTGCAGACGCAAGGCACGACCCACCGTGTCTTACTCGGCGGCGAGAGCGTGGTAGGCGCGGGCGTCGGAACCCTGACGCCATGCGCGACGCCCGGCACTGCGCCGGGAACCTCGATCCCACCCAACCCAGGGGATTCGAAGAATTGCACAGACTTCGCTACCTGGCAGAGCGCGCAGGCATGGTTTAACACGTATTACCCCTATTACGGCGACGTCGCAAGATTGGATGCTGACCACGACCGCATCGCCTGCGAATCGCTACCTGGAGCGCCGTAAATGCGTCGGCAGATCCTCCGACCTCTGTTATCGTCGCCTTGCACGCATTGCGGCTGAGCTGATTGCGCATCGGGCGATCCAGTAGCGGTGGTTGCTCCCAAAACATTGCGCGTTTCGACCGGTGACGTGCCCAGAAAGGCGGCAAGTGGCCACCCGTAGCTGTTCCACGCTCGTCATTGTTCCGACGTATAACGAGATCGACAATCTCGCCATCCAGGTTGCTCTGCTCATGGAATCTCCCGTCGAGCTCCATGTGCTGGTCGTGGACGACAACAGCCCAGACGGCACTGGCCGACTGGCTGACGAGCTTGCGTCCGATCCGCGGGTGTTCGCCCTTCATCGAGAAGGCAAAGCCGGCCTGGGGTCCGCCTACCTTGCAGGATTCGACTGGGCGTTAGAACGCGAGTATCGGACCGTTGTCGAGATGGACGCTGATGGATCACACCCAGTTTCTGCACTGCCGGTGTTGCTTGGCGCCCTCTCTGGCTCGGTCGATCTTGTCATCGGCTCGCGCTGGGTGAGTGGCGGCCAGGTGGTTGATTGGCCGAAGTCCCGCGAGGTCCTCAGCCGCGCGGCAAACGTCTACGCGCGATTCATGCTGCGCCTCAGCACCCACGACGTCACGGGCGGCTACCGAGCTTATAGGTCGCATACCCTCCAGCAGGTCGAACTCGACCAAGTGCGCTCACGCGGTTACTGCTTTCAGATCGACATGACGGTGCGCGTTGCCGACGCCGGATTATCCATTGCCGAAGTGCCGATCACATTCATAGAACGACGAACCGGCAAGTCAAAAATGACATGGAAAATCGTTGTCGAGGCGATAGCGCTCGTCACCGTTTGGGGCATCCGCCGGACCTTCGGGCGACAGAACTCCCCACGCCAGCCACGATGAGCTACGCGATCGACAGCAGACAACTGCGTTCTTGGATCTACTGAAAGGCTTCGTGCCCTTCCCTGGGGAGTCAAGTCAGGGTCACCTATTCACAGCGCTGGTACCTATCCAACCTGGGATAGATCCTTGCGAATCTCCGCGATACGCTGGGCGGTTTCGGGGTCGTATGGCGCGGTTTTATTAAGTTTCATCGCAACGACCAGTGCTTTGCTATATTGGCCGTCGAATTCTAGCGCCGCAGCGAGCGCCTTCTGCCCGAGAACCGAATGAGGCAATTCCTGCACGGCGCGGGCGGCCGAGCGAACCGCCTGGGACGAGGCACCCGGCACTCGAACGCTGGCCATCGCCGTCAGGGTCTGCGCCTGCATGAGGGTGATATCTGTATCCCATGGCCGAAGGTTCTGCGCCACGGAATATGACGACAGTGTTCCGCTCAGATTCCCTCGCGCAGCGCTCGTCAGCGCGGTTTGCAATGGGAGCTCTGCGAGCGACGAGAGCAGGAGCGCGCTGGCCCAAAGGCAAAGCAAAACAAGGCGGACGATCGTCCAGACGATAGTGCGACTAACCAGTCGGGTCGGCACCAGGGGCGGTTTCGCGACGATTGCACCGATCAACATCATCGGCAGAATGACGTTGGCTGCGCTCGTGAACGTCGTCTGCAGCGTTGCACCGTATCCCATCAGCGCGCACAGACCCCCGATGCGAAAGATTGCGACGTGTTCAGCCAGTGCCCCGGCGCGCAATCCGCGCAGCGTCACCATCGCAACTCCTACGCATGACGCGAGCATCACTAGACCCAGCATTGCCCCGCCCGTTGCGAGTATTTGAAGCTCGATGTTATGCGGGGAGTCGGTGGTGACGCCGACGCCGGTCGCGTTAAAGTAGGCAGCCGTCTGAAAATGCTGCAGTGCGTCCATAAAGCCGTTCGGCCCGACCCCCGCAATCGGATTATGCGCGACCAAGTCGATCGCCACGTTCCAAACGACGCCACGGCCAGATTCGATGCTCTGCGCATTCGGGGCTTCGCCGAACACGCGCGAGCGGGTCAATGGCACGGCAAGGGCAAATGCAATGAATGCGATCAGTAGCAGTGCGGAAAGCGCTGCTCCCGTGCGTGCTCTCTTGCTCTTGACTGCTCTGACGCCAAGTACGATAACGCCGGTCACGGCCATCACTCCCGCCGTCGCCAATGCCGTCCGCGAAGCCGATAGAACGATTGAGATGAGGCAAAGTGCGAGCCCTAGCCAGAGCAGCACCGGGTGACGTAGCCGTTTGTCGCGCGTAGCACCAAGCGCCGCAAATAGAGGTACGGCAAGAATCCCAGCCATCGTCACCCCTACCGCGCCTTGATCGCTGGCGTTTCCGAGCAGCGAACCGGGCCGGGCAAGGTTACTCGGGATTAGACGCCAACCTAGCGCCTCAAATATCGCAAGCACACCGATCAATATTGCCGCACTCGCCACAGCACAGTAGAACGAGTGAATAGTTCGCCCGTGTGCGCGTGCTCCAAGAAGCCGGGCGCCTAACCACGAAACGCCGACGTAGACAGGAATCGCGATCGCGCCCTCATAGCGTGGCCATCGCCCCCAGAGCTGCGCAATGGGCGCTTCTCCCAGAAGTGCAGAGGCAGCAATGGAAACGACGGCTGCGACTACCATGATCAATATCCATCGCGGGAGTCGTCCCACTGCGGGGGCCAGCGACGCGGCGACTACCGCGATGACAGCCAGCGCGAGCTTGGGGAAAACCCATCTGTCCATCGCGCCTGGTAGGAAGGCTGCGGTAGCCCCGACGGCAAGCCAGATGGCTACGAGGCTGATTCGCGGTGCGGGCTGCGGTTTGTCGACAGCCCCCGCTCGTATTGTCAAACGACCGGTCGAATTGTGCTTTGAACTCACTTATTTGCTCACGATTTGAGTGTCGGCAAAAGTCTCTAGACACTCACCCACCGCAAGCTGCAATGCGCAGTGAGCCCTATCGCGTTTTGCAATCTTGATGCCATTGCCCGTGCGCTCCGTCCTCGGCCCCTAAACATCGTTCGCCGCTTATCGCCCGAACCTGCGCGCTCATATTCTCCGAGCGCGAGGCTGTCAGCACTGCTTCAGGCTTTGCACCCCAGTGCCCAGTGCACTCGTACCACCGATGAGGTTTAGCTGTGTGACGCCAAGAGTGCCGATCTGTGCAAGCGTGACTTGAGGAACGCAGTCGGGCTGCACCGTCAACAGAGGGTATCCACTCTCGCCAGCAAGGGCCGACGCCGCCAGTGCATCGGGGAATTGGGTGCCTGTCGCGACGTATGCCGTGTCAACGGTCAGGAACGCATCCTTGGCTATCAGCGCAGACGTTGCGTACCGATCAGGTCCAGCGATCACCCGCACACCGATTCCGTTGGTGGTAGAGATCGTTTGGATCAGATTCTGCAGTCCCGTGACGATTCCGGCACTGACGGCACTGGGACCACCCACAACAGTGGCGTAACTTAAGCCGAGCGACGAGATGAGGCTGCTGGTCGGCTGATCAAGCGTGGTTGCAGCACCGTTGACGAGAATGACCGGTTCTGATTGAACACCAGCGGCTGCAGCTGCAGAAAGCGCGTCCGGGAAGTTGGCCCCCGTCGCCAGGTATGCGCCCGGCACAGCCCCACTACCACCAAAAGCCAGTTGAACGACCTTTCGGCCGGTGTCATAGCGGTCTGTACCGGCCACCCTCGCAACAGAAGCGCTGGGGGCGATTGCCTGCAAATCACTAACCACGCTGTCCGACACTGCGCCGGTACCACCTACAACATAGATTTTGTGCGGATTCAGCGCTTGTACCTCTGCCGCCACGGAACTAGGCAGCGCGGTCGGTTGTGTCAGCAACAGCGGTCCGCCTAATTTCGCGGCAGCCGGCCCGGCGGCAAGCGCATCTGGGTAGTTTGTGCCGGTCGCCACGAATACGACAGGGGCACCCGACGGGAATCCGTGCTGTGCGATAGCGACTGAAGTCGCGTAGCGGTCCGCCCCCGAGATTCGCGCGACGTCCGATACGGTCTTGGGACTGAACGAAGACATGGACGCGTCCAAGTTTGAGATCGCCTGCCCGGCGGTTATGGTGACGTCCGAGCCGGATTCAGCATTCGGCTGATTACTGCTGAAACTCGGTGCAAGCGAGGGCGAGGTAGCCATGTCTGTGAAGCCGACACGATAGGTCCCCGCGGGTAACGACGATGTAGATGTGTACGGACCCTGCGCGCTTAGGTAGGCAACGTTACCCGCAAGATGCCACAATTTCCCCGCCTTTTCAAAGAGGCTTACCATAACATCGCTTGTGCTGGTCCCGGCGATGCTCAGTGTTCCACTCGCGCTGGCCCCTGATGCAAGTGCGAAATCGATCCCTGTGAGAGTTTGGCCCGCGGCGACCGTCACGGCAGTTGCTGTCGCATAGGTGCTCCGCCCGGAATACCACTGCGTGGCCAATTGGTCGGATGGAGTGTAGTCATCGACGCTCAGTGAATAACTTCCGGCCGGAAGCCCAGCCAGTGAGAAGTTCCCAGCGACGTCAGTTTGGCCGCTCAAGACAAATGCGCATTCGATGTAGCAAGCGGTCGCCTCGAATCCAGTCTTGTACGCAGTAACGAAGACGTCGGCGACCGGAGTGTGATCGCTTGCCCTCGTTACCGTACCGGAGATCGTGCTGGTTGCCGGGACTGCGCTGGCCGGCATTGCACCAAGGCTAATCGGGATGATCAGAGTTCCCGCGGCCAACCCGATCATGAGTATTCGCTGGACTAGGGGCATGTGCACAAGGTGCTCATTCCACGACAAGAAGCCACTACGAAGAGATTTCGGCATTAATCCAACCACTTCCCCAAAATCGGCGAGTAGCAAAGATAGATGCACCGCTCGTCGGGATTCGAATCCGGACTTTAGTCCGGCCGCTAGCTGAAAGTTATCAGTTTCGATCGCGGATCCCGTACCCCCGCTTCAGGGGAGGATCAACGACAACTGCACTGCGTGATGCCGCCGGTCGAGCACCCCGGAGCGACATCGGGCCGTCAAGTAGACTCGACGGGCGATTCGTCGACAGAAAGCACCCCATCACACCATGAAGATTCTCGTCACCGGTGGCGCCGGTTTCATCGGTTCCAACTTCGTGCACTATCTGCTTCAGAACACCGACCACGACGTCACAGTTCTCGACAAACTCACCTATGCCGGCAACCTCGCCTCACTGGAAGGGCTGCCGAGCGACCGGTACCGTTTCGTCAGGGGCGATATTGCGGATGCTGCACTGGTCGACGACCTCTTCGCCGACCACGGCGCCGTTGTTCATTACGCCGCCGAGAGTCACAACGACAACTCGCTCAACGACCCCCGCCCGTTCCTCGACACCAATATCATCGGCACCTACACGCTGCTCGAGGCAGCCCGCCGGCACAACACACGGTTCCATCATATTTCGACCGATGAGGTCTACGGCGACCTCGAACTCGACGATCCCCAGCGTTTCACCGAGAACACGCCGTACAACCCATCGAGCCCGTACTCATCGACCAAGGCCGGAAGCGACCTCCTCGTGCGTGCCTGGGTGCGCTCCTTCGGCGTGCAGGCCACGATTTCCAATTGCTCCAACAATTACGGCCCGTATCAGCACGTCGAGAAGTTCATCCCTCGGCAGATCACCAACGTGTTGCGCGGCGAGCGACCGAAACTTTACGGCTCGGGCGAAAACGTGCGCGACTGGATCCACGCCAACGACCATTCGTCGGCGGTTCTGACGATTCTCGACAACGGCACCATCGGCGAGACGTATTTGATTGGCGCAGACGGAGAGAAGAACAATAAGGACGTGGTCGAGCTCATCCTGACGCAGCTCGGCCAACCGGCGGATGCCTACGACCACGTGGGCGACCGCCCGGGCCACGACCTGCGCTATGCGATCGACTCGAGCAAACTTCGCCGCGAGCTCGGTTGGGTCCCCCGGTTCGCCGACTTCGAGGCGGGGCTGGCCGACACCATCCGTTGGTATCAGAACAACGAAGCCTGGTGGGCACCGCAGAAGGATGCCACCGAGGCCCGCTACACTGCGCAGGGTCAGTAGCCGTGCGCTACCTGATCACAGGGGCGACCGGGATGCTTGGTCTGGACCTGCAAGCAGCGCTGGCTGGTCGTGACGTGACTGCGTTGAGCCGAGCAGACCTCGACGTCACCGATCTGGATACGGTTCGCCGCGCGGTGACCGATTGCGATGCCGTCATCAACGCTTCCGCCTATACGAAGGTCGACGACGCCGAGTCCAACGAAGACGCCGCATACGCCGTGAACGCGACCGGCGCGGAGAATCTGGCGATCGCATCCGAGGAAACCGGCGCACGTCTCGTGCAGGTTTCCACCGACTATGTGTTCCGTGGCGATGCGACGACGCCGTACCGCGAAGATGCCCCTCTCGACCCGATCTCCGCGTACGGGCGCACGAAGGCGGCCGGTGAACGGCTTGCCCGAATGGCGCATCCGGAGGGTACGTCGATCGTGCGGGCTGCCTGGTTGTACGGCGCAGGTGGGACAAACTTCGCGAAGACGATGGTGGGCCTGGCGGGCTCGCATGAGACGGTCAGCGTGGTGACGGATCAGCTCGGTCAACCCACCTGGACCGGCGATCTCGCCGCCCAAATCGTGCGCTTGCTCGACGCGGATGCCCCTGCCGGCGTGTACCACGGAACCAACGCCGGCGAGGCGAGCTGGCTCGACTTCGCCAAGGCGATCTTCTCGGCTGCCGGACTGGATCCCGAGCGTGTGCTGCCGACAGACAGTGCGTCATTTGTCCGGCCCGCGCCACGACCCGCCTATTCTGTATTGGGGCACGATGCCTGGGCGGCGATCGGTTTGGCCCCGTTGCGCGATTGGCACCAGGCTTTGGCGGACGCAGCGGCAGCGGGTGTTCTGCAGTGACGCGAGAGGACGACTCGGCTCCTCCCGCCGGTGGCATGTTCGACAACGCGCTGGCCTGTGTCACCGTCAGCTTCCGCTCCGGCGATGCCTTGTCCGATTTGGTGAAGTCGCTCGAGGAGAGCACCATCCTGCCGGCGCGCACCGTGATCGTGAACAACGAGCCGGACGATCCGCCGGAGATTCGGTCCGCCACGGTGTCGATCGACGTCGTGGAGGCGGGGCGCAATCTGGGCTACGGGAGTGCCGTGAACCTCGGTATTCGCCAATTGGATCCGACGATCGAGTGGGTACTCATCACGAACCCCGACGTGCGTCTTGATGCCGCTGCGCTCGAGCAGTTGCTCACTACTGCACGATCACTTCCCCTCGCCGGCGCCCTCGGCCCGCTCATTCGCGACAACGAAGGGATCGCCTATCCGTCTGCGCGCGAGCTCCCCTCGTTGCGCACAGGGATCGGCCACGCGCTTTTCGCTAACGTGCAACCGGGAAACCCGTGGACCCAGCGTTACCGTGGCGAGAATCGCCCTTCTGGCACGTCGTGGCGGCAGACTGGCTGGCTCAGCGGCTCCTGCCTGCTCGTGCGCCGCGCAGCGTTCGATGCCATCGGCGGGTTCGACGAAAGCTATTTCATGTACTTCGAGGACGTCGATCTTGGCAAGCGACTGGCCGAGGCCGGCTGGCACAATATCTACGTGCCGACAGCTTCTGTCGTGCACACCGGAGCCCATTCCACCGCAACTTCGGCTTCCGCCATGCGGACGGTGCATCACCAGAGTGCGTATCAGTACCTGGCGCGCAAATACAGCGCCTGGTACCTCTGGCCGCTGCGCGTCGTGCTCCGCGTCGCGTTGGCGGCACGGTCCCGTTTGACCCGCGGTGTCTGACTTCGCAGCGCGTGAATCCGGCGGGGACTGACGATTGCGCGCCTGCTAATCTCACAATCAGCGGCTGTGATCAGTAGGACAGCCATCACGTATTGGAGTTCGATGACAACAACACTGCGGGTGATCGCGGAGCAGATGATCAAGCCGGTTCCGAATGGGGTCGGTCGGTACACCGAGGAACTGACGCGTGAGCTGATCGCGTCTGCGCCGGCCGGGTGCGAAGTCGAAGCGATCGTCGCGGCGCACCCGCAGGAAGAGATCTCCAACGTCCGTCGCCGCTTGCCTGGCCTCGTGCAGCTCACTGCAGCAGCGCTTCCCCACCGGGAACTCGCCCGGGCCTGGCAGTATGGCGTCAAGGTGCCCATCGGCGGCGGCGGGATGGTGCATTCGCCGAGCCTCCTCGCACCGCTGTTCAAGCACGACCGGCTCAACGGCACGGGCCAAGTCGCCGTCACGATCCACGACGCAGTGCCGTGGGCACACACCGGTGCGTTTCGCAGTTCGTCGAGCGGTTGGCGAAAAGCGATGGCCAGACGGGCGCAGAAGCACGCGGACGCCATCATCGTTCCAACGCACGCGGTTGCGCGACAGCTCGACGAGGTGCTGGACTTCGGTGATCGCATCCGGGTCATTGCGGGTGCCGTCGGATCGACGCTACGGGTGCCGTCCGACGCCGATGCGCGGGCGCGCGATCTTGGACTACCGGGTCAGTACGTGCTGGCAATCGGTTCCCTGAAACCACGAAAGGCCCTGGGCTCACTCATTCAGGCGATGAGCCTGCCCGGCGCTGCGGGACTTCCGCTCGTGGTGGTGGGTCCAGAAGAATCGCACGGGCAACGCGTTTCCAGCGCAGCCATGGAGGCGGGCCTCCCCGAAGGCCGGGTCATAGTGCTCGGCCATCTCGATGATGGCGATCTCTCGGTCGTGCTCGACCGTGCCAGCGTTTTCGTCTATCCAAGCCTTGCTGAAGGCTTCGGCTTGCCGATACTTGAGGCTTTCCGGTTCGGCACGCCCGTGATCCACTCCGACGATGCTGCCCTCCTCGAAGTGTCCGGCGGAGCCGGCATCGCCGTCGAGCGTGCGTCATCCGGCAGCAGCTACCCCGAGCGGTTGGCCGCGGCGATCGAGCGCGTGCTCTCCGACCGCGAGTTGGCCGACCGCCTCAGTGTCTACGGCCAAGACCGCGTACGAGCATTCAGCTGGCGCGATTCGGCCCAACTCGTCTGGCAACTGCACGCAGACCTGTGAGGCGGCTTCGCCCAGCGCGGGCCTCTACGGCCAGTAGGGATCCAACTGCATCTCGCTGCCCCAGCGGCCCTGGATCGTCACCAGTTCGGACGGGGCAATGGTGGCCACACGGGACTTCGACTCGAAGTGATACAGCCGTGCGTGCGGCGTCCAGACGACGGACTCACCTGTGCGGCGGATCTTCAGGCTCAGGTCCGCGTCGTTGTAATTGCCGGGCAGCAGGGTCGAGAACCCCCCGACACGCCAGAACGTCTCCGTTGACAGCATCGCGCACGCAGCGGTGACACCGGAAACCTCGCGGTCGACGCTCAAGGAGTCGAGTCGGTCATCCCAATCGGGCTGCCAGCCGAGGCCGATATGACCGGCTCCCCCGTCGCGATACAAGTGACCAGCGTGCTGCAGCGTACCGTCTTCGAAGAACAGCGTCGTACCGACAAGCCCGATCTGCGGTTGTTGCGCGAGTCCGAGCATGACTTCGATCCAGTCCGGCGTGATCAGCTCCACATCGTCGTTCAGCGGCACAAGATAATCGCCCGACGCGCACAGCGCGCCACGGTTGATCTTCGCCGAGAAATTGAATGGGGCGCTCCAGCGTGCCAACCGCAACCGTTCCCCCGCGATCTCGACAAGTTCGTCGATCACTGCTTGCGGTGTGTCATCGTCCACAACAACGACGATTTCAATGTTCGCGTATGTGGATTTTTCGAGAATGCCGCGCACCGCGTCCACAATGAGCACTCTGTTGCGTCCGGCGATCGTCGCCGAACTGCCCCGCGTCGGAATAACCAGAGACACCAGCGGTTCGCCGATGATCGGGTAACGGAGCCGAAATCCGCCGTACTGCTGCGGTTCGATGCTGGCCGCGACTCCGATAGCTTCAAGATGGTCGCGCACGGCCAGTGCTGCGGCATCCGCAAACCGGCCGTCGCGTTGCGGCCGGTCGCCGCGGCGGGCGATGGCGAGCCCAGTCGCATCGGACGACTCGCTGAGCGGACTCGGAATGTGCAGCACCGTCGCACCGGCCGCTGCGAAGCGCAGCGTCAGGTCGTAGCCGTGCACGCCGTCGAAGCCCTCACGAAACCCGCCGAGCGCGCGCAGCCGCTCCGTGCGGAACACCCGCGCGCCCCCGAGATAGTCCTGACCTCTCAGTCGCACTGGCGAGAAGATAGGCCGCTGCAGCATTGCTTTGCCTGCTGCGTCGGTACTGTCGCCATAGACCAGGTCGGTTTCGGGAAAGCGGCGCAACGCCGCCTCCGAAACCTCAACAGCATCCGGGGAGAGCGTCGCACTCGGTTCGACGAGTAACACGTAGTCGCTCGTCACCGGCGCCAGCGCCGTGTTCAGCTCGGCGGCGACTCCGACGCCCGCAGGCAGCACTGTGACGAGCGGCAGGGGGGGCGCGACAGTCACCGGTGCGTTACCCGCCCGACTGCCCGGCGCGCGACCCGCGCGGGCAGCGTCGCTGCCCTCCCGATCCGCCACGCAGGCGAGTCGCGCAGGCGCTGCAGTTGCTGCTCAGCACGCAACTGTTCCGTCGGTGTCAACGTCGTCACTGCACCGAGTTCGGCGACCTGCGCTTCCAAGCCGAGCACGCGATCCACTAGTGCAAGCTGTCGTTCCGCCGACAACAACCGCTTTGAGGCTGGGAGTTCGACACCCGGCGCCGACCAGGTTTTCTTGCTGCGTTCGGCCACAGTGCCACCCATTCCGTCGAGTTGAAAGACCGTACACTACTGTAACGTGACCGCCCCGGCGGCAGCGGGCGCATGCACCTGCTCACCTGTCCGATAATGAAAGTGAATAAGCTGTTGAGTCGAGTAATCGCGGTCGTGCCGACGTTCCACCCCGGCGACGAAACGCTTGCACGACTCTCGGTGCTGTCCGAACAGGTTGACCACGTCATCGTCGTCGATGACGGCAGCTCGCCGACAGCGGATGCGACATTGAGCGTGATCGAGTCGGCCGGTCACGAACTTGTGCGTCATGCTGATAACCGCGGAATCGCCGCAGCGCTGAACACCGGGATCCGGCTTGCGCTCACTCAGCGCGCAGACTATGTGCTGACGATCGATCAGGATTCGCTGCTGCCGCATGGCTATGTGACAGCGTGCCTGGACGTGTTCCACGGTGCCGCCTCCGCGACGCGCCTTGGAATCGTCACCGTTGATAGCATCAACGGCTATCCCTCGATCCCGCCTCGGCGCAGCCCCGAGGGTTACGGGCTCGTGAACGAGGCGATTCAGTCTGGCTTCCTGATGACAGCCGAATGCCTCACCGAGTGCGGGCTGTTCGACGAACAACTATTCATCGACTGTGTCGATACCGAGTTCTGCCTGCGCATCGGCGAGCATGGCTTCCGGATTGCCATAGCCGCGGGCACCAATCTCGAACACGAGCTCGGTGAGCAAGTGCAGTTCAGGCCGTTCGGCGTGCCCCGCAGACGCGACGGTGTGATCGAGACGTACGAGTATCACGGACCGTATCGACGCTATTTCATCGTGCGAAACAACGTCGACCTGTGGCTTCGATACGCTCGCAAGAGGCCGAGATGGGTTGTATCTGCGGTGCGCCGCGAGCTGACGCCGTCGTTTAAGACGATTGTGTCCGGCCCGCAACGACTGCGCCAGCTGACGGCCACACTGGCCGGCGGAATCGACGGACTCGCCCGTCGCCGCGGCCCGATGCCGGCTCGGCTGAAGTCTCGGCTTCAGCGATGCTGATGCTCGAGTGACCACTTCGCAATTGTGGCGTGATCGTCGAGATCAACGAAATTCGCACGCGCATAACTTCGCCATTTAACCAACTGGTACCTCGGATTAACCGCCAGCCAATACAGTTTGCGCGCGACTGAATAATCGTCGTCCCGCATGATGCGGGCCGAGTCACGGATCGCACCAATGCCGGCGTGTGCAAGCCAGCCGACACGACCCGGATTCGGTGTCGCCACACCGACGCGTCGCGTTCCGATAGCCTCGTCAAAAATACGGTGGGCATACTCACGCAGCGTCAAATCGTTCGAGTGCTCGACAACAGCACTCGGCGCATACGCCTTGCGGTAACCGGCATTCAACAGATCTCGTGCGAATGCCAGGTCCTCTGAATACGACACATCGCGGTACGGCATGGTGTTGACCAGGAACTCGCGACGTGTGGCCGCATTCACGTCGGAAAAGAACTCCGCCGCGGCCGTCCCGATCTCATTCCTGTCTGCTGCGGTGACCGTGCGGGTATCCGTGTCCGGCCCGAGTTGAGCGAACGACGCTCGAATCTCGTATTTGAGTAATGGAAAGCACGTGGCGCGTGGCTCCTGCTTGCCGACAACCGCAACAGCATCTGCTCCTGCGGGGTCGAGCGGGTCGGTCAGGTCGCGCAACCAGGTGGAGTGCAACGGAATCGCGTCCTGCGTCAGAAACGCGATCAGGTGTCCGCGAGCCATCCGGGCGGCCAGGTTGCGTGTCTTGCCGTGACCGAATTCGCTGTTCGGGATCTCGTGCAATCTCACCCACGGTCGCGCCCGCACGATCTCGAGCGTGCGGTCGGTAGAGCCAGAGTCGATCACGAAGACTTCCACCTCGCCGTCGAACTCCTGCCCATTCACGGCATCGAGCACCCGTTCAAGATACCGTTCACCGTTGAAGGTGGGGATGATGACGGACACCGCAACCTCCGACGGCCCATTTGGAGAAAGTGCCACGACGCACCTACAGGGACGTTTGCATGGCGTGCTCGAAATGTTCGACGAACACGTGCCCGGAATCTGCCCAGTCTCCACCCGCGACAGACTCGGCGATCATCGCCGCATGCTCTGCAGCATCCGCTCGGTCAACGATCGCGATCAACCGCTCGGCCATTGCCCGCGGAGACATCGGCACATATTCAACATACGGACTGTCAAATACGCCTCGGGTGTTGTCCGCGTCATTCACGACTGGCACGCAGCCGCTGGCCATCAACTCCATCGGCACGAGTGACATGTTCGTGAGCGACAGCGCCAGGCCGGCTGCACAACGGTTGTAGATAGCGTTCAGTACCGCGACGCTGACCGCCGCGTGGTTGACAAAGGGAAACGGTACGGCATAACCGCTCATGTCCCAGCCGACCAGATTGATCGTGATGTCCGGCCGCAATCGATGGACCTCGCGCAAGACCAGCAGACTAAACTCGGTCGCTCGCCGCGGTGTCGGAGGGCGAACGTAGCAGACGATCTCGGTGCGCCGCGTGCTATTGATGTTTCGATACACGGCCGTGTCCACGGCGAAGTCGTATGAATCACAGGACATGCCGTAATCCCGCTGTAGCGCTCGGGCCAGCCAACGGCCGGCGGTCAGTCCGTGGAAGCCGAACCGATAGGTGTTCTCGGCGAGGGCGTGATCACTGCCGGCTGCGTAGAACGACGCCTCGAAGTCCTGCACGAAATACAAGCGCTTCGCGTCGGCCCCGTGCCGGTACGATGCATACGCACTTTCCCAGTTCGAGGCGATGACCGCATCGTATTCCCCGGGCAGGCCGAGGTCAGGGTTGTAGCGCAGAATCGGCGCTTCGAGCTTCGGGTAGCCGCTGGACTGTGCCAACATCGTGCGGATCGCCTCGAGATTGAAACGTGGATACTTCTCTGCCGCATAGAGAAAGACCGTGAGCTGGTGACCGGCATCCTCCAGGAAGCGCATGAAGCGAAACGCATTCTGATGCCCGCCACTGGTCTCGCTCGGCGGCGTGATGATCCATGTAACGCGGTATCCAGACGCCGGCGGCACGACGACCCGCGCATTGAAGTTCACGGGCCGCGACCAATCGACTGCGATGACGTCGTCGATGTAGACACTGGAGAGTGGCTGTGGCACGAATCGGTTGAAACGGTTCGTCAGCCATTTGCCGCTACGCCAAGCCGTGGAGCCCACACCTTCGGCCTTCAGCGTGCCGATCGCGCGCGTGACACCGTTCATCTGCACAACGTTACCGGGAATTGCGGCGGGGGCTCTTCGACCCCGTCCCTCACAGCGTGCCTCGCGCAGTCCATCTCCCCAATCGCCCGGCGACCGAATCGCTCCCTGAGCGGTCGCAGTAGCGTTTCCCTCATGGATGGCAGAGACTGGGAAAGTGAACGTGATCATGAATGACGCGCAAGTGTGGAGCATCATCGG
>DATCDQ010000021.1:0-117763 GCA_036510655.1 Microbacteriaceae bacterium | reverse complement strand
CGACGATTTTGCGAGCCTGCGCTCAGCCCACGGTGTCGGGCCGTATCTGGAGTTCGTCCGCGCACGCGAGGTGGACTCAGTGCCAACCCGTGTCCATCTCGACCTGAGCCCGTACCCCGGCGATGACCAAACGGCAGAGGTTGCCAGGCTGCGGGCTCTGGGCGCCACTGACGTCGACATCGGCCAGGGAGCTGTGCCATGGATGGTTCTGGCCGACCCGGAAGGCAATAACTTCTGCGTCCTCACCCCGGGCTGATTCAGAGCGTCGGCTCCTCCGAGCGCGGCTCGCAGATGACGACGGGGATTTCGCGCGTCGTCTTCTTCTGATATTCGGCATACCCGTGATATGCCTTGACGATCGCGGGCCACAGTTCGGCTCGTTCATCAGCGGTGGCTTTGCGCGCGCGCATCGGTGTGGTCTTGTCACGAACGGTCAGTTCGACGTCGGGGTTGGCCAGAAGATTCAGGTACCACTGCGGATGCCTGTCGTCGCCTCCCTTGGATGCGACCAGGCAGTAGCGGCCGTGATCGTGCACCGGCGAATTCAGCATCGTGGCACGGTGCTTACCCGTGGTGCGGCCGATCGTGTGGAGTTCGACAACGGTCACCGATCCCATCGACCACCCGACGCGCCCGCGGGTCACCGCCAGCAGTGCGCGATGAGACAGGCTCATGGTCTTCATGCTCATGTCCGTCATCCGGTTACGAAAGGTCATACTCGCCAGTGTGCCACTGCGGTGGCGCCCGTCGTCGCACCTCCGGGCCGCTCCCGCCGGGCTCGTTCATTCAGCTTCCGCCGGGTCCTCTTGCGAATCACCGATCAGCAGGAACATTCCGGCGTACGGCGATAGCCGTACCGAGAAACTATTGAGGTCATCGACGCGCCCGATCTCCTTGTCGGTCGCCACATCGGTGACGACGCGCCGCGGGTTCAGAACGGCGGAACGAACCGTGCCCTCGATGCTCTCGCCGCTGAAGTTCAGCACCGTGACCTGGGTGCGCGCATCCGTCAGGGTCGCATCGCCGTCGTCGAGGCGATGAACCATGACCAGCATGCCCGGGTGCGCCACATCCGGAATGTCGATCTGAGTGGCGATGTCGACACCGTACTCGCTGCGCACGCGCAGAATCTGCGTGAGCCGTGTGGCAAACGAGTTCTCCATGGCGAGCTGTTGTGTGAGCGAACGGTAGAGGGTGCGGCCGCGCGGCATCCCGGAACCCGACATCGTGGCTGACGGGTTGGCGTCGGTCAGATCGTGTGCGCCACGATGGATCCAACGAGTGTCACCCCCGTGAATCAAGTCCTGCACCTGCTCGGCCGGCAACGGCAGCACGCCGAGCAAGTCCCACGCGGACAGCGCGAATGCACCGGGCTGCCAGGCATTGAACATGGCCAGCAGCAGGTGAGCCCTGCGGATGCCTTCGACGTCATCGTCGCCGATCGCATCCAGTGTCGTGAACCCCTGCGACGCCGCGATCACGGATGCCGTCGTGCAGGCGATTCCGTTCGTCGTGAACACCCTGTTGTAGTCGGCGTTCTCGCCGGTGAGCTTCTGAATCAGGTCGGCGCGGATGACCTCAGCCAGCTCCGCCCCCGTGATCTCCTCGCTGCGGAACAGATAAAGGTCTGCACGGTGGCGTGTCGCCCAATGAACAAGCTCGTAGGTCAGCTCGTCATGATTCTGCAAGGCGTGGACCAGGCCCACGGGTTCGACTCCAACCTCGAGCGATGTGCGCAGTGTCAGGCGCAAGAATTCGGTGTCCGCGGTGGCCAGCGCATGCTGATAGGCGGGGCGGTTGATGAAGTCATAGGACAGGTCGGCGCCGACCCGACCCGTGTCGTGGATGTCTTCGATCGTCAAGTTCAACTCCTGGAAGGAGAAACCGCCCACCTTGCGCACCATGCTCGCGATGAGATGATTGGCCGCCTCCGACAGGGGATGTCCCTCCGACCAGCCCGGCAGACCCTCTGCGCTCTTCTCCACACCGAGAAACCCGTTGGCGTCGAGACGGAGGGCGCTTGACCCGAGATCGCCGAGCGAGTGGAGCGCGTCGCCAATGACCAAACGCATTCCGGCGAACGTGGGGTCGAGCCAGTTGATCGACGGCTGCCCCTGCTTGAAGTAATGCAGGTATACCCAGCGGCGGGTACGACCGTCAACACCGACGATCGGCGCGGTCGCACTCCAGTTCGTCTCCTTCACCCCGGGCGAGAAGAAGATCACGCGTTGCAACTGCCCGATGATATAGCCGCTTTCGGCCAGCTTCGCCTCCGTCTCGGCGTCGAGATTCACCGCGTCTCGCCCGTCCGTTACGTCGGGGAGCAGCCCCCAGTCCTCCTCGGGAATCTCCACCATGTGGTAGATCCCCGGATAGTCTTTGTACGCCATCTCGGCGAGTCGAAAATCGGCTCCTTTGCCCGTGTGCCCCGGAACGATGTCGTCGATCACGCTGCCGCCGTGCCGGTCGGCCATGTCGCAGAGCTGACGGAACTCGTCTTCCAAGCCGAACGCTGGGTCGATCTGGGTGCTGATCCGGTCGAAATGCCCATCCACACTGGCGGTCTGAGTCCAGCCCGTGATGCCGCCGGCCTGCTTGACCGGGCCGGTGTGCACGGCCGTGATTCCAATCGCCTCGAACGCTTTCCACAGATCTTCGCTGCCCAATGCGCCGAGGTACGACTGCCCAGGCCGGGTGATCAGGGAGATCGGATACGCCGTGAACCAGACGGAGGCCGAACGGATGGCGCGTCTCGCGTCGGGCCGCGCGTACGGATTGCGCCACATACTGGGTTGACCGGAGAGGCCGCGCCCGAGCACCTCGGCGTCGCCGAGCATGGACTGGCGCTTGAGCCATTCGACATACGACGGATTCGACGCATCCGCGGATCGTGGATCGGCGAATGATCGACTGATGCCGCTCGCTCTCAGCTGCGCACGCGGGCGCAATCTGCGAGGTCGTGCCGGGTAGCGATCCTCATCGTAGGTAATGTCGGCTGGTTCATGTTCGGCTGGGCTATTCTCGGGTGGCTCATTCTCATCTGCGACGGTCATAGTGACAGCTTTCTCCTAATGAGACGGTTGGGCCAGCCCCTCCGGTTGCCGGTCGATCGAGGCCGCGGCACAACGGATCGGGTTAGTCTCGTGAATATGGCTGTGACGAGCACCATCATGGGGGCGCTTGCCTCCTGGATCGGCGAACAGCGCTGGTTCTCGGGCAAGGGGAGCGCGCCCAGACTGCGATTGATCGGCTCGTTGGAGTTCCCCGGCGAGCATGAGGTTCGGGTCAGCACCTATCTGATTCTCGACGAAAGCTCAGAACCGGCCGTGCTGTACCAGGTGCCCATCACGGAGCGCCGGGTTCCACTGTCGTCGCTCGCGCATGCGCAGATTGCGACCCTGACAGACGAGAACGGCGGGCGGCAGTACCTCTACGACGGTCCACATGATCCGGCGTTTGCGGAACAGCTTCTGCGTCTGATCGTCGAGGGCGCAAGGATCGAGGGCGAGGATGTGCGCGCACGCGGGATCGCCAAGAAGCGACAGGTGTGCCGCAACGTGCACTCACGCGTGCTGACCGGCGAACAATCGAACACGTCGATCGTTTACACCTTCGATTCCGACGGCGACGCGCCCGCTCAGCGTGTGATCTGCAAGCTCTTCCGCACGCTCCAGGACGGCGAGAACCCCGACGTCGTCTTGCAGTCGGTGCTGTTCGAGGCAGGTTCGCATTCGGTTCCGGGCACACTCGGTAGCGTTCTGGGCGAATGGGCAGATGCCCGCGCGCCCGGCAGGCGGGCACGCGGTCACCTTGCGTTCGCTCAGGAATTTCTCGCAGACGCGGGGGATGCGTGGCGACTCGCGCTCGCCGCAGCCACAATCGGAGCCGATTTCAGGCAGAGTGCGCGTCAGATTGGAATTGCCACGGCGGATATCCACTCGACCCTGGCGATGACAATGCGCACGCGCGAGCCCACCTCCGATGACATCGACACGATCATCTCTGGCTGGCACAGTCGGCTCGACGCGGCGATCAAGGAGGTTCCGCAGTTCGCTGCCGTGCGTGAACCGATTGCCGCATTGTACGCGCGCGCGCAGGAGCTGCCGTGGCCGCGGCTACAGCGTATCCATGGAGATCTGCATCTGGGCCAGATACTCGCCATGCCGAATGACCTGTGGGTCATCATCGATTTCGAGGGCGAGCCGATGCGCTCACTCGCGGAGCGATCACGTCTTGACGTTCCACTGCGGGACGTCGCAGGCATGCTGCGCAGTTTCGATTATGTTGCCGGCGCCGCGCAGAACTCACCTGAAATTCTCGCGTGGGCGCATGCATGCAGACATGCCTTCCTCGGCGGATATATCCAGCGCGCTGGCGGGGGCGTGCAACGACATCGCGTTCTGCTCGACGCATTCGAACTCGACAAGGCGCTGTATGAAGCCGTCTATGAGGCGCGCAGCCGGCCCGCCTGGCTGAGCATTCCCTCTGCGGCGATTCACCGGCTCGCCAAGCGCGCCCAGCCGGGACATAGTGGATAGGGTCGGCGGTGCATCCTCCGATTGCGCCACTGACAGCCCGCACACAGGAATCAGGGAACAGTCGGCACCGCGGCAGCGTTGTCTAGCCCTGTGAGGTCAGCGGCGGCGTACGCTGCTGGGGAGAGGAGATCACGATGTCGGGAACAACTGAAACAGCGATACTTGCCGGAGGGTGCTTCTGGGGAGCGCAGCAACTGCTTCGTCGGCGTCCGGGTGTGATCTCGACTCGGGTCGGCTACTCCGGTGGCACAACCCCGAATGCGACGTATCGCAACCACGGCAGTCACGCCGAGTCCGTCGAGATCGTCTTCGACCCTGAGCAGATCAGCTTCCGTGACCTGCTCGAGTTCTTCTTTCAGATCCACGACCCGTCGACCAGAGACCGTCAAGGTAACGACGTTGGAGCCAGCTATCGTTCGGCGATTTTCTACACGACTGAGGAACAGAAGCGAGTCGCCGACGAGACGATTGCAGATGTCGACGCGTCCGGCCTGTGGCCGGGCAAGGTTGTCACCGAGGTGACGGCGGCCGGCTCGTTCTGGGAGGCAGAAGAGGAACACCAGGACTACCTCGAGAAATACCCGAGCGGGTATACCTGCCACTACGTGCGGCCAGGCTGGAAGCTGCCGCATCGCGAGAGCCAGCCCGCCAGCTGAAGGAGGTCCGGCGATGGCGATCTTCACACGTGGATTCGGCGGTCGCAGCCGTGAACACAACCCAGACCTGCCGCCCGGTCAGTATCTGACCGAAGACTTCCCCGTGCTCTCGGCTGGCCCGACGCCGGAGATCGCCACCGCCGACTGGGAGTTCCTGATCCGCACGGAGAGCGGAGTCACGCATCGGTGGGACTGGCCGCAGCTGCATGAACTTGCCATCGAGGACGTGACCACGGACATCCACTGCGTGACGCGCTGGTCGAAGCTCGGCACGCACTGGCGCGGTGTGTCACTCGACACCCTATTTCAGAACGTCGAGACGGCAGACGAATTCGTCATGGTTCACTCGTATGGCGGGTACACCACCAACCTCCCGCTCGAGGATCTTCGCGACGGCAAGGCCTGGATCGCCTTCGAGTTCGACGGTGAGCCGCTGCACCCGGAGCATGGCGGGCCCGCGCGCCTGCTTGTACCACATCTGTACTTCTGGAAGAGCGCCAAGTGGGTCCGCGGTCTCGTGATGCAACCCGACGACGAGCCGGGCTTCTGGGAGCAGAACGGCTACCACCTGTACGGCGATCCGTGGCGAGAACAGCGGTACTCGTGATGGCAGCCTTGTGAAGATCGCCCCATGACGACGCGCGGCGTTGGCGGATGGCGTATCGGCGTGGTCGCAGAAACGCGGATGCTCACCCCGAGCGGGCGCAGTATCCTGCTGGAGGTGCCGGGCTGGCCTGGCAATATCGCCGGCCAGCACGCCGATGTGCGACTGACGGCCGAGGACGGTTACCAGGCGGTGCGGTCGTATTCGCTAGCATCCGTCGGTGTGGGGGACCAGCTCGAACTGGCCGTCGATCGGCTGCCCGATGGTGAGGTCTCGCCGTATCTCGTCGATGACCTTCGGATCGGCGATCAACTGGAAGTCCGTGGGCCGCTCGGCGGATGGTTCGTCTGGGCGCCGGAACAACCCGGCTCTGCGCAGCCCGGCTCTGCGCAGCCCGGTTCTGCGCAACCCGGCTCTGCGCAGCCCAGCTCGGCGGGTGTCGAACCGGTGCAACTGATCGGCGGCGGGTCCGGCATCGTTCCGCTGATTGCGATGATCCGCTCGCATCGGGCCGCAGGCAGCCGAACGCCGTTTCGGCTGCTGTACTCGGTACGAAGCCCGGATGACGCGTTTTTCCGCAATGAACTCGAGCAGCCGGGTGACGATGTCAGCGTCACCGTTTTCTACACGCGACGCGTTCCGGATGCCTGGCCCCGCCCACCGGGACGCGCCACCGAAGCGGAACTGGCGGCTGCGACGATTCCGGCAGCGCAACATCCGACGGTCTTCGTCTGCGGACCGACCGGGTTCGTCGAGGCGACCGCGCGTGCGCTCGTCGCGCAGGGGCACGATCCGCACCGGGTGAAGACCGAACGATTCGGAGGTGGCTGATGGCCGCGCATACGAGCCGGAATATGTCTCCGAGCCGGAATGTGTCAGGCAGCAGCGTGCTTGACGGCAACGTGCTGGCCGGTCCGCTTGCGGAACTGTTCGCGTTTGACGTGACGACCGCACGCGAGCGGTGCGCGTCCTGCGGCGACGTGGAGGCGCTCGCATCCGCAATCGTCTACAGCAGCCCGATGGGCTGGGTGGTGCGTTGCCCCACCTGTGAGGACGTGCTGATGGTCATGGTGCGCACGGCGGGGCGGTACAGTCTCACCGCGCGCGGTATGACCTGGTTGCGCGTCGACCGCTGATCGGCCGCTCAGAACAACCTGCCGCTCAGAACAACCTGCCGGCCTTCACTTCGACCGGAGCTTCGAGGTCGAGCAGGCGTTGCTTGCGCTCCAACCCGCCCGCATAGCCGGTGAGCTTGCCGTCCGTGCCGACGACGCGATGGCACGCGATGAAAATTGACAGCGGATTGTGCCCCACCGCCTGGCCGACGTTCTGGGCGAACGCCTTGTTCCCGAGCTTCTGCGCGATTTCGCCGTAGGTGACGGTCTGTCCGAACGGAATCTCCCTGAGAATCGCCCACACCTGCTCCTGGAATGGGTCGCCGAAGGTGGCCATCGGAAAGTCGAACGTCGTGCGGGTGCCGTCCAGATACTCGCGCAACTGATCCGCAGCAGCCGCAAGGAGCGGGTCGTCGTCGATTGTGGTCAGTGAGCCGAGAAACTCTGCAGTGGGCAGATACCAGTGCTGCGGAAAGTACAGTCCGGTGACCGCGTCATCTGCAGCGCAGATGGTCAGTCGGCCGATGGTCGTGTCGATGACGGCGTGGCGGTTGCTCACGGGAATCGCTCCTCCTTGACGCACATTCTTGAGTCACATTGTTTTTGGTTTGAGATCACTATTCAGTAGACGCGCGCGCCGAGGGAATCGTGAGATCGTAAACGTCGATTCCCGCCGCGATCGCGACCTCGCGATAGGCACGGCCGAGGGTATCGATCGTCGCGTGCGCGTTGAGCCCGCTCGGGTTCGGCACGACCCAGAGCGGCACTCCGGCCAGTTCATTCGGTTGCAGACCGGTCGTAGCCTTCGGCATGCCGAAAGCCACCCGGTACGCGGTGATGCCGAGCATCGCGGCCACCCGGGGGCGGATGCGCGCAACGCGCTCTGCAAGCGCGCCGGCGCCGCGGATCAGCTGGTCCGCGCTCAACTCGTCTGCTCGCGCCGTCGCAGCGGCCACGAGCTTGGTGATGCCCACGTGCCGGCACTTCAGCTGCTCAAGGTCGTCGTTTTCGAAACCTTCGGATGCGTCGATCACCCGGTCGACGATTCCAGCACGGTACAGCGCCGGATAGAACCGGTTACCGCGGCTGCCGAAATCTGCCTGAACTGCTACGGCGCGCAACCCCGGATTGATGCCGACGAAAAGCAGTCGCGTGTCAGGGCCGAGAAGATCGGGGAGAGTTTTGCCGCGAAACGAGTCGAGCTGCGCACGCGTGAATCCCACAACCTCACTCTATGACCGACGGCTTCGTTCGAATTCGCTGGTTAGTCCGAGGTGTCGAGGGCGAGGACGTCTCCGTGGCAGAATCTCCCCGGCTGCGAGAGGATTGAACACGTGACCTCTTTGAGTGCGGCCGGCGAAGCCGTGTCCGCGGCACCCATCGTGCTGGGGCCGAATCAGCCGGCAAACCGCCCCTACCACGGAGGGGCAGGCATCGCCCGCTTTCGAGGTTCGGATGTGTCGGGCGAATTCATCCCAGAGGATTTTGTGGCCTCCACCACTGAGGTGCACGCCGGTGGGGGAGTCGGGTTGACGGTTTTCGCCGACGGAGGAACTCTGCGTGACGCAGTGACGGCCGACCCGATCGGGTTTCTCGGCGACGAGCATGTGCGTGCGTTCGGCGCGCGCACGATGTTGCTCGTCAAACTCCTCGACACCGCAGAACGACTTTTCGTGCACTACCACCCAGACGATGCCTTCGCCGGCGCGCACTTCGACGGTTCCCTCGGCAAGACCGAGGCGTGGATCGTGATCGATGTCGCGCACGGCGAAACCGGCGTTGCGTGGCTCGGATTCGCGCGCGCGGTCGACGAGCATGACGTGGCGTCGTGGGTTCGCGGCCAAAACGTGCGGGACATGCTCGGTGCCATGAATCGCATCGAACTTCACCGCGGAGACACCCTGCTCGTGCCCGCCGGACTGGCCCACGCCATCGGCCCGGGCCTCACCCTAGCCGAACTGCAGCAGCCGACCGACCTGTCGATCCTGCTCGAGTACACCGGCTACAACGGTTTAAGCGAAGCCGACGCGTATCTGGGCTTGGAGCTCGGCCTGGCGCTGGCCGGCTTGAATCGTACGGCCTTGGACGCGCGGCAGTTGGATCACCTCACCAACACGCGGGCGGCCGCAACCGACGCACAAGCGCAGCGGCTTTTTCCCTCAGAGGCCGACCGCTTCTTCCGCGCGGAACGGCTCACTGTGACCGGCTCTGTGCGGCTCGAGCCCGCGTTCTCCGTGTTGATCGTGCTCGACGGTGCTGGGCGTCTGGGTTACGAGGGCGGAAGCATCCGCATCGCCGGGGGTATGACGATTCTCACGCCGCACGGTGCGGGCGAGGTGGAGGTCACCGGCGCCGTCACTGTGCTGCGGTGTCGCCCGCCACGCGCCTGACAGGCGCGCGACTGCGCAGATTGGGGTAGCCGATTACGGCAGGATGTGTCCAGCCGCGGTGAACAGCCGATACCACTCCTCACGCGTCAGCGGGATCTCCGAACCGGCGGCCGAGTGACGCACACGCTCGGGGTTGGTCGTGCCGAGCACCACCTGCATGTTCGCCGGATGCCGCGCGATCCAGGCTACCGCGATCGCCTCTGGAGCCACCTGATGCGCTCCCGCGAGCTCGTCGATCACATCGTTCAACTCTGCGAAGTTCTCGCGGTCGCCCAGGAACACCCCATCGAAGAAGCCCTTCTGGAACGGCGACCACGCCTGCAGAGTGATGTTGTTCAGTCGGCAATAGTCGAGGATGCCGTTGTCACGGTCGATCGACTGGTCGAGGCCAGCCATGTTCGCCGCGATCCCGGCTGCGATGAGCGGCGCGTGCGTGATGCTCAACTGCACCTGATTGACGATCAGCGGTTGACGCACGGAGTGCTTGAGCAACGCGATCTGCCCGGGCGTCTGATTCGACACGCCGAAGTTGCGCACTTTGCCAGCACTGTGCAGGGTGTCGAACGCATCCGCCACCTCGTCCGGTTCGACCAGCGTGTCCGGGCGGTGCAGCAGCAGGATGTCGAGGTAGTCGAGGTTCAGCGCCTCCAGCGACTCGTCGACAGATCGCAGAATGTGCTCCTTCGAGAAGTCCCAGAACCCATCCCGGATTCCGACCTTCGATTGCACGACGACCGACTCGCGCTCTGCCGGCGAAAACGAGACGGCGCCGCCGAAACGACGTTCGCAATCGTGGCGCTGCGCACCGTAAACGTCGGCATGATCGAACATGTTGATCCCGGCGTCCCGTGCGGTTCTGACAAGGGTGCGGATCTCCTCGTCAGTAAGAGAACTGATTCGCATCAGGCCCAGGATCACAGTGGAAACCGATACGTCCGTCTGAGGCAGTGTGAGCATTCGCATGCCTCCATGTTAGGTCGTGGCGTGCTGGTGGTCTGCGGTCACTCCAGTGGGGCAATCACACCGTGCCGATCACACCGTGCCGATCACACAGCGCCGATCACACCGTGCTGAGGCCTGGTTCATAGCTCGCTCCCAGTTTCCCAGAATGCGCAAAAAACCCGTCCGTAGCGTTGGGGTATGACCACGATCACCTCAGCCGATCAGGCGCAGACACTGCGTCGGAGGCGCCCGCCCGCCACCCGCGTGCGCGCCATGGCGTTGCGGCTGGCGATCGTTGTCGGAACCCTGATCGTCTTGTTCATGTGGTGGGCGAGCACCCCGTCGCCGTTAGCAGGCACGCCCGCGCAGGTGACGACGACGATCGGTGAGTTGAGCGGTATGCTTGGCGGCTTTCTGGTGTGCGTTCAGGTGCTGCTGATTGCGCGCATCCCGTGGTTCGAGGCTGCGGTGGGGATGGACAGACTCGTCGCCTGGCACAGAACGCTGGGTACCACGGTCGTGTTCTTGATCATCACCCACGTAATCTTCATGATCGTCGGCGGCATGTTCCTCGACAAGCAGCTGCCCTGGTCAGAACTGATCACAATCCTGCAGAGTTACCCGGACATGCTCGCCGCACTGATCGGAACGATTGCATTCCTGCTGATCGGCTTCAGCAGTGCGCGCGCCATCCGTGCGCGGCTGTCCTACGAGGTGTGGTATTGGCTGCACGTCAGCGTGTACGCCGCGATCTTCCTCACCTTCTTGCACCAGCTGAGTGCCGGAGTGCACTTCATCAACAACCCGCTGAACCGTGCCGTGTGGCTTCTGCTCTATCTTGCGACTGCGGCGGCCGTGCTGACGTGGCGCGTGGTGTTGCCGTTGCGTGTCGCGTGGCGGCATCGGTTGCGTGTCGAGTACGTCGTCGCGGAGAACGCAGGAACGACGAGTGTGTGGTTCAGCGGGCGCAACCTCGATGAACTCGGAGTGCGTGCCGGCAACTTCATGTCATTCCGATTTCTGTCCTGGGGGCACCTCTTGACGGCGCATCCGTATTCGATCTCGCGCGTTCCGGATGGCCAGTACCTGCGCATCACTGTTGGGGCGCTCGGCAATCACTCTCGTTCGATCCGGCAGCTTCGACCTGGAACGCTCGTCTTCGCCGAGGGGCCGTTCGGGCACTTCACAGCCGACCGCGCGACGCGCGCCCGGATTCTGCTGGTCGCGGGTGGCTCCGGCATCGGACCGATCCGCGCGCTCGCCGAGGATCTCGTCGCTCGAGGGCATCAGGTGGTGCTGCTCTATCGTGCCCGATCGGGCGAACACCTTGCACTGTGGGACGAGCTGAACGCCATTCGCGGCCTCGTCGTCGTGCCCCTAGTCGGGCGCAGACAGGAACTCGGCTACGACCCGCTGTCGGCAGAGGTCCTGAAGCAGATCGTGCCAGACATCCAGACGCGTGAAGTGTTTCTGTGCGGCCCAGAAGGGATGGCGCTGCAGGTCGTCGATTCGCTTCACAAGCTGCGACTGCCGTCACGGGTCATTCACCGAGAAGAATTGAGCATGTCATGAACAAGAAATGGCGAGGCACGGCGTTATTTGCGACCATTCTGGTCACGATGGGCCTCACAATCGGACTGAAACTGTACACCGGGGCCGGGGCGAATCTCGCGGCGGCATCGAGCGCGGTCGGTGTGCCCGCCGCAAGCGCGGGCACGCCGAGTTCGCAACCGACGACATCCGCCTCGCCGTCCGCGTCTGCCACGAGCAGTTCGTCGTCCGGCACCACATCGTCGGCTGCCGCCACGGGCACGGCGACGATCAGCGGTGCCGTGGAGCAGACGCCATATGGGCCTGTGCAAGTGTCCGTCACGTTCTCCGGAACGAAGATCACGGCAGTGACCGAGCTGCAGTCTCCGAATGACCGCGACCGCAGCGTGGAGATCAACTCGCAAGCCGCTCCGATCCTGGCCCAGGAGGTGCTATCCAAGCAGTCCGCCCACATCGACTCCGTGTCTGGGGCGACCTACACATCGCAAGGTTATGCGGCATCTGTACAGGCGGCGATCGACAAGCGATGAGGCATGTGCAGACCGTCATGGGCTTCCCCATCTCGGTGGACATCCGTGACGCGGGCGACTTCACGGAGGGCGTTGCGTCGGCGTTCGATGCCTTGTCAGACGCCGATCGGCGATTCAGCAGCTATCGTCGGGACAGCGAGGTGAGTCGCATCAACCGCGGCCTGCATCCGCCCGCCGATTACAGTGACGACCTGCGCGAGGTGCTCGCCGTCGGCGCGTCGGTGCAACGAAGTTCGCACGGCGCATTCGCACTACGCGTTCCCGGTGGTGCGGGCCTCGACACGGACGGAGTCGTGAAGGGGTGGGCGGTCCAGCGTGCCGCGGACATCCTCGCACGTGCGGGTGCGCACAACTTCTGCATCAATGCAGGCGGTGACATCGTCGTACGCGGCAACGCAGACGAACACAGCGGATGGAACATCGGGGTTCGATCACCGTGGGACGCCACGACGATGATCGCCGTATTCTCCCTGCACGATGAGGCGATTGCAACCTCGGGGGCGTATGAGCGCGGCGACCATATTGTCGACGGGCGTACCGGGCTCGCGGCACACGCAGATCTTGCCAGCGTGTCAGTGATCGCGCCCAGCTTGACCATGGCGGATGTCCTGGCGACGGCGGTCTTCGCACTCGGAGCAGACGGACTCGAGTGGGCGGTGCACGACTATCAGTGCAGCGTCTTCGCAGTACGTTCCGACGGCAGTATGATCACGGCCGGGCCGCTGCCTCGGGAAGCCGCAGCCTGACGACGGCGCCCGACCTCATGCCTGTGGCGGTGCCGTCCACGGGGAGAGCTTCCGCGTCGCTGAGTTCGACGGTTCCGCCGTGGCGCGCAGCGATCTCCGCCACCAGGGCCAACCCCAGACCATAGTGGCGAACAGCGCTTGCGTCGCCGGCGTGCTGCACTGTCGGGCGGGCGCGCGCGAAGCGTTCGAAAGCGCGCTCGCGAATTTCCGCGGGAAATCCGGGTCCGTCATCCGTGACCTCGATGACGATGGTGCCCGCGTCCCGTCGGAGGTCGACCACGATCGACGATTGAGCGAACTCGAGCGCGTTGTCGATCAATGCCACGAATACGCGCCGCAGAGCGCCCGTCGACCCGAGCACAACGGCTTGGTCGAGACCGGTGCGGGTGATGGTCACACCCTTCTCGTCGGCGCGCTGCGCGAGGCCTCTGCAGACGTCGTCTGCGATGTGTGCGAGCTCCACATCTTCTCGCGCTTCCGCTTCTCGGGGATCTACGGCCGTCAACAGATCTTCGAGGATCTCCGTGAGCGCGCGGGCGTCTTGCACGAGGGCATCGGCATCCTGCGCAGCCGTCGTTTCGCCCGGCAGCCGGGTCAGCTCGCGTTTCAGCAACTGTGCGCGGGTGCTCAGGATGGTGACCGGCGTGCGCAGTTCGTGACTCGCGTCTGCGACGAATCGCTTCTGTAATGCCAGCGCATCCGACAACGGGCGCATCACGCGTCGCGAAAGCCACGCGGCGAGAACGCTCACGAGCAGAACCGCTCCGATTCCGGTCACGAGGAAGGCGACGGCTAGTCTTGCCATCTCAGCGTCGTTGTCCTGCTTGCTGAACACCGCCTGCACCACGCGGTCGGGGCTGCGTTGCGTGCGCACGATGTAGGTGACGCCGCCGACCGTCACGTCGGACTGTGTCACGTCGGGCTGCCTCGGGTCGCCGGGCGGCCCGCCGGCATGCTCCATCGCCTCGTGATTCGGCAGGCCGGCCGGCATTCCGGGCGACACTGACAGCACGCCATGGTCGTCGATGGCGAGCCAGACCCCGGCCGGCGCATCGTTGACCGAGTCGACGTGCTGCGTCGCATCGTCGAGCAATCGGTTGGCCGCCGCGCTCTGACTCGCACCGACGATAATGAAGACGGCTGCAGCGATCGCGGCGAGAAGCACCACAAGGAGCCCGCCGGTCTGCATGGCAAGACGATTCGACGCCCGTCGGATGTTGTCGGGGCGGCCCGGTCCGATCGGCGAGCGCCTCACCGGCCGGTCCCGAGCGTGTAACCGACGCCGTAGACGGTGCGCACGACGTGTCGCCCGAGTTTGCGACGCAGATAGTGCACATACGTGTCGACGATCCCGTCCTCTTCTGCGTTCGCGAAGACATACTCGCGCAGTTCGTCGCGGCTGAACACACGATTCGGCCAGCGTGAGAGCTCCTCGAGCAAGGCGCACTCTCGGGCCGAGAGGGTGACCGTCGATTCGTCGTCCAGGTACACGATCCGGCGTTGCGTGTCGAGTTTTCCACCCGCGATCCCGAGCAGTTCAATCGTGCTGGTCGCGCGTCGGCGCACCGAGCGCAACCGGGCCAGCAGCTCATCGATGTCGAACGGCTTCGACATGTAGTCTTCTGCGCCGGCGTCGAGACCTTCGACCCGATCAGACGGATTGCCGAGCGCGGACAACACGAGCGCAGGAGTCGCGACGCCGTTGCGGCGAAGTGCCGTCAACAGGTCGAGGCCGGCGACAACGGGAAGGCCGCGATCGATGATCATCACGTCGAACGACTCGGTGAGTCCGCGGTGCAGACCCTTCTGCCCATCCGACGCGTGTGCGACGTCGTAGCCCTCTGACGTCAGCAGGCGACCGAGCATGCTCGACAGCTGACCATCGTCCTCGATGAGGAGCAGTCGCGGCGACTCGGGCATAGTCGCAGTATAGAGATTGCGCCCATCAACCAGGTTGAGTGCAGGAGGCTTTCAAAGTCTGTGAATGCGCCATCCGGTGGTCGAGTAGCGAGCGCTAGCGAGCGTATCGAGACCTCGCACGGGGTCTCGATACGCTCGTTCCTCGCTACTCGACCAACGGAACCATGCGAATCGACAACTTTGAAGAGGCTCTCTGCCGGCGCGAGTGCTACTGTGCCGACGCTTGCAGGATGAGTCCGTTGCCGTCGGGGTCGTCGAATTGGATGAAGCGGCCCCATGGCGCATCCTCGATGCCGTTCGCGGCGGTCACGCCTTTTTCGGCGAGGCGGGCGACGTCGCCGTCGAGATCGTCGGACTCGAGAACGAGTCCTTTGAGCGATCCGGCGGGCATGCTCGGAAACCAGGTGACCAGCGTGATCGCCGTTGCCGCACCAGGAGGGGAGACCATCACCCAGCGCATCTCCGGACCTGTCTGGGTGTCCATGTTCAGCGTGAACCCGAGTACATCGACGTAGAAGTCGCGGGCGCGATCCTGATCGGTCACCGGAACGGATAAGAGTTGCACCTTGCTGATGGTCATACCTCATCTTTGCGGTCGGGCACTTCCGAGGCAATGCTCGGGGAGGGATAGCCTAGATGGGAGAGAAGAGGAGCCCATGCCTGAATTCGGCACGCCGTCACACATTGATCTTTCGGTTTCCGATGTGGAGGCGAGCGCCGCCTGGTACGTCGAGGTGCTCGGACTGCGTCGCGTGCGCAGGGTCGATCTCGACAACCGCATCATGATCGTGCTTGTGCACCAGCCGACCGGGCTGGTGATCGGGCTCAACCAACACACGGTTGTGCCGGTGCCGCGGTTCGATGACCGCAACGTCGGACTGGACCACATCGGTTTCAGCATTGCTGAGCGTGCGGATCTGGATGCCTGGGAAGCCCAACTTGCCGACCTGAACGTCGTGCATTCCCCGGCCGAGGACACCGCGAACGGCGCGGCGCTCGTATTCCGCGACCCCGATAACATCCAGCTCGAATTCTGGTGGTCGCGCCCGCGCTGAGTGCTGCTCGTCGCTGCATCACGCTGTCGCTGGTTGAGGCCGATTCAGAGTAACGTGAAGTCTTCGGTCTTCACCGGTTCACCGCGTCGTGGACCGCCGAAACCGGTGATCTGAGAGCGAGGCGTTCGATGTGGTTTCGTCGTCATCGCCGCCCGACCTTGGTGGTCAGGCGGTTCGACGAGGCTGCCCTGCCGAAACCGGATCCTGTGAGTCTTTCGGGAGCTGTCGCCGAAGGCCTGCTGTTGGCGGAGTACGCGAGCAGGATGCGACTGAAGAACCGCATCGAGATCGGTGCGCTGACAGAGGACACCCCGTTCAGCGCAGATCGCTATCTCGACGACTCCCGTGAAACGCTCGACGAATTGGCCACGGAGGCTGAAGAAGTCGCAGAGCGAATCGCAGGCGAGCGGCGTTGGTCTGCCTCGCTCGAAGGCGACGCCGAACACGTTCACGACTACCGTGCCGCGGACATCACGAACCTGCGTCGACGGGAGGAACTGTCCGAGTCGATGGCGACGACCCTGCGGGAGCGGGCGGGCGACGAAACCTTCCTACTCGGATTGATCGAACGAGCCAGAGACGACGCATGGGGTGACATCGCTGCGTCGATCGAGGACACCCTCGAGCGCAGGCACATCCCGGTCGACGCGACGTACCGGCGTGAGCGGGCTCGGCGCATCCGCCAGTTCATCTCGGAAGATCTTGCACGGTTGACCGCCCAGAAGCGGGAATGAAACAGTGCGGTCCGCGTTAACTTGAGTGAATGGCACTCAAGTTTAACAGGAGGTCTGATGCCAACATACTTCGGCCCGGCGGGATCCGGCGCCGGCTCGTTCGACGAGTTTCTGGCCCGCTACCTGCAGGGTCAACGCGCCGCGCAGTCGGGGCGGGCAATAGACATCACGCGGCTGCTGAGCAAGCGCACGCACGGCGTGATCAATCAGGCGGCGCGATTTGCCCTCGAACGCGGTCATGCGGATGTCGACGCGCTGCACATTCTGCGCGTCTTGATCGACGACGGGCCGATGACCGAGATTGTCAAGCGAGTCGGTGTCGATCCGGCGTCGATCGTCGCCGCCATCGACCAACGACTGCCGGCGCAGACAGGGGAGACACTCGACGCGACTCCGGCACTGACGCACTCCGCACAGCGGGCGCTGCTCGATGCCCATCAAGTCGCACGCGCGTTCGGCTCCACTTATATCGACCCTGAGCACCTATTCTTCGCGTTCGTCGTGAATCAAGAGGCCCCAGCAGGGCAGCTCCTTAGCGCGGCCGGTGTCACGCCTCAGGCGCTTCAGCAGAGCGCGCGAGAGCCCCTCACCACGGGTGCGCCCGGCGCCGGTGAGCCCGGCATGCCGGCGGCGTCCGGAGCGTCTGACACCCCAATGCTCGACGCCTATGGCACCGACTTGACCGCGCTGGCCAAGGAAGGCGCACTGGACCCCGTGATCGGCCGGGCGGATGAGATCGAGCAGACGATCGAGATCCTGTCTCGTCGCACGAAGAACAACCCGGTGCTGATCGGTGAAGCCGGTGTTGGCAAGACGGCAATCGTCGACGGGCTGGCGCAGGCCATCGTCGCCGGAGAGGTGCCCGAGCAGTTGCGCGGCAAGCGCGTCGTGGCCCTCGACCTGCCTGCGATGTTGGCGGGAACACGCTTCCGCGGCGATTTCGAAGAACGGCTGACCAAGACGATGGACGAGATCAGCGCCCACAAGGGTGCGCTCATCGTATTTCTGGACGAATTGCACACTGTGGTCGGGGCCGGCGGCTCCGGCGAAGGCGGTACGGATGCCGGCAACATCCTCAAGCCGCGTCTCGCGCGTGGCGAACTGCACGTCATCGGTGCGACGACGCTGAAGGAGTATCGCAAGGTCGAAAAGGACCCTGCGCTGGAGCGCCGTTTCCAGCCCGTGCACGTCGGCGAGCCGAGCATCGAGGATGCCGTGCTCATCCTGGCCGGCTTACAAGGCGCCTACGAGTTGCACCACGGCGTGCAGTACACCGACGAGGCGATTCGCGCCGCGGTCGAGCTGTCCGCGCGTTACGTCCCTGACCGGTTCCTGCCGGACAAGGCCATCGACCTGATCGACCAGGCGGGCGCTCGGCTGCGGCTGAAGCTCGGCAACAAGACCGACCTGAAGGCCTTGCACGAGCAACTCGCCGAGTTGGATCAGCGCAAGAGCGCTGCTGCCGCTGCGGAAAACTACGAGGAGGCGACCGCGCTCCGCGACGAACTGGAGCCGTTGCGTGCCCGGATCGCCGAAGCGGAGTCACCGGACCGTGCAACTGCCACGTCCTCGACGGTGGGCGAACCGGAGATCGCCGAGATCATCGCCCGCGCCACCGGCATCCCGGCAGCGCGGTTGACGGAAGGCGATCGGGAGCGTCTCGGTCACCTCGAAGCAGACTTGCATCAGCGGGTGATTGGCCAGGATGACGCTGTGACACGCGTGGCGAAGGCTGTGCGCCGCAACCGCACCGGTATGGGCGATGCAAAACGTCCGGTCGGCAGTTTCCTGTTCCTCGGACCGACGGGTGTCGGCAAGACCGAGTTGGCAAAGGCGCTCGCCGAATCGTTGTTCGGTTCGGACACTGCCATGCTGCGCTTCGATATGAGCGAGTTCAGCGAGCGGCACACCGTGTCCCGCCTCGTCGGCGCCCCTCCCGGGTACGTCGGCTATGACGAAGCCGGTCAGTTGACCGAGCGTGTGCGCCGCAGCCCGTACTCGGTGATCCTGCTCGACGAAATCGAGAAGGCGCATCCGGATGTCTTCAACCTGCTTCTGCAGGTATTGGACGACGGCCGGCTGACCGATGGCCAGGGTCGCACGGTCGACTTCCGCAACACGGTGATCATCATGACCTCGAACCTCGGTTCCGAATTTCTGGCCAGTCGCAGCGGAGCCCTCGGCTTCATCGCAGACACGGACGGTTCCGGTAACGGATACGGCTCCGAAAAGGCGCTGAGTGACAGGGTGATGGGCAAACTGCGAGAGTCGATGCGACCCGAGTTCCTCAACCGGATCGACGAGATCGTGGTGTTCAGCAAGCTCGAGCCTGCGCAACTGCGCGACATCGTGCGGCTGCTGCTGGCCCTGACCGAAGCGCGACTGCAGGCGCAGAAGATCGGCTTCACCATCGGCGACGAAGCGATCGACTGGATCGCTGAACACGGCTACGAGCCCGAATACGGCGCCCGCCCGCTGCGGCGACTGATCCAGCGCGAACTTGACGACCGGATCGCCGACCTGCTCGTGTCGTCCGAACTACGTAACGGCGGCCAGGTTGTCGTGAGCGTGGCGGACGGCGGGCTGCGGGTCGACGGGCAGGCGGCCTCTTAGGCCGGCTGCTCGCGTAAATAGGCGAGTTGAGCTCGAACGGATGCCTCGGCGGCGAATCGCACCGAGGCATCCGTTTCTGCGTAGACGAGGTCGGTGACGGCCTCGGCAGACGCATCCGGTCCGAGCTTCTCCAGCGCCGCGCGGAGCTGGTCGAGCCGTTCCTCACGGTGGGCGCGGTAGGCGTCGCAGATCGCCACGAGGTCCGGCAGCGTCGGACCGTGTGCGGGCAGTACGAGGGCGGGGCCAAGCGCCCGCAACACGGACAGTGAATGCAGATAGTCGCCGAGCGTTCCGTCGGGGGAGTCGATGATGGTCGTTCCGTGCCCGAGAATCGTGTCGCCGGTGAGAACTGCGCCTGCTGCCCCGTCGTACGGCAACTGGAAGCAGACCGAATCCGACGTATGCCCCGGGGTCGAGATCACCCGGATGCGCGTGCCTGCAGCCCAGAGTTCCTCGCGATCCGCGAGCGGTTCACCGCCGATGCAGAGCGCCCGATCGAACGCACGGACCGGGGCACCCGTCATGGCCGCGAATCGATCTCGCGCCTCAGTGTGGTCCCGATGCCGATGGGTGAGAAGAATGAGCTCGACTCGCCCGGCCGACGCCAGGGCCGCGAGGTGGCCGTCGTCCAGTGGCCCAGGATCGACCACGACAACGGTGTCGGAGTCAGGTGCAGCGATGACGTACGAGTTCGTGCCCGTCAGTGTCATCGGGCCGGGGTTCGGTGCGCGCACTCGGCGGGTCAGCGCGCTGGTCCGTTCGCCGATCGGCTGACGTTCGATGGCATCGTGATGCATGGCTGAAGCCTAATCCGCGCTGCGGTCGGTGCGGGAGTAAGTGCAGCGGTCGGTGGGAGACTGGTAGAGCACGCGAGCCGAGACTCTCGAACGCAACAGGGAGGCATAAGCATGACGCGCACCGCCGACTCGGGTACCGACACGGTGCAGGTGCACCGGGTGGCAGCCACGGCCGTGCTGTTGCGGGACACGGATCGCGGCCCCGAGGTGCTCATGCTCGAGCGGCCGAGCGATCGCGGCTCATTCGCGGGCGCGTGGGTTTTCCCCGGAGGAAGCGTGGACGCCGCCGACGGCTTGCCGGGCGTTCCCGAAGCACAGACGGCACTGGGCGAAGAGGCGGCTGCCCGCCGCGCGGCGGTGCGTGAGGTGTACGAGGAATCGGCGCTCGAACTGGACGAGGACGCGCTCGTGCTCGTGTCCTGCTGGACGCCGCCGGCGGCCGCACCCCGGCGCTTTCGCACGTGGTTCTACTACGCCTCGGCGCCCGCGGGTGAGATCACGCTGTCGCCGGAGGAGAGCGTCGGTTACCGCTGGATTCACCCGGTCGCAGCCCTGCACCTCCACGAGGAGGAGCGCCTGCAACTGGTGGCGCCGACCTGGGTGACACTGCATTCTCTTGCCGGTGCCGCGTCCGTGGCCGAAGTGCTCGCCGACGCCCGTCGGGCCGCGTTGCAGACCTACGCAACCCATCTCTACGCGCCGGAACAGGGTCGCATCCTGCTGTGGCAGGGGGACGTGGCGTACGACGATGACGAATTGTTCGACTCTGCTGGCCCGCACCACCGGTTGGACACGCGCGGGCGGCCGTGGAGTTTCGAGCGCAGCGGACTCTGACCTGCCACCCGGACCGAGCTAGCCCTCCGCTTGGAGGTTCGGCAGAAGCCGGATCAGGCGAGCCTGCCCGTCTTCCGTCATCTCCACGAGGTCTTTCCGCGAGGTCACGAAGTCGGAGAACGAACGGAATCCGAGCGCCTTTTCGTTGAACGAAGGGTCCATGCGCTTCATCTGCGTCTTCACGCTCGAACTGTGCAGCCACTCGGCATCGTCTTTCGCGTGACCGAGCCGCAGGGCACGTTCTAGCAGTCCGGTCGCGACTTCTTGCGGATCTTCGGTGTCGGCATCCGCCTCGTCGTCTGCCGGCTCCGGTTCCGGCGCAGCCCCGGTGCTCTTGCTCTTACTCTGCTTCGTCGATTTCGTCCCCGCCGTCGGCGCTGCCTTTTTCGCCGCGGCTGCCTTTTCTGCTGCGACTTTCTTCCCAGCCGCCGCACGTTGCACGGCGTCGCCGATGCCAGGCAAGGCGTCGTAATCGGCGAAATCGTCACACGCGGCCGCGAGGAGCCGGCTCGTCGATCCGGCCACGCCGATACCGACCACGAAACGTCCCAGGCGCTTGCACCGCTGGGCAAGGGCGATGTAGTCAGAATCGCCGGCAACGATGACCACGTGGGTCAGATCGGGCAGCCGGAAGAGGTCTTCCACAACATCGACGGCCAGGCGAATGTCCGCACCGTTCTTCATCCACGGCGTCGTCGGGAAGAGTTGGGTCAGATCCACCGCGCGTGCGAGCAGCTGCCTGCTGTAGCCGGCGTTGACCGGAACCGACCAATCCGCGTACGCCCTGCTGACCACGATCGTGCCGAACGACGACGCGAAATCGAGCACCGCTCCGAGCTCGACGGTGGCCTCAGCTGCCCGCTCCTGGAACAGGCTTTCGCTGTCCCGGTCTCTGTCGTTGTCGCTGTCGGGGTGGTCGCGCTCACGGGCCTTGTCGACGTGGAACTGGCCCTTGCCGAACAACTGGTTGTAGCGGGAGATGACGATGTTGTCGAAGTCGATGTAGACCGCGACCCGTGATTCGACCGTCTCGGTCATCTGCAACTCGTTTCCTGAGGTGGTTTGCGAACGCCCTCGTCTTCAGTGTGGCCGGGTCGGCGGGCAGGGGCAACCGCGGCACGCAGTGCGGGCACGGCTATTGTTTCGCCTGGTGTCGCGTATCGTTATAGACAACGGCTATAGGAGACTGTGATGCTGCGTGCGAAAGCAGGCGAACTGATTCATGATGCACGGAAGGATGTCGCGATGACGCAGATGGAACTTGCGGCAGCCGCGGGCATCCATCAGCCGACCCTTGCGGCGTACGAAAGCGGGAGACGCCATCCTTCTGAGGCGACCCTCAATCGGATTCTTACCGCGGCGCGGATGCGCCCGTCGATCCCATTGACCGTGGCCAGCGACGAGATCAAACGCTCTGCGCGTCGCCATAACCTCGGAAGCGTGCGCGTTTTCGGGTCAGTCCTCACGGGGGACGACACGCCGACGAGCGACATTGATCTGCTCGTCGAAACAGGACCGCACACGTCCCTGTTCGATCTCGGCCGCTTCGCCAACGACGTTGAAATGCTGACCGGGTTCTCGGTCGATGTCATCACCGAGCAGCAGGCGCGCAGCCCGCACTTTCGCCATGTCCTGGATGGGGCGCTCCCACTATGAGCGATCAATCCGACGAGCGACGACGTCGCTTTCAAAGGATGCCGCGACGCCGCGACGGCACAGTCTCTGACAGCGTCGAAATCGATCGCTACCCCGCGGTGCGCGACGAACTGGTTCGTCTGGAGAGCAACGTGATGCGCATTATTGAGCGTGGCCGTGATGTGTTCTTCGAAGAAGACGAGACCAACTATCTCGCCGCGTGTCAGCTCATCATCAATTTCGACGACCTGGCCCGGAATCGGCTGCCGTCGACAGTCAAGGAAGCGCATGCGGACATTCCGTGGGCCGCGATCAGCCAGACCCCCAACATCCTGGCCCACAACTACCTCGCCACCGACCGAGAAATCGTGTGGCGCTCGGTGTCGGGCGAACTGCCGGAATTGATCGCTCGCGTTCTCCGCGGTGGATGAATGCTCGGCGGGTGAATGCTCGGCGGGTGAATTCAAGTTGGGCGCGGGCTACACGGCAGCGCCGGTACTGACTAGGTTTGTACATCATGGCAAGCGAAGCAACGATGCTCACCGTCGGCGGACCACACGGCGAACGCGAAGTGCGGCTCTCCAGCCCGAGTCGAGTGATCTGGCCGCAGGCGGGCATCACCAAGCTCGACCTCGCGAACTACGTCATCGCGGTCGGCGACGCCTTTGTCGCAGCGAACGGCGATCGGCCGGTTTCCCTGCAACGGTTCCCCGGCGGCATCGACGGCGAACAGTTCTTCTCGAAGAACCCGCCGAAGGGAGCGCCGGAGTATGTGCGCTCGGTGCCGGTGGTCTACCCGAGCGGGCGTACGCATCCGCAGTTGGTCATCGACGAGGTCGCCGTCGCCGTCTGGGCGGTGCAGATGAACACGGTGGTGTTCCATCCGTGGCCGTCGCGCGCGGAAGATCCGGACAATCCGGATCAGTTGCGCATCGACCTCGACCCGCAGCCCGGTACCGATTTCGGCGATGCGATCCCGGTCGCGCAGCAACTGCGGGCGCTGCTCGCGGAGGTCGGTTTGACCGCGTTCGTCAAGACCTCCGGCAATCGCGGCCTGCACGTGTTCGCGTCGATCCGGCCGGTGCGTGAATTCCTCGATGTGCGGCACGCCGTGATCGCTGCGGCCCGCGAATTGGAGCGACGGATGCCCGATGAGGTCACGACGGCGTGGTGGAAAGAGGAACGGGGATCACGGATCTTCCTCGACTACAACCAGGCCAACCGCGACCGCACGATGGCCGGCGCCTACAGCCCAAGGGCGCTCGCGCATGCACCTGTCTCCTGCCCGTTGAACTGGGAGGAGCTCGAGGATGCCGATCCGACCCGCTTCACCATTGCGACGGTGCCGGAGCGGTTGCGTTCGCTCGGCGATCCGTGGGCGGACATCCAGGCGCAGCCGGGTGGGATCGACGAACTGCTCGCCTGGTGGGAGCGGGACGTCGCGGCCGGACTGGGCGAACTGCCGTTCCCGCCGGACTTTCCGAAGATGCCAGGGGAGCCGCCGCGCGTGCAGCCGAGTCGGGCCCGCAAGGTGGACTGAGCACCCAGACTGGGGACCCGGACTGGGCAGGCAGCCGAAGGGTCAGCCCAATACCCGCCTCAGGTCGTACGCGATCGGCCGATCGAGTTGCTCGAACGTGCAGGAACGGGCCTCACGGTCGGGCCGCCAGCGTTCGAATTGGGCGGTGTGCCGAAAGCGCATCCCCTCCATCTGGTCGTAGCGCACCTCGGCAACGAGGCTCGGCGTCAGACGCACGAACGACACATCTTTGCCAGACGAGAACCTGTTGCGTTCGCCTTCGCCGGTCACCACGTCACCCGACTCATCCCGCAGCACGAGCGGTGCGAGCTCATCGATCAACTCGAGTCTGCGCGCATTCGTGAAGGCGGATGCCCCTCCGACGCTGCGGAGTTCGCCGTCACTGTCGTACAGCCCGAGCAGAAGCGAGCCGACACCGTTGCCGCTGGCATGAACGCGATAACCAGTGATGACGACATCCGCCGTTCTATGGTGTTTGATCTTGAGCATCACCCGCTTGCCAGGGGAATATGCGGCAGCCAACGGTTTGGCGACGACGCCGTCCAGTCCAGCACCCTCGAACTCGACGAGCCAGCAGCGGGCGACCTCGACATCGGTGGTGGCCTGCGAAAGCCGGATCGGGTCGCCGAGCGGCGCGATCAGCGATTGCAGCTCTGCGCGGCGCTCATTGAACGACCGGTCGAGATAACTCGTCTCGCCGAGGGCGAGCAGGTCGAAGGCCACGAACATTGCGGGTGTCTCGAGAGAGAGGGTACGGACGCGGCTCGCTGCCGGATGGATGCGTTGCGACAGCGCCTCCCAGTCGAGTCGCTCCGCTCCTGGCTCGCCTTGGCGCAGCACAATTTCGCCGTCGAGAACGCACGGGCCGGGAAGCAGCCGGGTGAACGCATCCGTTAGTTCTGGGAAATAACGCGTCAGCGGCTTGGATCCGCGGCTGCCGATTTCGCACGACTCGCCGTCGAAGAAGACGATGCCGCGAAAACCATCCCATTTCGGCTCATAGCTCAGTCCGCCCGCCACGCTGTCCTGCGCGGGCACGGCGTCCACTGCCTTCGCCAGCATCGGGGAAACGGGCGGCAGGACCGGAAACACGACCGAGGGTTGCATGACTTGATCTTTCCGCAGTGCGCGGGCCGACGCCAGTGCGGAAGCGATGACGGTGCTGGCGAATAGTGGTGCTGGTGCTAGTGAGCGTTGGCAGCATCGCGCCAGGCGACGAGGGCGCGCACCTGGTCGAGGTCGATTTCCGGTCCCTTGAGCCCGATCGTAAACAGTCGCGCGCCGAGTTCGTGCTGCGCTTCGAGTCTGGATTGGTCGCCGATGCCGCCGCCGTGGTGAGCGGGCAGCTCCGTCGAGATCTCAATGTCGTCGAAATTCCGCCCGACCGTTGCGCACCAGTCGCGCAGCACACCCAGCTTGTGTGCGAGCGTGTCAGCATTGGAAAAACTATGCCAGATATCGGCATGCTCTGCGACGATACGCAGCGTTTTCTTCTCGCCGCCCCCGCCGATCAGAACGGGAATGGAGCGTGTCGAAGGCGGATTCAGAGCGGCCCAGCGCGCCTTGATGCGGGGGAGCGCTTCGCCCAATGAATCCAGGCGCCGTCCCGCCGTGCCGAATTCGTAGCCGTACTCGGTGTAATCCCGTTCGAACCAACCAGCACCGATACCGAACACCAGGCGGCCTGCGTCGGCGCCGTGACTGCTGATGTGGTCGACCGTGCGCGCCATGTCGGCGAGCAGGTCGGGATTGCGATACGAGTTGCACGTCACCAGCGGCCCGAACTGAATCGTACGGGTCTGCTCTGCCCACGCGGCCAGCATGCTCCAGCCTTCGAAGTGCAGGCCATCGGGGTCGCCGGAGAGTGGAAAGAAGTGATCCCAGTTGAAGACGACGTCGATGCCGATGTCTTCGAGTTCTGCGACGGTGCCGCGGATGGCTGGATAACTCATGTGCTGCGGTGCGATCTGCACCCCAACACGAACGTTCCGTGCGGGCACGCGGTGCTCCTCGGTAGTCGGATTACTGGTGGGTCGTGTGTTCGATGCTCATCACCAGGATGACACGGTCTGCCTTATCTGCGGGTGCCGGCGTGTCCGGGTCGCCGTAGCGACGGCCGAGCCGCACGTAGAACGCCCCCTCCGGGTCGGGGATGACCTCGGTCAGCGTCCCGCGCACCTCCAGGTAGTGCTCGGGATTCTGCGGGTCCATGATTGCGAGGCTCATCGACGGATTGTGCTGCAGGTTGCGGAACTTCGCGCGCTTGGTCGTGTGCGTGAACCGGACCTGCTCGCCGTCGAACTCGAACCACATTGGATTCACCTGCACCGTGTCATCCGGACGGATGGTGCCCAGGCAGCCGAAGATCGGTTGATCGAGCAGGTAACGGAAGGCGGTGGGGATCGGTACTGTCATGCCTCCAGTCTGCCCCGTTGTCGGCCGATTGAGGACCACGAAAAGGAGACCATCTGAGGAGTCGATGACCGGTAGCTGGGGGTCGTGCGTGAAAGCCGCCTTGGGAGCTCTACGCGGCGTAGGCTCGCTCTAAGAGTCGCCTTGAGGAGGCCTCCAGATGAGTCGTGTTTTGTTGCGGTGGCTGCCGGCGGTCGTGGTTCCAGTGCTGATCGCGGGCGGAACTCTGGCGGCCAACGCTGTGACGGATATCACTCTGCCGACGAAGACGCCCGACCAGGTGGTCGCACTTGTCGCGAGCGATTCGGTCAATGCCTTCTCCGGCACCCTGCAGCAGAGTTCTGACTTGGGCCTGCCCGAGCTGCCGACAACGGGGCCGGCGGCCGGTGCAGCCGGATCGATGGGGGCTTCAAGCGCGGATGCCGCGGCTGCGTCAGCGCTCGAGTTGCTGAGCGGCTCCCACACAGCCCGTATCTACACGGACGGCCCGACGAAGGAACGCGTCCAAGTGATGGACACACTCGCCGAGCGCGATCTCGTGCGCAGCGGTACGGAGCTGTGGCTGTACGACTCGCAGAAGGCGACGGCGACGCACGTGACGCTTCCGAGCGCATCCGCCAAGCACGCCGACAGCACGCACTCCGACAGCACGGTGACCACCCCGGCGCAACTGGCGCACAAGCTGCTGACGAACCTCACACCGAGCACAACGGTTTCCCTCGGCGCAAACACGAGCGTGGCCGGGCACAGCGCGTACGATCTGGTGCTGACTCCGCGGACATCCGGAACTCTGATCGGTTCGGTCTCCATCGCCGTTGACGCGCAGAACGGCTTCCCGCTGAGTGTTGCTCTAACGGCGCGCGGCACGAAGGCACCGGCGTTCAGCGTCGCCTTCTCCGATCTCAGCTACCAGGCGCCGTCCGCAGACCTGTTCTCGTTCTCGCCGCCGGCCGGAACGACGGTGAAGCAGCAAGCCCTGCCGACGAAATCGCAGTTGCAGGCGAGCGCACCAAGCGCAGGCACGACCGCGAAGCCGGTCGAGAAGCCGATCGTCACTGGTACCGACTGGTCGACCGTGGTGCAGTTGCCGGCCGGCACAGTGCAGGCGAGCCTGCTCAAGCTGCCGCTATTGAGTCAACTCACGACTTCCGTTGCGGGCGGCCGTGTCATCAGCACGACCCTTGTGAATGTGCTGCTGACCGCAGACGGGCGCGTCTTCGTCGGGTCCGTCCCCGTTGCGGCGCTGCAGGCCGCGGCCGCCGGTTAGTGGTCGACCGAGCGCCTGACGTCGAGCTGGCGATCCGCACCCGAGGTCTGAGCAAGCAGTTCGGTCACCGCGTCGCGGTCGATCATGTCGACCTCGCCGTGCCCCGTGGAGCGGTGTTCGGCTTCCTCGGGCCGAACGGCTCAGGCAAGACGACCACCATCCGGATGCTTCTGGGCCTGGCCGGCGCGACGAGCGGCGAACTGGAGGTGCTCGGCCAGAAGATCCCGGGCGCACTCGCCGACGTGCTGCCGCGCGTCGGCGCGCTCGTGGAGGGTGCTGCGTTCTATCCGTTCCTCTCCGGCACCGCGAACCTGCGCCGTTTCGACTCTGCGGATCGGCACGCATCCACCACCACGCGCGGCGCTCGCGTCGCCCGAGCGCTCGATCGGGTCGGGCTCAGTCATGCCGCGGGCAAGAAGGTGCACGCTTACTCGCTCGGCATGAAGCAGCGTCTCGGCATTGCACAGGCGCTGCTGTCGCCACGCGAACTGCTCGTGCTCGACGAGCCGACCAACGGGCTCGACCCGCAGGGCACACGCGAAGTGCGCAATCTCGTGCGGTCGCTCGCCGATGACGGCGCCACCGTTTTCGTCTCCAGCCACCTGCTCAGCGAAATCGAACAGATGTGCACGCACGCAGCCGTCCTCAGCACTGGCAAGCTGGTCGCGCAAGGCACTATCGACGACTTGCGCCGCGCCGGTCGTGCGCGCGTGCGGGTGCAGACGCCGGATCTGGAGCTGGCATTTCGCGTCCTGGTCGGGTTGGGTCTCGTAACCGAGCCTGTGCATTTTGGGGAGTGGATCGAGGCCGTGCTGCCGGATGTTGCGCTGCCTGATGCCGCACCGTCGACCGACCGACCTGCGCCGGAGCCGGAGGAGATCGTCGCCGCACTCGTGAACGGCGGTGTGCGTGTGCGCGGGTTCGCCATTGAAGGAGCGAGCCTCGAGGATCGCTTCGTCGAACTGACCGGTGAGGGGTTCGACATTGCGGGCTGAGAACGCAACAGTCACATCCGGGCCAAATGCGGGCTGGTCGCTGGTGGCATCCGAATTGAGTGTGCTGTTCCGGCGCTGGCGCACCTGGGCGATGCTCGCGGCGCTTGCCGCAGTGCCGATTCTAATCGCGATCGCCGTGCGCGTGACATCGCATGAGCCCCCAGCGGGGCGCGGCCCTCAGTTCCTGAGCCAGATCACGCACAACGGATTCTTCGTCGCGTTGACCGGCCTCATCGTGTGCATTCCGCTCTTTCTGCCGCTGACGATCGGTGTCGTCGCCGGTGACACGATCGCAGGGGAGGCGAGCCATGGCACGCTGCGCTACCTGCTGATCGCGCCAGCCGGTCGCATCCGCCTTTTGATCGTGAAATACGTGGGCGCCGCCGTGTTCTGCATCGCGGGCACGCTCGTGGTCGTCATTGCCGGCATCGCGATCGGTGCCGCGCTGTTCCCGATCGGTCCGGTGTCGCTGCTGTCAGGTACGACGGTCAGTTTCAGTGAAGCGATTCTGCGACTGCTTCTGATCGGCGCGTTCGTCGTCGTCTCGCTCCTCGGACTGTGCGCGATCGGCCTGTTCATCTCGACGCTGACCGATGTGCCCGTGGGCGCAATGGCCGCGACCGTGGTTCTCGCCGTCATGTCACAGGTGCTGGACTCGGTTCCCCAACTCGCCTGGCTCGGACCGTGGCTGTTCAGCCACTACTGGTTGTCGTTCGCCGACCTGCTGCGTCAACCGATCTCGTGGGGTTCCCTCGGTGACAACGCCTTGCTGCAACTGGGCTACATCGCGGTCTGCGGCGCGCTTGCTTACGGGCGGTTCGCGTCGAAAGACATCCTGTCGTAGAACCGCGCGCGTAGATCCCGACCGGTCAGCCGCGGGTCAAGTATGCGGCCTGGGTTCGCGATGTCGTGCCCGTCTTCCGCAGGATGTTCGACACGTGCACGCTCGCCGTCTTCACCGAGATGTACAGCCGCTCGGCGATCTCCCGGTTGCTGAGGCCCTCACTCAGGAGTTTGAGCACCTGCTGCTCGCGCTCGGTCAATGTGACCTTGGGCACGCCAACGCGCGCGACCGCAGCTCCGGTCAGTCCTGCGCGCTCGAGCAGAATGTCGATGTGCTGCACTATCAGGCCGCAGCCGATCGCCTCTGCGCGCTCCCTGGCGGCTTTCGCTTGCGTGTGTGCGCCCTGCCGATCGGCGTGCGCCAGCAGTGCGCGGGCGAGTCGGAACGTCGCATACGGCCACAACTGTGCGGGGGCAACAGGCTCCTGGGCGGCGAAGACGGCGTTCTGCCACAGTTCCGGGTCGTCGCCCGCGTGCTCGCTTCCGCCGAGTTCGGCATCCACAAGTGCCGCATAGACCGGGAAGGTCGGCCACCAGGCGTAGCGCTTGAGCATTCGGCGGAGTTCGTCGCCGGCGTTCTGCGGCGCGATGCCATCCGAGCGCAAGGCCGCAAGGGTGCGCGCCGTGATCGCGAGCAGGGGTACGTCATAGGCCGCGAAGCTGCGTCGCTCAGGCTCGAGAACGGCCGACACTTCGCGCCACGCCAGAGCGACATCTCCGCGTTCCAGCGCGATCTCCGCGGCGATGCCTGCGAGCTGGCGGTCCGACGCAGCGTCGATTCTGCGCTGTCTGTCCAGTCCGGCGCGCCAACGGTGCAGCAGTTGGTCCGCGGTCTCTGGATCGCCACCCCACAGCGTCACCTGGAGTGCAAGCCGCTGCAGCGGTGCACTGAAGCCGATCGGCGGATCCAATTCCAGAGCACTGTCGAGAAGCTCTCGTGCTCGTTGATATCGGCCGAGTGCGTAGAGCGGTGCGATCAGGTTGCAAGCGAGGATAGCGCCCGACGTGCGCTCGACGCCGCGCCGACGAGCGACCGCTACGCCCTCCTCCGCGACGCGAACGGCGTCGTCGAATCGGCCGAGCGCATTCAGCGCATCCGATTGGTTGACCCAGAAGCGCAGACGCGCGGTGTCCATCGCGGTGGCCGCCACCTCACCGGCGAGCGTCAAGTCGTCGAGCCCCTCCTCGATGTGGCCGCTCGACAGCCTGGAGAAGCCGCGGATGTTCGCGGCAATCGAGGTTCGGGTGGGGGAGCCGACGGCATGGGCTTCGGCATATGCGTGGTCGGCCGTCTCGATAGCTTCCTCGAAGCGCGCGGCGAGCATCAACCGCGCGGCCAGCTCGCCGAGCACATTGGCTCGCAGCACCGTCGGGGATTCGCTGTCCAGCAGCATGAGTGCCTCGCGCAAAAGTTCAATCGATCCGCTGCGACCGAGGTTGGCGAGAAAGGATGCCTTGTTGCGCAACATGGTCGCGTGCTGTGCGGCATCGATCAGACTCGTGTCGGCGAGCGCCTCGTCGATCAGAGCCAGAGCCCGCTCACTCTCGCCGGCATTGCGCAGAATGTACGCGGTCTCTGACAGCAACGTCACCCGGCTGCGTCCGGCGAGTTCCGCGGCATCGGAAACGCTATCCCACAGTTCGATCGCCCTCTCGCCCAGGCGTGCCGCGCGTTCCGTGGCGAAGGAGCTTCTCGCCTGTTCCATGGCGCTCAGCGAGGCCGTAAAGGCGTTGCGCAGGTTGTGGGCGGCCATCCAATGGTAGGCAATCTGACCGGCATCGACGGATGCGCTCGGCTGGCTCTCGCTCAATGCCTGTGCATAACGCGTGTGCACCCGCACGCGTTCCCCGGGGAGCAGCTGCGTATGGATCGCTTCCCTCATCAGCGCGTGCCGAAAGGCGTATGCAGTGTCGTCGACGACGAGGATGTCTGCGCTCACGGCCTTCCGCGCCGCTGTGTCGATGTCGAACTCGTCATCGCTCGTGACGCGGAGAAAGAGCTCGTGTTCGACTCGCTGGCCACCGGCCGCGATGACACGCAGAAGCCGCTGCGTCGTGTCATCCAGTGCGTCGTAGCGGGCGAGCAGGATACCGCGGAGCGTTCCGGGGAACGCCGCCCGGTCCGCGGTGTGCTGGTCGCCACCGTTCTGGTCGCCACTGTTCTGTCCAGTGTTTTTCTGTCCTGCGTTGTTCTGTCCTGCGTTGCTCTGTCCCGCGTTGTTCTGACCAGCGCAGACGAGTTCCTCCACAAAGAACGGCACCCCGTCCGACCGCTCATACACAGTGTCGATTTCGGCGCGGGTGACCGGCTCGTCCCACACGGCCAGCGCCATCCGCTTCACCTGCGCGCGAGTCAGCCTCGCGAGGTCGATACGCACGACCCGAGGGCTTCGCTCGAGTTCGGGAAGCCAGAGGCGCAGCGCATGACCCGGCGCCAATTCGTCTGTGCGGAAGGTCAGAACGATCAACAGGCCACGGATGTCGACCGCCTTCAGCAGAAATCGCAGTACACCGAGTGTCGCTCGATCCGCCCAGTGCAGATCTTCGACGACGAGCACCAACGGGTTTGTCCGTGCCGCGCTTTCGAGCACGGCCGCAATGGCCGCGTACAGTCGCCCGCGGCCGTCGCCCGTCGGGTCTTCGGTGGGCAGGTCGCCGGGCGACTCGGCGTCGAGTTCGGGTAGCAATGCCCTCAGTGCCGAGCGAGTGGGGCCCGCTGCTTCGAGGAACGCGTCGGTGCCCGCCGCCCGCAGATGCTGCCGCAACATTGTGATGAGCGGCGCATAGGGCGGCGCGTCTCGATCGAAGTCGACGCACTGCCCGCGCACGACAACAGTGTCGGGAGGAAGTTGCCCGAGGAATTCTGCGACCAAGCGCGTCTTGCCGATGCCTGCCTCGCCGGCGACCAGAAGCGTCCGCATCGAATCGGTTGCGGCATCCGCGAGGGTTTGGCGTGCTGACTGGAGGTCGCGGTCGCGCCCGACCAGGGGAGAATCGACGAGTGCGGAAACCATGCTGGCTATCATCTCATTGACCCGCGACAGGCGAGGGTGGTGCGGGGGATACTGGTGGCGGGCTCGGCAGGCGAAGTCGAGCAGACGATGTGGAGCAGACGATGTGGGGTAGACGATGACGGTGTGGGTGTGTGCGGCGTGCGGTGTCGAGCATCCTGAGACAGAACAGCCCCCGCAGGGCTGCGCGATCTGCCTCGACGAACGGCAGTATGTGCCGCGCGGTGGCCAGGCCTGGCGGGCGTTGGACGCGCTCAGTTCTGACGGTCACAGTATTGAGATCACCCCGGTCGAACCTGACCTGTTCGGAATCGTCTCGCGCCCGTCCGTCGGAATCGGGCAGCGCTCGCTGCTGATCCGTACCTCAAATGGCAATCTCCTTTGGGACCCGATCGGCTTCGTCGATGAACGGGCGGCCGAGCAGGTGCTCGAACTCGGTGAGGTCGCAGCGATCGTGGCCAGCCACCCGCATATGTACGGCGCGCAGGTGCAGTGGTCGCGCCTGCTCGGCGACGTGCCGGTCTACGTTGCGGAACAGGATCGCAGCTGGGTACAGCGGGAGGATGCGTGCATCCGCAGTTGGCGCGGCGACCTGCAGGTTCTGCCCGACGTGCTTCTGCGCACGGTCGGTGGGCACTTCCCGGGGAGCGCTGTCGCACTGTGGCCTGCAGGGGCCGACGGTCTCGGTGTGCTGCTCACAGGAGACAGCATCTTCCCGAGCCCGAACGGCACGTCTGTATCGTTCCTGCGCAGCTACCCGAACATGTTGCCGTTATCGGCCGCGGTCGTGGAGCGGGTCGCACGGACGAGCATCGAGCTCCCGTTTGACCGCCTGTACGGCAATTTCGGCGGTGTCGTGGATTCGGATGCGCACGCCGTGATCCGCCGTTCGGCGGAGCGGTACGCGGCCTGGGTTCGGGGCGACTTCGATCACCTCACCTGACGGCGCGGCCGGGCTGCTCAGCCAATTCGCACCGAATCGTTATGCGCCGGAAAACTCCCGTTAATCTTGCGGCGCGACACTTGTTATACAGCGCGATTCGGGAGGTTCACGGATGTCTCTTCACACGCAGTCACGGCAGGTCACCCACCGCCAGCCGGTTCAGCCCCACGCGACTGCGCCGCGGGTCACGACCCTCGCGCGCGGTACGATCCGACTCGTTCCCATTTCCGGATCGGAGTGGCGAGTCAGCGACATCACGATCCCGTTCGGCGAGGCGGGCAGCGTGCTTGGATTCGCCGAGCGTATCGACGAGACGAGTTTCGACGTGCTCCGTCTCGGCCATGGCCACGGCATTTCGCGAATGACCGCCGGGTCACTCGACGACGTTCTGACCTACTTCGCCACGCTCAGTTAGGCCTCACAGCGCTGGCAGGATGTCCCGCACGATCGATTCGAGGATGCGGGCGTTGAAGTCGACGCCGAGCTGATTCGGCACGGTGACGAGGATGGTGTCCGCGGCTTGCACCGCGGCATCCGCTTTGAGTTCTGCGGCGAGCTGATCAGGTTCGCCGATGAAACTTCGCCCGAACCGGGCCAATCCGCCGTCGAGATAGCCGACCTGGTCGTGGGCGTCCGCCTGCGCACGCAGACCAAAGTAGTGGTTCGTCTCCTCGTCGATGATCGGCAGGATGCTGCGACTCACCGAAACGCGCGGCTCGCGCTCGTGCACTGCTTCTTTCCATGCTGTGTGGAACATGGCGATCTGCTCGGCCTGAAGCTCGTCGAACGGCACGCCGGTGTCCTCGGTCAGAAGTGTCGAACTCATCAGGTTCATGCCCTGCTGGGCCGTCCACACTGCGGTTGCGCGGCTGCCGGCGCCCCACCAGATGCGCTCGGGGAGGCCTGGGGAGCGCGGCTCGATCGCTAGCGGTTGACTCGAGCCGGTCATCTGCGGATTCGACATCGCGACGCCTGCGCCGCCAATCGCAGCGCGGAAGAGTTCAGTGTGACGCCGCGCCAGGTCCGCGTCGCTCTCTCCCTCGGCCGGAACATGGCCGAACGATTCGTAGCCGGCCAGCGCCGGCTCCGGTGATCCTCTGCTGATGCCCAATTGCAGTCGGCCGGCGGAGATCAGATCCGCGGCTGCGGCATCCTCCGCCATGTAAAACGGGTTCTCATAGCGCATGTCGATCACGGCCGTGCCGATTTCGATGGTGCTGGTTCGTGCCCCGATCGCGGCCAGAAGTGCAAACGGAGAGGCCAGTTGCGGGGCGAAGTGGTGTACTCGGAAGTACGCCCCGTCAGCGCCCACCTCCTCGGCGGCGACCGCCAATTCGATGCTCTGCCGTAGCGCGTCTGAGGCGGTGAGCGTTCGCGACCCTGGGACGGATTGCCAGTGGCCGAACGAGAGAAATCCGATGCGCTTCACACTGGGTGCAGCGGTGCGAGGCTTCCGGATATTCCCTCGCACATTCCTGGATGACCTGTCAGGCTTGTTCTGCGGCCGTGTCGAATTCGGCCGGGCTTGTTCGACGTGTCTGCAAGGGGCACAGCGTGCCGACCAATTCACGAAGGAGAACCACGATGAAGTTCATGCTTTTGCTCAAGGCCGACGAGGCGACGGAGTCGGGCCAGGCGCCGAGCAACGAAGACATCGCCGCCATGGGGCGCTATAACGAGGAACTCATCAATGATGGCGTGCTGCTGGCAGGAGAAGGCCTGCACTCGAGTTCGACCGGTGCGCGCGTCGACTTCGACGGCGAGACGCGCGCGGTGACGGATGGGCCGTTCGCCGAAACCAAAGAGCTGATTGCCGGATTCTGGATTCTGCAGGCCGGATCGCTGGAGGAAGCCGTTGAGCGCGCCCGGCGGGTTCCGCTGCGTTCAGGCAGGATCGAGGTGCGTCAGGTCTATGACGTCTCGGAATTCGATCAGGAGAACGAGTTCGTGCAGAAGGAAGTACAGTGGCGCGAGGAACACGGGGAATCACGCACGGCGTGACAGGACCCACGGCCACCGTGACCGCGCGCGAGCAGGTCGCTCGGGCGGTCGACGCTGTCTGGCGGATCGAGTCTGCGCGGATCATCGCCACCCTCGTGCGGATGACCGGTGACCTCTCGCTCGCGGAAGAGTGTGCGGGAGACGCACTGGTCGAAGCCCTCGAGAAGTGGCCTGTCTCCGGCATTCCGCGCAACACCGGCGCGTGGCTGACGGCAACGGCGAAACGGCGGGCGATCGACCGCTGGCGAAGGCTCGAACGACGAGATGCCAAATACGCGCAGATTGCTGACATGTACGATCCCGACTTGGCGCTCGGACGGCCGGAACTTATCGAGTTGGACGAAACAATCAACGACGACGTGCTCCGCCTGGTATTCGTATCGTGCCACCCAGTCTTGAGCGCTCCGGCACGCGTCGCGCTCACGTTGAGACTGATTGGCGGGCTGACGACCGAAGAGATAGCGCGTGCCTATCTCGTGTCGACGACGACGATCGCCCAGCGCGTGGTGCGTGCGAAGAAGACGCTTTCTGCCGCACACGTGCCGTTCGAGGTACCCGGTTACGACGAATTCGCGGCTCGGCTCGGATCCGTGCTCGAGGTCGTCTATCTGATTTTCAACGAGGGCTACTCGGCGACTGCTGGTGACGATCTGGTGCGGCCGGAGCTATGCCAGGAGGCGATGCGGCTGGGGCGCGTGCTGGCCGAGCTGATTCCGGCCGAGGCCGAAGTCTACGGCCTGTTGGCGCTGATGGAGTTGCAGGCGTCTCGGCTGGGCGCTCGCACCGCATCAAACGGCGAGCCTGTGCTGCTGTTGGAGCAGGACCGCTCGCGCTGGGATCGACTCCTCATCACCAATGGGCTCGCCGCACTGGCGCGTGCCGAGCAGCGTGGCGGCGCGCTTGGCCCATACGCACTCCAGGCCGAGATCGCGGCGTGCCATGCCAGGGCGGCACGGGCATCCGACACCGATTGGCAGTCCATTGCCGCCGTGTATGACGCGCTCGCACAGGTGCTGCCCTCGCCCGTGGTCGAATTGAACCGCGCCGTAGCCGTTTCGATGGCGTACGGCCCGCAGGCCGGGCTCGCGCTGATCGATGAGCTGGCGGCGCGCGGCGAACTGCTCGGCTATCACCTGCTGCCCAGCGCACGAGCCGATCTGCTGGTCAAGCTCGGCCGAACGAGCGAAGCACGACGCGAATTCGAGCGGGCAGCCGCGCTTACCCGCAACGAACGCGAGCGGATGCAACTGCTCGCGCGGGCGGATTCCTGCAGCAGCGCGGTCTGACCCGTCAGTGAGAAGTTGACCGCTGGCGCTTTAGTTTCGCTTAGGGAGTTCCTGAAGCGACCAGGTGTTGCCATCCGGATCGGCGAAGTAGACGAATCGGCCCCAGGACTGTTCGTCGACTTCGCTGGCGGCGACGCCATTGTCCACCAAGTGTTGCCGGGCGTCGTCAGCGTTCGGGACGACGATCTGTACACCCTTTTGCGATCCTGGCGCCATTTCGGTAATCCCGATGCCGAAACAGATCGAGCATGCGGATCCGGGCGGAGTCAGCTGCACGAAACGAATACTTTCGCTGACGACTTGGTCGAAATCGTCGTGGAAACCGACCTGATCGACATAGAACGCCTTGGCTCGATCCACGTCTGTCACCGGTATCGCGACAAGTTCGATTTTCCAGTTCATGTTCTGTTCGTTGTTCATGGTCACGACAATAGATGCAAAATAGGTCAAATAACGTCCTAATAGCGATAAGACTGAGGGTATGGCAGAAACGACCTCTCGAGCACTCGAACTGCTCAGCCTGCTACAGACACATCGACAGTGGCCCGGCACGGAACTTGCGGACCGGTTGGGGGTGACAGCGCGCACGCTTCGGCGTGACATCGAGCGGCTACGCGAGCTGGGCTATCGCATCGAGGCCGCCAGGGGGGCCGCTGGAGGCTATCGACTCGAGGCCGGAGCCCGGTTGCCGCCGTTGCTCCTGGGCGATGAAGAGGCTGTCACGATGGCAATCGGCTTGCGTGTTGCTGCGACGTTGGGGCTGGTCGACGGAGAACAGACAGCGCAGAGCGCACTGGCGAAATTCGAACAGGTGCTGCCATCCGCTTTACGAGAGCGAGTGAACGCACTCGGAGCTTTCGTCAGCCAGCAAGCACCCGGGGGAGACCTTGTCGCTCCCGCGTTGCTTGGGCAGCTTGCGCTGGCATGCCGCGACACGGAGCGCATTCGTTTTCACTATGTCGCCGCCGATGGCGCGGCAACGGATCGAACGGTCGAACCATTCAGTCTCGTTGCATCGGGGCGCCGCTGGTTCCTCGTCTGCTGGGATCTCCAGAGGGAGGACTGGCGAACCTTCCGAGTCGATCGAATCAACCGGTTCTTCGGCACGCGTGTGCGATTCGCGCCGCGCCCGCTCCCTGCAGAAGACGCCGCCGCGTTCGTGGCAACTGCGGTTGCCGGCGGACACCGCAGGTACATGGGAGAGGTGATCCTTCGGATCCCGGTCGAAACCTTGCGCGAAGACCTCGGATCGTGGGCAACGGAAGCCGTCGCCATCGATGCTTCGTCGACGCGCTGGCCGATCGGCGGAGATTCGATGGCGGTCATGCTCTCGGCGCTCGCCTGGATTCCAGAAGGCGTCGAATACGAGTTGCGCGGATCCGCGGAATTCTTGGCGGTCGCGCGCAACGCATCCGAACGGATGCGACGAGCTGTTACGGCCTGCGGAACTGGTTGACCATCGGGCAGTCGAACGGGTCTCGAGCAGCCAGACCCACGCGGTTGAGGTATTGGACTACGATTCCGTAGGAACGCATCAGCGTGGTCTCGGTGTACTCCACACCCATTTGCGAGCAGTGCTCCCGCACGATGATGCGAGCGCGAGCGAGGCTGGGCCGCGGCATGCTCGGGAACAGGTGGTGCTCGATCTGGTAGTTGAGGCCCCCCATCGCGAGGCTCATCGGGTAGCCGCCGCTGATGTTGCGCGATGTGAGCACCTGTTTGGTCAGAAAGTCGACTTTGCTGCCAGCGGGGATGATCGGCATGCCCTTGTGGTTCGGTGCGAAGGTCGCACCCATGTAGACGCCGAACACGGCCAGTTGCAGGCCAATGAACGCGAAGGCCATACCGAGCGGCAAGAACCAGAAGATGACGGCGACATAGAGCGCAAGCCGCAGACCGATCAAGGTCAATTCAAGGCTGCGACCGCGCGCCGGGCCGTCCTCGAACAGCGAGCGCACGGATATGATGTGCAGGTTCAAACCCTCGAGCATCAGCAGCGGGAAGAACAGGTAGCCCTGCTTCCGCGTGATCAGCGCCATGATTCCGGTGCGCTTGGCCGCGTCCTCTTCAATGAACGAGATCGTGTCGACCTCGATGTCGGGGTCTTTGCCCACGGTGTTCGGGTTGGCGTGGTGTCGCGTGTGCTTGGTCATCCACCAGGAGTAGCTGATGCCGACGAAACCGTTGGCCAGGATGCGTCCGGCCTTGTCATTCGCCGGCCCGGAGGCGAAAACCTGCCGGTGCGATGCCTCGTGGGCGAGAAAAGCGAACTGCGTCAGGATGAGCCCGAGCGCTCCTGCAATCAACAATTGGAACCAGGAATTGCCCAACAACACGAAACCAGCGCCGGCGCCGGCCGCGGCCAGCACGAGCAATGCGAAAACGGTGATGTAGAAGCCGCGGCGGCGACGCAACAGGCCGGCATCTTTCACAGTCTGCAACAGCGCACTGTACGTGCTCGTGACCGTCGTGCCGTCCGTACGGCGCGGCTTGGTGGACCGGATCTCTCCGGAATGGGCTGTCATAGCCATGGATCCTCGTTCGGGGGGTCTGATTCGACTTCCCAGCCGAGGCGTCCAGCGGGCACGCCCGCTCAGATATTCCGAGCATAAGGGGTCAAACTGAGAGTCCCGCGTGTTGCCACGGTTTCGCCGATCGCGCTCAGCGTCCGCGCAGCCGCTCGAACTCTCGACGCTCCCGCTTGGTCGGGCGCCCGGCACCCCGCTCGCGCGTCGGCGGCGTCGCACTGGATTCGCGCGAAGTCGGCGGAGGGGTCAGGTCGGTGAAACATTCTGCGGCAACGGATGCTCCCACCCGCTTGACGACGATGCGCTTCACGACGACGATCCGGTCAAATCCTGCACTGCGCACCCTGACCTCGTCGCCGATGCGCACCGACTGCGCCGCTTTGGCCCTCTCACCGTTGACCTTGACGTGTCCGGCACGGCAGGCCGTGGTCGCCAATGAGCGTGTTTTGAACAACCGGATGCCCCAGCACCAGCTGTCAACACGCGTGGATGCGGCCTCTGCCATGGATCGACTCTACGACGAACGTGAACTGCGACGAACGTGAAATGCTTGGATGCGTGAGCACACCTGATCTGCCTCGGCGACCGCGCGGCAGCGGTGACGCCTGGGTATCCGGCCCCGACGGGCGACGCTTCTGGGGCACGTTCGGCGCAGCAGGGCTCTTGGCACTGAGTGAGCAGCACGCGGTGCTGCTGCAGCACAGGGCTGAGTGGTCGCACTTCGGCGGCACCTGGGGACTTCCCGGCGGCGCTCGGCATGAGGGCGAGTCCGCTGTGGACGGGGCGCTGCGCGAAGCCGAGGAAGAAGCGGGTGTGCCGAGCGACGCCATCCGGGTTCTGTTCACGTCGGTTCTCGACCTGGGCTGGTGGAGCTATACCACGGTCGTGGCGCGCACCGTTCGTGAATTCGAGCCGGTCATCGGTGACGCGGAGAGCCTGGAGCTTCGCTGGGTGGGTGTCGATGACGTCTCTGAACTGCCGCTGCATCCGGGCTTTGAAGCGGCCTGGCCGGGGCTACGGGCCGAAATCCTACGCGTTCTCGACGCGTGACTGCGCGTTCTCGACGCGCGACTCCTGCTCGAGCGCATCGCGGGCCAGCCCGGCCTTCCAGTTCACCAGGCTGCGCACGGTGGCGTTGGAGTCTGTAGCGAGGCGCTCCATGGCGTCCTCCGGTACGTAGTAGTTGACGGCGACCCAACTGCGTACGATGTCGGAGGGGTCCGTGGCGAGCGACCGCAGAATGTCGCACGGCGTGGTCTCGTTGCGGGCGACGCACGACCGCACGCCAGCGTCCGAGTCCTTCGCCAGCACGTCGAGAAGGTCCATCGGCGTGTTGTAGCTGCTGGCCACGCTTTCCCTGATCTTGGGGTTCTGGTTCGTGGCGAGCAATCGCAACCGCCGGATCTTGCTCTCCGTCACCGGCGGCGACGGATGCAGGGCGGCCGCCTCTTGTCGAGTCAGCATCGTCGGTGCGTATCTACGCATCGCCTCACGCTGGGCAGGCGTGTTGAATCTAATGCACGACATGCCTCCACCGTAGCCCCGAAGGCGGCCCGGTCAGCCGCGGCGCGTCACGAACCACGGAATGACCGCCGACGTGCTGTGCTGGTAATCGACGTACTCCGGATAGCGTGCCCGCGAGATCCGCTCGGTGAACGTCGTGGACCCGCCGAACACGCCGGCCAGCAGCACGGCGCCGACGACGGTCCACTGCAGCACGGAGCCGGCCGCGATCGCGCCGAACGCGAAGACGACCCACCACTGGGTGATCTCGAAGAAGAAATTCGGATGCCGCGAGTAACGGAACAGGCCGCGTTGCAGAAACCGCGGGCTCGGCGTGCGCCTGGCCGCAGTCTCGGCGGCCTTCCAGTTCTGAAAGTTCCATTGCTGCTGGTCGGCGACCGTCTCACCGGTCAAGAGTCCGAGGAAGACCACCGCGGCAACGACATCCAGCACATTCAGCGGCCCGGGATGGAGCAAAACAGTGAGTGCAGGAAGCGTGATGGCGAAGATGACCACGTTTTGAAAGATCGAGATGAAGAAGAGATTGAAAACAGCGAACTGACCGCGCGTCATCCGTGACCGTAACGCCACCCAACGGTAATCCTCTCCGCCCGGCGCGTAGCCGCCCTTCCGCGCGAAGTTGAAGGTGAGCCGTATACCCCACAGCGTGACCAGGCAGGCGAGCAGCACCAGTCGTGGGTTGGCCCAGCCTCCTGCGACCGCGAAGACCCAGATGTACACGACCGGCATGATCGACCAGATCCGGTCGACCCAGGAGTGTTCATGCGTCAGCACGGACAGGATCCAGGTAGCGAGGCATGCCGCCGCCACGATCCACAGGCAAATGATCAGGGCTCCCACAGCCGCATTGTATTCCGACGCGATTTTGCTCCGCGATCTTCTTGGGCGATTTCCTGCCCCCGCGGTGGCGTTCCGGCCGCTAGAATCGGTCACCGTGGCAGACACCGGAACGGTCAGTTCGCGTGTGCTGACTGTGCCCAATATTCTCAGCTTCTTCAGGCTCGCCCTCGTGCCTGTTTTCATCGTGTTGATCGTGGTCGGCCAGGACCTACTCGCGCTCGTCACGCTGGTGGTTGCCAGCGCCACCGATTTCTTCGACGGCTTCCTTGCACGCAAGCTGAATCAGGTGTCGCGGTTGGGGCAACTGCTGGATCCTGCCGCCGATCGACTGTACATCTTCGCCGCGTTGATCGGCCTCGCCTGGCGTGAACTCATTCCGTGGTGGCTGGTCGCCGCCGTCGTGTCCCGTGACGTGATGCTGACCGTGCTCGGGATCATTCTCGCGAATTTCGGTTATGGCCCCCTTCCCGTGCATCGGCTGGGAAAAGTGGCCACCTTCTGTCTGCTGTTCGCGCTCCCGCTGCTGCTGCTCGGTGAGGCGTTCCCGGTGCTGAACCCGGTATCTGCGCCGCTGGGCTGGGCGCTGGCCCTGTGGGGGGCGTTCCTGTATTGGTGGGCGGGTGTCGTCTACATCATCGAGACCGCGCGTGTCGTTCGCACTTCGTCGGCGACGCGGGCCTCTCGATCCGATACGCTTGAGGCCAAGGAGGTTGACAGTGACTGAGGAGACCAACCCCCTGCGCGATTCGTCCCGGGGGAATGAGGACACAACCGCGCGCTTCGGTGAGGAATTCGCTTCGGCGATGAACGTCGATGGCGCCGGAATCACACAGGAGGAGCAGGACGCGATAGCGGCGCTGCCCTCCGGATCGGCGTTACTGGTCGTGCGGAGGGGGCCGAACGCCGGTGCACGATTTTTGCTCGACGCCGACACGACGATGGCGGGGCGACATCCGGATGCCGATATCTTCCTCGACGACGTCACGGTGTCTCGGCGTCACGCCGAGTTCACTCGACACGGCAGCGCATTCGAGGTCAGAGATCTCGGCTCGCTGAACGGGACGTACTTCGACGGTGTGCGGATCGAGAGCGCACTGCTCACCGATGGCACAGAAGTGCAGGTAGGTAAGTTCCGCCTGACCTTCTATTCCTCTCGCGCTGATCTGGGCGCTGCGGCGTCGAAATAGTGTCGCGTCAATCCGCCGAGGCTCGCACTGCCGGGCCTGCGGCGCTTCTGAGTATTGGCCAGGTGCTTGCGCGACTCACCCCCGAGTTCGCGGATCTGACTCCATCGAAGCTTCGGTTCCTCGAAGAGCGCGGGCTGGTGGCGCCAGCGCGCACGCCGTCCGGCTACCGCAAATTCTGTGCAGACGACCTGGAACGGCTTCGCGTCATTCTGACGATGCAGCGCGACCATTACCTGCCCCTCAAGGTCATCAAGACGTACCTCTCCGATCTGGATGCCGGGCTCGCCCCGATCCTGCCCGGCTCGGGTAAGCCGCGTGTGCCGTCGATGCTGTCAACGGGCCGCCGCTTCAAGCGCGACGACCTTGTGCGCGAGGCGGGCGCGACGCCGATGCTGTTGCAGGATGCGATCTCCGCCGCGTTGATCGTCCCGGCCGAGATCTACGGTGAGGATGCGCTTGGAGTGCTGCGCGCCATGGTGGAGCTGCAACGCTGCGGGATCGAACCGCGGCACCTGCGCGGATTTCGGGCCGCGGCCGAACGCGAGCTCGGCTTGATCGAGAGTGCGCTGATGCCGATCGCTCGGCGCAAAGACGCCTCCAGCCGCGCGCAGGCGGCCGAGCTTGCACGTGAAATCGCGGGGCAGTTGGAAGTCGTGCGCTCGAGCCTCATTCGGTCGGCTCTCGGACGGCTCGTTCCGTGAGCTGCTACGACACGCCAAATGTGATCTGCCGAATGTCATTGCCGGGCATCGTGCGCATGGGTACCGTGGAGTCAACGCGATTGGATCGGCGTAGCGGTACCCGGGGTGAGAGGCAAGCGAATGAGTGAACTCAGTCCGAACGAGGGCTCTCGCTACGATCAGGGACTGCTGTTCACCGACGGTATGCCGGAAATGGACGACACCAGCGGCTATCGCGGCGCCGTTGCCGCTCGCGCCACCGGTATCAGCTATCGACAGCTCGACTACTGGGCACGTACGGGTCTGGTTGAACCGACGGTTCGCGGGGCTGCAGGCTCCGGATCGCAGCGGTTGTACGGCTTCCGCGACATCTTGGTGCTGAAGCTCGTCAAGCGACTGCTCGACACGGGAATCTCGCTGCAGCAGATCCGCACCGCCGTCAACCAATTGCGTGAGTCCGGTGTCAACGATCTCGCTCAGACGACGCTGATGAGCGACGGCGCGAGCGTGTATCTCTGCACCTCCAACGACGAAGTGATCGACCTGGTCAGCCGCGGTCAAGGCGTGTTCGGCATTGCCGTGGGCAAGGTGCTTCGCGAGGTCGAGACCAGTCTTGTGGAGTTGGACACGCAGGTCGTTGACCCGCACGATGAACTCGCTGCGCGGCGCACCGTACGCAAGATCTCCTGACCTTTGTGGTCGAGTAGCGCCGTGTTGGTGGTCTCGATACGGCCGCTCGCCCTTCGACTCCGCTCAGGGACCGCAAGCTCGCGGGTTACTCGACCACCGAGAGCTTCTAGACCGGCTCCGGGCTGTCGGCGAATTCGCCGATCCGTGCGGTGCGGAGCACACGCTCAAGCAGCACGTCGAAATTGTGCGCCATCTCCTGGGCGCTCTCGCCGGGCCAGATGTGCAGCGGTTTTGCCGCGCCCTGTGCCTGCTGCAGCGACGTGCGTTCCGGCAGTTGCGGGCTCAGGACGAGCGGGCCGAACATGTCGCGCAGCTCCTTGATGCGGAACTGGTGCTCCAACGATTGCACGCGAGCACGGTTCACGATGATGCCGAGTGGCTGCAACCGAGGGGAGAGCCCGCGGCGGATCTCCTCGATGGCGCGGAGTGCGCGGTCGGCGGCGGCAACAGAGAACAGGCCCGGTTCGGTGACAACCGTGACTCGGTCGCTGGCAGCCCAGGCAGTACGGGTGAGTGCGTTGAGTGACGGCGCACAGTCGATCAGCACCAGGTCGTAGTCCGCCTCGACGGTCGCCAGAGCCTCCTCGAGCTTCCAAATGTCACGGATGCTCGGGTGCGGGCCGTCGAAGTTGATGGCCGACGGGCTGCCGATCATGACGTCGATCGTGCCGGAGCGGCCCTTTGTCCATCCGCTCGGTGCGATCGCGGCGCGCACAATCTTCTCCTTCGGCGATGCCAACACGTCGGCCACGTTGAGGTGCCCGGCGACGGAGATGTCCATCCCTGTCGAAACGTCGGATTGAGGGTCGAGGTCGACGACCAGAGTTCGCAATCCCTTCGCGAACGCGGCCGAGGCGAGCCCGAGCGTCACGGTTGTCTTTCCGACACCGCCTTTGAGGGAACTGACGCTGAGTACATGCACAAGCACCTACGTTACCTTCACTAGTCTTAGAGAACCTAACCGTTGCCTGTGTGCCTTGCACCCTGCCCGAAAGGTCTTCATGTTCCGTAAGATTCTCGTTGCCAATCGTGGTGAAATCGCCATTCGCGCGTTTCGGGCCGCGTACGAGTTGGGGGCGGCGACCGTAGCCGTTTTCCCGTACGAGGACCGGAGCTCGCTACACCGGTTGAAGGCGGACGAGGCGTATCAGATCGGTGAGCCGGGGCATCCGGTTCGTGCCTATTTGGATGTGGCCGAGATCATTCGGGTGGCGCGGGAGTCTGGCGCGGATGCGATCTATCCCGGGTATGGGTTCCTGTCGGAGAATCCGGAGTTGGCTGAGGCGGCTCGCGCGGCCGGGATCACGTTCATCGGTCCGGGCGCGCACGTGTTGGAGATGGCGGGCAACAAGGTCACGGCGAAGGAGCATGCTGTGGCGGCGGGGGTTCCGGTGCTGGCCTCGAGCCCGCCGTCGCGTGACATTGACGAGTTGATCGCGCAGGCTGATGGGATCGGGTTCCCGATCTTTGCGAAGGCGGTCGCAGGAGGTGGCGGGCGTGGGATGCGGCGGGTGAACTCGAAGGCCGATCTGCGTGGTGCGTTGGCCGAGGCGATGCGCGAGGCGGACAGTGCGTTCGGGGATCCGACGATGTTCTTGGAGCAGGCGGTGTTGCGTCCGCGGCATATCGAGGTGCAGATCCTCGCCGACGATGAAGGCAACACCATCCACCTGTTCGAGCGTGATTGTTCTGTGCAGCGTCGGCATCAGAAGGTTGTGGAGATCGCGCCGGCACCGAATCTGTCTGATCAGATCCGGCAGTCGCTGTATCGGGACGCTGTGGCATTCGCGCGCTCAATCGGGTATGTCAACGCGGGCACGGTGGAGTTCCTCGTCGATACGGTGGGGGAGCGCGCCGGTCAGCATGTGTTCATCGAGATGAACCCGCGGATTCAGGTCGAGCACACGGTGACGGAAGAGGTCACTGACGTGGATTTGGTGCAGTCGCAGATGTTGATCGCTTCCGGGTCGACCCTGGCCGATTTGGGGTTGAGTCAGGAGAGCGTGCACTTGCGGGGGGCCGCGTTGCAGTGTCGGATCACGACGGAGGACCCGACCGCCGGTTTCCGGCCGGACACCGGCAAGATCACGACGTATCGTTCGCCAGGTGGGGCGGGCATCCGCTTGGACGGAGGCACGATCAACCCTGGGGCGCAGATCAGCGCCCATTTTGATTCGATGTTGGCGAAGATGACCTGCCGTGGCCGGGACTTCCCGGCCGCGGTGGCGCGGGCGCGGCGGGGGTTGGCGGAGTTCCGCATCCGTGGGGTGTCGACGAACATTTCGTTCCTGCAGGCGGTGTTGGAGGATCCCTCGTTCATCGCGGGCGATCTGTCGACGTCGTTCATCGAGGAGCGTCCGCAGTTGTTGCGTGGCCGGGTCTCCAAGGACCGCGGTACGAAGGTTCTGGCATGGCTGGCGGATGTGACGGTGAATCAGCCGAACGGGGCTCGGCCGATCATGACCGAGCCTGTGGCGAAGCTACCGGTGGTGGACCTGGCGCTTCCGGCGCCGGCCGGTTCCAGGCAGCGGTTGTTGGAGTTGGGCCCGGCCGGGTTCGCGTCGGCGTTGCGCGCGCAGACCGCGTTGGCGGTCACGGAGACCACGTTCAGGGATGCGCACCAGTCATTGTTGGCGACCCGGGTGCGCACGAAAGACCTGTTGGCGGTTGCCCCGTACGTGGCCCGGCTGACACCGCAACTGTTGTCGGTCGAGGCGTGGGGCGGTGCGACGTACGACGTCGCGCTCCGGTTCCTCGGCGAGGACCCGTGGGCGCGGTTGGCGTCTCTGCGTGAGGGTCTGCCGAATGTTGCGATCCAGATGCTGTTGCGCGGGCGCAACACGGTCGGTTACACGCCGTATCCGACGGCGGTGACGGATGCGTTCGTGACCGAGGCGGCCACCACCGGTGTGGATATCTTCCGCATCTTCGACGCGTTGAACGATGTGGATCAGATGCGGCCGGCGATCGACGCGGTCCTGTCCACCGGCACAGCGGTGGCGGAGGTCGCCGTGTGTTACACCGGTGACCTCACCGACCCAGCGGAAGACTTGTACACGCTGGACTACTATCTGGGCCTGGCGGAGCAGATCGTGGATGCGGGGGCGCACATTCTGGCGATCAAGGACATGGCCGGCCTGTTACGGCCGATGGCTGCCGAGAAACTCGTGGGCGCGTTCCGGGACCGGTTCGACCTGCCGGTGCACGTGCACACCCACGACACCGCCGGCGGACAGTTGGCGACCCTGCTGGCGGCGTCCCGGGCGGGTGCCGACGCGGTGGATGTGGCATCCGCCCCGATGGCAGGCACGACCAGCCAGCCGTCGGCATCCGCCCTGGTCGCAGCGTTGGCACACACCGAGCGCGACACCGGACTGTCGCTTTCTGCGGTGACCGATCTTGAACCGTATTGGGAGGCGGTGCGCACCGCCTACCGGCCGTTCGAGTCCGGGCTTGCCGGCCCGACCGGTCGCGTGTACAAGCACGAGATCCCGGGCGGGCAGCTCTCCAACCTGCGTCAACAGGCCAAAGCGTTGGGGCTGGCGGAGAACTTCGAGTTGATCGAGGACATGTACGCGGCGGCGAACAGCATCCTGGGTCGCATCCCGAAGGTCACACCGTCCTCGAAGGTCGTCGGCGACCTGGCGCTGTATTTGGCCGCTGTCAACGCCGACCCGGCCGACTTCGCTGAGAATCCGGGCAACTACGACGTGCCAGACTCTGTGGTCGGGTTCATGGCCGGAGAATTGGGCGACCTGCCCGGCGGCTGGCCCGAGCCGTTCCGCAGCAAGGTCCTCGCCGGGAGAACGGTGCGGGTCGGCGTCACCGACATCTCGGCAGAGGAACGCGCAGGCCTTGCCGGCGATAGTGCGCTGCGCCGCACGACCCTGAACCGGTTGTTGTTCCCGGCACCGACACGGCAGTTCGAGCAGATCCGCGAACTGTTCGGCGACCTCTCCGTCGTGGACACCGTCGACTATCTGTACGGGCTGAACCCGGGCACAGAACACGTCATCGAGATCGAGAAGGGTGTGCGCCTGTACATCGGCCTTGAAGCCATCGGTGAAGCCGACGACAAGGGCATGCGCACAGTGATGACGACCCTGAACGGGCAGCTACGGCCCGTGTTCGTGCGCGATCGATCGATCGCCGTCGAATCCAAAGCGGCAGAGAAAGCAGACACCGCCAAACCCGGCCACGTGCCCGCCCCGTTCTCCGGTGTTGTCACCCTCCAAGTTGCCGTCGGTGACACCGTCCTGGCCGGTAAACCCGTCGCATCCATCGAGGCCATGAAAATGGAAGCCGCGATCACCTCCCCGATCGCCGGTGTGATCGAACGGTTGGCCATCCCCAAAACGCAACAAGTCGACGCCGGCGACCTTCTCGTCGTCGTCACGCCACTGGAATTGTGAGGCAACGATGGAGTCCGCAGAGGCTGTGCGCGACTTCGACCTGATCGTGATCGGGGCAGGATCCGGCAACTCGCTGATCGGCCCCGAGTTCGACGACTGGTCGGTCGCTCTGATTGACGACGGCCGCTGGTTCGGCGGCACCTGCCTGAACGCCGGCTGCATTCCGACCAAGATGTTCGTGCGCGTCGCCGATGTCATCACCGATGCAGCAGACGGCGACAACATCGGCGTGAGCGCAGGGATCGACCCCGTCGACTGGCCGGCCGTCCGTGACCGCGTTTTTGCGAAGACCGACAAGATCTCACACGCCGGCTTCCGGTACCGCGACGTGAAATCGCCGAACGTCACCGTCTTCAGGGAAACCTTCGGATTCGACGATCGACACACGCTGATCAGCGCGAGCGGAGAGCGGATCCGCGCACCGCGCATCGTCGTGGCCGCGGGGTCTCGTCCGCGAGTGCTGAAGGCCGCGTACGATCCCGATGACGCGATCACCGATTCGGACACGATCATGCGTATCGATTCGCTGCCGGAGTCGCTGGTAATCGTCGGCGGGGGAGCGGTCGCGGCCGAGTTCGCTCACGTTTTCGGTTCGTTCGGCGTCGATGTCACCGTCGTGACCCGCTCACAGCGGATGCTGACCCACCTGGACGATGACATCGCCGACCGCTTCACCGAACTCGCGCGCGAACGCTGGACGCTGCGCACTGGCGAGACGGTCGAGGCGATCGATCGAATGGGAGACCGGTTGTGCGTCACCACCAGTTCCGGTGCACAGCTGGAAACCGAGCGGGTGCTCGTCGCTCTCGGACGTGTGCCGAACACCGACACGCTGGCCGTCGCATCCGTCGGGTTCGATCTGCACTCCGACGGCCGCCTGGTAGTGGATGCGCAACAGCGTGTGCTGGCCGATGGGCAGCCGGTTGACGGCATCTTCGCGCTCGGTGACGTGAGCTCGCCGTGGCAACTCAAGCATGTCGCGAACCATGAGGCTCGGCTCGTTCAGCACAATCTGGCCTCCCCGGCCGACCTGATCGGCGGGCTGCCCGGGCCGGTTCCCGCGGCCGTGTTCAGCCACCCGCAGCTGTCGCACTTCGGTGCGACAGAGCGGGAGGCTCGCGCGTCGGGGGCGGATGTCGTCGCCGTCGCCCAGGAATATCGCACCACCGCATACGGCTGGGCACTCGAAGACACGACCAGCTTCTGCAAACTCGTTGTCGATCGTACGAGCGCGAAGATCCTCGGTGCGCACATCATCGGGCCGGAGGCAAGCATTCTGATTCAGCCGCTGGTCCAGGCCGCAAGTGCAGGCCTCAGCGTGCGAGGGCTCGCCCGGGGCCAGTTCTGGCCGCACCCTGCCGCGACGGAGGTCGTTGAGAACGCACTGTTGAAGGCCGAGGAAGCGCTGGTTGAGCAAGCGTCGGCAGAGGAGGCACGGTGACCGAACGCCAGATTCGACTGTTCGGCGACCCTGTCCTGAAGACGGTTTCCGATCCTGTCGGCACTATCGACGATCGCGTGCGTGCCCTGGTCGACGACTTGATCGACAGCGTGAGCCCTCCGGGCCGAGCCGGTGTCGCAGCCGCGCAGATCGGGGTGAACCTGCGTGCGTTCAGCTACAACGTCGACGGCGAAATCGGGTATCTCCTGAATCCGGAGCTCGTTGAGTTGAGTGGGGAGCCCGAACCGATGGACGAGGGATGCCTGTCTGTGCCCGGGCTGTGGTTTCCGACGATGCGCTACCCGTACGCGCGAGCACGCGGAACCGACCTCGACGGCAACGTCGTCGAAGTCGCAGGCGACGGAGTGCTTGCCCAGGCACTGCAGCACGAGACCGATCATCTCGACGGGCTTCTCTACCTCGACCGCTTGGACAAGCCGAATCGACGCGAAGCGATGAAGCAAGTGCGGGAGAGCTCCTGGTTCTGAGCCACGGCGCTCCAACCAATCCCGGCGTCGCAACGAGAATCGGGGCTTCGGCGATCGGCTTAATGCCATGTGGAAGGGTGAGGGAACCGACCAAGGGCTCTACTTCTCCTCATTCGACGGCCAGAGCTGGGCCCCGCAGGAGCGCGTGCCGGGAAACACTGGGCCAGACGCGCCCGTGAACATGGGGCTCGGGCTCCAGTACCAAGAAACGACGGAATGGTGCTGGCTCGCGATTGCGGCGAGCGTTGCGCACTTTTATGACCCCGCAAGTTCAGTGACGCAAACGAGTTTGATGACTCAGATCGGCCACGCGATCAATGGTTGGCCGCTTACGATCGACTGTTATCCAGACGCGAGCGTTCTCGCGGCACATCCCGGACTCGCCGCGACGATCGCGAACCCGTACGCTTCGTCCGCCGAGTACGCGCTCGACGGCGTCGGAATCCCGGTGATCTGCATCAAGTCCCGCGGTGTCGGCGATGCACTGAATGTCAGTGGCAACAATGCTTCCTACCACTCCACCGCTACCCTGTCCGAACTGGCGGTCGAGGTGCTTGCCAATCGCCCAGTGTGCGTCGACATCAGTTGGATCGGTGGAGGCGGCAGCCACGTGGTCGCGATTGCGGGCGTGCTCAACGACCAGATTCTCGTGCTCGACCCGGCGCAAGGCGAAACCGTGATCGACTTCGAAGACTTTCCTGCGCACTACTCGGCTGGTGCCACGCTCGACGGCTACACGTTTACAAAGGTTCACTAGTCTCAGTGGTGCAGAGAAATGCCCTCCGTAGCCGGGGCCGTGTTGTACAGATTCTCGATCGCATCCGCATAGTCGTCCAGGATCACCTGACGTTTTATGCTCAGCTTGGGCGTCAGATGCCCGCTGTCCTCACTGAATTCGACGGGCAGCACCACGAATTTGCGGATCGACTCTGCGCGGGACACACGGGAGTTCGCAATGTCCACCGCCTTCTGTAGCTCCTCGAGAACGGCTGGGTGGGTGGAGGCATCCGCGACGCTCATGTGGGGGTCGAGCCCCTTATTCGACAGCCAGGCGGGTAGCATCTCGGCGTCCAGGGTGATCAGCGCCGCGATAAACGGCTTCTTGTCGCCGACCACGATCACCTGACTGACCAGGGAGTTCGCACGGATCGGGTCTTCGAGCGCCGCCGGCGAGACATTCTTGCCGCCAGCCGTGACGATGATCTCCTTCTTGCGCCCTGTGATGGTCAAGAAACCGTCAGAGTCGAAGCTGCCCAGGTCGCCGGTGAGGAACCAGCCGTCGTGGAGCGCTGCTTCGGTTGCCTCCGGGTTGTTCCAATACTCCTTGAATACGTTGATGCCCTTGACCGAGATCTCGCCGTCATCCGCGACACGCACCGACACGCCCGGGAGCGCTGGCCCCACTGTGCCGATCTTGGAGCGAGTGGCGAGGTTCACCGTCGCCGGTGCTGTCGTCTCCGTCAGCCCGTAGCCCTCCAGGATCACGATCCCCAGACTGTGGAAGAAGTGCCCGAGGTGCGCGCCGAGCGGCGCAGAACCGGACACCGCGTACTTGACGTTGCCGCCCATCGCAGCGCGGAGCTTGCCGTAGACAAGCGTGTTGTACAGCATGTACTTGAGCCTGAGCCCGAATGGGATGGAGCCGGCCTCACCGGCCTGGGAGTATGCGACGGCCACGGCTGCGGCCTTGCGGAAGATCCCGCCCCTGCCGCCGGCGTCCGCTTTCTGTTCCGCTGAGTTGTAGACCTTCTCGAACACGCGAGGAACCGCGAGCAGGAAAGTCGGCTTGAAGGACGCCAACGCGGGCAGCAACTGACGGGTGTCCGGTTGGTGCCCCACACGAACGCCCGCGTGCACGCACAGGATTGATATGAATCGTGCGAAGACGTGTGCCGTCGTGATGAACAGCAGCGTCGACGCGCCGTTCGGATCCTCCAGCACCTCTTTGAGTTCGAGGGCGGAGTTGCGAGACAATTCGACGAAGTTCGCGTGCGTCAGCACGCAGCCGCGGGGACGCCCGGTCGACCCCGACGTGTAGATCAGTGTGGCGATGTCCGCCGCTCGCGCCAGACCGCGTCGACGCTCCACCTCTGCGTCGTCGACGTCTGTGCCGGCTTCGACGAGCTTATCGAGATCGCCGAGATCGATCTGCCACACCTTGTCAATGAGCGGAAGGTCGGGGTGCACCTCATCGAAACGAGCGAAATGCTCCGGCGTCTCGACGATCAGCGCGCTCGCCCCCGAGTCGGTCAGGTTCCATTGCACTTGAGACGGCGAACTCGTCTCGTACACGGGTACGAGGATTGCGCCGGCGAACAACACGGCGAAGTCGATCAACGTCCATTCATAGCGGGTGCGGCACATCAAGCCGATCTTGTCCCCGGGCTCGATGCCGGAAGCAATCAGGCCCTTTGCCAGGGCGCGGACCTGGCGGAGGAACTCCGTACTGGTCACGTCGCTCCAGCCATCGCCTGCTGGGACGGAGAACAGCGCCGCATCCGGCGTCAGGGCGACTCGATCGATGAGCAGGTCGGTGATGTTGGCGCCTGGGTCGGCGGCGACAAGGGCGGGTGCGTCGAACTGTTCCACGGTAACTCCTTCGGTACCGGTGCGGCGTTGTGGCAGTGTCGGTCTTCGCGGGGCTTTCCGATGGCCACATAGCCTTCGGCTAACTGGTTAACTACACTCTAGTTGGTGCACCTGAGAGGCCTCGTGCCCCGGTGCTCCGGCCAACTCACTCGCTTGGAAAGGAATTCGTTGACGCACGCGATCGGAATCGACATCGGCGGAACGAAGATCGCAGGAGCCCTGGTCGATGAGCTCGGCACGATCGTGCGTGAGGATCGCAGGCCGACACCGACCGGCGCGGACCAACCGCAGGGCATCGTCGACGTTGTGGTCGCGATGATCGGAGACCTGTCGGTGGATGAGGATGTTGCTGCCGCCGGTGTGGCCGCTGCGGGCTTCATCGATGCCGCGCAGTCGATCGTCTACTACGCTCCGAACATCGCCTGGCGCAACGAGCCGTTCCGCGACAACCTCGAGGCACGGCTGAACATCCCCGTCGTCGTCGAAAACGACGCAAATGCTGCAGGCTGGGCCGAATTCCGCTTCGGCGCCGGCCGTCTTGTGAGCGACATGGTGATGCTCACGATCGGTACAGGTGTCGGCGGAGCAATTGTCAGCAACGACGCACTGTTCCGCGGCGGGTTCGGTGCCGGCGCCGAACTCGGCCACCTGCGCCTGGTGCCCGGTGGCCTTCCGTGCGGCTGCGGCGCTCACGGCTGTATCGAGCAATACGGCTCTGGTCGCGCGTTGCAGCGGATGGGGAACGAGTTGGCCGATGCGGGCGGCATCGGCCAGGCTTTGGCCGATGTCAGGGCGAGGAAGGGCACCCTCTCCGGCGAAGACATCAGCGCGCTCATCATGAGCGGAGATCCGGGGGCACTTGCCGCGCTCCGCCAGCTCGGCGACAGCCTCGGTCAAGCGTGTGCGAGCCTCGGCGCGGTGCTCGACCCGCAACTGTTCGTGTTCGGCGGTGGTGTCGCACAGGCCGGCGAACTGCTACTCGAACCGATTCGGGCAGCGTTCCTGGAGAATCTGCCTGCTCGCGGTTATCATCCTGAGCCGGAATTCCAGATTGCAGAACTGGTGAACAATGCGGGCGTTGTCGGCGCCGCGGACCTCGCGCGCCTGCACGCGCAAACTCGATAAGCCGCAGCAATCTGAACTACGGGACGCACCACGGTGTCGCCGGTGGTCCTAAGCTGAAGCGCACAGCGTGAGGGGGGTCATCCACGATGTTCTACTGGATCATGAAGTACCTGGTCGTCGGTCCGATCTTCAAATCGATCTTCCGGCCATGGGTGGTCGGCGCCGAGAAGATTCCGAAGCATGGCGGCGTGATCCTGGCGAGCAACCATCTGTCTTTCATCGATTCGATCACTCTGCCGCTGATGATCGAACGACGCGTCTCGTTCCTGGCCAAGAGCGAGTACTTCACCCGTAAGGGGCTCATCGGGTGGCTCACGAAGACGTTCATGATGGCCACAGGACAGTTGCCGATCGACCGCTCGGGCGGCAAGGCGTCAGAAGCATCGCTGAACACCGGATTGCGCGTGCTTGCGGGTGGTGACGTGCTCGGAATCTATCCCGAGGGCACGCGAAGCCCGGATGCGAAGCTCTATCGCGGTCGCACCGGCGTCGCCAGAATGATCCTCGAAGGTCGCGTTCCCGTCGTGCCTGTCGTGATGGTGGACACCGAGAAGGTGATGCCGATCGGCACGAAAGTGCCGAAGGTGGGGCGGATCGGCATCATCGTCGGAGATGCTCTGGACTTCTCCCGTTTCGAGGGCATGGAGAGCGACCGCTTCATTCTTCGGTCGATCACGGACGAGATCGTCTACAACCTGCACGCTCTCGGCGGGCAGGAATATGCGGACGTGTATGCCACGACGGTCAAGGAAAGGCGGGCCTCCCATTCACGATAAGCTCCTCGTGTGGTAGATCCCAACGAGCCCGTCGTGTCGGCTGACGAGACCGTGGTTGCGGGATTGGACCACTGGCGCACCCTGGCGATCAAGCAGCAGCCGAGCTGGCCCGATCATGAAGCTGTCCGCGCAGCATCCGCTGAGATCGCCGCCCTCCCGCCGCTCGTGTTCGCCGGCGAGGTCGATCAGTTGCGCATGCGCCTTGCGCAGGCGGCGCGCGGTGAAGCGTTCCTCCTCCAAGGTGGGGACTGCGCGGAGACGTTCGCTGGGGCGACCGCAGACCAGATCAGAGACCGCGTCAAGACCATCCTGCAAATGGCAGTCGTTCTGACCTACGGTGCATCGGTACCCGTCATCAAGATGGGGCGGATGGCCGGCCAATTCGCGAAGCCCCGCTCCAGCGACACGGAGACGCGTGGCGGTGTCACATTGCCCGCATACCGTGGCGACATCGTCAACGGCTATGACTTCACGCCCGAGTCTCGCCAGGCCGATCCGCGACGTCTGGTCAAGGGCTACCACACGGCTGCGTCGACCCTGAATCTGATTCGGGCGTTCACGCAGGGCGGTTTTGCCGACCTGCGCGAGGTGCAGAGCTGGAATCGAGGGTTCGCGGCCAACCCTGCAAATCAGCGTTACGAGGGTCTGGCCAAGGAGATCGATCGGGCTATCAAGTTCATGGAGGCGGCAGGGGCCGACTTCGACGAACTCAAGCGTGTTGAGTTCTATGCCAGCCACGAGGGTCTGTTGATGGACTACGAGCGGCCGATGACGCGGATCGATTCCCGCACCGGCACACCGTACAACACGTCTGCGCACTTCATTTGGATCGGCGAGCGCACCCGAGAATTGAACGGCGCCCACGTCGACTTCCTGGCGCGCGTGCGCAATCCGATCGGCGTCAAGCTGGGTCCGACCACGACGCCCGACGAGATGCTGCGGCTGATCGACAAGCTCGACGCCGACCGCGAGCCCGGGCGCCTCACGTTCATCACCCGGATGGGCGCCGGCCGCGTGCGCGAGGCGCTGCCGCCGCTACTCGACGCGATCAAGGGCAGTGGCGCGCTGCCGCTGTGGGTCACGGACCCGATGCACGGCAACGGTCTGACGACACCGAACGGGTACAAGACCCGTCGGTTCGACGATGTCGTCGATGAGGTCAAGGGGTTCTTCGAGGCCCACCGCGCTGCCGGAACGCACCCGGGCGGCATCCACGTCGAGTTGACCGGTGATGATGTCACAGAGTGCCTCGGCGGATCAGAACACATCGACGAGGCGACGCTGGCCACACGTTACGAGTCGCTCTGCGACCCCAGACTGAACCACATGCAATCCCTGGAATTGGCCTTCCTGGTGGCTGAAGAACTGGGCGTGCACCGCAGCTGACCCGAACGGTTGCTGCGAACGGTTGCTGCAACTTGTTGCCCGCGTTAGCCGCCGAACGGATTCGCGAACGTGACTGTGACCGTCGATCCCTTCGGAGCAGAAACGCCGCCGGCCGGGTCGGTCGACTGCACGACGAAGAGCCCGGGCGCTACATCGGCGGTCGTAGAGTACTTCAACTTGAATCCGGCGTCGGTCAGCGCCTTCTTCGCGTCTGCCCAGGTCTTGCCGACGACCGCCGGTACATCGACCGGTGCCGGCCCCCTCGAGGTGTTCAGCAGGATGATGTCTCCGGGGCGCACAATGCCCTCGTTCTGCTGGACGCCCTCGATCACAGCCCCGCTGGGCACAGTGTCACTGTACGACTGCGATCCAGACTGGGTTTTAAGCCCGACAGCGTCGAGCGTGGCCTGGGCGTCAGCGACCGACTTTCCCGATACGTCGGGCACCGGGCCGAGCGACACGACCAGATTGACGGTCAGGCCCTGAAAGTAACTCCCACCCTTGGACAGGTCGGCCTTGTTGTCGTCGGCCTTCACGGCGGAGAGCACCGTGCCCTTCGGAACATCAGCGTTGAATTGCTTGTCGACGGTCTTGCCGACGAGGGCGCCGGCATCCGTGATCGCCTTCTCGGCGTCAGTCTGACTGAGCCCGGCGAGTGCCGGTATCGTGATGGGTTTGCGGCCTTCGGACACGTGCAGCGTGACGGTGCTGCCCTTGTGGGCTCGCGCTCCGGCTCCTGGATCTGTGCTCACGACAAGACCGGCGGCAATCGTCAGGCTGTAGACCTGATCCGCCTTCACGACGAATTCGAGTTGTTTCAGAGTGGTCGTTGCCGCGGCCTGCGTTTGCGAAGCGACCCGCGGCACGGCGACCTGTGCTCCGGGGCCCGCACCGAAATACCATCCGGTACCGCCGGCCACGGCGGCAAGCACGAGGACGAGCGCGAAAACCCACCAACCCCTACTGCGGCGTTTTCGCGCCGTCGTGGCCAGGGTTGCGACGGCATCCGTCGCCGAGGCCTCCGGTCGCACTTGCGCGGCCGGTGAGAGCGCGCCGCCCAGGATCTGCGTGTCGCCGGTCTGGTAGGAGAGATCGGCTGCGGGCTGCAGCACCATCGTCGGCTCCAGCCCGGCCGGGATGTCCGTGCCCCCGCGTCTGGCGCGTTCGACCTCGAGCAGCCGCTCGAGCATCACCTTCGCGTCGCGAGGCCGGTCCTCAGGGTCGTGTGCGGTCGCCCACAGCACCAACTGGTCAAGTTCGGGCGGAACGCCGGGAATCTTGGTACTCGGCGCCGGCACAGAATCGTTCGCGTGCTGGTATGCGATCTGCATCGGCTGTTCGCCCTGGAACGGCTGCTCGCCGGTCAGCATCTCGAACATCATGATGCCCAGGGCATAGATGTCGCTACGAGCGTCAGCAACGCCACGCGTGACAAGTTCGGGGGAGAGGTACGCGATCGTGCCGAGCAGGGCCTGCCCGCTCGCGGTGTTGTTCGACGCTGCCCGCGCCAACCCGAAATCGCCGATCTTGATGCGGCCGTCGTCTGCCAGCAGCACGTTCTCCGGCTTGAGATCGCGATGCACGATTCCCGCCTTGTGTGCGGCGGCCAGGCCGCTGAGCACCGCTTCCATGATGTCGGTGGTCTGCTCGGGCGTGAGTTTGCCGTAGTCCTTCAGCAGTTCGCGCAACGTGATCCCCGGCAGATACTCCATCACGAGATAGGCCATGTCGGAGTCCTGGCCTTGGTCGAACACGTTGACAACGTTCGGATGCGCCAGCCGGGCGGCGCTGCGTGCCTCCTGCACGAACCGGCTCTTGAACGTGCTGTCGTCGGCGAGATGACCGTGCATGACCTTGATCGCCACACGCCGTTCCAGACGCAGATCCGTTGCAAGGTAGACCGTCGCCATGCCGCCTCGTGCAATGCGTGAGCGCACCTGATATCGGCCATCGATGAGACGGCCGATCATCGGATCGGGCTGGCTGGTGCTCACCGTTCGAGTCTAGAGATCGATGTGGCTGCAATCCGGATAAAACACCGTGAGCGACAGCGCCCGCGCGTTGTCATTCCAGCTCGGCCAGCCAGGCGCGAGCGGATGCCTCCCACCTCGCGTACGCACCCGGGTGCGCTGACAGTTGGACCGCCTGCGCCGCCTGCGACACGGTCATCGAAGACCATCCCGGAAAATCGAGCAGCCCCTTGGTCACCCCGGGGTGCGGATTGTTTGCTCCACCGAAGAATGACCGTGCGGCGAACCTCGGATCCATGATCTGTTCCGGTGTTCCCCAGCCCGTACTCGGCCGCTGCTGAAAAAGGCCGAGCGAATCGCGGTCGCCGACCTGAAGGTTGCGCAGGCCGGACTCCTGCATGGCAGCGGTCAGCGCGATGACGAGCCCGTAGTCGTCGACACCCTCAGCGCGGCCGACCGCGATGATCGTCTGCGCGTTGCTGCGCATTTCCGCGCTGAGCGGTGTCACCACGCCGGATGCGGCGCTCGGTGACGGGGATGGTGCCGGGTCTATCGCCTGGGCGGGAGCATGCGCGGGTGCGGGCGCCGTTACGGTCGAAGAGCCGGCCGGCGTCGTATCCGGAATGGCGATTGTTTCGCCGGGGTAGATCACGCTTGAGGCGTCGAGGCCGTTCGCGCTGAGCACCGTCTGCGTGTTGAGCCCGTACGACTGCGCTATGCCGCTGACCGTGTCGCCTGCCACGACGGTGTGACGTGTTATCGACTCCGAGGTCGTTGCCGTGCTCGGGGCGGGCGGAAGCGGCCCATCGGTCAAGATCAGCGTCTGGCCCGGAAAGATGAGACTCTTCCAGCTCAGTCCGTTCAGTGCGAGGATGCTCGCTGTCGACAGTCCGTATCGTCCGGCGACGCCGCTGACCGTGTCGCCTGCAATCACCACGTATGATTTCGGCGCGCTCTCGGCGGATCGAGGTTGGACCGCCTCGCGCGTGGCGCGCTGCGTATTGTCGCTCGGCTTGACACGGTCGACGCGCCGCACTTGTGCGGCCGAGGCGGGACCGGCCATGCCGACCGACAGCGCGATCGTGCTCACCACCACAAGCGGCACCGTCGCGAGAATGGCCTTCGCGCGTCGCGCCGGCGTCAGAGAGACGAGGTGCCGCGGCTCGCGCTTGGTTTCACCGGTGCCCGCTTCGCGCGGTTCGGTCTCCCGCTGAGGCTCCGGTGCGTCGGCAGCCGGTTGCAGCATCGGCGACATGAACACCCCCGTCGATCTGTAGCCGTGTCGACTTCTTGCCAGCTCGGCTGATGGCCAGCTGGGCCGATAACTATCTGGGCACACGCTGACACGGATCGGGGTCGGAGTCAACGACCGCCGCGCGTGGTGGCGGGATTTACGGAATCGTGACTTTACTGCGATGCACAGCGACCGTGACATTCATGGCAATCTAGTGCTGTGACCGAACGAACCTGGCTGACCATTCCCGACCTTGTCGAACTCCTTGGAGTCAGCGTCGGCAGAGTGCACAGACTGATCGAGGACCGCCACTTGCTTGCTGTTCGGCGTGATGGTGTACTCAAGGTCCCCGCGGACTTCCTGGTGGACGGAGAACCGATGCATGAATTGCGCGGCACCCTGTTCGTGCTCGCGGACGCCGGCTTCTCTGACGAGAATGCGATGGAGTGGCTGTTGGATACCGAGGACAGCCTCCGCGCCGCCCCGATCGACGCGTTGCTCGCGGGCCGAAAGGCAGAGGTGCGCCGCGTCGCCCAAGCGCTCGGCTGAGCGGTTCTCGGCTCAGCGAGGCTTACGCCACGCGATCTGTGACGGAGCGGGTCAGATTGCGCAGTTGTCTGATCGCTGCGGGATCCAGCGGCGCCTCATCGAGCGCTGCGTTGGCTCGGCCCGCGTTGCGGGAGATGAGGGCTTCGACTTCCTCGACGGCGCCGCTGGCTCTGATCGTGCTGTGCAGCATGGCGATCTGAGTGTCGTCGAGTTTCGGATCGCCGAGGAGTTCGTCCAGCAGGTGTCGCGCGGAAACGGGCAGCTTCCGCCGGGCGAGCGCGATCAGCACAGTGCGCTTGCCCTCACGCAGATCGTCTCCGCTCGGCTTGCCCGTGATCGCTGCGTCGCCGAACACCCCGAGCAGGTCGTCGCGCAGTTGGTACGCGATGCCCAACGGAAGGCCGAACGCGTGTAGTGCGTCGCGTTGTGCCTCGCGGGCGCCGGCGATCGTCGCTCCGATCAGAAGCGGAGCTTCCACGCTGTACTTCGCCGACTTGTAGATGATCACGCGCTGAGCGTGCGCCAGTAGCTCGTCTTCCTCTCGAGTGCTCCACGCCCGTTCCTCCAGGATGTCGAGATACTGCCCGGCCGTGACCTCGGTGCGCATCCGGTTGAACTGCCGGCGGACAGCCACTGCCTGTTGGGGGTCGTCGAGCGCGCCCAGCGACTCGTCGAGCAATTCATCGCTCCACCCCAGCAGCAGATCGCCCAGCAGGAGCGCCGAAGCCGTGCCGAAGTCGTGCGCCGTGCCCGCGTAGCCGAGGCGATCGTGCAGCGCCTCGAACCGCCGGTGAGCGCTTGGTCCGCGCCGGCGCGTGTCTGAACTGTCGATGATGTCATCGTGCACCAGAGCGGCGGCATGGAACACCTCAAGCGCCGCCGCAGCACCGATCGCCGCGTCGGCTGCGCTCGGCTGACCGTCCGCGCCATCGGTGCCATGGACGCTTTGCCAGCCGCGGTAACAGAACTGAGCGCGGAAACGCTTGCCGCCACTGAGAAACTGCCGGGAGAAGTCACAGAAAGGCACGAGGTCGTCGCTGATCGAGGCGAGAATAGGAGTGCGTTCGTCAAGGAATCGATCGATACGAGCTTGTACGAGTTCGGCGAGTCGATTGCTTTCAGACACGCGCCTAGCCTAGCCGCGCGGACAAGACTAGAATGAGTTGTAAGTAACGCATTGAACCCGAAAAGAGGGGGATTGGGATGCCGCTTTCGGAGCACGAGCAGCGCCTCCTCGAAGAGATGGAGCGCAGTCTCTATCACAACGACGCGGATTTCGTCGCGACCGTCGGTGGTCGACGAGGTAAGCCCGCCTACCGGTCGATTGTTCTCGGCATTCTGATCACCGTCGTCGGCGTCGGATGTCTGATCGTCGGCGTCCTCGTACAGGTCGCGCTGGTCGGCGTCCTCGGGTTCGTGGTCATGCTGGCCGGCGTCCTGATCGCCATCACGCCGCCGCGGCATCGCGCCGGCGGGCCGGAGGAGTCGACACAGACGAAGACGGCGGCAGCTAAGGGTCGCGACAATCAGGGTTTCATGGACAAGCTCAACGAGCGCTGGGACAAGAGGCAAGACGGCGGTAGCTGATCCCAGCAACGCCAAACCAGGGTCGATCATCTGATCGGCCCTTTTTTTATGCCCAAAATTGACTGCGTTTCGACCTCAGTGCTCCATTTCCCTCCACCTTATAATTCCCTGATTTCCAGCGGAGAAACGGTGACAATTTTCGTTGTTTGGTCAAATATCCACAATATGTGGATGGATGTGGAGTAAAGTGGGGTCACACCGATACCTTGGCCGGAAGATGTGGGGGAAAGCCAATGTTTCTTGGCACCTATGCCCCCAAACTCGACGAAAAAGGGCGGATCATCCTGCCGGCGAAGTTTCGCGAGGAACTTGCATCCGGAATCGTGATGACGCGCGGCCAGGAGCACTGCCTCTACGTGTTCAGTCAGCGCGAGTTCGAGTCTGTGCACGAGAAGATCCGCCAGGCGCCGGTCACGAGCAAGCAAGCCAGGGACTACCTCCGCGTGTTCCTGTCCGGCGCGAGCGCTGAGACTCCGGACAAGCAGCACAGGGTGACCATTCCGCAGATGCTGCGCAGTTATGCCGGACTCGACAGAGAACTGATCGTGATCGGCGCCGGATCGCGCGCCGAGATCTGGGACAGCGAGGCATGGGAGACCTATCTCGCACAGCAGGAAGCAACATTCGCAGATACGACCGAGGAGGTGATTCCGGGATTGTTCTAGCGCCTGGCGCCCGACTCCCAGCCATTCACCGCCCTGACACACTTCCCCGGTGCCAGGTCGGAATGGATGGGGATCAGGAATCAGGAGCAAGAACTCCGGCCGAATATGGCGATTCGCGACCTGCACACCCCGGTCCTCCTCGAACGGTGCATCGAGCTGCTTGCGCCTGCCGTCCACGCGGAAGGCGCCGTTCTCGTGGATGCGACGCTCGGCATGGGAGGGCATGCTGAGGCCTTCCTCACCCGGTTTCCGCACCTGACGGTGGTCGGTCTCGATCGGGACACCGAGGCGCTTGCTCTGGCTGGCGAGCGGCTTGCCTCATTCGGCGAGCGGGTGCGTCTTGTGCACGCCGTGTTCGACGGTATCGACGACACGCTGGCCGAGCTGAGGATTCCGAGAGTGCAGGGGGTGCTGTTCGATCTCGGCGTGTCCTCGCTGCAGCTGGATCGCGTCGAGCGCGGGTTCTCCTACTCGAAGGATGCGCCGCTGGACATGCGGATGGACTCCACCGGCGAACTAACGGCGGAGATGATCCTCGCGGAGTACTCCGAGGCAGACCTGCGCCGCATTTTCCACCAATACGGCGAGGAGAAACTTGCCGCTCGCTATGCGCGACGGATCGTGCAGCTGCGGCAGACCGAGCCGTTCGTGCACTCGGCGCAACTCGTCGACGCGATCGCTGCTGCAACGCCGGCGGCCGTTCAGCGGACTGGACATCCGGCCAAGCGTGTATTCCAGGCGTTGCGGATCGAGGTCAACCAAGAGTTGGCGGCGCTCGAGAGAGCGCTTCCGCGCGCAGTGGACGCGCTGGCGCTGCACGGTCGCATCGTGGTGCTGGCCTATCAGTCGCTGGAAGACCGGATCGTCAAGCAGTTTCTGCATGCGCGCTCCTCGTCGACGGCGCCGCTCGGCCTTCCGGTCGAGCTGCCGGAACACCAACCGCAATTGCGTTTGCTCGTGCGTGGGGCCGAGCTCGCAAATGACAGTGAAAAGGCGGCGAATCCGCGGGCGACGCCCGTACGTCTGCGCGCAGCCGAACGAGTACGGGGGAACTCATGAACGCAACGGCCCAGATCGAACCGCTGCAGCCGACGCGCTGGACCGGCCGTGCCGCACCTCGTGAGTTCCAGCGGCCTACGCATCTTGAGGCGGTTTCCACCCGCACGCAACGTCGGGCGAAGCCGCGGTTGTTCTATGCCGCCGTCACCGTTGCTACGGTGTTGGCGATCGTGGTCACCCAGCTGCTGCTGAGCATCGGCGTCTCGCAGGGGGCCTATCAGCTCGGCAGCCTGAACAGTGCAAACTCGTCCCTTCAGCGCAGCCTTCAGGCTGCCTCAGAAGAGGTCAACACCCTGTCCTCGCCGCAGAACCTGGCCGCCAACGCGAATGCGCTCGGCATGGTCAGCAACGGAACTCCGGTTTACCTTCGGTTGTCGGATGGCGCCGTTCTCGGGTCCCCTGCCCCCGCGTCCGCAGCTGCGGGCGCGGTGACCGGCACATCCGGAAACCTCGTTCCGAACGCGCTGTTGGCCGGTGTACCGCTTGCCGGCCAGAAGCCAGGTGCGAAAAGCTCCACCGCTACAACCTCTGGATCTCCTGCGAACGTTGCAGCCACACCGGCACCGAATGCCTCGCAAGCGTCGAGCGGCCCCGTAGCGTTGAACGGTGCGTTGCCTTCTCCGACGACGCACTAACTCTTGATCGGGAGGTACCGCGCTGTGACAACGACCGTGAAGTCGACCAGACGCCGGGCAGCGGTTGCGATCGTCACGATTCTGGCGCTCGTTGCCGTGCTCGTCGTGAAGCTGGTGGACATCCAGGTCGTGCACGCGGAGTCACTCGACGCTCAAGCGGCGGCCAGCCGTGGCAACACGGTGCCGATTTACGCCGCGCGCGGTGCGATCGTTGCCGCAGACGGAACGCCGTTGGCCGACAGCGTGCTGCGCTATGACTTCGCGGCGGCGCCGAACAACGCATCGACGTTCCCGCGCACCGATTCGTCAGGCAAGACCACCAAGGTCACGCGCGCACAGGCCGCCGCTGAGATCGGAAAGGTCACGGGGCAGACCGCAGCGCAGATCCTGGCGATCATCGCGGCCGCGCTCAAGGCGAACCCGAACTCGCAGTATGCCTTGATCGCCAAGAACCTGGACGTGCCCGCCTACGAAAAGCTGCAGGCGCTGAACATTCCCTGGTTGTACGCACAGTCTCATCCGGCGCGCACCTACCCGAACGGCGCCGTGGCGGGCAACCTCGTCGGCTTCGTCGGATCAGAGGGCCAGCCGCAGGCGGGTCTCGAGCTCAGCGAGAACTCCTGTCTTGCCGGACACAACGGTGAGGAGACCTACCAGCACAGCGAAGACGGCGTCACCCTGCCTGGTTCGACCGTCGTCAGCAAGAAGGCGAAGCCCGGGGGCACGCTCATCACGACGCTCGACCCCGATCTGACCTGGTTCGCAGGCCAGCAGTTGGCACAAACCGTGCCGGCTCTCGGCGCGCAATTCGGTATGGCGACGGTGACCGACATCAAGGGCAACATCAAGGCCGCAGCCCAGTATCCCGCGGTCGATCCGAACAATGTGGGGGCGACGGCCCCGAACTATTGGGGCTCCTTGATGTTCAGCACACCGTTCGAGCCGGGGTCGACATTTAAGTCGTTGACAGCCGCCGCGCTGATCGACACGGGCAAGGCGACGCCGACCAGTCAGGTGCTCGCCCCGTACGAATTCAAATCGGGTAACGGGGCCGACTTGCACGACGCCGGCTACCATGCGCCGGAGCGACTGACGCTGACCGGTGTGTTGATGGAGTCGTCGAACACTGGGATATCCATCCTCGGGTCCAAGCTCGACGACCAGACCCGTTACGACTACTTGAAGAAGTTCGGCATTGGCACGAGCACCGCCGTCAATATCCCCGGGCAATCCAGCGGCGAGCTGCATCCGGTTTCACAGTGGGACGACCAGACCAAGTACGCGACGATGTTCGGTCAAGGCGTCTCCGCGACGCAGGCGCAGATGGTCAGCGCGTATCAGGCGCTGGCCAATGGCGGCGTGCGCATGCCGCTCACACTCGTGGAAGGCTGCAAGCAGGCCGATGGCACGATCACGGATAAACCGTCGACGAAGGGCACCCGGGTCGTGTCTGCAGCGACAGCAAACACGGTGCTCGACATGCTGGAATCCGTTACGACCACCGGCGAGGTCTCCAAGCAGCTGCAGATCCCCGGCTACCTGGTCGCGGCGAAGACCGGAACCGCGCAAATTCCAGATGGCCACGGCGGCTATCAGCAGTATTACTACGTGTCCGTCATGGGGGTGGCGCCGGTCGACGATCCGCAATATGTCGTTTCGGTCAACATCGGCTATCCGACTACGATTACATCGTCGGCTGCGGCCGCTCCGCTGTTCAAAACGATCATGAGCCAGGTGCTGAAAACGTACCGCGTCAAGCCGTCCGTGTCAGCACCGTCGAATCTCCCGCCCTTCTACTGAAAGCGAGCCACGTGTCTCTACCGGCGTCGGCCTCCTTACGCCCTGAGCATCCGGTGGCCCGCTCGCTGTCGCAGCTGGTCGCCGAGTTCGCACTGGAGTATCGCGGAGTGATCGACCCGGTGGAGATCTCGGGCATCAGCCTGAATTCGGCTGCTGTCGAGCCGGGTGACCTCTACGTCGGTGTTCCCGGACGGCATGCGCACGGTGCCCGATTCGCATCCGCAGCCGCCGAGCGCGGCGCGGTCGCCGTCCTCACAGACGAGGCAGGCGCTGAGCTCGCGGCAGACAGTGGCTTGCCGATCGTGCTGACCGCGGATGCGCGTTCAGCACTCGGCGATGTCGCCGCGTGGATCTACCGTACAGGCGAGGACCCGGCAACCCTGTTCGCCGTGACCGGCACGAACGGCAAGACGAGCGTCGTGTACTTACTGAGTGCGATCCTCGGTCAACTCGGAGTCGTCTCAGGGCTCAGTTCGACGGCGGAGCGCCGCATTGGCGACACCGCCGTGATCAGCAGCCTGACCACGCCGGAAGCGAGCGAACTGCACGCGCTCCTTGCGCGCATGCGGGAAGAGAACGTGCGGGCCGTTGCGATCGAGGTTTCCGCGCAGGCGCTGACCCGGCATCGCGTCGACGGGCTCGTCTTCGATGTGGCAGGGTTCAGCAATCTCAGCCACGATCACCTGGACGACTATGCCGATCTGGACGAGTACTACCAGGCGAAGCTGGCACTGTTTCAGCCCGACCGGTCGCGCCGCGGAGTGGTGATCGTCGACACGCCCTGGGGCGGACGGCTCGCGGAGGACTCACGCATCCCGGTGACCACGCTGGCCACGGACGGCGTCTCGGCGGCGGACTGGCGCATGACCGTGCTGACCGAGTCGATCTTCGAGACGGCCTTCCGCCTGGAAGGTCCAGACGGCAGGTCGCTGACGACACGCGTGCCGCTGCTCGGTTCGTTCATGGCGGCCAACGCGGCCCTTGCGATCGTGATGCTCGTCGAGTCCGGGTTCGACCTCGAGGCGATTGCGCACGTGCTGGAGCGCGACGGCGGAATCAACGCGTATATCCCGGGAAGGGCCGAACGCATCTCCGGCGATCACGGCCCTGTCGTCTTCATCGACTACGGCCATACGCCGGATGCCTTTCGACGCACGCTCGATGCGCTGCGTGCGGTCGTCGACGGACGGATCATCATGGTCTTCGGTGCGGACGGCGACCGCGACACCACGAAGCGCGCGGAGATGGGGGCCATAGCAGTGCGCGGCGCCGATGCCGTGGTGATCACCGACTTCCATCCGAGAAACGAAGACCCGGCTGCGATTCGGGCGGCTCTGCTGGCCGGAGCCCGTGAGGCTGTTCCGGATGCCGAAGTCTACGAAGTCCCCGATCCGCGGGCGGGCTTCCGTGCCGCGCTCGCACTGGCCGGTGACGGCGACGTCGTGCTGTACGCCGGTCCCGGCCACGAAGATTATCAGGAGGTCGCGGGTGTGCACATCCCGTATTCGGCGAGGGATGACTCACGGTTGGCGCTGCGCGAAGCAGGGTGGTTGTAGATGATCGGCATGACCCTGGCCGAGATTGCAGAAGCCGTCTCGGGCGAGCTCAACGCAGGCGGCGCAGAGCACACGCGGGTGATCGACGGGCTCTCGCACACGGATTCGCGTGAGGTGAAACCGGGCGACATCTTCTTCGCCAAGCCGGGGGAGGTGACAGACGGGCACCTGTTCGCGCCGCAGGCGCTCGACAATGGAGCTGCGCTCCTGGTCGTGGATCATCTGCTCGACCTCGACGTCGCCCAGGTGCTCGTCGCAGACACCGTGCTGGCCCTCGGCGCACTCGCAACCGCCGTGATCGCTCGCGCCCGTGCGGCCGGCCGACTGAAAATCATCGGCGTCACCGGCTCGAACGGCAAGACGACGACGAAGAATCTGTTGAGCAGCATCCTGGCACCGCTCGGTTCGACTGTCGCCGCTCGGGAGTCGTACAACAATGAGGTCGGCGCGCCGCTCACGATGCTCGAGGTCACGGAACAGACCGATTACCTCGTGGCGGAGATGGGCGCGAGCGCGATCGGCGAGATCGCGCGTCTGGTTCAGATGGCGAAACCGGATGTCGGAGTGGTGCTGAAAGTCGGCCTCGCGCACGCGGGCGAGTTCGGCAGCATCGAAGCGACGTTGACTGCCAAGACCGAAATGGTCAGCGACTTGGCCGCGGGCAGTGTCGCTGTGCTCAATCGCGACGACGCGCGCGTGGCATCGATGGCGGACAAGACCGCCGCCAGCGTGCTGTGGTTCGGGCTCGGCGCCGACACGGACGTGACGGCGCGAGATATCGTCGCCGACCGAACCGGCACCACATTCATCCTGGTATTGCCCGGCGGCGTGGAACATCGGGTGCAGTTCCGTGTGCTGGGCGAACATCACGTCATGAACGCGCTTGCCGCGGCCGGCACCGCGTACGCACTCGGCGTGCCGATCGAAGACATCGTCGCCGGTTTGGAGCGGGTCACGCGTGCTGAGCGCTGGCGGATGGAGGTGCTCGGCGGCTCCGGCGGGGTCACCATCATCAATGACGCGTACAACGCCTCCCCGGATTCGATGGCGGCAGCGCTGCGCACTCTTGCGCAATTGGCAGAGCCCGGCGCCCGAACCGTCGCGGTACTCGGTGAAATGGCCGAGTTGGGCGAGCTTTCCGGCGAGGAACATGATCGCATCGGGCTTCTCGCTGTGCGCTTGAACATCGACCAATTGGTGGTGGTCGGAACGGGCGCCCGGCGCATGCATATTTCGGCAATCCGCGAAGGCTCATTCGACGGAGAATCAACCTTCTCCGACACGCCGGAGCAAGCGTACGATCTGCTCGCGCAGACGTTGCGATCAGGCGATATTGTGCTCGTGAAGTCGTCGAACGCCGCTGGCTTACGGTTTTTGGGCGATCGACTGGGAGAATTGTTCTCGTGAGAGCACTCCTGACCGCCGGCGCGGTATCACTGGCCTTCTCGCTCTTCCTGACCCCGCTGTTCATCAAGCTGTTCCATCGCCTGCAGTGGGGCCAGTTCATCCGAGATGACGGTCCGAAGTCGCATCACGCCAAACGGGGCACGGCGACGATGGGCGGCATCATCATCATCATCGCCACTCTGGTCGGCTACTTCATCGCTGTGCTGACCAGCGGCGGCGACGGCTGGTCGGTGTCCGCACTTCTGGTGCTGTTCATGATGGTCGGCCTCGGAATCGTCGGATTCATCGACGACTTCCTCAAGACCCGCAATCAGCGCAGCCTCGGGCTCGGCGGCTGGGCGAAGGTCGCCGGTCAGGTGATCGTCGCGACGGTCTTCGCAATCCTGGCCGTCAACTTTCCCAACCAACAGGGTTACACCCCGGCGTCGACGGATGTCTCCGTCATCCGCAACGTGCCGATCGACCTGATTGCCCTCGGCGGCATTCCTGCGATCGGCTTTCTGCTCTACCTGCTGTGGATCAACTTCATTGCAACGGCGACCTCCAACGGCGTCAACGTCACAGACGGACTCGACGGGCTCGCCAGTGGCGCATCGATCCTCGCCATCGGCTCGTATATCATCATCGGCTTCTGGCAGTTCAACCAGTCATGCTTCAGTGCGAAGACTCCGGGTGTCAACCTGTACAAGTGCTACACGGTCAGAGATCCGCTCGACTTGGCGATCGTCGCCACGGCGATCGTTGGCGCGCTGGTCGGTTTTCTCTGGTGGAATACGTCACCGGCGCAGATCTTCCTCGGCGACACCGGTTCCCTGGCATTGGGCGGCGCAGTCGCCGCCCTGGCGATCCTCAGCCAGACGGAACTGCTGTTGGTGCTGATTGGGGGCCTGTTCGTCATTGAAACAGGGTCGGTCATCGTCCAACGCGCGTATTTCAAGATCACACACGGCAAACGGATCTTCCGAATGAGTCCGATCCATCATCATTTCGAGCTCAAAGGCTGGGCCGAAATCACCGTCGTCGTGCGATTCTGGATCATCGGAGGGATGCTGGCAGCGGCCGGCGTCGGCACGTTCTATCTGGAATGGCTGTCGCAGTAGTGTCCGCTGACCCCCTCGCGGCTCGTCTCGCGGCGTTGACCAGTTGGCACAGCGACTGGTCGAAGCTTCGCGTCGCGGTTCTCGGTCTCGGCGTGACCGGCTTCGCGGCCGCGGACACACTGGCTGAACTGGGTGCGGACGTCCTGGTCGTGGCCGCGGCGGCCGACGAACAGCGCGCCCGGCTACTGGCCGTGATCGGCGCCGAACTCCTGGAGCAGGCGGAGTTGGATGCCCCGCCCGCCCGATTGATCGAGTTCGATCCCGAGCTGATCATTGTCTCGCCCGGCTTCCATCCCGACCACGCCGTGCTTCGGTGGGCGGTCGCCGCGTCGATCGCCGTCTGGGGAGACATCGAATTGGCCTGGCGGCTGCGTGACAAGGTTGGTACTCCCGCGGAGTGGATCATGGTCACAGGCACGAACGGCAAGACCACCACAGTTCAACTCACGGCGACCATGTTGGCGGCCGCAGGGGTGCGCGCCGCCCCCTGCGGCAACATCGGAGTGCCTGTGCTCGACGCCGTCCGGGATCCGAACGGGTTCGATGTGCTCGTCGTCGAACTGTCCAGCTATCAGCTTCACTGGGTCAACCGTCATCCGGGCGGTCGCCTGTCGCCTTACGCGAGTGCGTGCCTGAACATCGCGGACGACCACATCGACTGGCACGGCTCATTCGAGGCCTACCGGGACGCAAAGGGTGCCGTCTATGCGAACACGCGCGTCGCGTGCCTGTACAACAAAGCGGATGCGGCGACCGAGCGGCTTGTTCGTGATGCAGACGTCATCGAGGGTGCCCGTGCGATCGGCTTCGGCCTTGGAATCCCCGGTCCGAGCGACCTCGGAATCGTCGATGGCATCCTGTGCGATCGCGCCTTCGTCGATGATCGGGCAACGAGCGCAGTCGAACTGACGACGCTCGACGCGTTGCGCGCCGTCGGGTTAGGCGCGCCGCACATCGTCGCGAATATTCTCGCGGCGAGCGGCCTGGCACGGTCCTACGGAGTGGAGCCGGCAGTCATCCGGCAGGTGCTCACCGCATTCCGGCTGGATGCGCACCGCATCCAGGTGGTCACAAGCGCGCATGGCGTCACCTGGGTCGACGATTCGAAGGCGACCAACCCGCACGCGGCGGCGGCGTCGCTTCGCGCCTACCCGTCCGTCGTCTGGGTTGCCGGCGGGCTGCTGAAGGGTGTCGAGATCGACGCGCTCGTGGCCGAACATGTTGCCCGGCTGCGCGCCGCCGTCCTGATCGGAGTCGATCGCGACGCACTGCGCGCGGCATTCCAACGACACGCGCCCGCCCTGCCGATCTTCGAGGTCGACGCCGACGAGACTGGTGACGTAATGCGCACTGCGGTCGGTCTGGCGGCGCAGGCCGCACAGGTGGGGGATACGGTTCTCCTTGCCCCGGCGGCTGCGTCGATGGACCAGTTCACGGACTACGCAGAGCGGGGCAGACGGTTCGCCAGTGCCGTGTATGACTACTTGGGAGGTGAGGCGGATGACGACGAGTCCGCCTCGCGCAACCGGGGCCGCTAGGCAGCGCATCGGCATCGCAGCTGAGCATTCGGCGGATGAGCGCGGTGCCGGGAGCATGACGGCGGCGCGGATCTCCCTCGGCCGCGTTTTTCAGGCCGAATCGTCGAACTATTTTCTCCTTCTCGGAGTCACGCTGTTCATGGTGGCGTTCGGTCTGATGATGGTGTTGTCATCCTCCGCCGTCGTCTCTCACGTCGATGACAACAGCTTCTTCTCCCGGTTCCTCAGCCAGGGCGTATATGCCTTGATCGGGGTGCCACTGATGCTCGTCGTTTCACGGATCCCCGCGCGATTCTGGCAGAAGTGGGCGTGGTTCGGACTTGGAGTCGCATGCTTTCTCCAGGCCCTGGTGGTTTTCACGCCACTGGGTGTCTTGATCAACCAGAACAAGAACTGGTTGAAGATCGGGCCGGTAGTTTTTCAGCCGTCAGAGGCGATCAAGATCGCGCTGGTGCTGTGGCTCGGCATGTTCCTGCTGAAAAAGCGAGACAAGATCAAGCAATGGCGCCACAGCCTCGTGCCTGCCGCCCTGGTCAGCGGTGTCGCGATCGGATTGGTGATGCTCGGCGGCGACCTCGGCACAACCGTGATCATGGCCATGATGGTGATCGGCGCACTCTTCTTCGCAGGGACGCCGATTCGCCACCTGCTCATGTACACGCTGATCGCCGGCAGTGCTGCTGTGGTGATCGCGCTGTCACGCCCGAGTCGAGTCGATCGCATCCTGGCATTCTTCCAACCGCACAAGGCAGATCCGACGGACAGCGGTTACCAGATCCAACAGGGCATGTTCGCGCTCGCGAACGGTGGGATCTTCGGGGTCGGGCTCGGCAACTCGCGTTCCAAATGGTCCTGGCTGCCCGCATCGTCCACCGACTTCATTTTCGCGATCACGGGGGAGGAACTCGGGCTGATCGGCGCGATCCTGGTACTCGCACTGTTCATTTTGTTGGCTTTCAGCTTCTGTCGCATCATCACCGCGGCAACGGACCCGTTTGCTCGCGTCGTCACAGGCACCGTGCTGGTCTGGATTCTCGGCCAGGGTCTGGTAAACATTGCTGTCGTTCTCGGACTGCTTCCCGTGCTCGGCGTGCCGTTGCCGCTGATCTCGGCAGGCGGCACCGCCTTGATCAGCACACTGTTCGCGATCGGCGTCGTGCTGTCATTCACCCGCAACCAGAAAGCGCATCGATGACCCGCTATCTCCTGGCGGGCGGCGGCACCGCCGGCCACGTCAATCCCCTGTTGGCGGTTGCCGATCGGATCGCGGAGCGCCAACCTGAATCGTCCGTGCTCGTTCTCGGCACGAAAGAGGGCCTTGAGGCCCGGCTCGTTCCGGAGCGCGGCTACGAACTGCTCACGATTCCGAAACTGCCGTTTCCCCGCCGACCGAACGCCGCAGCGCTGGGCTTTCCCGGCCAGTGGCGCTCGGCGGTGGCCGATGTTCGGCGGATGCTGACCGAGCGTGCGATCGACGTCGTCGTCGGCTTCGGCGGTTACGCATCAGCGCCCGCGTACAGTGCGGCACGGCACGAGAAGGTGCCGCTCGCGATCCACGAGGCGAATGCGCGTCCCGGCCTGGCCAACCGCCTGGGCAGTCGCTATACGCACTGCGTCGGTGTCGCATTCGAAGGAACGAAGATCGCTCATGCCTCTTTCGTCGGAATGCCGCTGCGACGGGAGATCGAGACACTCGACCGCGCCGCGGCCCGGCCGGAGGCCCTGGAACTGTTCGGCCTCGCGCCGGATCGGAAGACGATTCTGGCGACCGGCGGATCGCTCGGGGCGCGGAGCATCAATGTGGCGATGCTGGGCTCTGCGCAGCGTCTGGTCGATGCAGGTTTCCAGGTGCTGCACGTGCAGGGTGGCCGTCGCGAGTTTGCGGATCTGGGCATCGAGCATTATCACCTGATCGACTATTGCGACCGAATGGACCTCGCACTCGCCGTCGCCGATCTGTCGGTCGGGCGGGCGGGCGCTGCCACCGTCAGCGAACTGAGCGCGCTGGGCATCCCGGCCGTCTATGTACCGTATCCGGTCGGCAACGGCGAACAGCGATTCAATGCGGCAGGGGTCGTCGCCGCACACGGGGCGCTCCTCGTCGACGACGCGGAGTTCACGGCAACGTGGGTCGCCCAGACGTTGATCCCGCTCGTGGATGACCGCGAGCGCCTCGCTGGGATGGCGCGCGCCGCGGCCGCGACCGGTGTTCTCGACGGATCAGATCGGTTCATCGACCTGATCTCGAGAGAGTTGATGTCCAGCGCGCTGTAAAGGGCGTCCGGCATACTGATGAGCGTGCGCGGCGCCCCCGCACAGTGACAGAAAGAAGCAGAACAACCGTGATCGAACCCGACCTGGCTATGACGATTCCCGACGAACTTGGAGCGATGCACTTCGTCGGCATCGGCGGCTCGGGCATGAGCGGGATCGCGCGGCTGTTTCTGAGTGCCGGGCACACGATAACCGGTTCCGACGTGCGCGAGTCCAGCAACATCGATGCGTTGCGCGCATTGGGTGCTCGGATCGCGATCGGACACGACGCCGCCAATGTCGGCGACGCCGACACACTCGTGGTCACGGGTGCACTGTGGCAAGATAATCCGGAATATCAACTTGCGCTCGAACGGGGAATCCCGGTTCTGCACCGTGCCCAGGCACTGGCGTGGCTCATCAACAAGCACCGGCTTGTCGCCGTGGCCGGCGCCCATGGCAAGACGACATCGACCGGAATGATCGTGACCGGCCTCCTCGGCCTCGGTGAGGACCCCAGCTTCGTCAACGGCGGCGTCATCGATTCCCTCGGCGTCAGCAGCCAGGCGGGATCCAGCGACCTGTTCGTCGTCGAAGCAGACGAGTCGGACGGCACTTTCCTGCTGTACAACACCTCCGTGGCGTTGATCACGAACGTTGATCCGGATCACCTTGATCACTACGGATCACTCGAAGCTTTCCGCGCTGCATTCGTCGAATTCGCTCAGGCCGCCGGCGAACTCGTGGTCGTCTCCTCAGACGACTTCGGGGCCGTCGAGATGACCGCGCTGCTGGACAACAAGATCGTCCTCACCTTCGGTGAAGCCCCGGATGCCGACGTGCGCGTGCACTCGATTCTCACGGACGGCCCGGTTTCCTTCGTGATCGCCTACAAGGGCGCCGACTATCCGGCAACCCTGAGGATTCCCGGCCGGCACAATGCCGTCAACGCCGCGGGCGCCTTCGCCGTTTTGGTCGGACTAGGCCACGATCCGGCTGCTGCGCTGGCGGCGATCGCCGCGTTCGGCGGAACACAGCGTCGCTTCGAACTCCACGGCACGATCGACGGCGTCAGTGTGTACGACGACTACGCACATCACCCGACGGAGGTGGCCGCAGCGCTGGCCGCTGCGCGCACCGTCGTCGGCGACGGCCGCATCATCGCGGTGCATCAGCCCCACCTCTACAGCAGAACCCGGCTGTTCGCGAGAGAGTTCGCAGAGACGCTGGAGCACTACGCCGACCAGACGGTCGTGCTCGACGTGTACGGCGCCCGCGAAGATCCGGAACCCGGTGTGACCGGGGCCCTCGTCTCAGAGCGGTTCGCCGACCCAGGCAAAGTGGCGTTCATCTCAGACTGGCAGGCTGCGGCCGACTACACGGCGACGATCGCCCGCGATGGCGATTTCATCGTGACGCTCGGCTGCGGCGACGTGTACCGGATCGTGCCGCAGCTCCTCGAGTCGCTTCGGCACCGGCGAGACTAGCGGAACGTCGTCGATGAAGCGACCGCAGGGGTTCGATCGTTCCAAGGGGCCGTCATCCGGCCCATTCGCGACGGCGGCCAAAACGTCGCGGCCGGATGCGGCTCCTCGCGACCCGGCGCCGCTTCAGGAACCTCTTGTCTTCGTGCAGCCGACCAGCAAAGCCGACGCGCCTGGCCCGGGCTCCGGCCCGAGCGGCGGCACAGCCGCGGAAGGGGTCACCGCGCGGGAATTGCGCGAGGCCGGACGCAGCCGCAGACGCTATGAGCGGGGTGAGGTCAAGCGGTTCACCCGCCGGGCACGCCGGCGCCGCACGGTGTGGCTGGTCTCGGTCGGCAGTGTCGTGGTCGTTCTCGGCGGCGCCGTGCTCGCTGCGTACTCGCCGTTGATGGCGCTGCACTCGATCGACGTCGTCGGCACGACGCGACTGAAGCCGGCCGCAATCGCCACGGCTCTCGACGGGCAACTCGGCAAGCCTCTGCCGCTGATCGACTTCGGTGCCATCAAGAAGGAGCTCGGCACGTTCGGTCTGATCCGCAGTTACAGCACGGAGACGCATCCGCCGGGCACCCTGGTCGTGCGGATCGTCGAGCGTCAGCCCGTCGGGTTGCTGAAGACCGGCAGCGGCTACGAACTCGTGGACCCGGCTGGTGTGGTCATCTCCCGATCGGCTCAGCGGCCCACCGGCTACCCCGTGATCCAACTCGCCGGCACGGCGGAGAGCGCGGGCAGCGCGCCCGGGTTCACCGCGGCGACCGCTGTACTGAGCGTGCTGCCAGCGAGCGTACTGCCTCAGGTCGATTCCGTCAGCGCAAAAACGACGGATGATGTCGCGCTGACGCTGATCGGCGGCAAGACGGTGCTGTGGGGCGGGCCCGACCAGTCCGAGCTCAAGGCTGCGGACCTGGCGGCGCTTCTGAAGGATGCTCCGTCGGCATCCGTCTACGACGTCTCCGCGCCGCAGAGTCCGGTCACCAAATAGCTGCAACTGACTTTATTTTTCCAACACGCGGGCTGCGCTGCAGGCAGGAGTGCTGAGGCGACCTAACGTCAGATAAAGGAATTGCATACTGAGCATAACTTTAAGCCTCGACTTGAGGTTGAAAGTTCCCAGCGGAGGCCGGACGTGACTACAAACCAGAACTACCTCGCCGTGATCAAAGTCGTCGGTATCGGCGGCGGCGGCGTGAACGCCGTGAACAGGATGATCGAGCTCGGCCTGCGCGGGGTCGAGTTCATCGCCATCAATACGGATGCTCAAGCGCTGTTGATGAGCGACGCGGACGTCAAGCTCGACGTCGGCCGCGAGATCACCCGCGGGCTCGGTGCCGGAGCGGACCCCGAGGTCGGCCGCCGCGCCGCCGAGGATCACGCCGAGGAAATCGAAGAGGCCCTCGCCGGCGCGGACATGGTCTTCGTCACGGCGGGCGAGGGCGGTGGAACAGGCACAGGCGGCGCCCCGGTGATCGCTCGTATCGCGAAGTCGATTGGCGCACTGACCATCGGTGTCGTGACCAAGCCGTTCGGGTTCGAGGGCAAGCGCCGGGCAGAACAGGCCGATGCCGGCGTCGCGCGTCTGAAAGAAGAAGTCGACACCCTGATCGTCGTTCCCAACGACCGGTTGCTGGAGATCAGCGACCGTGGGATCAGCATGCTCGAGGCGTTCTCTACGGCCGATCAGGTGCTGCTTGCCGGCGTGCAGGGCATCACGGACCTCATCACGACGCCAGGCCTGATCAACTTGGACTTCGCCGATGTCAAGTCGGTCATGCAGGGTGCCGGATCTGCGCTGATGGGCATCGGCTCGTCCCGTGGCGCTGACCGCGCGATCAAGGCCGCCGAACTGGCCGTAGCATCGCCCCTGCTGGAGGCCAGCATCGAGGGTGCCCACGGGGTCCTGCTCTCCATTCAAGGTGGCTCGACTCTCGGGATCTTCGAGATCAACGACGCTGCTCGTCTCGTGCAGGAAGCGGTGCATCCCGAGGCGAACATCATCTTCGGTGCCGTCATCGACGACACGCTCGGCGACGAAGTCCGGGTCACGGTCATCGCGGCCGGCTTCGACAGCGGTGAACCCAGCTCGACAGCGCACGAGACGCACCGCGTGTCGGCCTTTGCAGGAGCGGGAGCCGGTGCAGCTGCTGGGGCTGCCCGGAGCGGCAGTGGACTGGTCGACACCCAAGCACTCGAAGCGAGCGACCTCCCCGACGGGCCGTCCTGGACGGACGAGGACTCGCAGCTGGTGCAGGCCGCGGCCGTCGATCCGGCGTTCGACGACGAATCCGACGACCTGGACATCCCCGACTTTCTGAAGTGACAGCCCCACAGAGACGCCCGAAATGACGCCGGAAATGACGCCGGAAATGACCGGGGTCCCGGCGGCGGGCGATCTGGCGGGTCGGCTTGACGCGGTTCGTCGCCGGATCGCGGATGCCGCGCGCGACGCTGACCGTGCCACGTCCGAATTGACGACGATCGTGGTCACGAAATTCCACCCGGCCTCGCTCGTGCGCGAGCTCGCCGCTCTGGGCGTGCGGGATGTCGGCGAGAACCGGCATCAAGAGGCGCAGGCAAAGGCCCGCGTGTGCGCCGACCTCGACCTCACCTGGCATTTCGTCGGCCAACTGCAGAGCAAGAAGGCCAAGCAGGCGCGGCAGTACGCCCACGTGATCCATTCCGTGGACCGCCCGGCGCTCGTCTCCGCTCTCGAATCATCCGTGGCATCCGTCGACTGCTTCATTCAGTACAACCTCACAGCCGATCCGGCGCGAGGTGGTGTCGATTCTGCTGGCCTCGAGAGGCTTGTCGAGCAGATTCTCGGCACCCAGGGGCTGCACCTGATCGGGGTGATGGCCGTGGCGCCGCTCGGTGAGGAACCGCGGGCGGCCTTTGCTCGTCTTCGTGCTGTCTCGGATCGGGTGCGCTCGCTTGCTCCTGACGCCGGCTCGATCTCGGCCGGCATGTCCGAGGACTTCGAGGCAGCAATTGCCGAGGGCGCGACACACCTACGCATTGGTACCGCAATCACCGGAAAACGTCCGACTCGAGGTTAATCTCGAAGCAGATCACCATGCATGACGCACGGACAACTCGCACGACACAAGCAGCACGGAGGATACGATGAGCAACCCGCTCAAGAAGACGATGGTCTACCTCGGCTTGGCCGACGAGGAACTCGAGTACGACGAACAGCCGGCCCAGCAGCAGCCGCAGCGTCATCCGACGCCTGTCGCGTCGGCCGCGGGCGCTCCGGTTGCCAGCGTGCCCGCCGCATCATCGGGTAGAGCCCCGGTGACCCCGTTGCGTAAGAACACTCCAGCACGGAATGCGATGGTTCAGGAAATGAATGAAATCCTCACGGTTCACCCGCGCCAGTACCGGGATGCACAGGTGATCGCGGAGTCCTTTCGTGAAGGCATCCCCGTGATCATCAACCTGTCCCAGATGAGCGAGAGTGACGCACGGCGCTTGATCGATTTCGCCAGCGGACTTTCACAGGGCTTGTACGGCAAGATCGAACGGGTCACGAGCAAGGTCTTCTTGCTGTCACCATCGCACGTCGTCGTCTCGGGCGATCATGCGTCCGGCCGGGACACCGACGCAGAGGCATCCTTCTTCGCTCAGGCTTGAGCCTGCGCCATCGCGGTGGAATCAACGGGCACGTTTCGTCCGTCATACTTGAGGGGTGCCTGTCGTTTCGATCATCGCGAACCTTCTTTATTACGCGTTCTTGATCTTCTTCCTGGCGTTGTGGGCGCGCTTCGTCATCGACCTCGTTCGTAATTTCAGCCGGTCGTGGCGCCCACACGGCGCCGGGCTGGTGCTCACCGAAGTGATGTATTCGGTGACCGACCCACCGATCAAGTTCTTCCGCAAACTCGTGCCGCCGATGTCGATGGGCCCCGTTGCGATCGACTTCGGTTGGAGTCTGACAATGTTGGCTTGCGTCGTGTGCATGTATGTGACACTGCTGCTTCGGCAACTCGGCTGAGGGCGATGTAGTCTTGATGGCGCGAAGGCAAGCGGGGCGCGTGCGCAGCATCGTCCTCCTTTGCTAGCGTTAGCGGAACGTTACTTTCTGTTCATACAATCAAGTTCTAAGGGTGGCAAGCCATGGCGCTAACTCCGGAAGATGTGGTCAACAAGCGGTTTCAGCCGACGAAGTTCCGTGAGGGCTATGACCAAGACGAGGTCGACGACTTTCTTGACGAAGTTGTCATCGAACTCCGCAGACTCAATCAGGAGAACGACGAGCTGAAGCAGCGACTGGCTGCCGGGGACTCGCGACCGCAGGAAACTCGTCCGGTCGCACCAGTAGTCGAACAGCCGGCACCCGTGCCGGTTGCGGCCGCGGTCGCGCCGGTTGCGGCCGTTGTCGCAGCGCCGGCCGTCGCTGCCGCCGTGGACGAGACGGCCGGCACGAACAACCTGTTGCAGTTGGCCCGGCGGTTGCATGAGGAGCACGTGCGCGAGGGTATCGAAAAGCGCGATGCCCTGATTGCCGAAGGGCATGCCACAGCGGCACGCGTCGTGGCGGAGGCCGAGTCGAAGCAGCGTGCTCAGATCTCGGCGCTCGATCAAGAACGTGCGGGTCTCGAGCACCGCATCGACGAACTGCGTACCTTCGAGCGTGACTACCGTGCGAAGCTGAAGAGCTACATCGAGAGTCAATTGCGTGACCTGGATGCCTCCGGAGTTTCCGGCGGCCCGGCACCGGTCGCCGCGGCGTCCGGCCAATTCCCGGTCGTCGGACAGGCACCGGGCCTCGGTGAGGCCGCGGGCGCGACTCAACCGCCGACGCTGCAGAGCTTTGGCGGATAAGTCTCGGTCGAAGGTCAGCGTTCGGGCGATCGTGATCTTGGCCGTCGTGGCCTTGATCGTTCTTGTCATTGATCAGATCGCGAAGTTTCTCGTTGTCGTTCACCTGACCGAGGACGTGCGCGTCGAAGTGCTCGGCCAGTTGCTTCAGTTCTATTTCGTCAAGAATTCCGGGGCCGCATTCTCCATTGGAGCGGGCTCGACCTGGATCTTCACCATCATCGCGTGTGGTGTGCTCGTGTTCGTCATCTGGTTCGCGCGTCGGATCCGATCGATCGCCTGGGCGATCTTGTTCGGCTTGCTGCTCGGAGGACTGCTTGGAAACCTCACAGATCGATTGACCAGAGCCCCGGGGTTCGGCCGGGGAGAGGTCGTGGATTTCCTGCAGATCCCGCTGCTGCCGGCGATCTTCAACCTCGCGGATGTCGCGATCGTTTCCAGCATGGTGCTGTTCTTAATCCTCACGATGCGCGGTGTCGCTCTCGACGGATCGCACCATACGCGCGCTGACGCCGAAGCGACAGATGCGGAAACGACAGACGCGGACGCGGAAGATCGCGACGCATCAGACGGTTCGCACGATGCGCCAGGCGACGGCAGCAGCCGACGCTCCAGCGCGATCTAGGCGGCGTCGATGGAATCACGTCGGCTTCCGTTGCCGGATGGTTTGGACGGTGCGCGCGTCGATGCCGGGCTGGCCAAGCTCCTCGGGTTCTCCCGCACGTTCGCGGCCGAAGTGGCCGAATCGGGCGGGGTGAGCATCGACGGCGTGGCCGTCGGAAAATCAGATCGGCTGCACGCCGGGGGTGTGATCGAGGTCAGCTGGGAGCCGCGTCACGAGGCGACCATCGTGCCTCTCGCGGTGCCAGAGTTGTCGATCGTGCACGACGATGAGGACATCATCGTCGTAGACAAACCGGCCGGCGTGGCCGCCCATCCCTCGGTCGGCTGGAGCGGGCCGACTGTGCCGGGGGCGCTGGCCGCCGCGGGGTTCAGGATCTCGACATCCGGTGCTGCGGAACGAGCCGGAATCGTTCACCGGCTGGACGCGGGCACCAGTGGCCTGATGGTCGTCGCGAAAAGCGAACGTGCATACACCGCACTCAAGCGGGCATTTCACGACCGCGAAGTCGAGAAGATCTATCACGCGGTCGCGCAGGGGCATCCGGATCCGTCGGCCGGCACAATCGATGCGCCGATCGGTCGACACCCGAAGTCAGACTGGAAGTTCGCGATCGTCTCGAGCGGCAAGCCATCGGTGACCCACTACGAGACGCTGGAGGCTTTCCGCGCCGCGAGTCTGCTGGAGATCCACCTGGAGACGGGACGCACGCACCAGATTCGAGTGCACTTGGCTGCGCAGCGGCATCCGCTGGTTGGAGACACGATGTACGGAGCGGACCCGACGCTGACGGCCCGGCTCGGGCTGACGCGCCAGTGGTTGCACGCGTTCAGGCTCGCATTCCACCATCCGGGATCGGGGCAGTGGGTCGAATTCACCGCCGACTACCCGAGCGACCTGCGCCTTGCGCTGGATGTCCTGAGCGAGAATTAGGCTGAGAGCACGGCCGCAGCGACAGCCCACGCCGTGCGGCAGTTCACCCCCAGCAAAAACCGGAAGCAGTTGCAGTGCCAGCCACCGACGATTCGTTCGTTCACCTCCACGTCCACAGCGAGTACTCGATGCTCGACGGCGCAGCACGCATCAAGCCACTGGTCGAGGCGGCGGTCGAACAGGGGATGCCCGCCGTTGCGATCACCGACCACGGCAACATGTTCGGCGCATTCGATTTCTGGAAGACGGCCACCGAAGCCGGCATCAAGCCGATCATCGGCACAGAGGCGTATCTGACGCCCGGAACAGGCAGAACCGACCGCACCCGGGTGCGCTGGGGAAACGGCGGAGGCGATGACGTCTCCGGCTCGGGTGCGTACACGCATATGACGCTGCTCGCCGAGACGACGGAGGGCATGCACAACCTGTTCCGGCTGTCGTCGAAAGCGTCGATCGAGGGTTACTACTTCAAACCGCGGATGGACCGCGAACTCCTGCAGACCTACGGCAAGGGCTTGATCGCCACGACGGGCTGCCCGAGCGGCGAGGTGCAGACTCGTTTGCGACTCGGTCAGTACACCGAGGCGGTTGCCGCCGCGGCGGAGTTCCGCGATATCTTCGGCGCCGACAACTTCTTCTGCGAGATCATGGACCACGGCCTCGGCATCGAGCGACGGATCATGACGGACCTGCTTCGACTCGCGAAGGAGCTCGGCCTTCCTCTGGTCGGCACGAACGATCTGCACTACACGCACGCGAAGGACGCGGGCAGCCACGCCGCCTTGCTCTGCGTGCAGTCCGGATCGACGTTGGACGACCCGAATCGCTTCAAGTTCGATGCAGACGAGTTCTACCTCAAGAGCGCGCAGCAGATGCGGCAGCTGTTTCGCGACCACCCGGATGCCTGCGACAACACCCTGCTGATCGCCGAGCGCTGCAACGTGCGGTTCGACACCGTGGCGAACTACATGCCACGGTTCCCGGTGCCGGACGGCGAGACCGAGCAGAGTTGGTTCGTCAAAGAGGTCGAGGAGGGCCTGCGCGGGCGTTACCCCGGCGGAATCTCTGCTGAGGTCAGGGCGCGCGCCGACTACGAACTCGGCGTCATCTCCCAAATGGGATTCCCCGGATATTTTCTGGTCGTCGCCGACTTCATCAACTGGTCGAAGCGCAACGGCATCCGGGTCGGACCGGGGCGCGGCTCCGGCGCGGGCTCGATGGCGGCGTATGCCATGCGGATCACCGACCTGGACCCGTTGCAGCACGGCCTCATCTTCGAGCGATTCCTCAACCCGGATCGTGTGTCGATGCCCGACTTCGACGTGGACTTCGACGACCGTAGACGCACAGAGGTGATCCGATACGTCACGGAGAAGTATGGCGAGGAACGCGTCGCGCAGATCGTCACGTACGGAACGATCAAGGCGAAACAGGCACTGAAAGACGCCGGGCGGGTGCTCGGGTTTCCGTTCAGCATGGGGGAGAAGCTCACCAAGGCGATGCCGCCACCCGTGATGGGCAAGGACATCCCTCTGACCGGGATCTTCGACAAGAACCACCCGCGTTACAAGGAAGCGGTCGATCTGCGGACGGTCGTCGAGACCGATCCGGAGGCGCGCACCGTCTTCGATACCGCGCTCGGCATCGAGAACCTGAAGCGGCAGTGGGGCGTACACGCCGCGGGTGTGATCATGTCCAGCGATCCGCTGATCGACATTGTTCCGGTGATGAAGCGCGAGCAGGACGGCCAGATCGTCACCCAGTTCGACTACCCGGCCTGCGAAACGCTCGGCCTGATCAAGATGGACTTCCTGGGGTTGCGGAACCTCACCATCATCAACGACGCGTTGGACAACATCGAGTCCAATCGCGGCCACAGGCTCGAGCTCGAGGCGCTCACCCTGGATGACCCCGACGCATACGAACTGCTCTCCCGCGGCGACACGCTCGGGGTGTTCCAGTTGGACGGCGGGCCGATGCGGTCGTTGCTGCGCTTGATGAAGCCGGACAACTTCGAGGACATCTCGGCCCTGATCGCGTTGTACCGGCCGGGCCCGATGGGCGCGAACTCGCACAACAACTATGCGCTGCGCAAGAACGGTCTCCAGGAGATCACGCCGATCCACCCTGAGCTGGAGGAACCCCTCGCCGAGATCCTCTCGACCAGTTACGGCCTGATCATCTACCAGGAGCAGGTGATGGCGATCGCGCAGAAGGTGGCCGGCTTCTCGCTCGGCCAGGCCGACATTCTGCGGCGCGCAATGGGCAAGAAGAAGAAGTCTGAGCTCGACAAGCAGTACGCGGGGTTCGAAGCGGGCATGAAGTCCAACGGCTACTCGGATGCCGCGATCGCCACGCTCTGGGACATCCTCCTACCGTTCTCCGACTACGCATTCAACAAGGCGCATTCCGCGGCATACGGTGTCGTCTCGTATTGGACCGCCTACCTGAAGGCGCACTATCCGGCGGAGTACATGGCGGCACTGCTGACCAGCGTCGGTGACTCCAAGGACAAGATGGCCATCTATCTCAACGAGTGCAGGCGGATGGGCATCCGGGTGCTGCCGCCCGACGTCAACGAGTCGATCGGGTACTTTGCAGCCGTCAGCGAGGACATCCGGTTCGGGATGGGTGCGGTGCGCAATGTCGGCTTCGCCGTTGTGGATGCCATTCGCGCGGCCCGCGAAAGCAAGGGCCGGTTCGAGTCGTTCCACGATTTCCTGCGCAAGGTGCCGATTTCGGTCGCCAACAAGCGCACGGTCGAGTCTCTCGTGAAGGCCGGCGCATTCGATTCACTCGGCGCGACACGGCGCGGGATGGTCGAGATCCACGAGTCGGCCGTTGAGTCCGCGGTGAAGATCAAACGGGACGAAGAACACGGCAACGTCGGGTTCGACTTCGACAGCCTCTTCGATGACCCGCAGGCAACGGACCGCGTGCCGGATCGACCGGAGTGGGCCAAGAAGGACAAGCTTGCATTCGAGCGCGAGATGTTGGGGCTCTACGTGTCAGACCACCCGCTTGCCGGCCTCGAGACGGCGCTGGCGAAGCACGCCAGCACGACGATTGCCGACCTGATGGCGTCCGAGCACACCCAGGACGGTGACACGGTGACCATCGCGGGGTTGATTACGAGTGTGCAACATCGCGTTGCGAAGAAGTCGGGCAATCAGTATGGCATGATCCAGGTTGAGGACTTCGGTGGCGAGATCACCGTGATGTTCATGGGCAAGGCTTACCTCGAGTTCTCGCCCGCTCTGATCGGCGACAGCATCGTCGTCGTGCGCGGGCGCGTCAGCCTGCGCGATGACGGCATGAATTTGCACGCGTTCAATTTGACCACTCCGGAATTCGGCCAGGAGCTCGACTCGGGGCCGCTGACGATCAACGTGGCCGACACTCGTGCGACGACCGGCACCATGACGAGCCTGAGCGAGATCCTTTCCAGACACCGTGGTGCCAGCGAGGTGCGATTGAAACTGATCACGGGGCAGACGGCTCGGGTGTTCGAGGTGCCGCGCCCTGTGACGGTGTCTGCGGACCTGTACGGCGAGCTGAAGAGCCTGCTCGGGCCGCACTGCCTGGGTTAGCCGGACACGGGCGCGTTACTCAGGCCGGGCTCCCCGGCCGCATGAACGTGCGCTCGTGGTAGAGCAGTGCTTCGTCTTCGTTTCCGAGGCCGCCATCGACGATCTCCGCGACGACGACCGCGTTGTCGTGAACGGGAATGCGCTCGACGATGTGGCCGAGCATCCAGCCGGTCACATCGCGGATCAACGGAATACCGTGCGGGCCGGGCGCCCAGTGATCGCCGACGAAGCGGATGCTGTTGTCACCAGCCATGAGTTCAGCCACCTCGCGATTGCGCACGCCGAGCATGTGAATGATGACGAAGTCCGTTGCAGCAACGGCTGGCCAGGCGCTGGCGGTCCGCGCCATGTTGAAGCTGGCGAGCGGAGGGACCGCGGAAAGCGAAGCGAGCGAGGTTGCAGTGAAGCCGACCGGGGTGCCGTCCGGGCGCAGGGCGGTGACGATCGCGACACCGGCGGCATGGCGTCGGAATGCCTGTTTGAAAGCGGACAGGTCGCCGGATCCGGTCGGCAGAGGAGTAGACGGTGTATCCATACGAATGCATCAATCGCTGGTGGGCTCGACATATTCCCAACCGATAGGCTGGGCAGGCCATGATCCAGACGATCGACCTTCGAGAATCCCAGCCTAGCCGCGCCGATTACCTGAATCTCGTCCCGAGGCCGGCACTCGATGTGTCGCACGCCGCGCAGGCCGCGGCCGGGTTGATCGACGCGGTCCGAGCGCACGGAGCGACGGCATTGGCAGACCAGGCCGAGCGCTTCGACGGAGTGCGTCCGGCGACCGTGAGAATCGCCGTCACCGACATCGCTCGGGCCGTCGAGGAGCTGCCGGAGGCCGTGCGCGGCGCGCTCGAGGAATCCATCGCCCGGGTGCGCGTGGCGACGACCGCTCAGCTGCCCAGACCGGTCACCACACGCATCGCACCAGGAGCACGCATCGAGCAGCGCTGGCAGCCGATCGAGCGCGCCGGACTCTACGTGCCCGGCGGCAAGGCGCCCCTCGCCTCGAGCGTTGTGATGAACGCTGTGCCGGCGCAAGTGGCCGGGGTTGCTTCAATCGCGTTGGCGAGTCCGCCGCAGAAGGCGTATGCGGGCAGTGTGCACCCGACGATTCTCGGAGCAGCGGGGCTGCTCGGCATCGACGAGGTTTACGCCATGGGCGGTGCCGGTGCGATCGGCGCTTTGGCCTGGGGCGTGCCCGAGCTCGCGCTCGAACCCGTACAGGTGATCACCGGCCCGGGAAATATCTACGTCGCGGCCGCCAAGCGGCTCGTACGTGGAACGGTCGGAATCGACTCAGAGGCGGGACCCACCGAGATCTTGATCATTGCGGATGCTGCGGCGGACGCGCGCCTGATCGCATCCGATCTGATCAGCCAGGCCGAGCACGACGAAGCCGCGGCAGCCGTGCTGGTCACCGATTCTGCGGAACTCGCTGAACGGGTTCGGGCCGAGTTGGACATCCGCGCGGCGCGTACCGGTCATAGCGAGCGTGTGCGCACATCCCTCGGTGGGCCGCAATCGGCGATCGCCCTCGTCAAAGACCTGACCATGGCTGCCGCGTTCAGCAATGCATACGGGCCGGAGCATCTGGAGATCCAGACTGAGAATCCGGACGACGTTCTTGCCCTCATCGAGAACGCCGGCGCGATCTTCATCGGCCCCGACGCACCGGTGAGTCTCGGCGACTACCTCGCCGGCTCCAACCATGTGCTGCCGACCGGCGGTCAGTCGCGGTTCTCGTCTGGGCTCGGCGCATACTCGTTCCTGCGACCGCAGCAGATCATCCGCTACGACACGGCCGCGCTGTCCGCCGTCGCCGACAAAATCGTGGCGCTGTCCGGAGCAGAAGATCTACCCGCCCACGGCGATGCTGTGACCGCCCGCTTCGAACGCAATTGAACAGGCGCGTCGGCTAGTCTTTTGGCATGTTCTGCCCGTTTTGCCGCCACCCAGATTCACGCGTGATCGATTCGCGCACCAGTGACGACGGCCTGTCGATCCGCCGACGGCGACAGTGCCCTGAGTGCGGTGGTCGCTTCAGCACGATCGAGACGGCGAGCCTGACCGTGATCAAGCGCAGTGGAGTCGCCGAGCCGTTCAGCCGTGAAAAGATCGTCAGCGGCGTGCGCAAGGCCTGTCAGGGGCGCCCGGTGACAGACACGGATCTCGCCCTGCTGGCACAGCGCGCCGAGGAGACGATCCGAGCAACAGGGGTGTCGCAGATCGAGGCCAACGAAATCGGCCTTGCGATCCTGCCGCCACTGCGCGAGCTCGACGAAGTGGCGTATCTGCGGTTCGCCAGTGTCTACCAAGCGTTCGCTTCGCTGAGCGATTTCGAGGAGGCGATTGCACGGCTGCGGTCCGAGCACACGGATGCGGCACAGTGACGCCGCGCTAGCCGCTAGGGTTACACCGGCATGTATCGCATACTCTTCACTCTCGTCCTGCGTCACCTCGACCCGGAGCTCGCCCACCACCTGGCGTTCCTGCTGATCCGATACCTGCCCGTCCTCGGCATCGGCCGACTTGTCCGACGTTTCACGCGCCCCCGCGATCAGCTGGCCGTCGACACACTGGGGCTGCATTTCGACTCGCCGTTCGGCGTCGCCGCCGGTTTTGACAAGGACGGTGAGGCGATCATCGGTCTCGGCCAGCTGGGCTTCAGCCACGTCGAAGTCGGGACGCTGACGGCACGCGCCCAGCCGGGCAACCCGAAGCCGCGCCTGTTCCGACTGATCGCCGATCGCGCGGTCGTCAATCGGATGGGTTTCAACAACGGCGGTGCGGTAGCGGCCACCACTCGTCTGCGCCGCGTGCTCGACAACCCGCGGCGACCCGTGCTCGGCGTCAACATCGGCAAAAGCCGCGTCGTCGCCGTCGAGGATGCTGTGGCGGACTATCGCGAAAGCGCGCGCGTCCTCGCGCCGCTCGCCGACTATCTCGCGGTGAACGTCAGTTCGCCGAATACGCCCGGACTGCGTGGGCTCCAAGAAATCGACCTGCTCGCGCCCTTGCTGACGGCGGTCAAGGAGGAAGCCGCCGGCACTCCCGTCCTCGTGAAGATCGCCCCTGATCTCGCGGATGAAGCCGTGGTGCGCATCGCCGAGCTTGCGGTCGAACTCGGCTTGCACGGCGTCATCGCCACGAACACCACGATTTCGCGCGCTGGCTTGCACACACCGCGCGAGACCGTCGATGCTGCAGGCGCCGGCGGCCTGTCAGGCGCTCCGCTGCGCGCCCGATCTCTGGACGTCTTGCGATTGCTTCGCTCGCACGTGCCCGCAGAGCTGTGCGTCATCTCCGTCGGCGGGGTCGAAACGGCCGCCGATGTCGCAGAAAGACTGGCTGCAGGGGCGACCCTCGTGCAGGGTTACACCGCGTTCCTCTACCGCGGGCCGCTCTGGGCTCGCCAGATCAATCGTGGACTTGCACAGCGTAGTCGCTGACCGGTCACGTCACACGCAGCGACAACGACGCACAACCCGTTATGAGAGCGCTTCCGGCGTTCCCTGGTGGAAGCGCAACCGCCAGCGGTTGCCATCGCGCAGCCAGAGCGAACTGCGGAGCCGCTCGCCCTCAGCGCTCGCCGATCGGTAGGTGAGCAGGATGACCCCGTCGGCGATGACGTCCGTCGTCACTGCCTCGAACGTGTCGTCGGTGACGGGATTCGTTTCCAGCAGTTGCAGGATCGTTTCACGGTCGAAGCGGCGACCGGACGCGCCGATCTCTTCGAACTGCGGATGCAGCAGCGTGGCCAACTCCGCCGGGTCCGCCCGGGTCAGCGGGTCGAGGAGGCGACGTTCGAGCAGTTCGACGTTCGCGGCATCCGTCAGTTCGGTCGTGAGCTCTTCGAAGTCGAACAGCGCGGCGGTGGCACTGACTGTGGTGGCATCGTCGGCGGAGGCGGCAGTTGTATAGTCGGCGGTCTTGTCTGAATCCCGGGCAACCTGACCGCGCCACCCCGGGCCGGACGGGACAGCCGAGCTGTTCTGGTAGGCGAGCGCCGCCGCCCGCGCCCGTTGGTCGGCGGCCTCGTTAAGCTCGTGACCAGCGTGTCCCTTGACCCATTCGAACCGGAAGCGTCGACCCATGATCGCCGTGTCGAGATCCTTGATGAGTTCGAGGTTGAGCACGGGGGAGCCGTCTGCCTTGCGCCATCCCTTGCGCTTCCAGCCGGGCATCCACTTGGTGATCGTGTTGATCACGTACTGGCTGTCGCACAGCACATGGAGTTCTTGATCCGAATCCACCGCCGTCGCAGTGAACAGGTCGAGCACAGCCATGAGCTCACCCTGATTGTTCGTGCCGCGCGGCCAACCACCGGCGGCCCAGTGATCGTCGTCCACGTACCACGCCCAGCCGGCCGGGCCAGGGTTGCCGAGGGCGGAACCGTCCGCCGCCGCGGTGATCGTCATCAGCGCGGGTATTGCCCGCGCTTGACCTGCGGCTTCGGCAGTCTGATCATGCGCAGTTGCAGCGCGCGCATCGCCGCATACCAGCGCACGCCGCGTTCCACCTTGCTTGCACCGAACTTGACGCCAAGCTTGCGCCGCACCGTGAAGCCGAGAAAGAAGCAGTCGACGACGGCGACCAGGAAGAACGTCCACAACGCGATGATTCCGTAGACCTGCAGTTCCCGCTGCGGTAGGAATGTCAGCACGATCACCAGCAACATCACCGGGATCATGATCTCGCCGACGCTGAAGCGTGCGTCGACGTAGTCACGCACATAACGTCGCTGTGGACCCTTGTCGCGAACGGTCAGATAGCGGTCGTCTCCTGCTGCCATGCCGAGGCGCGCTTTCTCGCGTGATTCTGCGCTTTTCGCTCGCGCCTGGCGGGCCGCTTCCTTACGGTCCTCCGGCACCAGCGGCCGTTTGTTCGCAGCCTCGCGTTCCTTGCGGGACGGTGTCGGATGCCCCTTGCCCGCCTGCTCGAGGCGCGCCGCAGTCTGTTCCGCCGTCTCCGGCGAAGAGGCCTGTGCGGCCGAGTCAGAAGCGGTTGGTCGTTTTGCCACGGTGAATCCTCAATCGTTGTCGTCTTAAGATTACCTGCATGACGGAGAGCGAAGAGAACGTAAAACAATCGACGACGGATGAGTCGGTCACACGGGCGGTCAACGAGGGCTTACCTGTCGCGATCGCCGATCTGGGAGCGTTGGTGCGCATCCCTTCGGTGTCGTGGGCAGCGTTCGATCCGGCTCAGGTCGCCGCAAGCGCGGATGCTGTTGCCGCGCTGCTGCGGGACCTCGATGTTTTCGACACGGTGACGATCAGCCGCGCGCCGATCGGCACAGACGGTCTACTCGGTCAGCCCGCGGTGCTCGCAGCTCGCGCGGCGACGGCAGGGCGCCCGACGGTATTGCTGTACGCGCACCACGACGTGCAGCCGCCGGGGCAAGAAGCGGACTGGGAAACGGCGCCATTCGAACCGACCGTGCGCGGCGACCGGCTGTACGGCAGAGGCGCGGCCGACGACAAGGCGGGGGTCATGGCCCACGTCGCCGCCATCCGAGCGTTGGTCGCTTCGACCTCCAGCGACCTCGCCCTGGGTCTTGCGGTCTTCATCGAAGGCGAAGAAGAATTCGGCTCCCGCTCGTTTGCGAACTTCCTTCGCCAGCATCAGGACACACTCGCGGCGGATGTGATCATCGTCGCGGACTCGGACAACTGGAACATCAACACCCCGGCACTGACGGTCTCTCTGCGCGGAAACGTCACGTTCCACTTGACGGTCCGCACGCTGGCGCATGCGTCGCACTCCGGCATGTTCGGTGGCGCGGTCCCCGACGCCATGCTGGCGATGATCCGACTGCTCTCGACCTTGCATACGGAAGACGGCTCTGTCGCGGTTACGGGCCTGTATGGGGCGGAAGGCGACACGCCGGACTATGACGTGGCGCAGCTGCGGCAGGAAGCCGCGCTGCTCGACGGTGTGACGCCGATCGGCACTGGAAGCATCCTCAGCAGGCTGTGGACCAAGCCGTCCATCACGGTCACGGGAATCGATGCACCGAGCGTGGCCAATGCGTCGAACACGCTGACACCATCCGTCACCGTTCAAATCAGCGCGCGCATCGCACCAGGACAGGCAGCAGACGATGCGTTCGCTGCGATCGAGCGCCACCTGCGCGAACATGCGCCGTTCGGCGCTCAACTCGAGTTCGACGATGTCAACACGGGAGAGCCATTCCTCGTCGACACGAGCGGCTGGGCGGTAGACGCGGTCAAGCGTGCAATGGCTGACGCGTGGGGTGTCGAGCCCGTAGACACAGGCATCGGCGGATCGATCCCATTCATCGCCGACCTCGTTCAGGTGTTCCCGGATGCCCAGATCGTGGTCACAGGGGTCGAGGATCCCGACACACGCGCACACAGCCCGAACGAATCGCTGCACCTGGGCGTCTTCAAGCGTGCCATCCTCACAGAGGCGCTGTTCCTCGCCCGGCTTAACGCCGCCCAAGAGGATTCCCATCGGTAACGAGTATGATTTCGTTCAATTCGCACGACAAGGAGCGCCATGAGTGACACGACACTGATCGAGACGACAGCGACCAAGCCCGAGGAGCACGGCGTGTCGCTGACCGCCACTGCGGCCGACAAGGTGCACAGCCTGCTCAGTCAGGAGGGTCGCGACGACCTGCGACTGCGCGTGGCCGTTCAGCCGGGCGGATGCTCCGGGCTGATCTATCAGCTCTACTTCGATGAGCGGATGCTGGACGGGGACGCCACCGTCGATTTCAACGGAGTCGAGGTGATCGTTGACAAGATGAGCGTGCCGTATTTGGACGGCGCGACCATCGACTTCGAAGACACCATTCAGAAGCAGGGGTTCACCATCGATAATCCCAATGCACAGGGCAGCTGTGCATGTGGTGACAGCTTCAACTAGGCGTCACTGATCGCGCGGGATATGCGCGCGACTCGTCCCGACTTGTCGAAACGGGCCATCCGATCGGATGGCCCGTTTCGTTGCATTGGGCGGCGGAAAACCCGCGATCTTTGGCGGAAACAGTGCGCGGCACGCCCCTCGGGGCGTGTGAAGGGCTATGAGAACGCAGTAGGCTAGGCACTGGTCATACGCAGTTCCCTGTGAATTGCTCTGAGTCTCTCGAAAGGTCACCGGTGCGCCAGAAACGTCGACTCCGATGGGCTGCAATTCCGATCGCAGCGACACTCGCATTCCTCCTGGCTGGCTGTACTACAGACCAGCTCCATGGATTCATGCCTGGGTTCGTTGCCGGACAGCCGCCCGTCACCAACCACACGGAGCGCATTGCCGGCCTCTGGGTCACGTCCTGGATCGTGTTGTTGTGCATCGGTCTCATCGTGTGGGGTCTGATCATCTGGACGGTCATCGTTTATCGTCGACGCACGGGGCAGACCGGCCTGCCTGCACAGTTGCGCTACAACATGCCGATCGAGATCTTCTACACGATCGTGCCGCTGGTCTTGATCCTGGGTTTCTTCGCGTTCACGGCGCGTGACCAAGATGCCATCGAAAAGCCGTATGCACACCCCGACTTGAATATCGAGGTCTTTGCCAAGCAGTGGGCATGGGACTTCCAGTACACCTCGGATAACGTCTATGACCCCGGAATCCAGGCACAAGCCGACACGTCGTCCGGGGTGAAGGGTGCCGTCGATGAGGCGGAGATTCCGACGCTGTATCTACCGGTCGGCAAGACGATCACGATCACGTTGAGTTCACGTGACGTCATTCACTCGTTCTGGGTCCCTGCGTTCCTTTACAAGAAGGACGTGATCCCCGGCCACACGAACTACATGTATCTCACGCCTGAACGCATCGGTACCTATGTCGGGAAATGCGCCGAGCTGTGTGGTGAATACCATTCCGCCATGCTCTTCAACGTGAAGATCGTTTCTGAGACCGACTACCAGGCCCATATTGCGGACCTGAAGGCCAAGGGATTTGTCGGGCAGTTGGGCGCCAACTACGATCGCAACAACAATCTGCCCGGTACGAACGCGCCGAAGAACAACGAGTAAGGGCACGCGAAATGAGTACGACAACAGCACCGGCACCGACCGCAGCCCCTGTCACACAGCCGTCGCCGCCGCCGTTCAGCACCTCGAAAGTGACCCGTAAGGGTAACATTCTGGTCAATTGGATGACCTCGACGGATCATAAGACGATCGGGTACATGTATCTGGTCACGTCGTTTGTGTATTTCTGTATCGGCGGTGTGATGGCGTTGATCATGCGGGCGCAGTTGTTCGAGCCGGGGCTTGAGGTTGTGCAGACGCGGGAGCAGTACAACCAACTGTTCACGATGCACGGCACGATCATGTTGTTGATGTTTGCGACGCCATTGTTCGCGGGGTTCGTCAATGTGATCATGCCGTTGCAGATCGGGGCGCCGGATGTGGCGTTCCCGCGGTTGAATGCGTTCGCGTATTGGTTGTATAACTTCGGCAGTCTGATCGCGGTGGCGGGGTTCTTGACACCGCAGGGGGCTGCGTCGTTCGGGTGGTTCGCGTATCAACCATTGGCCTCGACGACGTTCTCGCCGGGGTTGGGCGGGAATATGTGGTTCCTCGGGTTGGGGATCAGCGGGTTCGGCACGATTCTCGGTGCGGTGAACTTCATCACCACGATCGTGACCCTGCGGGCACCGGGGATGACCATGTTCCGCATGCCGATTATGACGTGGAATGCCCTCGTGACATCGATTCTGGTGTTGATGGCCTTCCCCGTTCTCGCTGCCGCGCTTTTCGCTGCTGCGGCGGATCGGGTGTTCGGTGCGCATATTTTCGATGCGGCCAATGGCGGAGCTCTGCTCTGGGAACATATGTTCTGGTTCTTCGGGCATCCGGAGGTCTACATCATCGCCCTGCCGTTCTTCGGCATCGTGTCAGAGGTGTTCCCTGTCTTCAGCCGAAAACCGGTGTTCGGTTACAAGACCCTGGTCTATGCCACGATTGCCATTGCGGCGTTGTCTGTGTCGGTGTGGGCTCACCACATGTATGTCACCGGTGCGGTGTTGCTGCCGTTCTTCTCGCTGATGTCGATGCTGATCGCGGTGCCGACCGGGGTGAAGATCTTCAACTGGATCGGCACGATGTTCCGGGGATCTCTGACCTTCGAGACGCCCATGTTGTGGGCGATCGGGTTCCTGGTGACGTTCACGTTCGGTGGTCTGACCGGAGTGATCCTGGCGTCGCCGCCGCTGGACTTCCACGTATCTGACACGTATTTCGTGGTGGCGCACTTCCACTACGTGGTGTTCGGCACGGTCGTGTTCGCGATGTTCAGCGGGTTCTACTTCTGGTGGCCGAAGTGGACCGGGAAGATGCTCAACGAAAGGCTGGGCAAGTGGCACTTCTGGCTGCTGTTCATCGGCTTCCACACCACGTTCCTGGTGCAGCACTGGCTCGGCGTGATGGGGATGCCGCGCCGCTACTACACGTATTTACCGACCGATGGGTTCACCTGGCTGAACCAGGTCTCCACTATCGGCGCCGCGACCCTCGCCGTATCCATGATCCCGTTCTTCCTGAACGTGTACATTACGGCGAGATATGCGCCGAAGGTAACGGTGAACGACCCGTGGGGCTATGGCCGTTCGTTGGAGTGGGCGACCAGTTGCCCGCCGCCTCGGCACAACTTCACGTCGATTCCGCGCATTCGTAGCGAGTCGCCCGCGTTCGACCTCAACCATCCCGAAGCCGGTCTGCCACTGCTCGTCGGAGTCGGAGCCGGAAATCACGATGACTTCGAGTCTGAGAAGGTGAAGTAGATGAGAGCCAGTTCGGGCATCTTCTGGATCATCGCCGCGTTCTTCTGGGCCGTCGCGGCCCTGTACACCGTGTGGGGATTGATCTACTACCACGGCAGGGTCGAGTGGGTTGGAACGGTCGCGCTCGGTCTCACTGGGATTCTCGGCGCGTTCATCGGCTTCTATCTCGGTCGTTCGCACGCTTCGCAGGGCGGAGAATTGCCGGAGGACCGGCTTGACGGCAACATCGACGACGGGGACCCGGAGCTCGGGCACTTCAGCCCGTGGAGTTGGTGGCCCATGCTGCTCGCCGGCTCGATCGGCCTGATGGCGCTTGGCCTCGCGGTCGGGTTCTGGATGTGCTTCATCGCCGTTCCGCTCGCCCTCATTTGTCTTGTGGGTTGGGTATTCGAGTATTACCGCGGGTACTTCGCCCGCTGATTCAGCGCTGGCCGGTTCAGTGCTGGCCGGATCAGTGCTGGCCGGATCAGTGCTGGCCGGTTCAGCACCAGGTTAGAGCCGAGCGAAACGCAAGACGTCGACGGACACTGTCGCACTCTGAGGCGTCATCCGTGCGAATGCCGCCTCAGACTCGCTGGCGAACGGATGGTGCGCCGACGGGCCCATTTCGCGGAGAAGCTCAGCCTGGCCGGCTGCCAGCGAGAGCGAATACACCACGGAGCTGTGGCCTTCCAGCCTGAATCGGTCGGCCAGCTGTTGCTCGAGGTGTTCGGCCTTGTTGGCCGGCACAGAGAGCATCGGCACAGCCTCACGCAGCTCCTCAAGATGATTCGCGCGCGGTACGACTACGATCACGACACCGCCAGGGCGCAGGATCCTCTGGAATTCGGCGGGATTGCGGGGGGCGAAGATGTTGAAGATCACGTCCGCGGTTGCGTCTCGAATGGGGAGGGGCGCCCAGGTGTCGGCGACGAGTCCGCTGATACGTTCGCTTGACCGGGTCGCCAGTCGTACGGCTGCCGTGGATCGGTCCAGTGCGAGCCCGCTCGCCGCCGTTCGCGCCTGGAGGGCCTGCATCAGGTAGTAGCCGGTGCCGCAGCCCGCGTCGACGACGCGCTCGGCGTCGCGGGGGAGAAGGCCGAGGAGCGCGTCGACGACGGGAGCGTACGCACCGCTGCCGAGCAGTGCCGCGCGGTCATCGAGCATCTGGGCCGTGTCTCCCGACGTGATGCTGCGGGCGTTCACAAGCGTGACGTAGCCGCGTTTGTTGACGTCGAAGCGGTGCCCGAGTGCGCATCCGATTGTCAGTTCGCCGGTGGGTTCCAGCGGCGCAAAACAGTTCGGGCACCGGAGCCACTCTGCGAGCCGCGTCAGTTGTGCGAGACGCGTCAGTGACATCGATGCCCGAACGGAACCATCACAGTTGACGGTGTTAGTGGTGACCGTGGCCACTTTCGATTTCACCGCGAGTGGGCGGTTCCATCCGATCTTCGAAGAACCACCGGGAGAGTCCGGCACGCATGCGTTGCCCTGTGGTGATCTTGCCGCGGCTGTTGGGCCGGATCATCAGTGGGTGATATGACTCGTAGCTGACCAGGCGCCAACGCTCATAGTCGCTGAGTTGCTCGTGGACTTCGATGTATTCTCCGCCGGGCAGTTTCACGATGCGCCCGGACTCAAAGCCGTGCAGGGCGATCGAGCGATCCTTCTTCTGGAGCGCGATACAGATGCGTTTGGCGATGAAGAAGGCGACGAACGGCCCGAGCACTGCAATGGCCTGAAGACTGTGGATCACACCTTCCATTGTGAGCTTGAAGTGCACGGCGATGATGTCGGACCCGGCAGCGGCCCACAGCGCGGCGTAGAACGTCACCCCTGCTGCGCCGATCCCGGTGCGAGTCGCATTGTTGCGCGGGCGGTCCGTGATGTGGTGCTCACGCTTGTCGCCGGTGACCCAGCCTTCGATGAACGGGTAGAACATGACGGCGACGATGAATCCGCCGAGTACGACGAGGGGAACGATGATGTTGAACGACCAGGTGCGGTCGAGCCACACGAACTCCCAGCCCGGTGGGATCAGACGCAGCGCACCGTCTGCGAATCCGATGTACCAGTCGGGTTGTGTTCCGGCGGAGATCGGCGATGGATCGTAGGGACCGTACATCCAGATCGGGTTGATGGTGAACAATGAGGCCATCAGTGCGATGACACCGAACACGATGAAGAAGAATCCGCCGGCCTTTGCGGCGTACACCGGAAGGATCGGGTAGCCTACGACGTTCCCCGCAGTACGGCCCGGGCCCGCGTACTGCGTGTGTTTATGCACGAAGACATAGAGCAGGTGTATTCCGAGGACGGCAAGGAGGATCGCCGGCAGCAGCAGGATGTGCAGCGTGTAGAGCCGTCCGACGATGGCAGTGCCCGGGAACTCACCGCCGAAGACAAGGAACGAGATCCAGGTCCCGACGAGCGGAATGCCCTTGACCATGCCGTCGATGATCCGCAGGCCGTTTCCGGAGAGTAGGTCGTCGGGGAGGGAGTAACCGGTGAAGCCTTCTGCCATTGCCAGAATGAAGAGCACGAATCCGAAAACCCAGTTGATCTCGCGTGGTTTGCGGAAGGCGCCGGTGAAGAAGATCCTGAGCATGTGCAGGCCGATGGATGCGACGAACAGAAGTGCAGCCCAGTGATGGATCTGGCGCATCAGGAGTCCGCCGCGCACGTCGAACGAGATGTTGAGAGTCGAGTTCAACGCAGAGGACATCTCAACGCCCTTGAGAGGCACCCAGGCGCCGTTGTAGACGGTCTCGGCCATAGATGCCTGAAAGAAGAACGTAAGGAACGTTCCGGAGAGCAGGATCACGACGAAGCTGTAGAGCGCCACCTCGCCGAGCAGGAACGACCAGTGGTCTGGGAAGATCTTGCGGCCGAGTCCCTTGACGGCGACGGAGATGCTCGTTCGCTCGTCCAGATAGCTGGCCGCTGCTGCGGTGAAGCTGCTTTTCTTGGCCGCGGCTGGCGCGGAGGTTGCGGTGCTCAATTGCGCTCCCAGAAGCTCGGGCCGACAGGTTCATGGAAGTCGCTGCGCGCAACGAGGTAACCCTCTGCGTCGACCGTGATCGGCAGCTGCGGCAAGGGTCGCTTTGCAGGACCGAAAATGACCTTGGCCTCGTGTGTGATGTCGAACTGTGACTGGTGGCACGGGCACAGCAGGTGGTGTGTTTGCTGCTCGTACAGAGCGACCGGACATCCGACGTGCGTGCAGATCTTCGAGTATGCGACGATGCCGTTGTAGTTCCAGGTCTTGCGGTCGACCGAGACGTGGAGATCTTTCGGTTCGAGTCGCATGAGGATGACGGCGGCCTTCGCCTTCTCCTCGAGCATGTCGTCCTTCTCGAGCAGACCTTCAGGAATGACGTGGAAGACGGACCCGAGCGTCACATCCTCGGCCTTGATCGGCGTGCCAGAAGGATCGCGTGTCAACCGCATGCCCTTCTTCCACATGGTGTGTTCCAACAGCGCGGCGGGGTCGGTGACCTGCGGCCCCAGCCCGCGGAAGAGCACGACGGCCGGCAGTGGGAACGCGATCAGCGCACCGATCAGCGTGTTGCGGATCATGGTGCGGCGCCCGAAACCAGACTCCTCATTCGCTTCGGCGAAGATCTCGACGGCGCGTGCTTGCGTTTCGACACTGCCTCCCTGCGCATGGCGCAGGTCGATTCCTTCTTTGTTCGACATGAGGGCCTTGGACCAGTGAATGGCGCCCAAGCCGATGCCGAGAAGTGCCAGGGACATACCGAGCCCGATGAAGAGAGTGCTCAACCGGATATCTGCGATGTTTCCGGATTCGATCGGGAACAGCATGTAGGCAGCAACAGCCCAGATGCTTCCGGCGATCGATAGGTAGAACAATGTGTACACGGTGCGTGCTGCGCGCCGCTCTTTGAGCGGATCCTTGTCCGTGACGCGCACATGGTGCGCAGGAAAGCCCGGGTTCTGCGGCGGATCCTGAACGATCACCGCCGTACCCGGATCGCCGGCCCACTGTTGCACGGCCGACGAGTCGGCAGCGGCGAGTTCCGTGCCGCTGTTATCGTCCTGTGCCATTGCTCTCCTTCTGACGCTGTGTCATGACCTGTGACTCGCTCAATTCGACTTCGCCGTGATCCACACGGTCAGCGCGACGATCGCGCCGAGGCCGAAGATCCACAGGAACAGTCCCTCCGACACAGGGCCGATGGCACCGAGGTCGTTTCCGCCCGGCGAAGGATTCTTCTGGATGTACTCGAGATAGGTGATGATGTCCCGCTTGTTGTTCGGCGAGATGTTGAGATCGTTGAAGACCGGCATGTTCTGCGGCCCGGTGACCATCGCCTCGTAGATGTGCGCGGGAGTGACGCCCGAGAGCGGGGGAGCGAACTTGCCCTCCGTGAGCGCACCCCCGGCGCCGGCGACGTTGTGGCACATCGCGCAGTTGATACGGAACAGTTCACCGCCGTTTGCGGCGTTGCCCTTGCTGGTGTCCAGGTACTTCGAGTCAGGGATCGCAGGGCCGGGAGCCAGCGATGCGACGTACGCCGCGAGACTGTCGATGTCAGACTGCTTGAACTGCGGCGGCTTCTGCTCCGCCTGCGGGCCCTGCATGGCCATCGGCATGCGACCGGTTCCGACCTGGAAGTCGACGGCCGCTGCGCCGACGCCGATCAGGCTGGGGCCGTTCTCCGTGCCGACGGCGTTCATTCCGTGACAGGTTGCACAGTTGGCCATGAACAGCTTGCTGCCCTGTGAAACGGATGCTGATGCACTTGTCGACGTTTCGGCTGTCGCCGTCGATGTGTTGATGGCAGCGTATGCGCCACCCGTGAGGCCAAGGCCGATTGCGATCAGGGCGACGGTGGCCAGAGGATGGCGCCGTCCGGGCCGACGGGCTGTGCGGGCCTTGCGGCCACCTGTGTGCGTGTTCTCGCGCATATGAATCTTGTCTCTGCTCCTGATTCTTATTTAAGAATGTAGATGACCAGGAAGAGCCCGATCCACACGACGTCGACGAAGTGCCAGTAATAGGAGACGACGATCGCGGTCGTTGCCTCTTTATGCCCGAATTTTCGCACCGCGAACGCGCGCCCCATCACGAAGATCATGGCGATCAGGCCGCCCGTGACGTGCAGGGCGTGGAAGCCGGTTGTGATGTAGAACGCCGAGCCGTAAGCGTTCGAGTCCAGAGAGATTCCCTCGCCAACCATGGTCGCGTACTCCGTTACCTGGCCGGCGACGAAGATCGCTCCGAGTGCGTAGCTGATGAAGAACCACTCGACCATGCCCCACTGCGTGATCTTCCAGCCGGTGGCGCGCGGCTGCAGCCTTTCTGCGGCGAAAACGCCCGCCTGGCATGTGAATGAACTGGCAACCAGGATCAGCGTGTTGATCAACGCGTATGGCACGTTCAGTTTCGCGGTCTCCGCTGCCCACAAGCCCGGTGACGTCGATCGCAGCGTGAAGTAGATGGCGAACAGGCCGGCGAAGAACATCACTTCGCTGCCTAGCCACACGATTGTGCCCACAGCCACGACATTGGGCCGGTTAAGTGCAGGCACGTTGGCCGATGAAGGTATTGAGGTGCTGGTCACGGTTCCCATTATGGCCGAAAACGGGCGGCAGTTTTCCAATTCGGCGGCCAGTCCTAGCCGATTGACCTGACATCCGCCTCGGAATCCAGCGATTTGAGGGGAGTCGTGCCGGTCGCTTGCGGCTGGATAGGATCAATTCATGGTGGAAGAGCAGAATTGGCCCACGATCCTCAGTTCCCTCTTGGGCGGAGAGGACCTCAGTGTGGCCGATGCTGCCTGGTCGATGGAACAGATCATGGCGGGTCACGCCACCCCGTCGCAGCTCTCCGGATTCCTGGTCGCCTTGCGTGCAAAAGGCGAGACTGTCGATGAAATTGTGGGCTTCAGGGATGCAATCCTGGATCACGCTTTGCCGTTGCCGATCGACCCGATGGCGTTGGACATCGTCGGCACAGGGGGCGATCGATTCGGCACTGTGAACGTGTCGACAACCGCGGCGATCGTGGCCGCGGCCGCCGGTGTCCCCGTTGTGAAGCACGGCAACAAGGCTGCAAGTTCTGCGTCCGGGTCCTCTGACGTACTCGCAGCCCTTGGCCTCGACCTGACACTCACCCCTGAGCGGGTCGTCGAAGTTTTCAACAAGGTCGGTATCACGTTCGCCTTCGCGTCGGCATTCCACCCGGGATTCCGGCACGCAGGACCGAGCAGGGCTGAGCTCGGCATCCCGACGGTGTTCAATTACCTGGGGCCGCTGGTCAACCCGGCGCGCCCAGAGGCATCCGCGGTCGGCGTCGCGCAGCTGGACCGGGTGCCCCTGATCGTTGGGGTGTTCCAGACGCGTGGCGCGACCGCTCTGGTATTCCGGGGCGACGACGGGTTGGACGAACTGTCTACGACGGGGCACAGCCACGTCTGGGAAGTGTCGAGAGGGCTCGTCACGGAGCATGACATCGACCCGCGCGACCTCGGCTTGAAGCGCGCACAGATCGCAGACCTGCTGGGCCGCGATGCTGGGTACAACGCGTCGGTCGTGCGCGCAGTGTTGGCCGGCGACGAGGGCCCTGTGCGCGACATCGTGCTCCTCAACGCCGCAGCCGGCCTGGTCTCCTTCCAACTTGCGGGGGACCCGACCGCGACACAGACGAACATCCTCGATCGGTTCCGCGTCGGGATGGATCGGGCGGCCGCGGCGATCGACTCAGGCGCCGCCACCGCGAAGCTCGACGCGTGGATTGCCGCAGCACGCTGACAAGGAGACTCGCATGGCACTCGGAAGCGAATGGGTTCTGGCGTGGGCGCGAGAATCGGCCAGATCTGTCGATGAGCAGCGCACCCAGCTCGGCGAGCTCGACCGGGCGATCGGCGACGGTGACCACGGCGAGAATATGGGCAGGGGGTTCAGCGCGGTTGTGGCTGCCCTCGACTCGCTTGAAGCGGATGCGACGCCCCGCGAAATCCTGCGCGTAATCGCGACGACGTTGATCTCCAGCGTCGGCGGCGCTGCGGGGCCGCTGTACGGAACGGCATTCCTGCGGGCGGCCGACGCCGTCGGCGACCGCACAGAGCTGGATGCCACGGCAATCGCGGAACTCATCGCCGCCGCACGAGACGGAATCGTCGACAGAGGGCGGGCCGGCGTCGGGGACAAGACGATGGTCGATGCGTGGGCACCTGCTGCGGATGCCGCGGCTGCGGCCGCGCAGGCCGGCGACAGTGAAGCGACGGTGTTGGCCGTCGCTGCTGCCGCTGCAGAGGCCGGTGCCGCGGCGACCGAGCCGTTGGTTGCGCGAAAAGGGCGGGCGAGCTACCTGGGCGATCGGGCGATCGGACATCGCGATCCGGGTGCACAATCCAGCGCATTGATCCTTGGCACGGCCGCGGCTGCCGCAGTCGATCCTGCCGACGAGTCTGCGGAGAACCACTGAGATGGCTGGCGCCGGCAGCACGCCACGAGTTGGGATCGTCATTGTCTCGCACAGCGCGCTGATCGCTGCGGGCGTGGTCGAACTGGCTCGGCAGATGGCCCCGAACACACCTCTCGCGGCGGCCGGTGGCACAGATGACGGGAGTCTGGGAACGAGCTTCAACCGGGTGAATGCTGCGCTTGCCTCCGTGTTTGCTGCGGTGGACGCGGGCGGTGCTACTGATGCAGACTCCGGCGTCGTCGTCCTGTGCGACTTGGGTTCGGCCGTTTTGATCGCGCAGACGGCGCTGGAACTTCTGGATGCCGACCGGCGTGCACGCGTCGTCATCGCGGACGCCCCCGTGGTGGAGGGCGCCGTGGCTGCTGCAGTGGCCGCAGAGATCGGCGGTGACGTGAACGCCGTACGCACGGCGGCGGAGTTCTCGCGCGGGAACGCGCCGACTGCGGAGGCGGGAGCCGCGGCATCCGTGCAGCCGTCAGTGGCCGCCAAAGTGACCGGCGCGGCCGAGCCTCCCGCCTACGTGCGCACCGTGACCCTGATCAACCGCGACGGCCTGCACGCGCGACCGGCTGCGGATTTCGTCAGGCTCGCTGCAACGTTTCCAGCGCGCGTCATGGTCAACGGCAAGGATGCGAAGAGCCTGCTTGGCATCATGTCGCTGGGTCTGCTGCGCGGCGCGCGCGTTGAACTCTCGGCGCAATCAGACGGTGCGGAAGCCGTTGACGCGCTTGCCCGGCTGATCGAATCAGGGTTCGGCGAGGAATCGGCACTGTAAGACGCTGCTGCGGCAGCGTAGCCTGTGCACAACAATTGACTGCAGGCACGATCGGAGTGATCACATGTTTGATTCATCACGCGCGTTCAGTGGGTTTTCGGTCGGTGACATCGCCGAGGCCAAACGCTTCTACGGCGAGGTTCTCGGATTGGAGACGGGCGAATCCAACGGCATGCTCCAGTTGAAGCTCGGTTCAGGGGCCGTGGTGTTGGCGTATCCGAAACCGAACCATGAGCCGGCGAGCTACACGATGATGAACTTCTCGGTCGACGACATCGAGTCCGCTGTCGACGACCTGGCCGGGCGGGGCGTGCAGTTCGAGCGCTACCCGCAGCTGGCGGCCGATACGGATGAGCGCGGGATCTTCCGCGGTGGTGGCCCGCTCATCGCCTGGTTCACGGATCCGGCAGGGAACATCCTCTCGGTGCTGGAGGATCCGGTCGCCGGCGGCGACCCGCAGTGACCGCTGCCGCGCGGGTACTCAGCTGCCGACGATCACGCCGCGGGTGGCGAAGAACGGCATCGGATCGATTTGCTGCCCATTGACCCGCACCTCGAGGTGCAGGTGGCAGCCGGTCGACAAACCCGTGCTGCCGACACGGGCGATCGGCTGACCGGCGAGGACGTGCTGACCGATCGTCACTGCCGTGCCACCGTCGACGATGTGACCGTACACCGTTTGCACGCCGGAACCATGGTCGATGACAACCCAGTTGCCATAGCCGCTGAACGGTCCGGTCGCGACGACCGTTCCGGCCGATGCGGCCACGATCCAGGTCAGGCATGCCGCACCGATGTCGTCACCGGGGTGGAACAGCGCCGTGCCGAGCGGTTGTGACGGCCGAGGACCGAAGCCATCGGTAATGGGGCCTCGCACCGGGTCGACCCAGGTCGCCCCACTCAGCAGGCCGCTGCTATCGAAGGTTGGCAGGTTGAGGATCGACGCGGTGGCAGCGAGTTGTGCCTGCGCGGTGCCCAACGCGGCCGTCGCCGCACTGACGTCGGCCTGAGCGGCATCCATGGTCGAGCGGGCGTCCGCGAGTGGGATGGCGTCAAGGGTCGCCTGTGCCTTCAACGCCGCAGAGCGTGCCGTCTTGGCGGCGGAGGCATCATGTCTAGCCTGCTCGGACAATTGGGCCGCACTCGTATTGCTGTGCCCGAGCTGATCCATGGCGCTCAGCTTCTGCAGGAGATTGCCGCCCGTCGCGTCGAACAGGATGCCGCCGGCAACCCCGCCGGGGTTCTGACCACTGGGCCCCCGTACAGCCAAGATGAGTTCGCCGACGGATGCTGCGGCCTTGCTTTTCGCGCTCTTCGCGTGCTGTTCTGCTGCACGGGCGATGACGTTGGCCTGGTCATAGCGGGACTGCGTCTCGGTGTACACGCGGGTGGCGGCATCCAGGCGGGATTGTGCAGCCGTGAGGGTGCTCGTGGCCGATGCGACGGCAGCATACAACTGCGCGCTTGCAGCGGCTGTCTGTTGCGTCGCGACAGAGGAGATCGAGTCGGTGGCCTGCGACACTGCGAGGGATTGAGTGGTGCTCGGCCCGGTCGAACCGGGGGTCGTCTTCGTGGTCGGCGTCGGAGTGCCGGCGGGCCGGCGGCTCGGGGTCGGCGTCGGCGTGGTTGTCGGGGTGTCGGTGGGTGTCGCGGTCGGCGTCGGGGTTGCCGTCGGCGTCGGGGTGTCCGTCGGCGTGGGGGTTGCCGTCGGCGTCGGCGTAGCGGTCGCGGTGGTTGTCGGGGTGTCGGTCGGTGTCGCGGTCGGCGTCGGGGTGTCCGTCGGATCACTGGAAGTCGTCGCCGCGGCCGCCGCGGTTGTTGGGCTGTCGGCCGCCGTCATCATCAGCGTTGCCGCCGTCGGTGTCGCGGTCGGCGTCGCCGTCGGGGTTGCGGCGGCGGCAGAGGCGGGCAGCGGCGCGGCCGCGATGCCCATGATGCCGAGAGCGATCGCGAGTGCAAGCACGCCGGCAGCGCGGGGATACGACCGGCGCCGCTTCGGGGCGCTGTTCTGTCTTGCACTGTTCGAGTCTGCGCTGTTCGAGTCTGCGTTGATGTGCATCATCGCCGGGCCAGGGTTCTCTTCGACGGACGGTCGACCGGTACGGAGTCGACCTAGTTCGAGTGTGACATCGGCTTTGGGGTGGCACAAGGTTCCTACCCAGTACTGGGGGCAAAATCTGAGGAAAAATCACCTATTTGCTCGAATGAGCGGGCGGATGGGGAGTGTCGAGGCGACTGCACGCGGGATCGTGCGGGCGTGCAGGCCGTTTCCCGGATTGCCCTAGGGTTTTAGTATGTCCAAGGTTCTGAGCAGACTTCCGATCGGCGAGCGCGTCGGTATTGCATTCTCCGGGGGACTAGACACCTCGTGTGCGGTCGCGTGGATGCGGGAGAAAGGCGCGATTCCGTGCACCTACACGGCGGACATCGGGCAGTACGACGAGCCGGACATCGGCGCGGTGCCCGGCCGGGCATCCGAATACGGTGCGGAGCTCGCGCGACTCGTCGACGCGAAGAGCGCGCTTGTGGAGGAGGGCATCGTCGCCTTGCAGTGCGGGGCCTTCCACATTCGCTCAGGCGGCAAGACGTACTTCAATACGACACCGCTCGGACGCGCGGTCACGGGCACCCTGCTCGTGCGCGCCATGAAGGAGGATGGGGTCGACATCTGGGGTGATGGTTCCACCTACAAGGGCAATGACATCGAGCGGTTCTATCGTTACGGTCTCATGGCCAACCCACGCCTGCGCATCTACAAGCCGTGGCTTGACGCCGAATTCGTCGGAGAGCTCGGCGGGCGCACCGAGATGAGCGAATGGCTCGTCGCCCGAGGCTTCCCCTACCGCGACGCCACGGAGAAGGCTTACAGCACCGACGCGAACATCTGGGGCGCGACACATGAGGCCAAGCGCCTCGAGGAGCTCAGCTCGGGCATTGAGATCGTCGAACCGATCATGGGCGTCGCAGCATGGCGCGATGACGTCGACGTCGCGACTGAAGTGGTCTCTGTGCGCTACGACACCGGTCGTCCCGTGGCCATCAACGGCATCGAATACGATGATCCGATCGCCCTCGTGCTCGAGGCGAATGCGATCGGCGGCCGGCACGGGCTCGGCATGTCAGACCAGATCGAGAACCGCATCATCGAAGCGAAGAGCCGGGGCATCTACGAGGCGCCGGGCATGGCGCTGCTGCACATCGCCTACGAACGCTTGCTCAACGCGATCCACAATGAAGACACCATCGCGAACTATCACACCGAGGGCCGGCGACTCGGACGCCTGATGTACGAAGGACGCTGGTTCGATCCGCAGTCGCTGATGTTGCGCGAATCCATTCAGCGCTGGGTCGGTTCAGCGGTCACCGGTGAGGTGACGCTGCGCCTGCGTCGAGGTGACGACTACACGATTCTGAACACGACGGGACCGGCGCTCAGCTATCACCCCGGCAAACTGTCGATGGAGCGTGTCGGCGACGCAGCATTCGGCCCGGACGACCGGATCGGGCAGCTCACGATGCGCAACCTTGACATCGCCGACTCGCGGGCGCGGCTAGAGCAGTACGCGGCAGCCGGGCTGATCGGCGGTGCCACAGCAGAACTCGTCGGGCGCGTCGAGCAGGGCGCAGCCGGCGAAATCATGGAACGCAATGGCGGCGACGCCGCGGCTGAGGCGCTCGAACTTGCGACAGACATCGCGTCGGAAGGTGCCGCGTTCGATTCCGGCACAGACTAACGCGTGCGCCTCGCGCTATCGTCGGGCGGCGCGGGGCGAATAAGCTGGGCGAATGACCGAGTCCGTCGTTGCTGCGCGACCGCTGTACTTCGACTGCGACACGGGCATCGACGACGCACTTGCGCTGGCGTATCTGTTGGCGTCGCCTGAGGTCGATGTCGTTGGCATCGGATCGGTCAGTGGAAACGTGAGTGCGGCAGCGGCCGCACGCAACACGCTGGATCTGCTTGCACTGGCGGGCCGCTCTGACGCTCCCGTGGCCGTCGGCGCCCACGATCCGGTGGGTGGACTGTTCGACGGCGGCTCGCCGCAGGTGCACGGAGCAAACGGTCTTGGCGGGGTGCGTTTGCCGCGGTCCCCTCAGGAGCCGATCGCTCACGATGCCGCCCAGCTGCTGATCGACCTCTCGAAAGCGCACTCCGGTCAGTTGGATGTGCTGGCCGTCGGACCCCTCACCAATCTTGCGATCGCCCTCAAGCGCGATGTGGCGCTTGCCGGCCGCGTTCGCACCGTCGTCGTGATGGGCGGTGCGGCACTTGTTGCGGGCAATGCCACGGCGGTCGCCGAGGCCAATATTTGGCACGATCCGGAGGCGGCCCACTTGGTGTTCGAAGCCGATTGGGACATCGTACTGGTCCCGCTCGACGCGACAATGGGTCACGTGCTCCGTGAAGAGCACAGGGCAGTGCTTGCCGCTTCAGCCGCGCCGTTCCTGCAGTCTGTCGCGGCGAGTCTTGACGCCTATTTCGATTACTACGTTTCGGTGTTCGGGGAGCGTTGTGCGGCCATGCATGATCCGCTCGCCGCCGCGATTGCCGTCGGGGCGGTGACACCGGTGCGTGCTCCGGCCATCCGCGTGGTGGTCGACGACTCGGCCGGGCCGGGCCGTGGCCAGACGATCTGCGATCTGCGGATGCTGCGGATCAGTCCCCGAGGCGTGCCCGGCGTGCGTACCCGCGTCGTTCTCGCTGCAGAGCCCGATCTGGCACCGGAACTCATGGAGCGGTTGACCGGCCACGTCTGGCCCGGGGCAGGAGAACGCACCGAGTGACGAGGTGGCGATGAGTGACGAGACCGAACAGACGGTCGCAAGCATCCTGAATGTTGACGACCTGCAGGTCGCCTACGGCCCGCGAACGGTGGTGCACGGCGTCAGCTTCGACATTATGGAGGGCGAAATCTTCGGCCTGCTTGGCCCGAACGGAGCGGGCAAGACCAGCACGCTCAGCGCCATCGAGGGTCTGGTGGCCGCGAAATCCGGTCGAGTGACTCTGGGCGGGATCGACACGTTGCGGCATCCGCTGGAAGCGAAGGCTCGGTTGGGAGTGCAGCTTCAGTCATCGAGTTTCCAAGCCGAGTTGACGATCGCGCAGATCGCCCGGCTGTATGGAGGGCTGTACGGAGTGCGCCTTTCACGGGAGGAGATTGCAGACGGAATGCGCAACATCGGACTCGACGAGGAAATGGGCAAACGTTTCAAGCAACTCTCCGGCGGACAGCAGCAGCGCCTCGCTCTGTACATCGCGGTCGTCCACGACCCGCTGCTGCTGATGCTCGATGAACCGACGGCCGGGCTGGATCCGCAGTCGCGACGCCAGTTGTGGACCCGGATGGAGCAGCTGCGAGACTCCGGCAGCAGCATCCTGCTCACGACCCACTCGATGGAGGAGGCACAGGCGGTGTGTGACCGAGTTGCGATCATTGACCGAGGCCGGTTGCTGACTCTCGGTACGCCTGCAGAGTTGATTGAGAAACACAAGCATGATCCGCAGGTGGTGAAGGTCGCGCACGGCGCCGTCACACTGGAGGACGTGTTCATCGGATTGACGGGAAGTGAGATCCGTGACTGACACGCAGAGAACGTATCGGCGCCCGCCATTCGGGCTAGCGATGGGTTCGCTGTTGCGCGCCGACTGGATTGTCATCCTGCGCAGCGGGGTCTCGACGGTCGTGAGTCTGCTCTTGCCGGTCGTGCTCGTCGTCGCCACCAGCTTCAACACCAAGGCGCAAAGCCGCCTCGGCGGGGCCGATGAGTTGATCGGCGTGGCATTGACCATCGGACTGTTGGTTTCCAGCCTGCTCGGCTACAGCCTGGCCGTCGCTCACGACCGCGAATCCGGCGTCTTGCAGCGATTGCGGGTCACACCGGTTGCGACCTGGATGATCATGACCAGCCGACTCTGCGTTCAGGAGCTGCTCAATCTGGTCATCGCCGTCATCGTTATCGTCGCCGCGGTGATTGCGTACGGGCTGAACCTGAACGTCGCCCAGATTGTGCTCGTGCTGCTGGTTGCACTTCTTGGTGGCGGCGTGTTCCTGAGCATCGCCCAGGCCTTGGTGGCGGTCGTGAAAACGGTGAGCGCCGTCAATGCGCTCAACCGGATCGTCCTGATCGTGCTGGTGCTGCTCGGCCTGCTCGGCAGTAGCGGCATCTTGGGAGACACGATCCAGGTGATCGCACAGTGGTCGCCCGTCGGCGTCGTGATCACACTGTTCTCGGACGCCCTTGCGCAGAACGGATGGGCATCACAGGACACGTATTCGCTGCCGATGGCGTTCGCATACGTCGTCGTGTTCACGTTCATCGGCATCCGCTGGTTCCGCTGGGAATCGCACTGATGCGCTTTGCGCGCGGAACGGGATGATGCCTGCACTTCCTCCTGCATTTCCAGTTTATCGCTAGCAGGGGGGCTTGCGGCAAGGGCCGGGTCGTGCTGCACAATAGTCGGTCGTGCCCCAAATTATTCATGCGTTCGCTCTGCCTGGCCGTCTCGCCGCCAAGCAAGACCCCCTGTTGATTGCCGTCGATGAGGCGCATTTCGCGACCATCGCTGAGAGCCTCGAACAGTCGATCGCTGACCTGTCCGACCGCCTCCAGGCCGAACTCCGAGTGTCAGGGGGAGTGGGGCAAGAGGCAATGGACCGTGACTTGGAGATCCACCGGCTCGGCGCTCGGCTGCGCACCCTGCGTCGCTACGGTTTGGATCTGTGCCTCGGACGCATCGTCGCAGCAGACGACCCGGAACCCGTGTACATCGGGCGCCTCGGGCTGACAGACGACGCGGGTCATCGGCTGCTGCTCGACTGGCGTTCGCCCGCTGCAGAACCGTTCTTCGGCGCGACCCACGCCAACCCGATGGGCCTTGCAAGCCGCCGCAGATATCGGTGGACCACCGGCCGGATCAGTGACTATTGGGATGAGGCGTTCACCGCGGAAGGACTGGAGCGTCATGCAGCGCTCGACGACCAATCCGCGTTCATCGCCAGCCTCGGCAGCAGCCGGTCACCGCGGATGAGAGACGTGCTCAGCACCATCCAGGCGGACCAGGATGCGCTCATCCGCGCAGGATCCCGCGGAACCCTCGTAGTCGACGGCGGACCCGGCACGGGCAAGACCGTCGTCGCTCTGCATCGTGCCGCTTACCTCTTGTACTCCGATCCGCGGCTTTCGCACCGCCGGGGAGGCATGCTGTTCGTTGGCCCGCACGAGGCCTATCTGGCCTACGTGGCCGACGTTCTGCCGAGCCTGGGGGAGGAGGGGGTGCAGATCTGCACTCTGCGAGACCTCGTCGTGGAAGGGGCTGCCGCAGCGGTCGAGCGAGATCCGGGCGTGGCGCGCCTGAAATCATCGGACCAGCTCGTGAAGGTGGTCGAGGCGGCCGTCGCGTACTACGAGAAGCCTCCATCCGCCGGATTGCTGGTCGAAACTGAATGGGCCGACAGCTGGCTGAGCCCGGCCGATTGGGCAGAGGCGTTCGACGCTGCGGATGCGTCGGCGACGCACAATGAGGCCCGCGAACAGGTCTGGGAGGCGCTCCTCGACATCCTGATCGACCAGTTCGACGCCGAGCACGTGCCGCCTCAGCTGGTGCGCCGGTCGCTGCAGCAGAACGAAGAGTTGACGAGCGCATTCGCCAAGGCGTGGCCGCTCCTTGACCCCGCCGGCGTTGTCTCGGACCTGTGGTCGGTGCCCGCGTACCTGCGCTCGTGCGCTCCGTGGCTGACAGCGGATGAGGTTCAGATGCTGCAAAGGGCGCACGCCGCCCGCTGGAGCGCATCCGACCTGCCGTTTCTGGATGCCGCGCGCCTTCGGATCGGCGACCCCAACGCGGCGAGGCGCAAGCGTCAACGGGATGCGATGATCGCCGCCGACCAGGAACAGCTCGCCGGCGTCGTGGATGAGCTGATCGCCGCGGATGACTCGGAGCTGCTCGTGATGTCGATGCTGCGCGGGCAGGACTTCAAGAACACCCTGGTCGACGAGTCCGCACTGCCGGGCGCTGACCCCGACCTGCTTGCGGGCCCGTTCGTTCACATCATCGTCGACGAGGCGCAGGAACTCACGGACGCGGAGTGGCAGATGCTGTTGCGCCGCTGCCCGTCGCGGAGCTTCACGATCGTCGGCGATCGCGCGCAGGCCAGGCACGGGTTCACGGAGTCGTGGCAGGAGCGCCTCGAGCGCGTCGGCCTCCCGGGCGCCAGCATCGCCTCCCTGAGCGTCAACTACCGCACACCTGAGGAGGTCATGGTCGAAGCCGAGCCGGTGATCCGGGCCGTGCTGCCTGACGCGAACGTGCCGACCTCGATTCGCAGCAGTGGACTCCCTGTGGTCCATGGGTTGACTTCGGTGCTGTGCTCCATTCTCGATGACTGGCTCGCCACGCACGACGAGGGGATCGCCTGCGTGATCAGCGGCGGTGGCCTCGGAGCGGATGCGTACCGGCCGGATTCCCGCATCCGCTCGTTGACCCCGGAATCGTGCAAGGGGCTCGAGTTCGACCTGGTCGTGCTCATCGATCCGGATTCATTCGGCGCAGCGATCGTTGGAACAGGTATTGAGGGAGCGGTCGATCGGTACGTCGCGATGACCCGCGCGACCCAACAGCTCGTGATCCTCACGACACCCGTCGATATCTTCGAACACCGTGGCGGTGTTCGAAATGATCGTTGCGGCCGATCATGGTCCGAACCTGAGACCACTTGTTAGCGTCGTGATCGCGTACCCGTTCTTCCGCTTCGGCCCGGCCGGATTGCCCGCTTTCGTGACCAAGCGGAGACGCGCACATGACGCAGGCTCGCCACTGGTATGAGGGCGCTTGATCGGTCGATGGAATGAGTTACCTTCGGCGCAAGCAGCAATAGAGTGATCTCGTCAATGCTGGGCTCACCGACGAATCGAAAGCTGCCACGTCAGATATGACTGATTACCCGCCACCGGTACCGCCAAACGACGATTCTCCCTTTTCAGCGGTCGAGGGGTCATCCCCGGCCGGTGAACGAGGATATATATCGGGCTCGCTTCCCCCATACCCAGGGCCGTCGGCTCGGCCGCAGCAGCTGCCGTTCAGCAAGACGGCAATCTGGGGCTTCATCGTTTCGTGCGTAAGCGTGATCGTCTTCGGATTCCTCGGGGTCATCGGCGCGATGCTGTCTGCGAACGGATTTCGAGCCGCACGACGCGGGACCGCGCGAGGTCGAGGCCTCGCGATCGCCGGGATGATTATTGGGACCGTCGGGTTCCTCTACTACGCGATCACCGTCATCGTACGCATAACTGCGTAACCGCGATCGAGCATCCCTAAAAACCATGGTTTCGCTCCGAAGGCGACACTTCGGGTGGTCTCTATCGGGAATTGACTGCGGGGGCGAAGAGGCCTTCGATCGGCTTGTCGAAGAGACGAGAGATGCGAAACGCCAGCGGGAGCGATGGGTCGTACTTGCCAGTCTCGAGCGCAACGATGGTCTGGCGTGACACTTCTAGATGCACGGCGAGCGTCGCCTGCGTCCATCCGCGCTGTTCGCGTTCCGAACGGATCAGGTTCTCCATCAGGCTTTGGGGGCGCCGGTCACGAGGCTGGTGAACCCCCACGCGACCATCCCGATGATGGCCACGGGCCATCCGCCATTGGGCACGGTGAACCCGGCAGCGCTGAGAGTGCCCAGAGTGACGGCGGCGAACATCGCCACGGTGAATCCGACCGCCAGTGGAGGGAAGAGCAGCTTGATCTGGTACTCGTCGAGCTGGCGCATGCGCAGCACGATGACGATCACGTTCCACGCGAAGAAAAGCAGCGGCAGCACCGCCCAGATGACACGCCAGGGGCTGGCGCCATGACCCCACTGGTAGAGTGCGAAACTCGCAAGCAAGTAGCAGCCGGTTCCGACCCAGATCCGCACGCGGAAGATGCGTCGGCGTCGCAGTTCAATCGGCGATTCTCCGCCGGAGTCAAGGTCGCTTGTCATTCTTTGATCGTAAGCGGAGCGGAGAGTCAAGTCAAGGAGACTTGACATCTTCGGATAGGCTCCTCGGTCGCGGTTGGCACGCCGCGCCCAAACCGGTAGAGTTCTCGTCGAACGTGACACGATTCGAGGAGGTGAGCCCGATGCACACACTGTCCACTCTGGGCGCTCCTTTCGAGTTCACGATCGCGCGACTGACGTAGCTGTCGCGGGGGAGCGCTTGCCACGCACTCTCAGAAAGCTACGACCATGAATCATTCACTTCAGCACAACTCGGAGACGACCTCTCACGACGTCTCGGAACACCACTCTCGCACGGCGCTGGTCCTCGGTGGTGGCGGATCGACCGGCAATGCCTGGCTGATCGGCGTCATCGCCGGCCTGTTCGACGCGGGGTTGGATGTGACCACAGCCGACCTGACCATCGGCACGTCGGCCGGCTCGACGGCCGCAGCCCAGTTAGCTGGCGCGGCCCCGGCCGAGCTGCTTGCCGCCATCCTTGCCGCTGCACCCCAGAAACGCACCGGTCCGGTCGGATCCGACCAGAGAGCCAACCCTGGCCGGCCGGTGACGGACCAAATGGAGCGGCTGAGCAAAATCATCACCTCCTCGCAGGATGCGGCCGATATGCGTCGCAGACTGGGTGCGGCGGCGCTCGAGCTGGATGCGGCGTCGGACGGTTCCTGGCAAACGCGGTGGCGCGCAACTGTCGCCTCCCGGCTGCCCAGTCAGAACTGGCCGCGACGAAAGGTGATCATCACCGCGGTTGATGCCCAGACCGGTGAACCGGTCGTGTTCGACCGCCGCAGTGGCGTCGACCTGGCGGACGCCGTGGCCGCCAGCTGTGCCAGTGGCCTTCCCTACAGGATCGGTGACAACCGATACATCGACGGCGGCTACCGTCGATCCAGCGAAAATGCCGATCTGGCAGCCGGATACGAGCGGGTGCTGGTGCTGTCACCGTTCGGCGGCAGATCACTGCATCCGGCGCACTGGGGCACGCATCTCGCAACACAGGTCGACGAGCTGCGCGCAGGCGGCAGCAGGGTCGAGACGATCTTCCCCGACAGCACCTCCGAGCACATGTTCGGCGCCAACGCGATGGATCTGTCGCTACGTCCACCCGCCGCTCGAGCCGGTTACGACCAAGGCAGAGCACTCGCCGAGCGGCTCCCCAAATTCTGGCTTTGATGCCTGCGAAACCAGTCGACCCTGTGGAGGCTCAAACGATTTCGATCGCGGTTGCGCCGACCAGCGCGATATGCAGGTCGGTCACGGCGATGTCGAGTCGGATGCCGCCGCGTAGGCGGCGTCGATCGGGCATCCGGACCGTGGTTCCACGATTCCTGCCAGACAGGCGTTTCGTTCTCACGGTAGTAGTTGCATAATGCAATCACTATTCGTAGGAGGAGAAGATGGGCCACTTCTTATATTGGATGAACGTGTCACTCGACCTGCGGATCGAGCAGCTTCCTGGGGACAACGGCGCCGGTGAATGGCTGCGGATCGACGAGGAACTGCACCGCGAGTTCAATGCCCGGGCACAGGCGCTCGCGCTCATGGTCCAGGGCCGGGTCGTCTACGAGGTCATGGAGGAGTACTGGCCGCGGTCGCGCGAGGACGCGTCGCTGCCCGATTACATGCGTGAGTATGGCGAGATCTGGACCGCCAAGCCCAAGGTGCTGGTCTCCGGCACCCGCAGCAGCGCCGATTACAACACCCGGATCTTCGGCGGAGACGACGCGATCGAGCACCTCGCCGCCCTGCGCGCCGGCACCCACGGCAGCATCGGTGTGGGCGGCGCGGCGCTCGCCACACAGCTGCTCCGGGCAGGGCTTCTTGACGAGTTGCTGCTGTTCACCCATCCCTCGATCCTCGGCTTCGGTAGACCGCTGTTCGACGACTACGAGGTGCCGATCGAACTGGATCTACGTGAGCAGCGATCGTTCGGATCAGGCGTCTCGATGCACCGCTACGCCATCCGCGATGTTATCGAGGCACGCTGATGCTGAGGCAGGTTGCAGAGGGTGTGCGAGCGGTACTGCCTCGTCGCTCATTGTGTCCATGAGCTCGACGAGCTGGCGTTCTTCGAATCCGAAGTCGGAGGTCATGATCGCCTCCATCCTCCGCGGTGTGGTGCGTGGTCAATGCGCCGCAAAATCCGACGCAGAAAAGCCGGAGATCTTCGGTCAGCGTCGGCGGGGGAGCGCCGCGCTTGATCGCCAGCCGAAGTTCGACAACTTGGCGGCGAAGAGCGTCATGCACGATCCGAAGTTCCTGACCCCATGCATTGAGTCGATCGTCGCGGCGCGGCGCTGACGCGCTCAGATCACTGTGGTGCCGCCATCGACGAATAGCTCCATGCCGTTGATGTTGCTTGAGTCGTTTGAGGCGAGGAACAACGTGGCCGTCGCGATCTCTTCGGGGCGGCCCATCTTTTGACCCGGTCATCACGATCGAGCCTCCATGTTGAACAGCGGTAGCGCCTTCTGGACCGTGAACAGTGTGCCGCGCGCGTTCAGCGAGAAGGCGGCATCGAAGTGCTCCTCGGTGATCTCGCCGAGCCTGCCCTGCTCGCCCGTCCTGGCACTTGCCCACAACACGTCGATCGCGCCCCGCCGATCGTATATACACCTGATTGTGTGCTTAACGTATCGGACGGGTGCAGGGAGTGTCAAGCTATGCACACCGAGCAGTACCGATTGGGGTACACTGGTCGTGTGACGGAGCTGGAGAAGGGGCCGCGAGGACTGCGCCGCGGTAGGGGCGCACGCGAACGCATCCTCGGCGCGTCGCAGCAGCTGTTCCGCGATCAGGGCATCAACTGCACCGGCATGGACCAGCTCTGCGCGGTGGCTGGAGTGTCCAAGCGCACGCTCTACCAGCACTTCGCCGGCAAGGACGAGCTGATCGCCGAGCACCTGCGCCGATTCGATCCCGACATCCTGCCCGAGGTCTTCGACCGTACCGACCTCACACCCCGCCAGCGGCTCCTGGCCGTCTTCGACATCCACGCGCCCCTGTGCCCATTCATCGCGGCGGCGGTGGAGATCGCCGACCCGAGCCATCCGGCACGCGTACTCGCCCGCGACTACAAGACGGCCTTCGCGGCGCGGCTGACCGAGACCGCCCGCGAGGCCGGCGCCGCCAACCCCGAACAGCTCGGCGAGCAACTGGCACTGCTCCTGGATGGCGCCTCGGCCCGAAGCCGCGTCCTCAACACCGACACCACCGCCACCGCCATCGCAGCCGTCCTTATCGATACCGCCATCCCCACGCCGGCGGTACCGCCCGGCGCAGGCGTGAACCTGTCAACCGGGACGGGGCCGCGCGCGAGGTCCGGCGGCGAACTCAGCCGAGCTTGACGCCCAGGGAGAAGTTGAACCCCACGCCATTACGGGCCAGGCCCATCTCCAGCAGGCCCGCTCCCTCCAGCCAGTGCGCCATGCTCAGGTCGCCGGCATCCATCGGGCGAAGGCCGAGACTTTCGATGAACGCTGACAGGCTCGCCTTGGCCTGCGCGTCATCGCCGGCCACGAACACGTCCACCCCGCCCGCGGCCAGGACGTCGCGGAAGAGGGTGTTGAACGCCTTCACGACATGGGTACTTGCAGGGGCGGCATCGGCGACCATCTGCGCGACGGAGGTGTCGTGGGGGATGGCCAGCCCGGTGGCACTGGCGTTGAAGGGGTTGGTGATGTCGACGACGATCTTGCCGGCCAGTGCGTCCCCGTACTCGCTGACGATCGGTACGGCACTGTCGAACAGCACGGCGAGGATGACGATGTCACCGGTCGGGGCGGCGCCCCACGTTCCGGCCGTGGCGCCGTTGCCGAGCGCGCTGGCCAGGGCCGCGGCCTTGGCCGCATCCCGACCTACGATCTCGACGGTGTTGCCGGCCTTGAGGGCCAGGGCACCGATGGCGCTGGCCATGTTCCCCGCGCCGATGATGCTGATGCTGCTCATGATGTGCTCTCTTCCGTGTTCTTGATCGTTCGCTGTGTCTCGTTCGTCCGGGTCAGGTCCAGCGCGTCGGCTCCGACAGGCTCGGGCAGTGCCGCCTGTCAGGCGCCGCCGCATGCTGCTCATCGCCTCTCACCCGCTGCGTCAGGTTGCGTCAACGCAGCCGCCCGATTAGGTACACCGACGTGGGCACTTAACGTACCAGGCGTTCCGGCCGGGCACAAGCTATGCACACCAATCGGTACCAAACTGGTTCTACATCTGCCTTCCGGTTCGGCGGCGTTCGGCTGGCGAGTAGCCTTAGTAGGTACCTCTAGTCCACCGAGGTGGTACTCCTTTTCTGGGTAGGTGGTACTGGCGGCGAGTTGTGGCCAGCCGCCAGCACGACCGATTGTGTTTATTCCCAGTGGTTCTTGTCGGCTCGGGCTT